>NZ_JAELVQ010000014.1 GCF_016428595.1 Snuella sedimenti | reverse complement strand
TTATCGCTTTAATAGAAGCTTCATGAAAGAAAACATTTTTGACAACCTTTTGAACAGAATGGTGAATACCGAACCATGCTTTATCAAAAATATTAGTAGTTAAATGCCTAAGTCAATAATTTAAATTTGAGGTAGTCGTATCTATGCTTACAAAAATTATATTTGGCTTAAAAAAAGCAGCATTTAATGACTGCATACTTACATTTACAGTGGTATTGAAATCAGTATTGTCAATAGTAGTGTAAGAAACTGACAATTCACTTTCCTTAAACTTTTTTACTGCATTTTTAAGAAAATTTTCCAAATTTTTTTGTTCAATTTCATTTTCATGTCGCAAAGCCAATATTTTTATAGATCCTTTAGGATAAATTATTGAATGAATAAGTTTAAATGAGCTTCGAAGTTCTTTGGGCATGCTAACGGGCATTAATAAATCGGGACGCCATGATCTCACTTCCCTTTCTTGTCTTAAATTGTTTGTTTTTTTTGTAGCCCACTCGGCCAATGCTGTAAATAGCCCACTTCTAGAATCTCCTGCAATAGATTTTATATTCATTTTTACCAGATATAGGTAAAACAATACAATAAAACCTAATGAAAATAAAGCTACAATTACGTTAATTACAAACATTATTGTAATGGAACCCAAAGCTCCGATAGCCGGAATAATAATTGGAATCTTAAGCGTTGGTCTGTAACTTGGCAAACCTAATGATTGCTCAACCAGTGCAACAATATTTACCGTTGCATATGTAATCATAAAAAACATGGTAAGAATAGGTGCAACGGTGTTCAAATTTCGTAAAGAAATACCAATAATTACAATTACTGCTGTGATTAGCATGGCGTTAACAGGTTCCCCTCTTTTTGATAATTTAGCTAGCTTTTGGCTTTTTGGCAAAATTCTTTTTTCTGCAAGTGCTGATAAAATTCTCGGAGCCCCCACAAACGAACCTAGTGCAGAAGAAAGAGTTGCTCCTAACAATCCCGCTAATACAATGGGTGCATATAATGATTTGTCTATAAATATATTGTAATTTCCAGCCAATTCACCAGGTGAAGCAATTAGTGCTGCCACAAAAATCAGACTAATATATATTATAGTTGTAATAATAACAGAAGATATTGTTCCATAGGGAATACTTTTTCGCGGGTTCGTTAAATCACCAGACATATTTGCTCCTGCCATTACGCCCGTTACAGCAGGAAAGAAAACTGCAAAAACAATCCAAAAAGACGAGCCATCAAAATTATTCTCTATCGAACCTGGGTACTTTCCAAACCATTCAACACTATAATTCAATTCATTGGTAAAAAGTGCCCCATAAATTGATACTAAAGAAAGGACTATAACACCAAGAATGACATACTGAATTTTAAAGGCAAAACTTGTACTTATAAAAGCTATAAGCATGACAAAGAAAAAAATACTTACATCAAGAATAAAAGGATCTATATCTGGGGTTAGAGTTTGTAGGCCTTCACGAAATCCGAAGATATACATAGCAACTGCAATTGCCTGTGCAAAATAAAAAGGAACCCCAATTGCACCGCCTATTTCTAAACCAAGTGATTGTGAAATAAGACTAAATGCGCCTCCACTTCCTATCCTTACATTAGTTGTGATAGAAGATAAACTAAGTGCAGTTGTAAGCGTAATGGTTACAGATATTAAAACTATGGCTAAAGCCCCTATAACACCTGCATTGCCTACTACCCATGGTTGTCTGATGTACATAATTACACCTAGGATTGTGAGTGTTGTAGGTGTAAATACGCCTGCAAGAGTCCCAAAAGTTTTCTTTTTATGTTTTGCTTCCATATTCATTATAGTAAAAAAAAATTACAATTATGAAATTATATCTCTACTCACTTATACGCTTGCACATAACTACTTAATAAATACAATCAAATATACGTAAATGCTTAGAGACTGTTTAAAATTCGTTTTTGAAATTTGTTAGCCTTTAAAGAATCCAATTGCCGTTGTAGGCGTTCTATGGCTTTGGTTCTCTCATCAGTTTCAGTAAGTGCTTGTATGGAATCGCTTTTTTGCGTTACTAGATCTATATGCTTTGTTGTTTCTATATAGTAATGGTCAATCCCTTCACTGGCTCTCCATGCTTCGTTTAATTGATCGTACACAGTCTTGTCCCAGTTGCTCGGGTGTTTTACATCGATCCATACTACATCGCGATATTCGCTGTCTATTAGGGCAAGATCGGGTGTTGCCGAGCCGTCAAAATTATCAGAGTCATCACGAATGGCTGAGATCGTTCCAAGAAAGAACATACGTTTACGGCCTGCTATATTTTTTATATATGGTCTAAACTCTACGGGCTTGTTTACCGACCAATCAAATTCTTTACGGGATTCGATTACCTTTAATGGCATGGCAGAAACACCGGCATAGCCTTGTTTTTTCGCAGCATGGTCGTAATAATACAAGCTATTAGTGCCATCGGCAGGAATAAATACACTAAAGGTTAAACTGGTACGCTCATCCCCTACCGGTTCCAGACCGAACCAATGGTACAATCCACTGTAGGTATCTACATCGGTATCGGAGAAATCGAAATCGGTTACAAAAGGTTGTTGGTTTTGGTACTAAATTAGTTAAAAAGTGTAGCCCATCGCTTACCCCATAAGTGGTTTTTAGTTTTACCCTAGTACCAAACTCTACAAGTTCTTGTGAAAAACTGATTATTTCTATCGCATCAATGGTCGATGGTTTTAATGATGTAAAAGCATCAGATCGTTTTCAATTACCAGTTCTTTCAAGAAAAATTCTTCGTTATTCACTTAATTGCTTGTAAATACTGTTTTTTGGTTAAGTAAAGATGTTAGCATTTCCGAGTGGATCCTGACGCAGTTGAATACACCATAATTGAGGCTATGAGTAGGTTTTATATTCCTTGTTCATAGTCCATAGGCTTTTTTTGCACTCTCTATTTGTTCTTTTTCGGTAGTTTCGGGATATAGTAAATATTTTGGTGCGATTATTGGCTTTACCTGTTTAACCTTGATTTTTGTTATGGTTGCAAAGGGAAATTTTCTTCCAGTCATTTTAGTCAGTATTTTTTCCATCTCTACAAATTCAGAATCTTTTTTGCCTATTATTTCAGCTCTTCCTTTTATCTGATATCCCTTTTGTACCAAAATATCTATAAAACTCACGCAAACATTTTTGTTTTGTTTGATATTCTGGACGGTTTGCGGTGAAGAAATATTCGCGATAATTATTTTGTCCGATTCATAATGGTTGAATATTTCTTTAGGCGAAACATTCGGTACGTTTTCGATTGATGCGGTCGCAAGCCAGCACAGAACACTTCTGTTTATATATTCCTTGATTTCTGTTGTCAGTTCCATTTATTCAATTTACGCACAATTACTTAATAAATACAATCAAATATACGTAAATTCTTGCTTAAGGTATCATTCACTAGCATTTAAAGAATCCAATTGCCGTTGTAGGCGTTCTATGGCTTTGGTTCTCTCATCAGTTTCAGTAAGTGCTTGTATGGAATCGCTTTTTTGCGTTACTAGATCTATATGCTTGGTTGTTTCTATATAGTAATGGTCAATCCCTTCACTGGCTCTCCATGCTTCGTTTAATTGATCGTACACGGTCTTGTCCCAGTTGCTCGGGTGTTTTACATCGATCCATACTACATCGCGATATTCGCTGTCTATTAGGGCAAGATCGGGTGTTGCCGAGCCGTCAAAATTATCAGAGCCATCACGAATGGCTGAGATCGTTCCAAGAAAGAACATACGCTTGCGGCCTGCTATATTTTTTATATATGGTCTAAACTCTACGGGCTTGTTTACCGACCAATCAAATTCTTTACGGGATTCGATTACCTTTAATGGCATGGCAGAAACACCGGCATAGCCTTGTTTTTTCGCAGCATGGTCGTAATAATACAAGCTATTAGTGCCATCTGCAGGAATAAATACACTAAAGGTTAAACTGGTACGCTCATCCCCTACCGGTTCCAGACCGAACCAATGGTACAATCCACTGTAAGTATCTGCATCGGTATCGGAGAAATCGAAATCGGTTACAAAAGGTTGTTGGTTTTGGTCATCTGGCAATACAGGGATCTTAACCGCCGTTTCCATATTCCAAGGTAAGGGATCACTAAAACCTCCCAGGAACTTTAAGGATTCGGCCTGTAAGCGCGATACCTTTTCGGCTAATGTATTTTGACGGGTTAAGTACGGATGGTTTTTAATGTTTTCGGGACTTATGTACGTGCCTTTTCCTATGAGTATACGTTCTATATAATCCTTAAAGGTGTGTTTCCCACTGTCAATTACCATAACACCTCCAAAGGTTGGATAGGGAAATAAAAAGCCTTTCCATTTTATCAGGCTAACTACTTGTACCCAGTGTCCGCTATCGTTTTTCATATAGAAGGTGTCGCTGGGTTCTATAGTGAACAATTGCAATATGTTAAACCGTTGTACCACGGCATTGTAGGTGTTTCTGCTAAACTTTAGGGATTCGCCTATGGAAAATGTCACAGGAATCCGGTTCTCATTTGAAAATCGAGGAAAGGGCGTTGTGCTGGAAACGGCAAAAACCTCTTCGGTATCGTCGGTAATGCCTTGCCAGACGTATTTTTCGGTAGGTTGTATGACCATGGTCCATTTATTCTCATTGTCTACCCTTACAAGATGGGCCAACGATACGTCTTTAGTCTCTCCCACGCTTTCGTTAGCCATGGAGAAAATATTGCGCAGGGGCTGAATGCGCTCGTTTTGTGTAAGCGGCAATTCGTGAATTTCAATTTTGTTTAGGTTATTAAACACATTGTAGGCCTGCATATAATCGTACATCTTAAAATGCCAGCCTATAGTGTACAAACCTCCAAAGAAAATCAATAAAAAAACAAGGATCATAGCGCGTCTTGCTGAACTTGGGGTATTTCTAAATTTTCGTAAACCAAAAAATAAGACAACAAGACTTAACAGAATGATAAAAATGTATTTCCTAATAAATAATAAGGCAGGTTGGTAGTCGTCACGGAGTACAATCAATGCGATGAGTAAAACGAAAGTCAACAGCAGTACTCTTATTTTTTGCTTTCTTCCTTTATTCCAATAGTTTTTTATCATTAGTTCTGTTAATATTAAACGAATACATTATAAAAGGCCTTTATCTTTTAAGCGTTCCCTAGCGCTTTTCTTTTCTTCCTCGGCAGGGGATTCTACTTCAGGTTCATTTATTTCGGGTTCTTTGCTATCTTTACCCTGTAGCTCTTCAATAAGATCTTTTCCTTTTTCAAGGGTTTCGTGTAGTACATCTTCAATCTTATCGGCTTTTTTATCTATAACTTTTTCAGACTTGAAGACAAAGCCTGCTAGGTAGGTGCCAATAAGTGTTCCAACAACCATGGATGCGAAAAGAGAAACGGTTGCAAGATCTATGGGAATTAAAAAGCGGACAATAAGAATTCCAATCAAAAAAAGGGTGCCAATAAATACCAAACGCAACACAAAGGATTGCTGATACACAAACCCTTTTTTGTCATCTGGCTTCATTTGCAATGCCTTGGCATTAAAAATCTTGTTGAAAAAGCGGTATAATCCGTTCCCTCCGGATTCTCTCCAATACAAAAACATCCCGAATAGTATGGCGGCTATAAATATGATAAGTTCTAAGGTCATGTTTTTAAGTTAAAAGTTAAAAGCCTAAAGTTAAAAGTTCATCAATATAAAATGAGTCTAGTTTAACTAAATATTGTTACGAATGGTTTCTATGGTCCAATCTTTAAAAGAGACATCCCAGTTATCATATGCTTTATAAAAAGTTTCTTTGTCATACCAGAACCAGTACAATACATCTTTGGGCGCAATGTTTACCAGTAACTTCCAAATTAAGTCCTGGTGTTTGGCATCTAGAGAAGAGTGAGGTTCGTGTAAGGCTTCAAATAATTTCAAATCAACGATATCTGCTATTTTATATTGGTTGCTTGTTTCGAGTTTTTCCAAATACCGCTCAACACTCATAATTCTTTTTCGTGTTTCTATGTCCAATTTATTAAGGTAGCTCTTAAATAATACGGGGTCGTTCAGAACGTCTTTAATAGAGTGTTGTACGGCTTTTAAATGCTGTGCCATTTCATATTTCTTAATGCGTTCATAACGCTTTGATTTTACAACTGCTTCTAGGTTGCACTCAACAATTACATAATCCCGTAATTTAACCATAAGTTCTGGTTGTTGTATGTGATAAATGAGTACTTCATGATTTGTGTCCTTAATGGCTTCTTTATGCCATGCTTCGTCTTCAAATACAACAATTGGTGTTATAAAATCGCGAAGCACATAAATACCTCCAAAGGCACCAGTGTAAAATGAATCTGTTACATATTTAATGGCTTCTAAATTCAAATCGCGATGGCGTAAATCGCCATAGTTTTTTGCTGAAGTTAATAAGCGTTCATGTATGGATTCATCTATAAAATTATGGCCTCTGTCAAATAACGCTATCAATTCTAGTTGTTCTTTTTGAACTTTATCCAAATCATTAATAAGATGAAAAGTAATGGTGATAGACTTATACTTTAGCACATCCAAAGGTTCATAAAAGACGTCGATACCTTGATCGAAATCAACGCAAATAGCACAATCCCTAGTAATGTCCCGTATCTTATCTCCATGTGTTTTAAAAATGAGTTTCATCATATCACCATCAAAAGAATGAAATGGCACATACACAGGTTTATTACGCTGTAATGGTGTAATTATAATGGCATGGGGATTGGCGCCACCATTATTTAAGTAATGTAATGTTTTCTTTTCTTCAGCAATCTCGGGACTCCACCCTAGACCATCAATGTAAAAAGAGTTAAGTTTTGTTTTTTCAAGCCCCAATTTTACCAGACAGGTATTATAGCGCTCCACTAATTTTCCACTTATGGGAATGAGCTCGCTTCTATATAAATTGGCTGCTTTTAGTTTTTGCATGTTATGCGTTTTCTATAAATTGTTTTCCTATTCAAATTTCAATATTTTATCGATACCTCATAATGCTCGAGTAATAACCCTAGTTTTATTCCAATAACTTATGGATTTGTGCGTATTGCAGCAGCATGATCGTTCGGGCATCATTTATTTCGCCGGTTGGTATCATTTCCACGGCTTGTTTAAAAGGCATTTCCAACACTTCTATCTCTTCGTCTTCAGCATCTACTCCCCCTCCAGTATCAATGCGATCGGAATTCTTATAGGAACAAACAAAAAGGTGTACCCGTTCCTTAACAATACCGGGTGATAAAAATACAGTCCCAACTGACTTTAAATTTGAAACCTGATACCCTATCTCTTCCCTGGCCTCTCTTTTTACAGCTGTTTCAGGGGATTCATCAGGGTCTATGGCGCCACCACACACTTCTATTGAAAACCCAGATCGTGGATCGGCGATATAAGCTGGCATTCTAAATTGCTTTGAAAGAATGACCGATTTTGTTTCGGGGTTGTAAAGTAAGACTGCTACACCGTCGCTTTTACCATAAACTTCTCGGGATAATCGTTTCCAAGTATTGTTCTTGAATCTAAAATCGTAATCAATACGTTCTAATTTTCCCCAAAAGTGTGATAAAACCTTTGATTTTATATTTTTAATAGGTTCGGTTGCCATGTTCAAATGTATTTCTTGCTGCTGTTTCAATATTCAACTGGTTAATACGTTGTTCTACCTTACGCTTAAAGTCAGTATCGGCAATGGTTGCCACATTATCCAAATAGCGAACAACTTCCTGACGTCTTATTTCAGAAAAGTCCAGACCTTTCATGTTAGTACGCATTAACTCTTGAAGCATATTGAATTTTGTATCGTAATCTTGTTTAAAATAGATCTCAGGGTTTTCAAACCAATCTTCTTCCAAATCGAAGTCGGTTAGGCGCAATGATACCGCACTTTGAATATTACGGACATCACGAGATGAAAAGAACGGAAAGATTTCCTGTATATCTTTATAAAGGTTGGCATAAAATAGGTGTTGGTTTGTTTTAAACTGTTTTTCAACCCTATCATATATATCTTGAACACGTGCTTCGATTGGTTTATCTGATATGCTCAGGATGTCTCCCATATTTTTAGCAAGTCCTTGATCTTGCAAGTAGCTGTAATTTTCAGGATCTTGCATGTTCACAAAATCGGACATGGTATCGTCCAATTTACGCCACCATAAATAGTCCTGATCCAAAAAATCGTTTGCTGTTCGCGCGCCATCGATTTTAAATCGACCTTGCACACGAGAAATGACCGCTTTATCCAGCATTTCTGGAAGGTTGGTAAATAAGCCAATAGAGCTATTACCATAATTAACAGCATAAGCACCTTCGGTATATCTTAAAAACACGCCAATTACTTCTTTAACACCTGCAGAAACGCCTTGGGCTGTACGTTCTTGTAGATTGTTCTCGGCATCGTCAATAGGCGCAAATATTAATTTTGTTGGATCTTGTAAGGGTTTCATCCACTCCACCATTTTTTCTGCCGATCCTCCCTGAAAAGTACTAATAAGGGTATCGGGCATGGGATGGAACAAAAATGGAATATCCAAGGTATCGCAGTGCTCTTTTAGTCGGGTTGCGATAGCTGCTATTAACATACTTTTTCCGGTTCCGGGAATACCATAGCCCATAAAAACAGGCATAAAGCCTCCCAATTCCTGAAACGGATTCTTTTTTGCAATAAAATCGTAGCTCAACATACGTTCGGTTAACCTACGCGCAAAATGCTTGGCATCGCGATTCCCTACAATCTGCTCAAACTTAATTTTATTAAACTCGACACTTTTGGCAGCCCCGGCAAACACATTGTTCCAACCCGAAATGGCAAATTCCGATTTCTCCAGTTTATAAGTTCTGTCTTCAATAGTTTCGGTGTATTCTAAAGTACTTTTACGAAGCTGGATTTCATCGATCAATGCTTCAAAGTATACGACCGTAAAATCGATAACATCCTTGTCTGACTTAATGATCTCTGGATGCCCCAAATACTTATCATAGTAAAACAAGCTACAGGCTATCCCTTTTAATGGGGACATGAAGGACACTTCTGGAATGCCTGCAAACTTTTGTTTCATAACGCTTAGGTCATCGGATGCATGGGGTTTTAAATCATGTAAAATTTTATAAGCCGAAGCGAATAACATAAAAGCGGTGGCTGTATGCATTTTACTTTCAAATTCCCGTTTGCCATCAGCATCTAAAGCAGTTTTGTTTTCGTTTAAACTGGATAAACCTGAAGCATCGTAATAGCTGTCCTTAATCCAGATTCCTAGGGTTAATCCTTCCTGGACGGCATATAAGGTTTGATTTAAATAGACAGGAATGGCAATTGAATCTGGCAACAATCGCTTTTTTAAAGCTAATATGGTTTTAGATACCGAGGTAACTTCAGTAGTGTTAGTACCATTATTAGCGCGTGACAAATACAGCAAAATAGATTCGTCTTTTGCGTTTTTATCCCTGCTCTTTGCGCGCTGTCCTTGCTCCCATTGTATACTTTTTAAATAAGAAGCGGCTTCGTCGCGAAGCATGTCCAGTTCGGTTTGTTTTATAGGAAATGTTGAGTTGTGTTCCATTTGTTTTTGTTTTCAATCATAGCCGTAGCTAGGAGTTCTGTATGCTGAGAGTGTGACTGTTCTCTTTTTAATCAATTTTCAATGCTGCTTATTTCAATAGGTGCTTTAGCTAATTTATTAAGCATGTCAGGTGTCTTATTATACAAAAGTTGTATGATACGGTGCGGAGCAAACACATAACGTTGTTTAATTACTTCATTCCACTTTTGCAAGGTTTGTTTGGTGAAAAAACTACCTTCCTTAAATTCACTGCCTGAAGTAACTTCATCCATTTTTAAAGAAATGGCATACGATTCTAGTGCAATGTCCTTTTTACCTATTCCTTCTAAAATAGCATGGGTTATAACATTCTCATCTTTTGCAAACACATTGTGTAAAGGTCCTAGATCAATACGTTTTATATATTTTGGTGATACTTTGGGAAGTTTCCTGTCAATCGTATACCCCATCGTGTCTAAGGCCATATCCCTATCGGCTGTTGCTTTTAAGACTTCGTAAATAGTGTCTTTATAATCATTAATGCGCGTACCGTCATAATCGAAGTACATAAAGCATATGAAGGGGCGGTTAAGCGATACATCAAAAAAACTCCAGCTTACTAACAAATCGGCTTTGGAACCTTTAGGAGCGGATACAACTTTTCCTTGTACAAAGCGATTAAATATGTATTCTTTCTTTACTGAAGAATAGTATACTATAGAAGCTGCCTGAAATAATCTATTCTTTTTAATTGGCTGCTTTTTATGCATTAGGGTATTTAGGAATTCTTCTTTCAAGGATTCTATACTTGTTAATTTCCCTATGTATTCATCCCGCAATTCCAAATCGTTAAACAGATACCTAAATTCTAGATAGTTCGGAAATCCAGAGTGCGTTAAATCCACTTTCATATTGTCTTCATCATCATACATATACTTAATACGCATGGCCTCGATGGAATATAGCAGCAAGTCACAATATTGTTTAAACAAATTTACTTCAATGGTATTGCAAAGTCCTTGCTGTTGAACGGCAACAATAAGTTCTTTAAATGCAAAATCCACCATTTTATGATAAAACACATAATGCTCCTTGGAATCAAGAATTGCAGAATCTAATGGTGTTGCTATGTGGTTTACAGACATGTAATATATTTAAAACAGTAATAAGCCTAACTAAATTTTAGCTTAATAAGTCTTCTTCACTAGTATCAGACTTTGGTTTTTCTTCTGGGGTAGCCCCATCAGCAGCCTTATTGGGGTCTGCCTTATAGTAATCTTCAAAAATCTCTTTCATATCGATACCGTAACGCTCGGCAAAGTTCTTTTGGATATCATTGTCCTTAGCGCGAATTTCCTGTAAGGCCTCAGCATAGCTACTGTAAACGCCTTGCATTACTTTTTCATGAACGGGTATGTTATCCATCATTTCTTGACGGGCCTTGGCACTAGCAGTATGCATAGAGGCTAAGGTCTCTCCAATGTGCTCATCGGTTTTAACGCCTAAATGCTCTAAGATGGCAGCAAATTCTTGGTCTGTACGTGCTTTTAAGGCAACTACATAGCCATCGTAGTATTTAAGACGTTCTTCTGTATCACTCTTTAGCTTGGCACGGTGTGTTTGCAAATTGCTACGTAGCGATGTAAGTACCTTAATGGTTAAGTTATGTTTGTGTACAAAACTATCCTTACTGGCTGCTAATGTGGTATAGGCATTTTTTAGTCCTTCAAGTTCTTCTACTTTTTGCTCCAAAGCTGTTACTTTGCCTACGGCTTGAGCGTATTCGGCGGATTGCTTATCGGCTATATCTTCCAGTTCTTGACGTGCTTGTTTTAAAAGGGCATACTGTTCCTCTAACTTGTCCTCTACTTCTTTTTTCTTCTCTAAAGCCTTTGTGTGGTTTTTGGTCGCTTCAACGATGGCATCTTGTAGCTTGTCTTCAACCTCTTTAATTTCTACTTCTCGATCCTTTAAGCGGCTAACGGCTGCTTGACTTTTATATGACAATTCACTTAAAAGTGTTTGTATATCAGCTTTTTCAATACGCTCTTGAAACATAGCTTTGGCCTTGTTATCGGCAGCGGCTCTTACTTTTTCGGTTTCTTTTAACGCTTCTTGGGCATTTTTGATTTTGCTTTTTCTGCCCCAAAGGTTATTCCACCAAGTGTCTGGTTTATTTTCGGCATCCTCTAATTCTATTCTTGCACGCTCCAAAGCTTTTTGGGCATCATCAATTACCTTTTGTTCTGTTGCGTTGAGTGAGGAAAACTTTTCAAAAATAATGCCCACTTCTTCTTGGTAGTCGGTTAGATCCTTAATAGCATCCAAAAGGGTTGTTCTGTCCTTCTCTGCCATGTGTACCACATCATCTAGTGTCGCATTCAATATTTTTTGTCTTACTTCGGGATCGTCCTCTTGAGACAATTTAGACTTCATAGTATCAATGGCCTTACCCCAATTGACATCTACTTTTTCAGTTTTTTCGTTAGAACTTGTTTCCAATAAATCAAAATCATCTGACATTTCTTTGTGGTTTTAAGTTGAATAAAATATGTTCGTTAAGCAATTTCGCTAAAAATTATCAATGAAGTGATTTAAACTTCTAGAAATTGGTTGAAAATCGCCATTTTCGCATTATTATTTTGTTTTCATATTATCGCTTAAGCCTGCTACGAGGCTAGAAAAAGCTTTCATCTTGGCACAAATTCAAAAAATTTAAAGTTCTTCAACGTATAAATTAATATTGCTTTAATTATTTGTACATAAAACTAATGAAATGTTACAGCTTTACGAAATATTTCCATAAAGCTTTACTTACACCTTAGTAATGAAGTGAATACAAGTGTTAAAAACATGAAAAGTACTTTTAAACCATTAATTTGTTAGCTTAAAACAGTGTAAGTTTAACAGTATCATTATTTTAAATAGCAGTTGTCTTTTTATTAAATGGCAAGTTGTCATAGCATTTTTAGTTGCTTAGTGAATAAAAAATGATATCTTTGGGGTAGTATTTACCCAAAATGAACAACCTATGCTTTTCATTCTCAAACTTTTTATTTCATTAATAATTCCTTTGGTAACACAAAATGAAATTGTTACCGTACTGTCTATAGTGGTTGTTTTTTTCTTGATTTTATTAATTCTTGGTGTTAGAAAGTCGTACAAGCTTAAAAAAGAGAATGAGCGTTTAAACAACATTAACACGTTACAATCTGAAGAAGATAACAAAACGTACAAGGACTTTACCGAAGGCCATATGTATGACAATAATTAAAACGCCCACTAAATTAGCAGGCGTCTCAGGATATTATTTTTATCGTACTAATTTTTTATACTTAATTCGTTTTGGCATTAAGTCACCACCAAGGCGTTTCTTTTTGTTTTCTTCGTAATCCGAAAAACTACCTTCAAAGAAGTATACTTGACTGTCGCCTTCAAAAGCTAGTATATGAGTACATATTCTGTCTAAAAACCACCTGTCATGAGAGATTACCACGGCACAGCCTGCAAAATTCTCTAAACCTTCTTCCAGTGCTCGCAATGTATTAACGTCTAGGTCGTTCGTTGGCTCATCTAAAAGCAGCACGTTACCTTCTTCTTTAAGCGTCATGGCTAAGTGGAGTCTATTACGCTCTCCCCCAGACAGTAAATTAACTTTTTTATTTTGTTCGCTGCCACTAAAGTTAAAACGACTTAAATAGGCTCTTGAATTTACCTGCTTTCCTCCCATCATTACCAACTCTTGTTCGTCACTAAAATTTTGCCAAATGGTCTTTTCCGGATCAATATTGGAGTGGCTCTGGTCTACATAGGCAATTTTAGCTGTATCACCTACATTAAATTCACCTTTGTCGGGTGTCTCCTCTCCCATAATCATTCTAAAAATAGTAGTTTTCCCTGCGCCATTAGGACCAATAACCCCAACAATACCTGCTTGTGGTAAACTAAAATTTAAATCTTCATATAACAGCTTGTCACCATAAGCCTTGCTAACACCTATAGCTTCAATAACATTGGTGCCTAAACGTGGGCCATTAGGAATGTATATTTCCAGTTTTTCATCCAACTGCTTTTGATCCTGACTTAACAATTTATCGTAATTCTTTAAACGTGCTTTTTGTTTTGTTTGACGTCCTTTAGCACCTTGACGCACCCATTCCAATTCGCGTTCCAAGGTCTTTTGACGTTTGGAAGCTGCTTTTCCTTCCTGAGCCATACGCTTTGATTTCTGATCTAGCCATGAGGAATAGTTGCCCTTCCATGGAATACCTTCCCCCCTATCCAACTCTAAAATCCAACCTGCTACATTATCTAAAAAGTACCTATCATGGGTTACTGCAATTACAGTTCCTTTATACTGTGCTAAATGATGCTCTAACCAATGTACCGACTCTGCATCCAAGTGGTTGGTTGGCTCATCCAACAATAATACGTCCGGTTCTTGCAACAACAAACGACATAGTGCAACACGACGACGTTCTCCTCCGGAAAGTACACCAATCTTTTTATCACCTTCAGGGGTTCGTAATGCATCCATTGCTATCTCCAGTTTAGTGTCTAGTTCCCAAGCATTGGCTGCATCTATCTGATCTTGAAGTTCGGCCTGTCTGTTCATAAGCTTTTCCATTTTATCTGGATCGCTATAGACTTCTTCTAAGCCAAACATATCGTTTATTTTATTGTATTCATCCAGAATGGCAACTGTTTCGGCTGCACCTTCCTTTACAACTTCCAATACGGTTTTGTTTTCATCCAGTTTGGGTTCTTGTTCCAGATAGCCAACGGAGTAATCTTGAAGAAATACCACATCCCCTTGATAATTTTTATCAACACCCGCTATAATTTTAAGCAAGGTCGATTTACCTGAACCATTAAGTCCTAAAATCCCAATTTTAGCACCGTAAAAAAAACTTAAATAAATATTCTTCAATACAGGTGTGTTGGCACCTTGAAATGTCTTGGTTAATCCAGACATCGAAAAAATCACTTTTTTATCGTCACTCATTTTATTGTATAACTTTTATTGCTATTCAGTCTTTGTTGTCAATTAAATAGTAGTTGCCTTTATACGCGTCCTTTTAAAGCATTAAACACCCATGCGTTAGCGAAAAAGCCAAAACCTACTGCTGCAAATCCCCATCCTGCTACTTCGTCGTACCTAAATGCTCCCAGAGCAATTAAAGCGAGCCCTACAAATATCATTATCCAGGTGGCCCAAGCTAACACCGTATTTTTATTCATTGCCATAATCTTAATTTTATTTATTTATGATAGTTAGTCAAAAAGCAAATATCGTATTTTTAAACACAAATGTAACTATATATCATTTGTTAAAATGCGCACAGAGCTATTTTTATACCCATTCGATTTTAAATTTGATTGAAAGAAAATGATTGATTTTTGCATAGTACAAAAAGATACATGTTATGTGGGTAAACTTGGAATTGAATTAGTATTACTGCCAGGGAACCCTACCTGTTTTTCTTATATGATCCTGTAGTTGGGATCTTAATTCGTTATAAACTTCTACCCCTGATGTATTTAATGGCTGCGTTTCATATTCATCATTTTTAAGATTAAAAAGTTGAATAGGTTCGTAGGGGGTATTTTGTACTATTTTAAAATCCTTATACCGCGCTGCATAATAAGCCTGCCCACCATATTTTCCGCCTTCTCTCCTTACCCAGTAGACATATCGGTTATCCGTTTTTTGGACTCTACCCAATAATATAGGAAGTATACTAATGCCATCAACATTCTTAGAAGTTTGAATTCCTGCTACATCACAAAATGTTGGGAATAAATCCATGAGCATGGCAAAATTACTGGTTTTAGTGTTGGGAGCAATTTTGTTTTTCCAGTAAAAATAAGTCGGAACACGAATTCCGCCCTCATACATGTCTTGCTTACCCCCACGTAATTTGCCATTGCTTTGGGCATACCAAAGCGCCCCTCCGTTATCCGACGTAAATACAACCAAAGTATTATCGTCTAGACCAGTCTCTTTTAAAGACTGCATAACTCTTCCTATATTAAAATCCAGGTGTTCTATGAAGGCAACGTTTTTAGCTCTCTTTTCTGATATATTTGGCTCACGGGCAATGACTTTCTCCAACCATTCTTTTGGTGGTTGAATTGGAAAATGAGGAGCATTGTAAGCAAGGTACATGAAAAAGGGTGCTCTATTTTCTTTATGTTCATTCAAATAATCAATTGCCCAATTTGTAAAAATGTCGGTTGCATGTCCTTTTGGATCGATTTCTTTTTCATTGTATCGCATCCAATTGATTCCGCCTCTCCGATGTGTCCAATAATCATCCATCATATCACCCAAAAAACCTTTAAAGTGATCAAAACCTTTATCGTTTGGGGTATCTGGATTTCCTAGTCCCAAATGCCATTTTCCAATGATAGCCGTTTGGTAGCCTTTGTTTTTTAACACTTCAGATATTAGTAATGAATTATCTGTAAGGTTTCCCCAAGAATCCTTGGAAACTTGTCTTATAACTCCAGGAACACCTACCATCTCTGGATATTTGCCAGATAATAATGCCGCCCTACTAGGTGAACAAACCGTACTGTTGGCATAAAAATTTGTAAAAGTAATCCCTTGACGAGCTATGTTATCTATATTGGGTGTTTGCATATCGGTAGCTCCTTGAATGGACAAATCGCCATAACCCAAGTCATCAACAAGTATGCATAAAATGTTTGGTGCTTTTAAATTTGTTGTGGTTTGACCAGTTGCGTAAAACCAAATCAATATAAACAAAACAGACTTATAAATATAGTTTTTCTTCACGGTTAAAGTTTTAGTTGGTTATTAGATACTTAGCTAATAGCTTCGCTATAAATCACAGTCTCATAAAAATATGAATTATTTATATTACTAATCAGTTAAACAGAAGTTATCATGACTTTCGTGCTCTATTATGATGACCGAATAGGCCTTAAACAACAAATCCCAAGCAAAAGCTTGGGATTTAAATAGTATTTAAAATTTCAATTATTAACCTTCAGGATGCATAAAACGCTGTTTTCCTAACAGTTCTTCCTCAGTTTCCACATGATCTTCATCGGGAACACAACAATCTACAGGACAAACTGCAGCACATTGTGGCTCATCATGAAAGCCTTTACACTCCGTACATTTATCTGGAACAATGTAGTAAATTTCGTCACTTATAGGTTCTTGAGGCTCATCGGCGTCCACTTCGGCACCATTTGTTAAAACAACTTTTCCGTTTAAGCTGGTACCATCTTTATAGCGCCAATCGTCTGCACCTTCATATATAGCAGTATTAGGACATTCCGGCTCACAAGCCCCACAATTTATACACTCGTCTGTTATTATAATTGCCATAGCATTTGTTTCTTGTTAAATAGTTTTTGTCAAAACTAAAAAAATGTGAACAACCTGTTGCATTACACTTTGAAAAATTTATTTTAAAACCAACCCAACAAAAAGTAATTTTAAAAAAATCGTTTGCTTCATTTTTCTAACTTTGCAAAGCAAAAATAACGCCAAAACCGTTCATAACCAAATACAGAATGAATTTACAACAAAGAATTGATGCTTTTGTAAAATTAGGAGATTTTTTAGGTCAATTTTCTAATGAAGTTATCCAAAAAAAAGATAATATTGAACACAACGATTTATTCTTTGATGGCTTCAAGCATCAATTAAAATTAGCCAAAGAACATAACGGCTGGTTTACTCAGGAGAACATGGCATATGCAATTAAAAGTTGGCATGAAGCCCTTACCGAAGCCAATTTAAAAAAATGGCTTAGCGCATACCAAATAAATGAACTTACGCCTAAAACCATTGCAGTTATTATGGCCGGCAACATTCCGTTGGTTGGTTTTCATGATTTTCTTTCTGTATTAATAAGCGGTCATAATGTGCTTGTTAAGCAATCCTCCAACGACAAGCAATTGCTTCCTTATTTAAGTAAATACCTAGAATATATAAATCCTAACTTTAAGGAACGTATAGCCTTCATTGAAGGAGAAATGAAAGGGTTTGATGCTGTTATTGCCACAGGAAGCAATAATACAGCACGTTATTTTGAATATTATTTTAAAAACAAACCTGCAATTATAAGGAATAGCAGAAATTCGGTAGCTGTTTTAACTGGAAATGAATCTGAAGAGGATCTTAAAAAGCTATCTGAGGACATTTTTAGGTACTATGGTCTTGGATGTAGAAATGTATCTAAACTGTTTGTTCCGAAGCACTACAACTTTGATGCATTTTTTAAAGCTATTTACCACTGGCACCCCATTATTGAAGAGGCAAAATATGCCAATAATTATGATTATAATAAGGCTGTCTATCTAATGAGTGAATTTGACATGCTTGAAAATGGTTTTTTAATGATTAAAGAAGATAGTAGTTATGCCTCACCCATTGCAACGGTCTTTTATGAATTTTATGACACCCATTTTCAATTAAAGGAAAAGCTAAACAACGAAAAGCAACAAATTCAATGTATTGTAGCAAAAGGATTCACCGAAAATGAAATTCCCTTCGGAGGTTCACAAAAACCCCAACTTTGGGATTATGCAGATGGCATCGATTCTATTGAATTTTTATTATCAATTCAATAAAAAAATTATTGAATTTACAACGCTTAATACCTAATTAATTAGCAACTTTGTATCTTTAAATTCAACAACACAAATGAAAAAACACAACTTTAGCGCAGGACCATGTATTTTACCACCAGAGGTATTATTAAAAGCTTCACAGGCTGTTGTCGATTTTGACAACAGCGGCTTATCGCTTATTGAAATTTCACACAGAAGCAAGCCTTTTGTTGATGTAATGGAAAAAGCAAGAGCTTTAGCTTTAGAACTTCTTGGCTTGGAAGGCAAAGGATACAAAGCTTTATTTTTACAGGGTGGTGCGAGCACACAATTTTTAGCTGTAGCCTATAATTTATTAGAAAATAAGGCGGGGTATTTAAATACAGGAACTTGGAGTAATAAAGCATTACAGGAAGCCAAATTGTTTGGTGATGTACAAGAAGTAGCCTCCTCTAAAGATGCTAACTTTAATTACATTCCTAAAGGGTTTGAGATTTCTTCAGATTTAGATTACTTTCACTGTACTTCTAACAACACTATTTTTGGTACCCAATTGAAGTCGTTTCCTAAATGCGACATTCCTATGGTATGCGATATGAGTAGTGATATATTTTCACGTGAGTTAGATTTTTATCGATTCGATTTAATATATGCAGGAGCCCAAAAAAACATGGGTCCAGCAGGTACAACACTTGTAGTTGTTAAGGAAGATATCTTAGGCAAAGTATCACGTCAAATCCCATCAATGATGGATTACAAAAAACACATCGGTAGCGGTAGTATGTTTAACACCCCTCCGGTATTCCCTGTTTATGTATCAATGTTAACCTTGGAGTGGCTAAAAAACCTTGGCGGAATCAAGGCTATTGAAGAAATTAACAATAAAAAAGCCAGTTTAATTTATTCTGAAATAGACTTAAACCCATTGTTTAAGGGGTTTGCTTCCAAAGCAGACCGCTCAACAATGAACGCAACTTTTACTTTAGAGAACGACAACCTTAAAGAAACTTTTGAAACCATGCTTAAAGAAGCTGGAATTAATGGTCTTAATGGACACCGAAGTGTCGGGGGCTACAGAGCTTCAATGTACAATGCTTTAAGCCTAGATAGTGTAAAAGTATTGGTTGAAGTAATGAGTGAATTAGAAAGCAAAGCTTAAAAACATAATAAAATTTAAACGAATGAAAGTATTAGCAAACGACGGTATTTCTAAAAGTGGTATTGAAGCACTGGAAAAAGGCGGTTTTGAAGTTATTACCACTACCGTTGCTCAAGAACAATTAATAAATTACATTAACGAAAACGAAATTAGTGTACTACTAGTACGTAGTGCTACTACTGTACGTAAAGATCTTATCGATGCTTGCCCAAGCCTAAAGATAATTGGTCGTGGTGGTGTTGGTATGGATAATATTGATGTAGAATATGCAAGAGGAAAAGGGCTTAAAGTCATTAACACCCCTGCTGCATCGTCACACTCGGTTGCTGAATTGGTATTCGGACACTTTTACGGTTTAGCTCGTTTCTTGCACAATTCGAATAGAGACATGCCTTTGGAAGGTGATAGCAATTTTAAAGGTTTAAAGAAGGCGTATGCTAAAGGAACCGAATTAAAAGGAAAAACATTAGGAGTTTTAGGTTTTGGTCGTATTGGCCAAGCTACTGCCAAAGTTGCTTTAGGGGCTGGTATGAAAGTGGTTGCATTCGACCCATTTATTGAAAAAGTTAATTTAGAATTAGACTTTTTTGATGGACAAAAAGTAAGCTTTGAAATTGAAACCATTTCTAAAGAAGACGTTTTAAAACAGGCAGACTTTATTACCTTACATGTGCCAGCACAAAAGGATTATGTTATTGATGAGGCCGAATTCAATATTATGAAAGATGGTGTTATACTTGCCAATGCTGCCCGTGGAGGTGTAATTAATGAAGTGGCTCTTGTAAAAGCAATCGAGAATGGTAAAGTATCTAGAGCTGCTCTTGATGTTTTTGAAAATGAGCCAAAACCAGAAATGCAGTTATTAATGAATCCTTCATTATCGTTAACTCCGCATACCGGTGCAGCTACCAACGAAGCACAAGATAGAATCGGTACCGAATTAGCCGAACAAATAATTAATATTTTGGGATAAGCAAGTTAAATTGTGACCAAAAACGTATAATTGAGTCCTAACTATAAATGTTAGGACTTTTTTTATATATTATCATGCTTAAACGTATTTAACTAGAAAAACAAAACTATGTCTGGAATATTAGATTTACTGAACAGTGACTTGGGAAAAACAATAATTAATGGTGTTTCCAATCAAACCAATCAGCCGCAAGATAAAACCCAAAATCTATTAACAATGGCACTACCTGTCCTCATGGCTGCTATGAAACGTAATGCTTCAACTCCACATGGTGCCGAAGGCTTAATGAATGCAATAAACGGTAAGCACGACGGTAGTATTTTAGACAACATTGATGGCTTATTTAGTGGAGGTGTAAACGATACAGTTATAAACGATGGCGGTAAAATCCTTAATCACGTATTAGGAAATAAACAGCAAAATGTGGAAAATGTTTTAGGAACGAAAGCTGGTATTGATTCCAGTACGGTTGCACAAATATTAAAGATAGCTGCACCTATTTTAATGGGAGTTTTAGGAAGTCAAGCGAAAAAACAACAGGTAAATACTCCTACTGGTGTTGAAAGCTTGTTAGGCGGCTTGTTAAAAGGAAATTCACCTCAGCAAGAACAGAGCTTTTTGGAATCGATTCTTGATGCAGACGGCGATGGAAGCGTTGTAGACGATGTTGCCAATATTGTATTGGGAACTAATAAAGAAAAAGGTGGAATTGGGGGCTTGTTAGGCGGGCTTTTTGGAAAAAAATAAAATGTTTTCAAATATATTTCTCAACCCTGTCTTATTCTAGACAGGGTTTTTTAATATAAATACTTTTTTATTATTGCTCTTGCTTACTGAACATTAAACTATTACTTTTAGGCCTCATACAATTTAACAACAAAAAAATGGACCGTATCAATTTAAAACGTATTTTCTATTTCCTTCTTCTGTTGTGTTTTTTTGGCTGCTCATCGTCCAAAAAAGAGACAACTCCCAAAAAACCTAATATCCTTTTTATCTTGTCTGATGACCATACCTCACAGGCTTGGGGTATTTACGGAGGCCCGTTAAAAGAATATGCTCAAAATAAAAATATTTCTAGGCTCGCTACTGAAGGTGCTGTTCTAAACAATGCTTTTTGTACTAATTCCATTTGTGTTCCCAGTAGAGCAACGATTCTTACAGGCCAGTACAGTCATAAAAATGGTGTGTATACATTAAGTGATGCCCTAAATCCAGACAGCCTAAACATAGCAAAAGTATTGCGTAATAATGGTTACCAAACCGCTATCATTGGAAAATGGCACTTAAAAAAGGAACCTTCTGGATTCGATTATTATAATGTACTCCACGACCAAGGACGCTATTGGGATCCAATATTGAGAACTCGGGAAAACTTCCATAAACCTTCCGAAGAATGGGATGTACACAAAGGTTTTTCAACAGATGTTATTGCTGACCTCTCTGTGGATTGGTTAAAGGAAAGAGATACCACAAAGCCGTTTTTGTTGATGACTCATTTCAAGGCTACACACGAACCCTTTGATTATCCAGAACGATTTAATGACCTTTATAAGGATCAAGACCTTCCTGAACCAGAATCACTTTATGATTTTTCGCCCAGTACAACCGGAAGAAGCTTTGTAGGTCAAAAACTTGAAAATCTGGCATGGCGCTACGAACAAGCATCTAACGATCCGGATAAGTGGTGGTGTAAGTATCCGGGATTACCATTTTATACAAATGAAATGGATAGTATTGAAGCTCGTAAGGCTACCTACCAAAAATTTGTAAAAGACTTTTTGCGATCAGGAGCAGCTATAGATGATAACATAGGAAAACTTCTAGATTATTTAGAAACCTCTGGTCAAGCAGAAAATACTGTAGTAATTTATACTGCCGATCAAGGTTACTTTTTAGGAGAACATGGCTTTTTTGATAAACGCTTAATATATGACGAATCGCTACGTATGCCATTTGTTATTAGATATCCAAAAGAAATTCATGGAGGTCAACGTATTGATGATATTATTTTAAACATTGATTTTCCTGCTTTATTTGCGGATTATGCAGGAATTGAAAAACCAAGTTCTATGCAAGGAAAAAGCTTTAGGGAGAACCTAAAAGGAAACACCCCTAAAGATTGGAGAACAGCAGCTTATTACAGGTACTGGCAGCACTACCCTATTAGACCGGGTCATTTCGGTGTACGGAACGATAAATACAAATTAGCATTTTTCTACGGACAATCATTAGACATGACAGGGTCTTCTAAAGAGACTTCCCCACCGGCATGGGAGTTCTATGATCTTACCAAAGACCCAAAGGAAAACCACAATGCATACAACGATCCCGAATATCAAGGAATCATTAAAACAATGAAGGAAACCTTAAAACAGGAACGGGAAGCTTTAGGTGATACTGATGAGAATTATCCTTTGATGCAAGACATCTTTAAGGAACACTGGAATTAATTATTTAGCGATAAGCTTAAAAACTAAAATTCCCGAAGTATGCTCTTATACTTCGGGAATTTTATTTCAAATAACATTAAAATATATGACTAAATTATAAACTGGTTTTAATTGCTGCCTGTGCTGATACCAATCGGGCAATAGGCACTCTGTATGGTGAACAACTAACATAATCCATACCCGTACGATAACAAAATTCAACTGAACTTGGCTCGCCTCCGTGCTCACCACAAATACCTACTTTTAAGTTGGGTTTGGTGCTACGACCTCTTTCTGTTCCTACTTTAATTAATTGTCCAACACCTTCCTGATCCAATACTTCAAATGGGTCTACTTGTAAAATGCCTTTATCTATATATACAGGCAAGAATTTACTAGCATCATCACGTGAATAACCAAAGGTCATTTGAGTCAGGTCGTTTGTTCCAAAAGAGAAGAAATCGGCATGTTCAGCAATGCGGTCTGCCATTAAGGCTGCACGGGGAATTTCAATCATAGTCCCCACTAAATACGCTATAGAGTCATTTCGCTCTTTAAATATTGCTTTGGCTGTATTCCTGATTATCTCTTCTTGGTACAGAAACTCTTTAACTGTTCCTATTAAAGGCACCATGATTTCAGGTTTGCAAATAACACCTCTCTCTTTTAAATTAAGAGCAGCTTCAATAATAGCACGTGTTTGCATTTCGGTAATTTCTGGGTACGTATTACCCAATCGACAACCCCTGTGTCCCAACATAGGGTTGAACTCTTCCAACTCGGCAACTTTATTCTTAACGGCCTGTAAAGGGATGTGCATTTGCGCTGCCAATTCTTTTTGTGTTGCCAATTGATGTGGCACAAATTCGTGTAAAGGGGGATCTAATAAACGAATTGTAACCGATTTACCTTCCATAGCCTCAAAAATGCCTTCAAAATCGGCTCGCTGCATTGGTAGTAAATCTTCTAAAGCTTGTTTTCTTTCTTTTAAGGTATCGGCTAAAATCATTTCCCGCATTGCTTTAATACGATCTAATTCAAAGAACATGTGTTCTGTTCGTGTTAAACCTATACCATCTGCTCCAAAATTACGAGCTATTCTAGCATCTTTAGGAGTATCGGCATTCGTTCTAACCTTCATAATAGCATATTTATCCGACAGAGCCATAAGTTCTCCAAATTCACCACTTAATTCGGGCTCTACGGTTGCTACTTTTCCTTCTATAATGTTTCCTGTTGAACCGTTTAAAGAAATCCAATCGCCTTCATGGTATTCATGGTCTCCCACTTTAAGTGTTCTTGTCTTGTAGTTAATCTTTAATGCTCCAGCACCAGAAATACAACATTTTCCCATACCACGTGCTACAACAGCAGCATGCGATGTCATGCCACCACGAGCTGTTAAAATTCCTTTGGCTATGTTCATGCCTTCTAAGTCTTCTGGAGACGTTTCTATACGGACTAAAATACTACTTTTATACTTAGAAGCCTCGTCAGCAAAGAATACAATTTTACCAGTAGCTGCCCCTGGTGACGCTGGCAAACCTTGTGCTATAACATTGGCCCGCTTTAGAGCAGAAGGATCAAAGACAGGATGCAGAAGTTCATCTAATTTATTAGGTTCAATCTGTAGTAAGGCCTCTTGTTCGGTAATTAAACCTTCTTTAAGTAGGTCCATAGCTATTTTAACCATAGCTGCACCTGTGCGTTTTCCGTTTCTAGTTTGTAATATCCAAAGCTTTCCGTCCTGAATGGTAAATTCCATATCTTGCATATCACGGTAATGATTTTCAAGTATTTGTTGGTAACCATTAAGTTCGTCGAAAATATCAGGCATTAGCTCTTCTAAAGAAGGGTAATTGGCTATACGTTCCACTTCATCAATTTTTGCCAGTTCGGCCCAACGCTCCGACCCTATTTTTGTAATTTGTTGTGGGGTTCTTACCCCTGCAACCACATCTTCTCCTTGGGCATTGATTAAATATTCTCCGTTAAATTTATTTTCTCCCGTTCCGGCGTCACGGGTAAAGCACACGCCTGTTCCCGAATTATTTCCCATATTACCATAAACCATAGCCTGTACATTAACTGCAGTTCCCCAATCGGCAGGATAACCATGCATGTTTCTGTAATAAACGGCCCGGTCGCCATTCCAACTATTAAAAACAGCCATAATAGCTCCCCATAGTTGTTCCCACGGATTGGTAGGGAAATCATGACCAGTTCGTTTCTTAACAGCATCCTTAAAATCATATACAAGATCTTTTAGATCTTGAATTGTGAATTCTGTATCTAATTGAATTCCTCTTTTTTCTTTGAGGTGTTCCATAATTTCCTCAAACGGATCGATATCGTCTTTCGATTCTGGTTTCATTCCTAAAACCACCCCGCCATACATTTGAATAAAGCGACGGTAAGAATCCCATGCAAATTGTTCATTATTGGTTTTTTTAGCCAACCCAAGCACTACTTCGTCGTTCATCCCCAAGTTTAATACTGTATCCATCATTCCAGGCATGGAAACTCTTGCTCCCGATCGTACAGAAACTAGTAAGGGATTGTCTTTATCACCAAATTTGGCAGCCATTAAGGATTCTATGGTTGTAATGGCATCTTCCACCTCATCTTTAATCAAATCTACAACAGCATCTCTTCCCAATAAATTATATTCTGTACACACTTCTGTTGTAATAGTAAACCCAGGCGGCACTGGAATACCAATGGCACTCATTTCGGCTAGATTAGCTCCTTTACCACCTAAGAGGTTTCGCATTTTACTGCTACCATCGGCAATCTTGTTTCCAAACCTGTAAACCCGATTTTTTACGTTGTCAAGTATTTCCATAATATCTATATTTTATATTTCATCCTTAAGTTGTAGAGTAAAAATAGCTTCAATATTGGAGTATTTTCATGACATAAATCATATACTTTACATTAAATAACTTAACACAATGGGAACAATTCGGAAGTAGCCTTTAGACCTATATAATTTACAAAAAAATCATGAAATCTTATCGAAAACAAGTGTTTAACTATGTAAACTTTAACCTTTTATCACTTTTTTACATGCTTGTGAAATCGATCGTTTCATCTGTAGGAATTTTCAAAAAACCTTTATTAACTTACTATATTTCTAATGTCATATTTGTAAATCCTATTTAATTTCATACTTTGCATCATCCGTTTTAAAAAATAGAAATGACAAACATTACTCGAATTTTTGATATTCCGTATTACCAGCTGGAAACCTATAATTTACAAAAATCCCTGACCACAAAATATGAAGGTGAATGGCGATCTATCTCAACAAAAGAGTATATAGATCAAGCTAATGCCATTAGCAGGGGATTACTTCGTTTGGGAGTACAACCTAACGATAAAATTGCTGTTATTTCTACAAACAATCGTACCGAATGGAATATTCTTGATATTGGAATCCTTCAAATAGGTGCGCAAAATGTACCCATATATCCTACTATTGCTTCCGAAGATTACGAGTATATTATAAATCACTCGGAAGCTGTATATTGTTTTGTCTCCGACACCGAAGTCCTAGAAAAAGTAAATTCAATTAAAAGTAATACCAAACTTAAAAATGTATATACGTTTGATGAAATCGAAGGGGAAAGCAATTGGAAAGAAGTCCTAAATTTAGGAAAAGATGCAGATAATCAAAAAGACGTCGAAGCAATAAAAGAAAGTGTAAAACCGCATGATTTAGCAACTTTAATATACACTTCGGGAACAACAGGAAGACCTAAAGGTGTGATGCTATCCCATAATAATTTAGTATCAAATGTTTTAGATAGTGAAAAACGTGTACCTTTTGATTATGGAAAATCCAAAGCATTAAGTTTTCTACCTGTATGTCATGTGTTTGAGCGTATGGTATTATACTTATACCAATATTGTGGTGTAGAAATTTGTTTTGCCGAATCCATCGAGAAAATGAGCGATAACTTGAAAGAGGTAAAACCAATGGTAATGACAGCTGTTCCTAGGCTTTTTGAAAAAGTTTACGATAAAATTGTGGCTAAAGGATCGGAACTAAGTGGTATAAAAAAAATGCTCTTCTTTTGGGCGATTGATTTGGGGCTTAAATATGAACCTTACGGAAAAAATGGCTGGTGGTATGAGTTTCAATTAAAGATTGCCAGAAAACTAATCTTTAAAAAGTGGCAAGAAGGTTTAGGAGGCAATTTAGAGCTTATGGTTTCGGGAAGTGCACCTCTACAAACTAGGTTGGCACGTGTGTTTGCTGCTGCTAAACTACCAATTATGGAGGGTTATGGATTAACAGAGACCTCCCCTGTAATTTCGGTTAACGATCAACGTGATTTTGGTTTTAAAATAGGGACCGTTGGAAAAGTAATAGACAATGTAGAGGTTAAAATTGCTGAAGATGGTGAAATTCTCGTTAAAGGTCCTAATGTCATGATTGGTTATTACAAAGATCCTGAAAAAACTGCCGAAGTAATGAGCAACGGTTATTTTCACACCGGAGATATTGGTGAATTATGTGATGATGGTTTCTTAAAAATTACAGATCGAAAGAAAGAAATGTTCAAAACTTCTGGAGGAAAGTATGTTGCCCCAGCATTAATAGAAAATAAATTTAAACAATCACGCTTTATAGAACAAATTATGGTTATTGGCGAAGGTGAAAAAATGCCTGCAGCCCTAATACAAATTAGCTTTGACTTTGTTGAAGAATGGGGCAGGCGCCATAACATAATTTTCAAATCTAAAGAAGACATGATAACCAACCCTAAGTTATTAGATCGTATTCAAGAAGAAATAGATATAGCTAATAAAAGTTTTGGTAAATGGGAACAAATTAAAAAGTTTGCTATTACTCCAGATATATGGAGTATTGAAGCCGGTCATTTAACTCCAACAATGAAAATGAAGCGAAAGGTAATTAAAAAGATTTATGCTGATCTTGTTGAAAAAATTTACAGGAATTAGTTGAAAATTAAGACTTATGCTTTATGTTGATATTGGTACTTTCAATGAAATCCTTTCCAATAAGTAACCTTTGACTAATTTTAATGATCGATTGAAATTATAAGCTTATTCTTGCACTTTAACACGATTTCATTGTTGTTTTCATCATTTTTTCAATATTTTTAACTTATTAACCAATTAAAAATCAAATAGATGAAAACAAAAAAGTTATTAGTTTCCGGAATTATTGGAGGTATAGCCTCGTTTCTTCTTGGCTGGCTCTTGTACGGTATGCTCTTTAAAGACTACTTCCC
Organism: Snuella sedimenti; assembly: GCF_016428595.1. Lineage (GTDB taxonomy): Bacteria > Bacteroidota > Bacteroidia > Flavobacteriales > Flavobacteriaceae > Snuella > Snuella sedimenti. The sequence goes on along the minus strand of NZ_JAELVQ010000014.1, from coordinate 85,425 downwards.
TGGTCCCTCCGAGGAAAGTACTGAAAGCTTAGTTCTTATATTTTTAGGATCACTTACTTTCGGATTATTAATCAGTTACATCTTTGTACACTGGGCTCAAATTTCAACAGCCGCAACTGGTGCCAAAGCCGGAGCCATACTAGGTCTTCTATTGGGTTTATATTTTAATTTTTTTAATATGGCCATGAATACTGAAGCAACATTCCAACTATTTGCATTAGATGTTGGATTATCCATAATCCTTACAGCTATAGTCGGGGCCATTGTTGGTATTGTTAATAGCAAAATGGAATAAACTCTAATTTGAAATAATACTTTAGACCACCTTTATTACTGAGGTGGTTTTTTTGTGGCAGTATGTATTATTTTTGAAAATATATTATGCATGCATAATATATTTTCATATATTTGACTTGCCAACATAAAACTATGAAAGATAAGACTATTGATTACGTACTAAGAACTACTTGGCTTGCTGTTCAAAAGATGTACAATGAGGAAGCTGCTAAGTTTGATAGTACCATGGCCACAGGGTTTACGCTGCTGAGTATCGATCCAGAAAAAGGAACACCATCAACAGCTTTAGGACCAAAAATGGGCATGGAAGCTACCAGCTTATCTAGAATACTAAAGACCATGGAAAAGAATGGTTTGATTGAGCGGCAACCAAACCCAGAAGATGGCCGTAGCGTTCTAATCCATTTAACCGACTTTGGTAGGGATAAACGAGACCAATCTAGGGAAAAAGTACTTACATTTAATGATACCGTTAAAAGTCATATTTCAGAAGAAAAACTAAAACATTTTTATGAAGTTGCCGAATTAATTAATGATTTAGTCTCCAATAAAAAGATATACAATGCTAACGATAGTAGTTTAAAATAAAATGAGTAAACGTAGAATAAAAAAAGTTGCAATTATAGGTTCTGGTATAATGGGAAGTGGCATAGCATGCCACTTTGCAAACATAGGAGTGCAAGTGCTGTTACTCGATATTATACCAAAAGAATTAACCGATGCCGAGCAAGCGAAAGGTTTAACTCTTAATGATAAGACCGTAAGAAATCGCATTGTAAACAATTCGTTAGCATCAGCGTTAAAGTTAAACCCCTCACCTATCTACCATAAAAAGTTTGCTAATAATATTGCTACAGGAAATTTAGAAGATGACATATCTAAAGTTGGCGATGCAGATTGGATAATGGAAGTCGTTGTAGAACGCTTGGATATTAAAAAACAAGTCTTTGAAAAACTTGAACAATATAGAACCCCTGGTACATTAATTACCAGCAATACATCGGGTATTCCTATTAAATTTATGAGTGAAGGCCGTAGTGAAGATTTTCAGAAACATTTCTGTGGAACACACTTCTTCAACCCTGCTCGTTACTTAAAATTGTTTGAAATTATCCCGGGACCAAAAACAGATGCTTCGGTTATGGAGTTTCTAAATAATTATGGTGAGCAATTTTTAGGAAAAACCTCTGTAATAGCCAAAGATACCCCTGCATTTATTGGTAATAGAATTGGGATTTTCAGTATTATGAGCCTGTTCCACTTAGTTAAGGAACTTGATTTAACCGTAGAAGAAGTTGATAAGCTTACAGGTCCCGTTATAGGCCGACCTAAATCCGCAACGTTTAGAACTGTAGATGTCGTTGGTCTGGATACACTCGTACATGTAGCCAAAGGAATAGCTGATAACTGTAAGGATGATGAAAGTTTGCCCCTCTTTGAGTTACCTGATTTTATCAATACCATGATTGATAATAAATGGTTAGGAAGTAAAACAGGACAAGGTTTCTATAAAAAGCATGTAGCTAATGGCAAAAAAGAAATTCTGTCTTTAGATCTTAACACCTTAGAATATCGCAGTGCACAAAAAGCAAAGTTTGCTACCTTGGAACTAACAAAATCCGTTGATAAAGTTATCGATCGTTTTAAAATATTGATTTCGGGAAAAGACAAAGCTGGTGCTTTTTATAGAAAGAGCTTTGCGGCATTATTTGCCTACGTATCGTATCGCGTTCCCGAAATAACCAATGAATGGTATAAAATTGATGATGCTATGAAAGCGGGATTTGGATGGGAACACGGCCCCTTCCAAATATGGGATGCCATTGGTGTTGAAAAGGGTATTGAAATCATGAAGGATGAGGGCTTGGAGCCTGCAAACTGGGTGCATGAAATGTTGGCATCAGGCAATGCTTCCTTTTATTCCGTTAAAGATGGTGCCACCTATGGTTATACAATAAAAAGTAAAGAGCAAGTAAAAATTCCGGGGCAAGATGCCTTTATTATCCTTGATAATATCCGACAATCTAACGAAGTTTGGAAAAATTCGGAAGTCGTTATCGAAGATTTGGGCGATGGTATCCTAAATTGTGAATTCCAATCTAAGATGAATACCATTGGAGGCGATGTACTTGCCGGTATAAATAAAGCAATCGATCTAGCAGAGAAAGATTTTGAGGGATTAATAATTGGTAACCAAGGCGCTAATTTCTCAGTTGGCGCCAACATTGGAATGATTTTCATGATGGCCGTAGAACAGGAGTACGATGAGCTAAATATGGCGATAAAGTACTTCCAGGACACCATGATGCGCATGCGCTACTCTGCCATTCCAACAATTGCCGCACCACACGGGATGACCTTAGGTGGAGGCTGCGAACTCTCAATGCATGCCGATAAGGTAATTGCAGCAGCCGAAACCTATATAGGTTTGGTCGAATTTGGGGTTGGTGTTATTCCAGGTGGTGGTGGTTCAAAAGAAATGGCATTGCGTGCACAGGATTTATTTAGAAAAGGCGATGTAGAACTGAATATTCTTCAGGAGTATTTCTTAACCATTGGCATGGCCAAAGTAGCGACCTCTGCATATGAAGCTTTCGATATGGGCGTTCTGCAAACAGGTAAAGACATTGTAGTTGTTAATAAGGGACGTCAGATAGCCACAGCAAAGGCACACGCAAGGTTAATGGCCGATGCTGGTTACACACAACCTGTAAAGCGTAAAGACATAAAAGTGCTCGGGAAACAAGCTTTAGGAATGTTTCTGGTAGGAACCGACTCCATGGAAGCCGCAAATTATATTAGTGAACACGACCACAAGATTGCCAATAAATTAGCCTATGTAATGGCTGGTGGTGACTTGTCTGAACCTACTCTGGTAAACGAACAATACCTATTGGATTTAGAACGTGAAGCCTTCTTGAGCCTATGTACAGAACGTAAAACCTTGGAGCGTATCCAGCATATGTTAAAAACAGGAAAACCCCTTCGCAACTAAAGTTGCTAATAGTATTGAGATATTAGTATTAAGTAGTTAGAAATGCATAAAGTAGAAGATTTAAAAATATGGCAAAAATCAATAAATTTAGCAAAAGCAGTATATCTGCTTATTTCCGAATTACCCTCGGGTGAAAAATTTGGACTAACATCTCAAATAAAGAGAAGTGCCATCTCAATTCCTTCAAATATAGCTGAAGGATCTGGTAGAAACTCACGAAAAGAATTCAAACACTTTTTGAGTGTTGCAAATGGTTCAGCATACGAACTTCAAACGCAATTACTATTAGTCATTGAATTGAACCTAATAAATAAAGATAAAGTACAACCTATTATAGAATTGTGTATTGAAATACAAAAAATGAATTAAGTCTTACAAAAAAAGTTAATTGTATGAATACTCATTTCTCAATACCCAATACTCAATACTCAAAATAAAATGAAACAAGCATATATAGTCAAAGCATATAGAACGGCCGTAGGGAAAGCTCCTAAAGGTGTTTTTCGCTTTAAAAGAACAGATGAATTGGCAGCCGAAACCATTCAGTATATGATGAAGGAACTGCCTAATTTAGATACAACCCTTATCGACGATGTAATCGTTGGCAATGCTATGCCCGAGGGCTCACAAGGTTTGAATATGGCACGTTTAATTTCTTTAATGGGATTGAATTCTGTCGATGTTCCCGGTGTAACCGTTAACCGGTTTTGTTCTTCTGGAATAGAAACCATTGGTATCGCAACTGCCAAAATTCAAGCGGGGATGGCCGATTGTATTATTGCCGGTGGAGCCGAAAGCATGAGTGCGGTTCCAATGACAGGTTTCAAGCCAGAATTAAATTATGATATTGTAAAAGCCGGACATGAAGATTACTACTGGGGTATGGGAAATACGGCAGAAGCTGTGGCCAACCAATTTAACGTGTCCCGGGAAGATCAAGATGAATTTGCTTTTAATTCACATATGAAAGCCTTAAGAGCACAGGCAGAAGATCGATTTAAAGATCAAATCGTGCCCATTGAAGTAGAACAAACCTATATCAACGATCAAGGTAAAAAAGCGACTAAAACATATACAGTAACTAAAGACGAAGGACCACGTGCCGGAACCAGTCTAGAGGCACTAGCTAAATTACGCCCTGTATTTGCGGCCAATGGAAGTGTTACCGCTGGGAATTCTTCCCAAATGAGTGATGGGGCTGCCTTTGTAATGGTAATGAGCGAAACTATGGTTAAGACTTTAAACCTAGAGCCTATTGCCCGTTTAGTTAATTACGCAGCAGCTGGTGTCGAACCCCGTATTATGGGAATAGGCCCTGTAAAAGCAGTTCCAAAAGCATTAAAACAAGCAGGTTTAAAACAGGATGATCTGGAACTCATAGAGTTAAATGAAGCCTTTGCATCTCAATCCCTAGCAGTTATTAGAGAACTTCATTTGAACCCAAATATTGTTAATGTAAATGGTGGAGCTATTGCTTTAGGACATCCACTTGGTTGTACGGGCGCTAAATTATCTGTGCAACTATTTGACGAAATGCGTAAGCGTAATATGAAGGGGAAATATGGTGCTGTAACCATGTGTGTTGGTACTGGTCAAGGAGCCTGTGGCATTTTTGAATTTCTCAATTAAAACATTTTGTGTAGTGAAATACCATCGTTTCTATTAAACTATAACCTTATCTCCACCTACTTAAATCTAAAATATAAACTTAAATATGAATACAATAGAAAATAACATCCTTCGAGGCGGACAGTTTTTGGTCAAGGAAACCAACTGTGATGATGTATTTACTCCAGAAGATTTTTCGGAAGAACAAAACATGATGAAAGATGCGGTTATGGAGTTTAATGACCGTGAGATCATACCCAATAAAGCGCGTTTTGAAGCAAAAGATTATGCTTTTACTGAAGCTTGTATGGTAAAAGCCGGAGAACTAGGCTTTTTGGGTGTTGGCGTGCCCGAAGCTTATGGTGGTTTAGGAATGGGATTTGTTTCAACCTTACTTACATGCGATTACATTTCCAGTGGTACAGGATCTTTTAGCACGGCGTTTGGTGCACATACAGGTATTGGCATCATGCCAATAACGTTGTACGGCACCGAAGCTCAAAAACAAAAGTATGTTCCAAAATTAGCCACCGGCGAATGGTTTGGAGCCTATTGTTTAACAGAACCAGGAGCAGGTAGTGATGCTAATTCAGGAAAAACAACCGCTACCCTATCTGATGATGGTAAGACCTATAAAATTAACGGACAAAAAATGTGGATATCCAATGCAGGATTCTGTAAATTATTTATCGTATTTGCCCGTATTGAAGACGATAAAAACATTACAGGTTTTATTGTTGAAAACGACCCTAGCAATGGAATTACACTAGGCGAAGAAGAACATAAATTGGGAATTCGTGCTTCTTCAACACGGCAAGTATTCTTTAATGATACAGTAGTTCCCGTTGAAAATATGTTATCCGAACGGGGTAATGGTTTTAAAATAGCGATGAATGCCTTAAACATAGGACGAATAAAATTAGCAGCAGCCTGTTTAGATTCACAAAGGCGTATTACTACATTAAGTGTTCAGTATGCAAACCAACGTAAGCAATTTAAGACCCCTATCATAGACTTTGGAGCCATTAAGATCAAATTGTCAGAAATGGCAACCAATGCCTATGTATCTGAGTCTGCAACGTACAGAGCCGCCAAGAATATTGAGGATCGTATTGCCTTGCGCATAGCTGCTGGTAACAGCCACCAGGAAGCCGAATTAAAAGGTGTAGAAGAATATGCTATAGAATGCTCCATCCTAAAAGTTGCCGTTTCTGAAGATATCCAGAATTGCTCCGATGAAGGTATTCAAATTTTTGGAGGTATGGGCTTCTCTGAAGATACCCCCATGGAAGCTGCTTGGAGAGATGCCCGTATTACGCGTATATATGAAGGAACCAATGAAATAAACCGCATGTTATGTGTTGGTATGCTAGTGAAAAAAGCAATGAAAGGGCATGTGGATCTATTAACGCCAGCCATGAAGGTTCAAGAAGAACTAATGGGAATACCATCATTCGAAACGCCTGACTATTCAGAGCTATTTTCTGAAGAGAAAGCCATGATAGCCAAACTTAAAAAGGTTTTTTTAATGGTTGCAGGAGCAGCTGTACAAAAATTTGGACCTGATCTGGAGGAGCATCAGCAATTACTCATAGCTGCTTCCGATATATTAATAGAGATCTATATGGCCGAATCGGCAATATTAAGAACAGAAAAAAACGTAAAACGCTTTGGTGAAGCAGCGCAAGCCATTCAAATTGCTATGGCTAAACTCTACTTGTATCATGCTGTAAGTATCGTTGAGAAAAACGGAAAAGAAAGCATTATTTCTTTTGCAGAAGGCGACGAACAACGTATGATGCTTATGGGGTTAAAACGTTTTACCAAATATACTAATTACCCTGATATTGTTGATTTAAGATTGGCCATAGCTGAAAAATTAAAAATCGAAAATAAATATTGTTTTTAATGTGACTAATTCTAAACAATTTGTGACTAGCAAATGTAGAAACGCCTCAAATTAAAATGAGGCGTTTTTTATTTTCACTAACTTAGTAAACTGCCTCTGTGTAAGATCACGAGGTATTTACAGGAATTAATTTTTTACAGCTTATTCTAAAAATCTTAAGCACATGAAACGAGCATTAACAAAATTTAAGCATTTTTTCACAAAAGGGAATGTTTAAAATTTTTAATGTGAGAGCGTAGCGATTGCATACGTTCTCAATTTTATAATTAATATAAAATCAATGAATTATCAAAATTTAAACGTATGAAATGAGCATAAACAAATTTCATCATTGCATACCCACCAACATGATTAATTTTTTTATGCGAATTCCTGAATGTGCAGAAATTTTTAGTTTCTTCATTTTCAGAAAACTATAAAATTTTAAACAGATGAAATGAGCCATAACAAATCTTGATACCCACCGAAACCGAAGGTTCAACGACTCCATAAAAAAATAAAAGTGGAGTTAAATGATTATTGGCGAAATCGAAGATTCACGAACACCTTTGAAAAACAATTATTAACGATGTGAATAATTACATCTAATCTATGAAAAACAATAAAATTTAAACAGATGAAAACACTCTTATTCATTTTCACCCTTATCTGCTTACCTGCAAGCTTATTTGCTCAATTATCTCAAAAGCTGGAACCTAAACTCGAAAATATTTCTTGGATAGCAGGTAACTGGAAAGGGGCTGCATTTGGTGGTATTGTCGAAGAAAATTGGAGCGAACCTTCAGGAGGTTCTATGATGGCTTGCTTTAAACTAATCAACAACAACAAGGTATCCTTCTATGAAATTGAAATAATACGCGAGGTAAATAACACCTTAATACTTCAATTAAAACATTTTGGAAATGACCTTAAAGGCTGGGAAACCAAGGATGAAACGGTAGACTTCCCTCTTAAAGAAATTACACCGACCAAAGTCCTGTTTGAAGGTATGAGTTTTGAAAAAATAGGTGACAAAGAAATGAATGTTTACGTAGATATAAAACAAAAGGATGGATCGGTAGAAATCATAAAATTTAATTACAAAAAAGATTAGGATGAAGCATCTGTTTATAATTTTATTGGCTATACCAAGCATATTTATCAATGCACAGAATCACCAGCAGATTTACGATATCATTGAATCTGTTTCTGCGAAACGTATTGAAAAAGATATCCAAACCCTTGTTAATTTTGGAACAAGGAATACTTTTAGTGATACCATTTCAAGCACAAGGGGCATTGGAGCAGCACGCCGTTGGATAAAATCTGAATTCGAAACTATTTCAAATTCATGTAATAACTGTTTGGATGTCTTTTACCAAAAGGATTTTGTAACAAAAGCAGGTAATAGCAGAGTCCCTCATGATGCTTGGGTTGTTAATGTAGTAGCTATACAGCGAGGAACCAAATATCCCAATCGCTACATTATTATGAGTGGTGATATAGACTCCAGAGCCAGTGATACCATGGATTTCACAACTGATGCTCCCGGTGCTAACGATAACGCCTCCGGTATGGCGGGAACCATTGAAACTGCCAGAGTTTTAAGCCAATACACCTTTGAAAGCAGTATTGTTTATGTAGGCCTGTCGGGTGAAGAACAAGGTCTGTTTGGGGGAGCCGGACTAGCAAAGTATGCACAAGAGAATCAATGGGAGATAATTGGTGTCCTCAATAATGATATGATTGGAAACATAAAAGGGGTTGACGGTGTTATAGACAATAGAAGCTTTAGAATTTTTTCTGAAGCAACCCCTCCCACCGAAACTGAACGTGAAAGGCAAAGCAGACGCTATTATGGTGGTGAAGTAGATGGTATTTCCAGACAACTAGCTCGTTATGTTCATAAAACAGTAAAAACGTTTATGCCAGAAATGAACCCGATGCTCATCTATCGTTTAGATCGCTTTGGTCGTGGCGGACACCATAAACCGTTTAACGACCTGGGGTATGCTGGCATTCGTATTATGGAAGCCCATGAAAATTACACACAACAACATCAGGACATTCGAGAAGAAAATGGTGTTAAATACGGTGATGTTATTGAGCATGTTAATTTTAACTACGCAAAAAAGTTAACAGCTGTCAATGCAATTAACTTGGCGAGTCTCGCTGCTTCACCTCCTGCTCCTAAGCAGGTAGCGATTGGTGGTATTGTAGAGCCTTCTGTAAAATTAAAGTGGAATAAAGTAACAGGAGCCAAAGGTTACAAAATCTATTGGCGGGATACCACTTCCCCAATTTGGGAACATAGTAGGTATGTTGGAGATGTTTCTGAATTTACCTTAAAGGGTATCGTTATTGATAATTACTATTTTGGTATTGCATCTGTTGGTGAAAACGGTTATGAAAGTATTGTTGCTTTTCCAAATAAAATAATTAGGGATTGAAAACCGAAAGATGAAATTTAACCAGCCTCTAACAATCCATTAACAACCTTTTGCTTAAATTAGGCAAAAATTAAACTAATGAATTGTAATCCCAAGTTCTTATTATTCTTATTATTCTTTCCTGTTATTATTCAAGCGCAGGGTTTAATGTCTGAAAAAGAAAACTTTACCAGACAGGACACCTTAAGAGGTTCTATAACACCCGAACGTTCCTGGTGGGATTTAACGTATTATCACTTAGAGGTTTCGGTGGATCCTGAAACTAAATTTATAAAAGGAAAAAATACCATTACGTATAAAGTATTAAAACCCTATTCGGTTTTGCAAATTGATTTACAACCGCCTTTAAAAATAACTAAAGTGATTCAGGACGGTGCCGATTTAAGGGTTAAACATGATGGCAATGCACATTTTATATCCCTCAATAAAGTACAAACTGTTGATGTAATTAATAATCTGGAAGTATTCTATGAAGGCCTGCCTAAAGAAGCGGTTCGTGCTCCTTGGGACGGTGGCTTTTCATGGAAAAGGGATAACAAAGGGAATCCGTTTGTAGCCACTTCTTGCCAAGGCCTTGGAGCCAGTGTTTGGTGGCCAAATAAGGATCATATGTACGATGAAGTAGATAGTATGCGCATTAGTGTTACGGTTCCCAAAGGATTAATGGATGTCTCTAACGGACGTTTGCTGAACAAAACAGAACAGCAAACAACCACAACATATGATTGGTTTGTTGCCAACCCCATTAACAACTATGGTGTAAATGTAAATATTGGCGATTATGTGCATTTCTCCGAAAAATACAATGGTGAAAAAGGCGTCTTGGATCTAGACTATTACGTATTAAAGGACAATCTGGAAAAGGCAAAAGAGCACTTTAAAGATGCCCCTAAAATGATGAAGGCTTTTGAACACTGGTTTGGACCGTATCCATTTTATGAAGACGGCTTTAAATTAGTAGAAGTACCCTATTTGGGTATGGAACACCAAAGTAGTGTAACTTATGGCAACCAATATAAAAAGGGCTACCTCGGAAGAGATTTATCAGGTACCGGATGGGGACTTAAATTTGATTTTATTATCATTCATGAAGCAGGTCACGAATGGTTTGCAAACAATATAACCAATAAAGATATAGCCGACATGTGGATTCATGAAAGCTTCACGGCCTATTCCGAAAGTTTATTTTTGGATTATTACTACGGCAAACAAGCTTCGGCCGATTATGTTATTGGGACACGTAAACTTATTCAAAATGACCGCCCACTTATAGGAAAATACAATGTAAACAATGAAGGTTCTGGCGACATGTATTACAAAGGTGCCAATATGTTACACACACTGCGCCAACTTATTAATGATGACGAAAAATGGCGTTCTATTTTACGTGGCATGAACAAAACCTTTTACCATCAAACGGTTACCACCAAACAAATAGAAAATTTTATAATCGAAAAAAGTGGTATCGATCTAACGGCATTTTTTGATCAATATTTGAGAACTGTGAAAATTCCAACTTTAGAGTATTCGGTAAATAACAAAATACTAAAATACCGATGGACAAACACCGTAAGTGATTTAAACATGCCCGTTCAAGTCTCCATAAACAATAAAGAACTTTGGTTGTCCCCCACATCTAATTGGTCAACAATAACTTTAGACTCGAAATTAGAAAGTTTAGAAGTAGACCGCAATTTTTATGTTAATGTTAATCCTATTTAATACCTTGGAAATTCCTGAGTTCTATTTTAAAACAGCTACGCAATGGCGAACTTGGTTACACGATAACCATAATACTTATAAAGCCGTATATTTAATCTTCTACAAGGTAGACCACGATAAGGAATCCATGCGTTGGGAAGATGCAGTTAAGGTCGCTTTATGTTACGGATGGATAGATTCCACGGTAAAAAGTTTGGGTAATGGCAAACGGCGTCAGTATTTTACCCCCAGAAAACCCAAAAGTGTTTGGAGTGCACTAAACAAAAAGTATATTAAAGAACTCACAGACAACAATTTAATGCATGAAAGTGGTCTTAAGGTTATTGAAACTGCTAAACAAAATGGTAGTTGGGTTGCTCTTGACGCTATTGAAAAAGGCATCATTCCCAAAGATTTGAAAGCAGCATTTAATAAAAACCCTCAAGCATTTTCAAACTATAATAACTTTGCCCCGTCTTATAAAAAAAGTTACCTCTATTGGTTGAGTCAGGCCAAGCGGGATACGACCCGATTAAAGCGAATTACTGAAATTATTCAATTATGTACCAATAATATTAAATCAAGAGGATAACCGCAAAATACTTCTTAACATACTTTTAAGACTCTCCTAGCAACTTTTGCATAAATTTAGTTCCGAAAACTAATTAAAATTTAAACGAGTGAAGAATATTTTTACCTCTATAATGTTATTGTGCATTACACTACTTTCGGCACAAGAATTTACAATGGATCTACTAAAAAACTATCACCCCCGGAGCATTGGTCCCGGAGGTATGTCGGGACGCGTTACGGCTATTGATGTTGTACATTCCAATCCAGATATTATGTATGTTGGAACGGCATCGGGTGGTTTATGGAAATCGACTTCCGGAGGTATAAAGTGGGATCCTATATTTGAAAAGGAAGTAACAGCATCTATTGGTGCTGTTGCCATTCAGCAATCCAATCCTAGTGTTATATGGGTAGGTACCGGCGAAGGAAATCCGCGCAATAGCTTAAACGGAGGCTATGGTATTTACCGCTCGTTAGACGGCGGTAAAAGCTGGGATCTCATGGGCTTAGAAAAGACAAGGCATATTCACAGGGTTATTATAGACCCGTCTAACCCCAATGTTATATATGTCGCCGCAATTGGTTCTCCTTGGGGAGAGCATAAAGAACGTGGTATTTTTAAAACAACCAACGGCGGTAAAACATGGGAGCAAATATTATTTACTAATAACAAAACCGGTGCTGCCGACCTTGTTATGGATCCGACAAACCCTAACAAGCTAATTGCAGCTATGTGGGAACACAAACGTGATCCTTGGTTTTTTAAATCGGGTGGTAAAGGATCTGGGCTTCATATAACCCATGATGGTGGAAACACATGGAAAAAATTAACCGAAGAGGATGGTTTGCCAAAAGGTGATTTGGGGCGCATAGGTGTTGCAATAGCAGCCAATAAACCCAACATTGTTTATGCGCTAATCGAAGCTAAAAAGAATGCATTGTACAAAAGTGTAGATGGAGGTTTTAAATGGAAAAAAGTTAACGATAAATCAGATATAGGTAATCGGCCGTTCTATTATTCAGAAATATATGTAGACCCCCAAAATGAAAACAGGGTCTATTCGGTATTTACCTATATAAATGTTAGTGAAGATGGCGGTAAGAGCTTCTCACAACTCATGCCTGCATACGGAACAAGCAATGGTGTCCACCCCGATCATCATGCATGGTGGATACATCCGAAAAATGGGGATTTTATGATAGATGGTAACGACGGTGGTATGAATATAACCAAAGACGGAGGCAAAACATGGCGCTTTATAGGAAACTTACCTGTTGCTCAATTTTATCATATAAATGTAGATAACGACATTCCTTATAATGTATATGGTGGCATGCAAGATAATGGCTCCTGGAAGGGGCCGGCTTACGTATGGCGCGATCAGGGAATTCGTAATTCCTACTGGCAAGAAATATCATTTGGTGATGGTTTTGATGTTGTTCCCGATAATGAAGATACACGTTTTGGATGGTCTATGAGTCAGCAAGGTTCTGTAAATCGCTACGATTCAGAAACTGGCAATAACTACACCGTAAAACCAACACATCCAAACCCAGATGTTAAACTACGATTTAACTGGAATTCGGCTATAAATATTGATCCTTTCGATAGTAGTACACTTTATTTTGGAAGTCAGTTTGTACATAAATCACCCGATAAAGGTTTAACATGGTCTCTTATTTCTGAAGACCTGACTACTAATGATCCCGAAAAACAAAAACAAGATGAAAGTGGTGGTTTAACTCTCGATGCTACTGGTGCAGAAAACCACTGTACAATCTTGGTTATTGAGCCCTCACCCGTCGAAAGAGATATGATTTGGGTAGGTACGGATGATGGCCGTGTCCACATTACCCAAAATGGAGGTGCCTCTTGGACAGATGTTACCAAAAACATTAAAGGTCTACCTGCTGGTAGTTGGATTCCACAGATAAAAGCTTCCAATAAAAACAAAGGAGAAGCTTTACTAATTGCCAATGATTATAGACGCTTTAACTACACACCATATGTGTACAGAACTAAAAATTATGGAAAAACTTGGCAACGTATTGTAGACGAAAATGATGTAAAAAATTACGCTCTATGCATTGTAGAGGATATTGAAGAACCTAATCTTTTGTTCTTAGGAACAGACGATGGTTTATATCTATCGCTTGACGCGGGGAACAAATGGACGAAATGGACAGAGGGCTTTCCAACAGTTTCGGTTAAAGATTTGGTAATTCACCCTAGAGAGCACGATTTAATAATAGGAACCTTTGGTCGTGCAGCATGGATTCTGGACGATATTCGGCCATTACGTGCGTTAGCTAAAAACTCACAAATACTTACTAAAAAATTAACTCTGTTCGAACCGCCAACAGCATATTTAGCTGCCTACCAACAACCAACAGGAAGTCGCTTTGGAGCCGATGCAATGTTTAATGGAGAAAACAGAGGTCAAGGTGCTAGGATTTCATATTTTATTAGTGTAGAAAAAAATAGCAAACCCGACACTAACAATGATGAAGATGAGGAGGAGAATACCAATGCCGATAAGGAATTAGATGGTATCAAATGGGATTCGCTTTACATGAAAATTTACGATGGAGATCGTTTGATAAGAACATTGAAACAGAAAGCACCCAAAGAGACCGGTTTTCATAAATGGACATGGTATTTGAATGAAAAAGGGGTTGATCGTGCCTCACGAACTATCCGCAAGAATAACAGCGAACCAGGAGGTGGTCTTAGAGTAAAACCAGGCTCTTATAAGTTGGTCTTAAACTTTGGAGACCAAACCGCCGAAACATTTATTACGGTAAAAAATGATCCGCGACTAAACAAGTCAAAAACGGCAATAGATGCAATTTACAACACGTTAAAGGAGATTGAATCCATGCAGCAAACAATGGCCGATGCCGTAACGCAATTAAACGAAAGTAAGCAAATCGCAAAAAAACACCAATCAGATTTAAATGACTTGGATAAAGAAACCTTCAAAGAAGGTATTAAACTATCAAAAGACATTATTAAACAAATCGATGAACTAATAGATATTTTCCTAGGTAAAGAAGATAAAAGACAGGGTATTACGCGTAATTCAGAACCACATGTTAACAAACGTTTAAATACAGCAAGCAGTTATGTGAGATCGAGACCTAACGGATTGACTTCAACAGAAGAAGCTTTGATAGATCATGCCAAACATGCCCTAAATGAAGCATTAAAGAAGACCAATACATTTTTTGACACGGAATGGAAATCATACAGAAGTAGTATGGAGGCATTAAAGACAAACCCGTTTAAGGAGGTGAAGATCTTTAACCATTTTTAAAAATAATAAGAGAGGCTATCTTAAAATATTTTTTTTAGATAGCCTCTCGCTTATTCGATCATTATATATCGAAGTCACTCAACTGTACTACTACTCTACGCGCCTTAAGCCTTCAATGTTTTCAATCTTAATTTGCTTTCCAATAGTAGTTATCAGACCATCCTTTTTAAACTGGGATAATACACGAATAGCCGATTCAGTTGCTGTACCAACTATATTTGCAAAATCCTCTCGGGATAGTAAAATACTTAAAGTGCCATCAGGATTGGTACCAAACGTATCATGAATGTAAATTAAAGATTCGGCCAATCGTTGGCGTACCGATTTTTGAGCCATATTTACAATAACATCGTCGGCCTCCTTTAGATCTTTTGCCATATCTTGTAATACATCAAATGAGAATTTTGGATTACTTTGTAAGTCCTTAATAATCTCACTCCTTGGTATAAAACAGACCTCCATGTCATTTAATGCTGTTGCTTGTAAATTAGAGCTTTCACCATTAATTAGTGATCGTTGTCCCAACAACTGCCCCTTAACAACCATCTTTACAATTTGGTCTTTACCATTTTCACTTAATTTAGAAAGCTTACAAATACCATCCTTAACACAGTAAACGCCATTTATGGATTCACCTTCTTCAAAAATGACTTCTCCTTTCTTAATAATCCTAGATGTTTTACATTTAGAAATACGCATCAATTCATCTGTAGTCAAGGACTTAAGAGAATTAAATTGCTTAATAATACATTGCTCACACTTGCCCATAATACTTTTTTGTAAGTGCTGTAAAAATAATTAAAACATGACAAATATCATATTTAAATCATGAATAACTTTCAACCTTTGCACCAGGTATAAATGAGCAAATATTATGGAACATAGCACATGTTTCCACTGTGGTTTAGATGCAACACTTTCTAATATCACATACGATGATAAACCATTCTGTTGCAATGGTTGTAAGACTGTTTACGAAATTTTTTCTGTAAACGATTTAACTTGTTATTACGATTTACAACAAGCTCCTGGAGCTACTCCAAAAGATATTGAAGGGAAGTATAACTTTTTAGAAAACCCTAAAATATTGGACAAATTGCTGGAGTTTAATGATGAAAGCGTTCAAATAGTTTCGTTGTACATTCCACACATCCATTGCAGTTCATGCATTTGGATTTTAGAAAATTTAAACAAATTAAACGCAGCAATCAATTCGTCTATTGTAAATTTTGGAAAAAAGACGGTAAGGGTTACTTATAATTATAAATTGCTTACAGCAAAGGAATTAGTTACCTTATTGAGTAGCATAGGCTATGAACCCTTTATTAGTTTAGATGATTACAGTATTGGAAAAAAACAGACGAACCGTTCCCTTATATATAAATTAGGTATAGCCGGATTTGCCTTTGGCAATGTCATGTTTTTATCCTTTCCAGAATATTTTGATCTATTTTCAAATAAAACTGGGACTGGTGAATTTTGGCTCGAACAGTATAAGCATTTGTTTAGGTGGCTTATGTTTGCCTTTTCCCTTCCAGTGGTGTTCTACTCTAGTCAAGATTATTTTATTTCTGCCTATAAAGGACTGCGTTCTAAGATACTGAACATTGATGTTCCTATTGCACTAGGGGTTGTTGTTTTGTTTTTGCGAAGTACATTGGAAATTGCTTTTGATATAGGCTCAGGCTTTTTTGATAGTTTAACAGGTCTTATTTTTTTCTTGTTATTAGGCAAGTTCTTCCAACAAAAAACATATGCTTTCTTATCCTTTGAGCGCGATTACAAATCGTATTTTCCAATAGGTATTACCAAAATAACAGATGTAGGATCTGAAAGTGCCATTCAAGTATACGATATTAAAAAAGGAGATCGCTTACTCATTAGAAACGAAGAATTAATTCCTGTAGATTGTGTGCTTATAAAGGGGTCGGCACGAATAGATTATAGTTTTGTTACGGGAGAATCTAAAACCGTTTCAAAACAGTCCGGCGACAAATTATTTGCAGGGGGTAAACAATTAGATGGCAGTATTGAAGTAGATGCCTTAAAATCTGTTGAGCAAAGCTACCTAACACAACTTTGGAGTAACGAAGTCTTTAAAACAGACAAGCAAGCAGCCTTTACAAACCTAACCAATCGTATTAGTAAACATTTTACTATTGCTATTCTAAGTATAGCATGCATAGCAACAACCTTTTGGCTGTTTACAGATAATAGCAAGGCTTTAAACGTATTTACATCGGTGTTAATAATTGCTTGTCCCTGTGCCATTGCACTTGCTGCCCCTTTTACTTTTGGCAACATACTACGTATTTTGGGAAAGAAGAAATTCTACCTTAAAAATGCAAGTGTCATTGAACAACTATCAAAAATCGATACAATAATTTTCGATAAAACAGGCACCATAACTGCCAATAAAGAAAGCACTATAAACTACGAAGGCATTGAACTTTCCTTAGAAGAAGCTGCTTTACTAAAAAGTACACTTAGGGGTTCTAACCATCCACTAAGTCGGTCTTTATACAACTTATTAAGTGAACACAACATTGTACCGCTTGATACCTATGAAGAGTCTATTGGAAAGGGTATTGAGGCGCAATATAATAACCAACAAATAAAGGTTGGATCTGGTGATTTTGTTGGGTGTACCACCGAAACATCTACCCTTAACACTACGGTTCATATTAGTACAAATAAGCATTACAAAGGAAAATTCACTTTTTATAATGCCTATCGAAAAGGACTTTCACAGTTGTTTAATACCCTAAATAAAGAGTATGACTTGGC
Source organism: Snuella sedimenti (assembly GCF_016428595.1). Taxonomy (GTDB): domain Bacteria; phylum Bacteroidota; class Bacteroidia; order Flavobacteriales; family Flavobacteriaceae; genus Snuella; species Snuella sedimenti. The sequence goes on along the minus strand of NZ_JAELVQ010000014.1, from coordinate 67,809 downwards.
TATTATTTCTGGCGATAATGAAGGTGAAAAGACCAATCTAACAAAACTCCTTCCAACTAAAACAAAACTACTTTTTAATCAGAAGCCAGAAGATAAGTTAGAATATATTAAGCATCATCAAGGAGAAGGCGCCAATGTCATGATGGTGGGTGACGGATTAAATGATGCAGGAGCTTTAGCTCAAAGTAATGTAGGCATAGCGATATCGGAAAACGTGAATGTGTTTTCGCCTGCTTGTGATGCTATTTTAGATGCATCAAAATTCAATCAAATATACAACTATATAAATGTGTCCAAATCGGCTATAAAGATTATTAAATGGAGTTTCGTATTATCATTTATATATAATGTTATTGGCTTGTGTTTCGCTGTTACTGGACAGTTATCCCCAGTAGTAGCTGCAATACTTATGCCTTTAAGTTCCATTAGTATTGTTGTATTTACAACAATAACAACTAATCTTTTGGGGCGCAAACTAAACTAATCAAGCTTATTAGAAACAAATAATGACAAATAATTTAAACGAATCAGGTAAACATGATTTTTGTCATGTTTTAAAAACCGACATAGCTGTAATTTTGAACCGTAACTTCAGGTAGGTATGAGTGTTATTTATGTTTTACTGGCAATAAGTATTATTGTTGCTATTGTCTTTTTTATAGCCTTCATTATGGCTGTTAAAAAAGGGCAGTATGATGATAGCTATACACCTTCTGTACGCATGTTGTTCGAGGACGAACTCATAAAAGACAAATCCGATAAATCAATTCTAACCAAAAAACAATAATAGTTTAATTATGGAAATGCAACAATTTCATTACGATAACAAAATCGTTAAAAATTTCATCTATGCTACGATGCTATGGGGTGTTGTGGGGATGTTGGTAGGGCTACTATTGGCCTTTATGTTTTTATTCCCAAATCTTACCGACGGTATTTCATGGCTAAGTTTTGGTAGGTTAAGACCCCTACATACCAACGCTGTTATTTTTGCCTTCGTGGGAAATGCCATTTTTGCTGGTGTCTACTACTCGACCCAGCGCTTACTTAAAGCCAGAATGTTTAGCGATTTACTTAGTAAAATAAACTTTTGGGGATGGCAACTTATTATAGTTGGAGCCGCCATAACCTTACCACTTGGCTATACAAGTTCTAAAGAATATGCCGAATTGGAATGGCCATTCGATATAGCCATTGCGGTTGTGTGGGTCGTTTTTGGTTGGAACTTAATAGGAACTATTTTAAAAAGAAGACAACGCCATTTGTATGTTGCCATTTGGTTTTATATCGCAACTTTTGTTACGGTTGCCGTACTTCATATATTTAATAGTTTGGAATTACCAGTAAGTGCTTTAAAAAGTTATTCCGTTTATGCAGGTGTTCAAGATGCGCTTGTACAATGGTGGTATGGACATAATGCTGTAGCATTCTTCCTTACAACACCGTTTTTGGGATTAATGTACTATTTTGTACCTAAAGCAGCTAACAGGCCCGTATATTCATACCGTTTGTCTATTGTACATTTTTGGTCTTTAATCTTTATATACATCTGGGCCGGACCACACCACTTATTATATACCGCACTACCAGAATGGGCACAAAATTTAGGTGTAGCGTTCTCTGTAATGTTATTAATGCCATCTTGGGGAGGCATGATTAACGGACTATTAACATTACGGGGTGCCTGGGACAAAGTACGTACCGATCCTGTTCTTAAATTTATGGTAGTAGCCATTACCGGGTATGGTATGGCAACTTTTGAAGGACCTACTCTATCACTTAAAAACGTGAATGCCATAGCGCATTTTACCGACTGGATTATTGCGCACGTACACGTTGGTGCTTTGGCATGGAACGGTTTCCTAACCTTTGGTATGATTTATTGGTTAATACCGCGATTGTTTAAAACAAAATTATTCTCTACAGCATTAGCGACCCTGCATTTTTGGATCGGGACATTAGGTATCATTATGTATGCCCTACCAATGTACGTGGCAGGCTTTACACAAGCGAGTATGTGGAAACAATTTAATCCGGATGGGACTCTAACTTACGGTAACTTTTTGGAAACCGTAACCGAAATCATCCCAATGTATTGGATGCGTGCTATAGGAGGAACTTTATTTATTACGGGTATGCTTATTATGGTATACAATGTAATTGTAACAATAAAACAGGGCAGTAAAGTTGAAAATGAGCTTGCCGAAGCCCCTGCTTTAGAACGCGTGACCAAAAAACGTACTTCTGGTGAAGGTTGGCATACCTGGTTAGAGCGTAGACCCATCCAATTAACTATTGGTGCCACTATAGCAATTCTTATCGGTGGTATTGTTCAAATTGTTCCAACTATTATGGTGAAATCTAACGTTCCAACAATAGCAAGTGTTAAACCTTATACGCCATTGGAATTAGAAGGACGTGATATTTACATTCGTGAAGGTTGTGTTGGCTGTCACTCGCAAATGATACGCCCATTTAGAAGTGAAGTAGAACGTTATGGTGAATACTCTAAGGCAGGTGAGTTTGTTTACGACCATCCATTTCTATGGGGTAGCAAACGTACCGGACCAGATTTACATCGACTGGGCGGAAAGTATTCCGATAACTGGCACTTTAACCATATGTACGATCCGCAAAGTACCTCTTCCGGATCTATCATGCCGCGTTATCCTTGGCTAATAACTGGTAGCAGTAGTAAATTGGACAAATCACAAACAGAAGCAAAAATGGAAGCTATGGTTACTTTGGGCGTACCATATACCGAAGAGGATATTGCTAATGCACAGGCTAGTATGCTAGAACAGGGAGCGCAAATTGAAGAAAACCTGCATAGTGATCCTGATTTTGCTAATACTTATGCAGCAGACAAAAAATATGCTACTGAAAACGGTGAAGATTTTGTTGAAATGAAAAACAGGGAAATTGTTGCCTTGATAGCCTATTTGCAACGTTTGGGGACCGATATTAAAGTTGAAACAGCGCAGCAATAACCATTAAAATTTGTAATCATGTTAAAATTTGTAAAAAACCATATGGAGAGCATCATAGGAGTTGAAATCTACCCGATCATTTCCTTACTCATCTTCTTTACATTTTTCGTAGTGCTTTTTTGGTGGGTGTTTACCGCAAAAAAGGACTATATAAAAACTGTTAGTAACTTACCATTAGACAACCAAAACGATACTATATTATGAGACATTTAATTCCTTCTTGGGTAAGAGTACCTGTTATATTCTTCTTCATATTCGGACTAACGGAATATTTCATAGACTCCGGAGATAAACCAGCCTTTGTTGAGTACCCTATCGTTTTGGGATTCCTTTTGTTGGTACTATTAATAATAATTGCGATAGAAGCTATTATAAGCGCCTTAGAAAATGTAATGCTTCAAAAATTGGATGATGAAGCCAAAGCACGTTTTCTTGAAGATAGAAACAAGACGTATCAATTTATGTGGTTAAAAAACACCTATATCAAACTATTGGGCCAAAAACCAATTGAAGAGGAAGGTGAAATAATATTGGATCACAATTATGATGGTATAAAAGAGTTAGATAACAACTTACCTCCTTGGTGGCTATATGCCTTTTATATTTCCATCATTTTTTCAGTTGTGTATTTACTAAGATACCATGTATTTAATGGACCTACGCAGATCGATGAATTAGAAACCGAATTGGCCGAAGCTAGAACGGCTATTGAAGCCTATAAAAAAACAGCAAAAGACTTGGTAGATGTTAATACAGTAACCCTACTAACAGATGCATCAGATCTCAGCGCTGGAAAAACGGTTTTTGAAACAAATTGTGTAGCCTGTCATATGGCCGATGGTGGCGGTGGTATTGGTCCTAATCTAACCGATACGTATTGGATTTTAGGAGGTGGTATAAAAAATGTATTTAAAACTATTTCCGAAGGAGGACGTTCTGGAAAAGGGATGATTGCATGGAAACAACAGTTAAAACCCATAGAAATGGCACAAGTTGCTAGTTATGTGTTAAGTTTTCAAGGAACTACACCGGCAAACCCAAAAGCACCGGAAGGTGATATCTGGGAAGCAGAGACACAAGAATAAATAATTTTTAAGCATAAAAGCATTACTTTTTTGAAAACACCCGAAAACGAAATATTTAGAGATTCAATTAGCACGGTTACCGAAGAAGGTAAACGCGCTTGGGTGTTTCCAAAAAAGCCTAGTGGTGCCTTCTATAATTATAGAAAATGGGTGAGCTATGGGTTGTTGGCTTTCTTTATTTTTTCACCTTTTATAAAGATTAATGGAAACCAATTTTTGATGTTCAATGTTCTGGAGCGTCGTTTTAATATTTTTGGTTTTCCATTTTGGCCACAAGACTTTCACTTATTTGTTATATCCATGCTCATAGGTGTCGTCTTTATCACGCTCTTTACAGTAGCTTTTGGCAGAATTTTTTGTGGTTGGATTTGTCCCCAAACCATTTTTATGGAGATGGTATTCAGACGTATTGAATACTGGATTGAAGGAGACAGAGGAAAACAAATACGCTTAGCAAAGCAACCTTGGAATGCAGAAAAAATAAGAAAAAAGGGCTTCAAATTTTTCATTTTTGCGCTTATCTCCTTTTTAATTGCCAACGTATTTTTGGCTTACTTAATAGGTAGTGATAAACTTTTTGAATATATAGCAGACGGCCCTTTAAGCCACATAAGCAACCTTGTTTCGTTACTTATTTTTACAGCGGTGTTCTACTTTATATTCGCTTGGTTTAGAGAACAAGTGTGCATTATTGCCTGTCCATATGGACGTTTACAGGGCGTACTTCTAGACAATAAATCTATTGTAGTGGCTTACGACCATAAGCGTGGTGAAGGTGATAGTGGTAGAAAGAAATTCCGCAAAAATGAAGACCGAAAAGCCCTAGGTCATGGCGATTGTATTGATTGTTTTCAATGTGTAAATGTATGTCCCACAGGTATAGATATTAGAAATGGCACACAATTAGAATGTGTAAACTGTACAGCTTGTATAGATGAATGTGACCATATTATGGAAAGCATCAACCTTCCTAAAGGTTTAATTCGCTATGCAAGTGAAGATAATATTGAGAAGAAAGCACCTTTTAAGCTAACGGCCAGGCTTAAAGGTTATATTGCTGTACTAACCATATTAACAGGACTTTTAATAGGGATGCTCTTTTTGCGAAACGATGTTGAGGCTACTGTTTTAAGACTGCCAGGGCAGCTATACGAGCATAAGGAAAATAACATTATTAGTAATGTGTTTACTTATAAACTGGTAAACAAAACCACAAAAGACATTACCAATGTTAGCTTAAAATTGTTATCCCATAAAGGCTCTTTAAAGTTAGTAGCGACTAAAGACAATTTTATAGTACCCAAACAAGGGATAGCCAAAGGCACCTTATTTATTGAAATTAATAATGCCGCCCTTTCGGGTGATAGAAATAAAATAAAGATAGGCGTTTACGAAAATAATGAACTTATTGAAACGACGAGTGCCAACTTTTTAGGGCCTAGAAGTTATAAATAAGTTAGAAGTTAGAAGAATACTTTTAACAACTATTAAAAACAAATATTCGAGGGCTTAACCTCAAACAATAGTGAGAATAGAAAAGTAAGAATTAATTAAAAACGAGGTTCTGTTTATACAGAAAAAAGCATATGAAATTTAATTGGGGAACTGGAATAGTAATGGCGTTTATGGGCTTTATAAGCTTTATTATGTATTTTATAATTACTATGAACGTTAATGACAAATACGATCATGATTTAGTAACCGAAGATTATTATAAAGCAGAACTAGAATATCAAAATGACATAAATAAACTAACAAATGCAAAAGATCTAAGCCAAAACATTAGTTACAAAAAAACGAATGAAGGCTTGCTTATTTTGTTTCCTAACAATATTGAATCTAAAGACATTACAGGAAAAGTGTTCCTATATAGACCATCTAACAAACAATTAGATTTTGAAACTAACATTTCAATTTCTAAACCACATTTGCTCATACCTGACAAACGTTTGGTAGATGGTCGCTGGAACATTAAAATTGATTGGCAATATAAAGGAAATTCTTATTTATATAAGGAATCCATAAATTATTAATATGCTAGTTTCTGCATTGGCGTTAGGTTTATTGGGAAGTTTTCACTGCATAGGCATGTGTGGCCCTATAGCCTTTATGTTACCTGTAGATCGAAGCAATGTTTACAAGAAAACATTTCAAATTGTCATTTATCACGTCGGGCGATTACTTGCCTATAGCTTGATAGGAGGTGTTTTTGGACTGGTTGGTAAAAGTTTATATCTATTTGGGTTCCAACAACAATTATCCATCGCCATTGGCATTTTAATGATCGTTTTGGTAATTGTTCCTGAAACAACCTGCAATAGATATAATGTATCTAAACCCATTTACAAACTAATTGCTAAGGTTAAAACGAGATTGGGTAAAGCTTTAAAGAGAAAAACAACCGATACGTTTTTAACCATTGGTTTTCTTAATGGCTTTTTGCCTTGCGGTTTGGTATATATGGCCTTGTTTGGAGCCATTGCCGGAGGCAATGCTTTACAGGGAAGTATTTATATGGCTACTTTTGGAATCGGAACGATACCTTTAATGACTACTGTACTTTATTTTAGTCATTTGTTAAAAGGGACCACGAGACAAAAAATCCAAAAGGCTATCCCTGCTTTCGTAATTCTTATTGGCATGCTATTTATCCTTCGCGGTCTTGGATTGGGTATCCCCTACCTCTCTCCCGCTCCCGTTTTAGATATGGTTAATGGTACTATGGAATGTCATTAACCCTTGTTTAATTAAGCGTTTCTGGAAATAACGATTTTTTTGAAACGAACTATCCTCGAGACTAGCCGTCGCGGAATTCTTTTGATTAAAAAAAGAGCAATTTAACATCAAATTGCCCTTTTATCGCTATTAATCAACACTAATAAGCTGTGTTTATTCAGCTTATTATATTTTAAACGTCATAACAGGAAGCTTTGCATGATTCGTGATATCTTCACCTATACTGCCTTCAAAAAAGTGAGACAGGCCTTTTCGTCCATGGGTTGGTATTGCAATCAAATCAGCACTAATTTTATTAGCAAAATTCAAAATACCATCTTCGGCAGTATAATCAGAGACATAGTTTACATCTTGGAGCCTGTTTAAATCTACATCGGCTTTTTTTAGGAAATTAGTAACATCAGCTTCTATCTCAGCGGTATTCTTAAAACGTTCGTTAGGAAGGTTTACATATACCAAATGCATTTTCGATCCCATCTTCTCAAACACCTTTACTGCGTTAATATAAGGCCTAATGGACTCTTCGGAGAAATCACAGGCAAAGACTACTTCCTTAAAGTTAACTTCTGGAATATTGTTTTTAATCACCAAAACAGGAATATCGGCATGTCGCACTACGCGCTCTGTGTTAGAACCGATAAAAAATTCCTTAACACCACTAACCCCATGCGAACCCATAACAATAAGATCGGCGTCGTTCTTTTTTGCAACATCGTTTACCTCGCTAAACACTTTAAAGTGCTTTACAATTGGAATTATATTAATACCTTTTAAATAATCCTTATCAAGAAACGCCTCAAATTTTTGTTCTGCCAGTTTAAAAAAATAGGCTGCTTTCTGATTTTGAAGTCCTTCAGAAGCCGTTAACATAATATCGGACATTTCTAACATATGTAAAGCCAAGACTTCCGCATCATATTGCTTTGCCAATTGCGCAGCCGTCTTTAAAGCATACTCAGAATGTTCAGAGAAATCTATAGGTACAATAATTTTTTTCATGAGTTTAATTTTAATTATTAAAAAATAACTTGTTTAAAATTAAAGAATATACGATTGTTTCGCTTCCTTTCATCTTATATTCAAATTACTTTAATACTATTCGCATAGTAAATATATCAATTAATATCAAAACTATCGATCAACATAGTCCCTATCTTACTTTTATTAGGTTAAACCGTCATAGAAAACAACTGTACATCAGGTTGTTTACGTTGCAATAACAAATCGAAAGCCATACATATATTTCTAACATAGGGTTGACCTTTTTCAGTTACTTCTATGGTTTGTGAACCAATATGAAGCAGTCCATCTGTTTCCATTTCCTTTAATCGTATTAAAACTTCAGGTAGCTCATTAAAATATAATCGACCATCTGTCCATGCTGTCTTAAAACGACACATTAAATTAAGGATATGTTTACGTATAACCAGATCTTCATCATTTAAAATATGCCCACGGTAAACTGGTAATATGTTTTCTTTCAATAAATGATAATAGGATTCAAGCCCTTTAACGTTCTGGGAGAACCCATACCAACTATCACTAATCGAAGAAACCCCCAAGCCTATCATCGCTTGTGTTTTTGATGCTGTATACCCCATAAAGTTTCTGTGCAAACTACCATTGTGCATCGATTTGTATAACGAATCGGTTGCTAACGCAAAGTGATCCATTCCAATTTCATGGTAGCCAACTTCGGTAAGTAGTGCTTTCCCAAATTCGTATTGTTCCCTTTTTAATGCTGCCGATGGTAAATCCGAATCTTTAAATCCGCGCTGTCCGTTACCTTTTATCCAAGGCACATGCGCATAACTATAAAATGCCAGACGATCGGGCAATAGCACCTTTGTTTTTAAAATGGTTTGCTTTACATGTTCTAAAGTTTGAAACGGCAACCCAAAAATAATATCATGACCTATCGATGTGTAACCTATCTCCCTTGCAAGTTCTGTGGCGCGTTTAACATTTTCGAAAGGTTGTAATCTATGTATCGCCTTTTGAACCGTTTCATTATAATCCTGAACACCGTAGCTCACACGTCTAAAGCCAAGATCGTAAAGTGCTTGTAAATGCTCTCTTGTCGTATTATTGGGATGGCCTTCAAAACTAAATTCATAAGCTTCAGCTAATACAGACTTATTTAAGATGCCCTGTATTAAGCGCTTTAAATTGTCCGGACTAAAAAAAGTGGGGGTTCCTCCCCCAAGGTGCAGCTCTTTTATAATCGGTTTCTCATTAAACAATGCCAAGTATAAGTCCCATTCTTTTAAAACTGCACTAATATAAGGAGACTCAACGCTATGTTGCTTTGTTATACGCTTATTACAGCCGCAAAAAGTGCATAAACTTTCACAAAAAGGCAAATGGATATACAAACTAATCCCCTCTTTGGAATTACTTTCCTTAAAAGAAGTGATTAACGACGATTTCCAATGTTTTAAGGAATAGGTGTCTTTATTCCAATACGGCACTGTTGGATAACTGGTATAGCGAGGCCCCGCTACATTATATTTATTTATTAACGTTTTTAACATACCTAACAATTTGGTGTCAAAAGTATGGCATAGCTATATAAAAAAACATGATATTTATCAGTCAGAAAATAGTGATTCACATATTAGTTAATTAAATTTGGGACATTATTTAATAAACAATAAAACAAAACAATGAAGAAAGTAACATTCCTTTTATCTGCCTTATTACTAATTTCTACAATAAGTTGTAAAAAGAAAGCATCCAAAACAGAAACCGAAACAGCTGTTGAAACTGTAGCTGTGGAAAAATTTGTTGTTAAACCTGAAGCTACAGCCGTAAAATGGACTGCTTACAAAACCACTGAGAAAAAACCTGTTGGCGGTGAGTTTACCGTTTTAAAATTTGACAATAAAGAAGGTGCTTCCGCTCAAGAAGCTTTAAATAATTTAAATTTTTCTATTCCCGTTAGTAGTTTATTTACTAAAGATGAAAGTAGAGATACTAAATTAAAGGCCTCATTTTTTGGTGCTATGCTTGATACGGATATCTTAAAAGGCACTATTAAATACACTAATAACTCTTGTGTAGCCAGCATTACCATGAACGGTGTAACGCACGATTTACCATTGGACGTTAAGATCACAGAAGAAAGACGTGTAACCATGACTGGGACAATGAACCTTGCTGATTGGGATGCACTAGGAGCATTAGAAACCCTAAACAAAGCCTGTTTCGATCTTCACAAAGGTCCTGATGGCGTGAGCAAGACCTGGGAAGATGTTGCCATAGAAGTGAGTACTTTTCTCCGTAAAAGCTAAGAGCTATATAACCTAAATAATATAGGCTACATAATTTTATGTGGCCTTTTTTTGTATTATACAATAATTTTAATCACCAAAACCCCACCATCAACCCTGCGACAATGGGGTGTTAACAACTAATACTGATTATTAAAACCTCTTGTAATTACAGCCATTGGCTAAAGAACCCCATCATTTCTTCTTTAAGGTCATAATGTAATTTAATGTACTGTCGCATGTCTTCTTTTAAAGGCTTTTGTTTGTGCAACAAACTACCGTCAATGGACTCGTTATAATCGACCGCTATTAAGGCATTCATTTTATTTTTACAGCGGTGCATGAGTTTTGAGATCTCATTGCGCTCTATTTCGATTCTGTTTTGAAAATTTTCGATTTGCTGCATGGCGCGCTTATCGTATTCCCTTGAGGCTATTTCCTCTAGTTTTTCTTCAAAGCTGTCCATTTCGCTAAAATGGAAACGGAGCTCGCGCTTCCAGGTTTCTAAATTAAATTTTAGGTCACTTAAATAGGATACTTTAGTTTGAATTTGCATGATGTTTGTTTATTCTAAATTTTTATTTCTTCTAAGGCTACTTGTTTAATAAAGTCGTTCTGTACATTAGCGGGTACCGATTCGTAAGAGGTGAACACCGAACTAAAGGTGGCCCTTCCCTGTGTTAAGGATCGCAATGCGGTGGAAAAGCCATACAGCTCGGATGCCGGGCAGGTACACTTTAATACCTGGTAATTCCCTTCGCTTTCAATCCCTTGGATAATGGCGCGTCGGGTTTGTAAGTCCGTCATCACATTACCTACCATATCCTCGGGAACTTTAACAGTCAGCCTATTCGTAGGCTCCAATAGCTTGGGATTAGAATTTAAAAAGGCCTCTTTAAAGGCATAGGCTCCGGCAATTTTAAAGGAGATGTCGTTAGAGTCTACGGGATGCATTTTACCGTCGTAGACTATCACCCGTACGTCGCGTATAAACGATTTGGTGAGCGGACCGGACTCCATGACTTCCAGTACACCTTTCATTATCGATGGCAAATAGCGCTGGTCTATGGCACCACCTACAATACAGTTATAGAATACTAAGGTGCCGCCCCAAGGCAATGCCACAATTTCCTTGCCTCTTATATTAAAACCTTCCGGTTCTTCAAGCCCTTCGTACCAAGGTTCTATCTTAAGGTGTACCTGAGCAAACTGCCCGGCACCTCCCGATTGTTTTTTGTGCCTGTAGTTGGCTGTAGACGAGCGCTGTACGGTCTCCCTATAGGCAATCTTCGGCTTTTTAAATTCCGCTTCAATGTTGTATAAATGTTCCAACATCCACCTTATGGTAGCCAAATGCAATTCACCCTGACAGCTTAACAGCAGCTGTTTGGTTTCCTTTGAAAAGGCAATTATTACCGTAGGATCCTGGCTGTTTAGTTTCTTTAGTGCCTCATTCAATTTTTCATCATCATTCTTGCTGAGTGCGGAAACCACTTTAGTAATCCTGGAGTCGGGATACTTAATGGGTTTTAGCGTTACCTGATGGCCTTTATAGCAAAGCGTATCGCCTGTTTCAGTGTATTTCAGCTTTAAGGTGGCACCGATGTCGCCTACAGCCAGTTTGTTAACGGTACTGCGGTTTTTGCCATCCATAATAAACAACTGGTTCATGATTTCGGTTTCCCCGTTATTGGAGTTGACAAACTTGTCGTTAACATTAACAGTACCGGACATGACTTTAAAAAAGGTGACCTGCCCCAAATTAGGTTGGTGAAAGGTTTTAAAAATAAACAAGGTGGTGGGGACTGCCTTGTCGGATACTATCGTTTTACCCTCAATGCTTTGTTCGGGCTTGAGATCGGCCGTAGCGGGTGCTACATTATCGATAAAACCCATTAACCTGCCTGTGCCCATATCGTTAAGTGCGGAAACACAAAACACAGGGAACAGATCGTGGTTGGTCATACCCATTTTAATCCCCTGTCGCATTTCATCTTCGTTCAGCGTACCTTTGTTAAAGAAAATTTCCAACAGTTCTTCGTCGTTTTCAGCGGCTTTCTCCACCAGTTCATTGTGAAGCGTATCGGCTTTTTCCTTTTCGGAATCCGGGATATCTAATTTCTCAGGCTTCCCTCCCTGTGGCGGAAACTTATAAAGTTTCATTTTAAGAACGTCTATTAAACAAAAAGCCCCATCGATAACAATGGGGTACTGTACTTTGACAACGTTATTGCCTACAAGCTTTTTGATGCTTGCAAAGCTTTGTTCGAAGTCGGCGTTGACATGATCCAATTGATTGATGACAAACAACATGGGTTTGTGGTATTTGTCAATATAGTTCCATATGATCTCTGTACCGATCTCACAGCCATTTTTGGCATTGATAACGTTAACAACAGTATCAGCCACCCTAATGGATGAAATAATCTCACCAATAAAGTCATCCAATCCTGGAGTGTCGATAATATTAATCTTGTAATTACGCCATTCTGTATGTAGTGGTGTTGCAAAAACCGATATACCACGTTCGTGCTCTATCGCATGGTAATCGGAAATCGTGTTGTGTTCTTCTACGGTTCCTCGCCTGTTTATGAGCCCAGCTTCGAAGAGCATGGTCTCAGCCAGTGTTGTTTTTCCGCTGCCATGAGCACCAACAAAAACAACATTTTTGATGTGTTTTTCGTCGTAAATTTTCACTCGTTTAGATTTTAGTTAATTATTTGATTATATAGTAATTATAAAATTGAGAACGTGCGCAACCGCTTCACTCTCACTTTATAAATTTTAAGCATACCCTCTTTCGAAGCTATTTTTAAAATTAATTAATACTCGTTTCATTGACATTAATTTTGTAGATTACTGGAATTAAGTAAGTTATAAAAAATATACGTGTTTAGAAATAATTTTTTGTTTTTATTTGATGTTAAGAGGTTACTTCATATTTCCTGTTTCAGCTGAAACACTACTAAGGTACCTACAAAAAGTAGAGGATAAAATGACATATGTCATCTTAATGGACTAAATTATGCTTTGCCACGAATACACGAATATTTTTTTGATCCTGTCATTCGTGAATTTGTGATGATAAAAATTCTTGGAAGCAAGAGAGTGTTTAAGTTTTAACTAACGAGCAAAAAAGATTAAATGAAATTCCCGAGATGTCCCTCATACATGTTAAATAATCTTAAAAATCCCTTATAAGACCGCTCTTATCCCTTATATTTGCACTTTGCAAAAAACAGGTGCAAACACATGAAAGGAAAGTTAAAAAATAAAACCGAAAAATCACGTATTCAGTTATTGCATCAGTATTATAGTTATACGGGATTTTATAGTTTTGTTTGGCAAGCTGTTAGAAAGGCTTTGCCTGTTATTGTGCTTTTGGTTGTTGGTATTTACTGTTTAAATCATTTTTTTGATATTAATGCGGCATTGGTACGTCTTACAGAAACCTTACCAGTATACGGTGTGCTAATCTTCTTTTTTGTTTCTGAAACACTGTTGGGCCTAATACCCCCCGAAATTTTTATAGCTTGGTCTGGAAAAATGCACAGTCCGTGGTTGTACTTGTCTGTTCTTGCATTTGCTTCTTATGTTGGGGGCTTATTATCGTATTGGATTGGTGTTGCGATTACCAAAATTCCGACTGTACATGACTATTTAGAAGTTAAAATGGCTAAGCAGCTTAAGAACTCCAGAAAATGGGGTGGTTTCCTTATTGTTGTTGGAGCACTGCTCCCATTGCCGTTTTCTATGTCCTGTATCGCTGCTGGTATTATTGCTTTTCCGTTTAAAAATGTAGTGCTGTTCGGTTCCTTACGCTTGTTGCGCTTTTTGGCTTACGGGCTTATTATTTTCCATATATTTTAAAAAAGTCTTAAAAGCTATATGTTTTAAATTGCTGTACTGTATTTTTGCAGCTTAAAAATAATGCTTTATGGTTTCATTTATTAGTATATTTAGAATTGTAGCTTTTCTAGAAGGGCTTTCTTATATTTTATTGTTGTTTATAGCCACTCCAATTAAATACATGCTCGACGATCCACAATATGTTAAGTTGTTGGGTATGCCGCATGGTTTATTGTTTATGGGGTACATAGTACTAGCTATTATGTTGAAGAAAGATTTTGAGTGGAATACAAATCAATTTGGAGGTGTTCTATTGGCTGCTATCATTCCATTTGGCACTTTTTATATTGATAGAAAATATCTAAAACCTGTTAAGTAATGGAATCTGTTAAACATTTACTTTATGATTACCTAGTATCTGTTGGAACGAACGAAACAGCTGCAAAATATTTAAACATGCTGCTGTTGCTTATTGGTTTACTTATTATTATTTTTATAATAGACTTTATTATTAGAAAACTGCTTATTGGTTTATTTTCCCAGTTTGCAGCAAAGTCTAAAACTAATTTTGACGACTTACTTGTAGCCAACAAAGCACCGCGAAATATCGCCCATATCATTCCGCTTTTAATAGCTTTAGAATTTGTTCCAATTGTTTTAATCGATTTTCAGTATTATGAAAATATCGTAGAAAAAGGTCTAAAAGTATTTGGTATTATACTAGCCTTATGGATCGTTAGAAGCTTTTTAAATACCGTTAAAGATTATCTAAAGACGCTTAGCCAATTTAAGGACAAACCGGTAGCGAGCTATATTCAGGTGTTTATGATTTTTGCTTGGGTAATTGGTATCTTTTCTGCTTTTGCCATAGTTACCAATATTGAATTCATTGAATTCATGGCTAGTCTTGGTGCAGCTTCGGCAATTATTTTACTTGTTTTTAAAGATACTATCTTAGGATTTGTTGCCAGTATTCAGGTTTCTATTAACGATATGGTACGCATTGGGGATTGGATCACTTTTGAAAAATACGGTGCCGATGGCGATGTTGTTGAAATTACTTTGGCTACCGTAAAGGTTCAGAATTTTGACAAGACCATAACTACCATTCCTACTTACGCCCTAATATCTGATTCTTTTAAAAATTGGCGTGGTATGACCAGCTCGGAGGGGCGTCGTATTAAACGTGCTCTTTATATTAATCAGCAAGGTGTTAAGTATTTAACGGAAGCTGATGTAGAAAAATTAAAAGGTGTACAGTTAATTACCAAATACCTGGAATCAAGACAGGCTGATATCCAAACTTACAACCAATCACATGATGTGGACAAAAACATGTTGTTAAATGGTCGCAATCTTACTAATATAGGGGTATTTAGAAAATACATTGATAGTTACTTAAAGCAGCATTCTGCTATTAATAAAGACATGATGATTATGGCACGTCAGCTAGCCCCTACTACACAAGGAATCCCTATGGAAATCTATGCGTTTAGCAGTGATAAACGTTGGGAAAATTACGAGTATATTATGTCGGATATTTTCGATCACCTTATAGCAGCACTTCCCTATTTTGATTTGGAGATTTTTGAATTGCCGAGTAATTCGTCGTTTAAAGCTCCTTAACTAAAGAATATCTTGATATCAACTATCAATTCTTTTATATTAAAGTAAGTTCTAGGATAAAGAAAAATGTTTTCACTTTTGCTTACATTTGATTCTTAGAGATTACTTAAATCACCTTTCTTCAATGACAAAAACTACTCATAGTTCTGCACAAGCACTGTGGCAAGGATTTATCCAAAATAACCCCGAATATAAAAATAAACCTTTGCCAGTCGTTTGCTACTTTTGTGACAACCAACTGGATGCTGATACCTGTGCGCAATTGACTGTTGAAGGCATCAAACAAGCTACATCAACTTCTTTGTGGTGGTTTGAAACATATAAGGAACCGCTTCCTCAAAATGGAGACCTTTATATAATAACAAATTGGAATGGCCAAGCCAAAGCAATTATTCAAACAACCAAAGTTGAACAAGTGCCATTTAAGGACATCACTCCGGAATACGCCCACATTGAAGGGGAAGGCGATAAATCATTAGATTATTGGAAAAAAGTACACTGGGATTACTACGGCAGGGAAATGAAAGCTAAAGGCTCAGAACCAACAGAAGACATGATTATAGTCTGCGAGTATTTTAAAACGGTTTGGAAATAGTATTTACATCTCGACTGCGCTCGATGTATCAATTCTAAATGAAGTCAAAATAAGATAGATCTTTTCGGCTTATGGATTCATTCCTGTACAGGAATGACATGATTTTTCATAAAATAGCAGTCTAATTCGGGTAATCTGATATTAGAAAAACATTCAAAAAAAGTGAGCCCATTTGGACTCACTTTTCTATAAATTTATGTCAATACGGCTTAGACATTAGCTGCTAACCAATCACCTACTTCCTTAGTACCATAAGCTTTTCCTCCGTCGGCAAGATCTTCAGTTACGATACCTTCTGCCAGGGCTTTGTTTACAGCATCTCTAATCGCTTTTCCTTCTTCCGGAAGGTTAAATGCTGTTTCGAACATCATAGCTGCAGATAAAACTGTTGCCATAGGATTCGCTATATTCAAACCAGTAGCTTGTGGATAGGATCCGTGAATAGGTTCGAACAAAGCAATATCGGCTCCCATAGATGCTGATGGCATTAATCCCATAGAACCAGAAATTACAGACGCTTCATCGGTTAGAATATCTCCAAACAAGTTCTCTGTAATTAACACATCGTAGCTGTTAGGCCATTGTACCAAGCGCATGGCTACGGCATCCACAAATTCGTAGCTTACTTCTACCTCTGGGTAATCCTTTTCCATAGCCTGTACAGTTTCTCTCCACAAACGCGACGTTTCCAAAACATTGGCTTTATCGACACAGCATAATTTTTTAGAGCGCGACATGGCTAATTCAAAACCCTTTTTAGCTAAACGTTGTACTTCTTTCCTAGTATATACACAATTGTCATATGCAGTTTCACCTTCATCTCTTCTTCCTTTTTCACCAAAGTAAATACCGCCCGTCAATTCACGTAAAAAGACCAAATCGGTACCTTCTATACGTTCTTGTTTTAGGGGTGACTTATCTAAAAGTGAAGGAAATGTAAACGTTGGGCGTACATTGGCAAACAAGCCTAATTTCTTACGCATTTTAAGTAAACCTTGTTCTGGACGTACTGGTGCAGATGGATCGTTATCGAATTTTGGATGGCCAATGGCTCCAAACAATACAGCATCGGCATTCGCACATACCTCGTGAGTTTCATCGGGATATGGTTCGCCAACGGCATCGATAGCTGCTGCTCCTGTTAAGGCAGGTTTCCAAGTGATTTCATGTCCAAACTTCTTTGCTACGGCATCACTAACTTTTACGGCTTGTTCTATTACTTCTGGTCCTATACCGTCTCCGGCTAAAAGGGCTATGTTAAATTTCATTTGCTCGTTTTATATAAATTTTATGTTCTCTTAATTAATAAAATATGTTTAGCATTTTTTCGGTTGCTTTGATAGCAGAAACGGTTTGATCGGAATCTAGACCACGGGTTTTAAATTCTTTGTCTTGATTCTTCCATGTGATTATCGTTTCACATAAAGCATCAGAATGACTTCCCGGCGGAATTCTCACTGCATAATCGATAAGTTCTGGTAATACTAAATTTTTCTGTTTAAAAATGTTACGTATGGCATTCATAAAGGCATCAAATTGACCGTCACCAGATGCATTTTCCTCAAAGGTTTTCCCTTCAATGGTCATAGCAACAGTAGTTGAAGGTCGTAAGCCCTTTGAGTGTGTCAACACATAGGATTCTACTTTTACCTTTTCTTCATGGGTATAGCGATCCAGTACATCGGAAATGATATAGGGCAAATCCTCTTTGGTAACCACTTGCTTTTTGTCTCCCAGTTCGATTATACGTTGTGTTACTTTTCGCAAATCGTCATCATTTAACTGTAAGCCTAATTCTTGTAAATTCTTTTGAATATTGGCTTTACCAGAAGATTTTCCTAAGGCATACTTTCGTGTCCTACCAAAGCGTTCAGGCAATAAATCACTAAAATAGAGGTTTTTTTTGTTATCGCCATCGGCATGAATTCCAGCTGTTTGTGTAAAAACATTGGCGCCTATAACAGGCTTGTTAGCCGGAATCATCACACCCGAAAAGTTCTCAACCAGTTTACTTACAGTATACAGCACTTTTTCGTTTACATTTATTTCCACATCGGGCATAAAGTCGTTAATAACGGCTATGGTACTAGCCATAGGGGCATTTCCTGCCCGTTCGCCCATACCATTAATGGTTAAGTGCAACCCATTAGCACCTGCTTTTATGGCTTCCATTACATTGGATACGCCTAGATCATAATCATTATGGGCATGGAAATCAAAATGAGTATTTGGGTATTTGTCTTTTATTTCTTTAATAAATTCATAGGATTCTTTTGGTGTTAAAATACCCAAGGTATCTGGTAGCATAATACGCTTAACAGGTTGGGTCGCCAAGAATTCTAAAAACTCAAATACATAATCTTTGGAATTACGCATGCCATTGCTCCAATCTTCAAGATAAATATTGGTTGCAATACCGCGTTCGTTTGCAAGTTTAATATTTTCAGATATCTCACTAAAGTGCTGATCTGGTGTTTTTTTAAGCTGATGAGTTAAATGATTTAATGAACCTTTAGTCAATAAATTTTGAACCTTAGCGCCTGCCTCTATCATCCAATCTAACGATACCCCATTATCGACAAAGGTTAACACCTCTATTGCGTCTATACAATCATATTCTTTGGACCATTGGGTAATATCCTTTACGGCTTGAAACTCTCCTTCTGATACTCTGGCTGATGCAATTTCTATACGATCTACCTTTAGTTCTTCAAGTAAAAGTTTAGCTATGGTTAACTTTTCAGAAGCAGAAAACGACACACCCGATGTTTGTTCGCCATCGCGTAATGTCGTATCCATTATTTCTAATCTGTGTGTAGCCATTGTTATAGCAACAAACCGTTTGCAAACGTTTCTATTTCACCTTTCATATTTTGCAAATAGTCTATATCGTCGAAACCATTTAACATGTTTTCTTTTTTATAGCTATTTATATCGAATGATTCTTGTGCACCAGTAGCTGCAATAGTAATGGTTTGATTTTGTAGGTCTACAACTATTTCAGTATTGGGGTCGTCGTAGATAGCATTAAATATTTGTTCTGAAAATTCTGGACTTACCTGTACGGGTAATACACCAATATTTAAACAGTTGTTTCTAAAAATATCTGCAAAGAAACTAGATACTACACAACGGAATCCATAATCGTAGATAGCCCATGCAGCATGCTCTCTTGATGAACCTGATCCGAAGTTTTTACCTCCTACCAAGATTTTTCCACTATAAATAGGATTGTTTAATACAAAACTTTCTTTAGGGGTGTTATCGTCGTTATAACGCCAGTCACGAAATAAATTGTCTCCAAAGCCTTCGCGTTTTGTTGCCTTTAAGAAACGTGCTGGTATAATTTGATCGGTATCTACATTCTCTAAAGGTAATGGTACCGCTGTGCTTGTTAATACATTAAATTTATCGTAAGCCATTTTTTGAAAGTTTAAAGTTTAAAGTTTAAAGTTTAAAGCCTTTGAACGCCCTCTTTAACTTTTAACTATTCATTTTTAATTTTTAATTACAAAAGTGTTCTCGGATCGGTAACAACGCCAGTAACAGCTGCAGCTGCAGCAACCAAAGGACTTGCTAACAAGGTTCTGGAACCAGGCCCTTGACGTCCTTCAAAGTTTCTGTTAGAAGTACTTACCGCATATTTTCCTGCCGGTACTTTATCGTCATTCATGGCCAGACAAGCCGAACATCCTGGTTGTCTTAATGCAAAGCCAGCTTCTGTTAAAACATCCAAAATACCTTCTTCCTTAATCTGATCTTCTACTTCATGTGATCCCGGAACTAACCAAGCGGTAATGTGTTCTGCTTTTTTCTTTCCTTTTACTATGGATGCAAAAGCACGAAAATCTTCAATACGTCCATTAGTACAACTTCCCAAGAACACATAGTCTACCTTTTTACCAATCATGGAATCATTTTCGTGGTATCCCATATAATCCAAGGATTTTTTATAGGTAGCAACACCACCTTCTACAGCTTCTGCATTCGGAATATGCTTCGATATACCGATACCCATTCCCGGATTGGTTCCGTAGGTTATCATGGGTTCAATATCACTTGCACTAAATGTTAATTCTTTATCGAATGTAGCATCATCATCTGTTCTCAAGGTTTTCCAGTGTGCTACTGCAGTATCCCATGCTTCACCTTTTAGAGACAATGGTTTGTCTTTTAAGTAAGTAAACGTTGTTTCGTCTGGAGCGATCATACCGCCACGTGCTCCCATCTCAATAGACAAGTTACATACGGTCATACGTCCCTCCATGGTCATATTTTCAAACACATCTCCAGCATATTCTACGAAATAACCAGTTGCTCCTGATGTTGTTAGTTGTGAAATGATATATAAGGCAACATCTTTAGGTGTTACGCCTTTACCTAATTGTCCATTAACATTAATACGCATCTTTTTAGGCTTTGGCTGCATAATACACTGTGTAGACAAAACCATCTCTACTTCGGAGGTTCCAATACCAAATGCAATGGCTCCAAAAGCACCATGTGTAGAGGTGTGTGAGTCTCCACAAACAATTGTAGCTCCTGGGAAGGTAATGCCATTCTCAGGTCCTACAACGTGTACAATACCATTTTTTCTATGTCCTAAACCCCAGTGGCTAATACCATGCTCATTAGAATTATCTTCTAGGGCCTTTAATTGGTTTGCAGATAAGGGATCTTGCACAGGCAAGTGCTGGTTTATAGTAGGTGTATTGTGATCGGCTGTCGCAAAGGTTCGCTCTGGATACAACACTTTTAATCCTCTATTTTTTAAGCCTAAAAAGGCTACAGGACTCGTTACTTCATGAATGAAATGACGGTCGATAAAAAACACATCCGGTCCACCTTCAATCTTTCTTACAACATGGGAATCCCATACTTTGTCAAACAATGTCTTGCTCATAAATATCTTTAATTTTGTATTAAAACTTATACATGTCTACTGAAATTAAGCAGCATAAGCTATAAGAGCAACAAATTTATAAAAAACTGTATTTTATTGCAGCTATTTAAATGTTTAAGATGCTTTGGTATTAAATTTTTATAAAATTACCAATAGATGATATATAAATTGAATTAAATTCAATAGAATATTAAAATCACTTATAATTTTTAAAGTGGGATTTCTAGCATTTATTCCAATCTGTCAGCCACATATTCTATATGGGTTTTCCCATGTGGTTTGGGCTTTCCATCGGTATCTAAATTAACCATTACGATATTTGAAATGGTAATTATGGTTTCTCTGGTCATTTTATTTCTAACCTCACAACTTAATGTAAGCGATGCTGTTCCAAATTTTACAACCTCTATACCTATTTCAATAATATCACCTTCTCTAGCTGAAGCCCTAAAATCTATTTCGCTCATGTATTTGGTAACTACCTTCTGGTTTTCCAATTGAATGATGGTATACAGTGCAGCTTCTTCGTCAATCCATTCTAAAAGACGACCACCAAATAATGTTCCGTTTGGGTTTAAATCTTCTGGTTTAACCCATTTTCTTGTGTGAAATCTCATGTTTTGTGTTTCTATTTAAAGTAATGTCTGTTGTTCCTGTTCATTAGGAACCTTTAAGGTATATCCTAATTGTTCATTGATCTTTTTAATGAAATAGGCAGATAATAGTGGAGATTCTTTTTCTATGTTTTGATGTATAAAAAAATCGATCTCTTTAATACCTTCCCCCTTCCAATAGTTAATACGTTCTATCCAATCGTCTAAACGGCTGTAATCACTTGGATGATTGGCTCCAACATAGCGTACAAATGCTGTTGCGTTTGTTAGTCGCATATGCAATAAATCACGTCTCCCCGCTGTGTCTACAATAACATTTCCAATATTATTGTCCTCTAAAAGTTGATATAACGCTTTAGCAACCGAGGCATCGTTATACCAATCGGTATGCCTAAACTCAATTGCCAACGGCAACTCTTTTGGCCAGGCTTCTACAAACTGTATTACCCTATTAAAATCTTTAGGTGCAAAATTATTATGCATTTGTAAAAATATAGTTCCTAATTTTTCTTTTAGATTGATTGCATTGTATAAATAGTTGTCAACAACTTCTTTGGTTTCGTTTAAACGTTTCCAATGACTAATTTCCTGGTTCAGTTTAGGGAAAAACTTAAATCCATCGGGTGTTTTTTTATACCATGTCGCAAATTGCTCAGCTGGAAATATTCTGTAAAAAGTAGCATTGAGCTCTATTGCATTGAATTGCGAGGCATAATACACCAATTCATCTTTTGTTCCTCTGGGATAGAATCCTTTAAGATCTGCCCTATTCCATTTGGCACAACCTACGTATATCTCAGGAATGTTATCGTCCTTATACTTGTTTAGAACAGTTTTGGTCTTAGGGTGGTCGGGCGGTAATGTGAAATCTATAATCTCGGGGTTATCTACAATTCCAAATTTCATATCGTTACAGGCTCTTTTTTGAGGATTTAAAGATAGGAAAATTGTTGTTGTTAATAAGGTCGTTGATAATTATAAGGGTGGCTCTCCCCAATGCGTACCAATAATCTCTAAATTTAGTAAAACTCTTAATCATGAATACACGACATCTTAACCTAAAAAGTATTCGTCCGGAAGTCCCTGAAGCCACAATTAACGACAGCATGAGTTCTGACGAACGATTCCAAAATCAGGTTTTAAGACCTGTTATCAAGCTTCAAAATGACCTTTTGATAGAGGTGTTTAAAAATTATGCCAATAAGCACAAATCTGTTTTTTATGGATTAAAACTGGATAAACGTATCGATTACATTGAAAACGCCATTCAACGTGATATGAAATTCAGAAATTCCTTAAAAGGGATTGTTATCGGACAATTTACAGTGGAAGAATATTTGATATACATCCAAAATTCTTCTGCCCTTAACAAGCGTATGATGCAACTTGTTAAGGAGCGTTTAATTAATAACATCCAACTTTTAGAAAAGCCAGAGTTGCTGGCCGTTGTTTAAAATTAGGCTTAAAAGTTATTGGTTAGATAAGAGAGACCCCGTTTAAGTCGGTTGTAAGTACATCGCTCATGTAATCAAAATATGGACGTATGGCTTTGAATGCTTGATCGACTTCGTTAATAAAATTGGCATCTAGCACTTCTTTATCGGTAAATTTCTTAACAAAAATGTATTGCTTCTTTTTTATTAAATCAATGGCCTCATGGTCTTTACTAAATCCCTTGGGTGCTGTTTTTACTTCATCACCAACAAAATCGCCCCAAACACTTTTAAATTGCTTTTCGTTTATGATATCTCGAATTTCCTGATCGTCCATTTCAAATTCCTTTCTTATTCGCAAAAGGTCTTCTTTAGCTGGTTCCCAAAATCCTGTAGCAATAAAGCTTTCATTGTTAGGCTGAATATGTAAATAATAGCCACCACGCAATTTAGGTTTGGTGCGGTGAAACGAACCTCCAAAATGCGTTTTGTAGGGGAGTTTATTCTTTGAAAAACGTACGTCACGGTATATTCTAAAAAGCTTAAGCTTGTCTATGTCGTCATGTTTATTAAGGTTTTCCAAAACGGCATTATAAACTTGCTTTATATCGGCTTCAATAGCCTTAAATTCTTTCTTGTGATCATTGAACCAATCGCGATTGTTGTTTTTTTCTAAATTCTTGAAAAATGTAAATACTTCTTTTTGAACCGTAGCTCCCATAGCAGTTTGGATTATATTGAAATGTATTTGTATGTTTTAGGATTGTAAATTACAAAATGCCTAGAGATTATTCAAACTCAATCTTGTTTAAAATAAGCCCAGATGCAGGTGCTATATATTCCATTCTTAAAGTACTATCAGGCTTTAAACTATTTTTAATATCCTCGAGACTTAATTTGCCCTTTCCTAAATCGATAAGCGTTCCCATCATTAACCGGATTTGGTTACGCATAAACCCCTTGCCCCTTACGCGTAGTATATAACTGTGCTTGGGAAAATAGTTGGCTTGATAAATTGTGTTTTCTACTAGTTCGCATGTTAAAATTTCACGATCATATATACCATTATCGGTAGGACGAAAACAGTAGGATTTAAAATTGTGCGCGCCTTCAAAAAGTTTTGCTCCCTGCTTCATTAATTCTATATCCAAATCGTCAAGAATGGTAGTCATTATAGGCGCACAAAACGGGTGGCACTTTTCCCCACAGGTGAACAAATAAATATACTCTTTGATTTTTGAGTGCTTTATAATGTTAAATTTAGCATCAACTTCACGGATGCCAGTAGCCCGGATGTCTTGTGGTAAATTATGATTAAACAAAGCCAAAAAAGCATCCAGATCTTTGATTGGCTCAAATAAGAACAACTCGAAAGCTGCATTTTCAGCCGAAACCATGGCGTCGGTTCTACCAGATCCCAAACTTTTAAAGCGCTTACCATCAAGAATAAAGTTTAAGGTTCGATCGATCATTAAGTGTAACGTTTTTACATTAGGTTGCTTTTGCCAACCATGAAAACGATATCCTAAATATTGAATAGTAATGACATAAAAATACTTCTTCATTATATTTTTTAAAGAGGCGGAAAATTAAGGTAATTATTAATTGTGACAAAAATTTTATAATTTGTATTACTTTTCACTAACTAAAAACTATCAATTATGAATTTAAACAATGGTAACAAGCCCACTATTTGGTTTTGGGCAGTAAGTGTTATTGCGCTTTTTTGGAATGCCATGGGCGTTGATCAATATTTAGGACAGGCCTATGAAACAGAGCGATGGCAAGCTTCAATGACGCCTGAGCAATTAGAACTGGCTTCCAGTTTACCAGCTTGGATAACTGCCGCATTTGCGATTGCTGTTTTTTCTGCAACAATTGCCAGTATTGGCCTTTTACTTAGAAAAGGATGGGCTTATCCCCTATTCGTACTCTCTTTTATTGCTGTTGTAATACAGATGGGGTACTTTTTTGCCAAAGGTATTGTAGATAACATGGGAATGACTATTTCCATTATTGTTTTTGCCTTATTATTAGTTTGGTTTTCTAAGTACTCAAAAGCTAAAAAATGGATAAATTAATTTGAAATAGACCAACCAAAGTTTGATGAGGCATTGTTGTTTAACCAATACAATGCCTCTGTTTTATTTATGCCTACCCTTTAATTCGTTTTCAATATCTTTTAAACTAAATCCTTTCGCCTGTAAGAGCATTAAATAATGAAATAGCAGATCTGCAGATTCATATAAAAACAGCTCATCATTGTTATCCATGGCTTCAATAACGGTTTCAACGGCTTCCTCTCCTACTTTTTGGGCTACTTTGTTAATACCTTTGGCAAATAAACTAGCTACATACGATGTATTAGTGTCTTTGTTGGCAACACGTTCTTCGATAACAGTCTCTAGTGTCGATAAAAAGCCATAAGACGATGTGTTGGCTTCTCCCCAGCAGGTATCAGTTCCCTTATGACATGTGGGGCCTACAGGGTTTACCTGTAACAATAAGGTGTCATTGTCACAGTCATTTTTTATGTCTACTAAATTTAAAAAATTACCACTTTCTTCTCCTTTGGTCCATAAGCGCTGTTTGCTTCTACTATAGAAGGTAACTTGCTTGGTTTCTATGGTTTTGTTATAGGCTTCTTCGTTCATGTAGCCCAACATCAACACATTTTTTGTTGTTGCATCTTGAATGATTGCGGGAATCAAACCTTCGTTATTGTATTTAATATCCATAATTCAATCTTTAGGTGATGCTTAAAGACGCACCTCTATACTGTTATTTTTTAATTCTTTTTTTAAGTCGGGAATCGGAATTTCCCCAAAGTGAAATACACTAGCTGCTAATGCAGCATCTGCTTTACCTATTTTAAAAGTATCTATAAAATGCTGTACATTTCCTGCTCCGCCAGAAGCTATTATCGGAATATTTAGTTCTTCAGACAATCTGGCCAATGCCACATTGGCAAATCCGTTTTTTGTACCATCATGATCCATCGAAGTGAATAATATTTCACCCGCACCACGTTGTTCTACTTCTTTTGCCCATTCGAACAAATCGATATCTGTAGGGATGCTACCACCTGCTAAATGCACTTTCCATTCACCATTAATTTGTTTCGCATCAATGGCGACAACAACACATTGACTCCCAAATTTATCGGCTAGTTCGTTAACCAAATCTGGTCGTTTTACAGCTGATGAATTGATAGATACTTTGTCGGCTCCACACTTAAGGAGGGCGTCAACATCTTCTACCGAAGAAATACCGCCACCAACGGTAAAGGGAATATTAACTTGTTCGGCAACATGTAGCACCATATCGAGGGTCGTTGCCCTTTCTTCTATCGTAGCAGAAATATCCAGAAACACCAATTCGTCGGCGCCTACGGCTGCATATTGTTTTGCTAATTCAACAGGGTCACCTGCATCTCTCAGGTCTATAAAATTAACGCCTTTAACAGTTCGTCCATTTTTGATATCCAAACATGGTATAATACGTTTTGTTAACATGTTTTCAAGTTAGAAGTGAGAAGCAAGAAGTTGTAAATACTTTTAACTTTTGCTTCAGACCTAATTACACAAATTTTTCTAATTGCTTTAAACCGATCCTATTCTCATAGATGGCTTTACCAATTATCACACCTTCACAACCTATTTCCTTAAGCAATGGTAATTCATCAATAGAAGAAATGCCTCCCGAGGCTATTAATTTAATTGATTGCCCCTTGCTGCTATTAGAACAGGCCACGATGATCTCTTTATACAAATCAATCGCTGGGCCTTCGAGCATACCATCCTTAGAAATATCGGTACAAATAACATATTGAATGCCTTTTCTTTGATATGCCTTAATAAAAGGAATGAGGTCTTCTTCACTTTGTTCTGTCCACCCTCCTATGGATATTTTCCCATGGTCGCTATCGGCTCCCAAAATAATTTTTGCTGATCCGTATTTTTCAATCCAACCTTCAAAGACGTCTGGGTTCTTAACCGCAATACTGCCTCCTGTAACTTGACGCGCACCAGAATTAAAAGCAATGTGCAGATCTTCTTTTGCTTTTAACCCGCCGCCAAAGTCAATCTTTAAGCCAGTCTTTGAAGCTATTTGCTCCAATACTTTGTAATTCACGATATGCTGTGCCTTGGCTCCATCAAGATCTACCAAATGCAAGTACTCTATGCCTGCATCTTCAAACGCTTTGGCTACTTCTAGTGGGTTTTCATTGTAAACTTTTTTGGTATCGTAATCCCCTTTCGTTAAGCGAACACATTTTCCGTCGATAATATCTATAGCTGGTATAATTCTCATGTTAATAAGTTTAAAGTTAAAAGTTTAAAGTTTAAAGTTAGTTGTTTTTAATAGTTGAATTTCCTTTTAAGGTGGTCTCTACCTTTTTTGCTTTCAACTTATAATATCTAACTTCATACGTCGTACATCGTAAATTTTACTTTGTACTTAAACCTATAGTTCTAAAAAATTTTGTAATATTCTTTCTCCTGCTAAGCTACTCTTTTCTGGGTGGAACTGCACCCCATAAAAGTTTTTGTGCTGTAAGGCCGAAGCATAATTGACTCCGTAATCGGTTGTAGCAATCGTTTCGGGACAATGATCGGCATAATAACTATGTACAAGATACATATACTCCTTTTCCTTAATACCCATAAACAGCTTAGATTTTAAATCCCTAATCACATTCCATCCCATTTGGGGTACCTTCACTTGATTGTCAAAACGTTTAACAACTGTTTTAAAAACGCCCAAACCTTTTGTATTTCCTTCTTCGGTAAATTCACAGAGTAATTGCATACCCAAACAAATTCCAAGAACGGGTTGTTTTAGTTTAGGAATTAAAGTATCTAACCCCGTTTCTTTTAACATTGCCATAGCACTACTAGCTTCGCCTACTCCTGGGAATATAACTTTATCTGCAGCGATAATTTCCTCTGGATCCTTGGATAAAACGGCATTTACTCCAAGGCGGTTAAAAGCAAACTGAATACTTTTTATATTTCCGGCTCCGTAATCTATAATTACTAATTTCAATTCTTTATTATTAAAAAATTATATACTAAAAGAATAAGTGATTTAACTCCTTAAGTCCTTTATCTTACAATACGCCTTTTGTAGATGGTAATATCATTTTTTCTACATCGCGCTTTACGGCCATTTTGATAGCTTTGGCAAAGGCTTTAAAAATAGCTTCAATTTTATGGTGCTCGTTAATTCCTTCTGCTTTAATATTTAAGTTGCATTTAGCCCCATCGGTAAAGGACTTGAAGAAATGATAGAACATCTCCGTAGGCATTTTACCAATCATTTCGCGTTTAAAATCGGCTTCCCATACTAACCAATTTCTGCCTCCAAAATCTATGGCTGTCTGTGCTAAACAGTCATCCATTGGCAAGCTAAATCCATAGCGCTCAATACCCAATTTATTACCCAAAACGGTGTTAAACAGTTCCCCCAAGGCAATAGCCGTGTCTTCAATCGTATGGTGTTCATCTACTTCTAGGTCACCATCAACTTTAATATCTAGATCCAATTGGCCATGGCGTGCTATTTGGTCAAGCATGTGGTCAAAAAAAGCCAATCCTGTATGGATATTACTTTTTCCTGTTCCATCTAAATTAAGTTTTATAGTAATTTTAGTTTCATTCGTATTTCTAACAATCTCTCCGGTACGATCCTTAGCTTTTAAAAAGGCATATATTTTCTCCCAATCGTTACTCTCTAAGGCTATATATGCTTCCAATTCATCATTTTTTACAGTCGTTTCATCCGTCCCCAAGTGCGTGTTGTCATTAATAAAAATACCTTTTGCCCCAAGATTTTTGGCTAGTTCAACATCTGTAAGCCTGTCTCCAATAACAAAAGAATTTTCTAAATCGTAATCTTCAGAAAAATATTGGGTTAACAAACCTGTATTGGGCTTTCTGGTAGACGCATTTTCCCCGGCAAATGTCTTATCAATAAATTGTTCTTTAAAAGAGATTCCCTCATCTTCAAAGCATTTGATAATGAAATTATGTACTGGCCAAAACGTATCTTCAGGAAATGCTTCTGTCCCAAGTCCATCTTGATTGGTTATCATAACAATTTCGTAATCCAACTCTTTGGCAATTTTACTTAAGTATTGGAATACCTTAGGGTAAAACCGGAGTTTTTCAAAAGAATCGATTTGTTCATCTTCCGTTTCTTTTATAATTGTTCCGTCTCGGTCTATAAATAATACTTTTTTCATCTGTTTAAAATTTTATAGTTTTCTGAAAATGAAGAAACTAAAAATTTCTGCACATTCAGGAATTCGCATAAAAAATTTAATCATGTTGGTGGGTATGCAATGATGAAATTTGTTTATGCTCATTTCACACGTTTAAATTTTAGTAATTAATTGATTTTATTGTAATTATAAAATTAAGAACGTGTGCAACCACTCCTTACACTCGTTCTCTCATTAAAAATTTTAAACATTTCCTTTTGTGAAGTAATTTTTAAAATTTCTTAATGCTCGTTTCATGATTTAACCTCCCTTAACTAATATCAGGGCATTTAATTAATATTTAATTTTCTTTTTAGTTCTAGGCAATTAGGAATCTAACATATGAGTCATATTAAGATTCCGAAATTAACAAAAGTGTTTTTATTAATACTTCATTCTCCTCTGGTGTTCCAATAGTAAGCCTTAAGCAATTATCACATCCGGGTTGTGTAGTTCTGTTACGAATTACAATACCTCTATCTATAAGTTGATTATATCGTTTAGTAGCGTCGTCTACTTTTACTAAAATAAAGTTTGCATCAGAAGGGTAAATCTTTAAAACATAGTTTACAGTTTCTAATTCCGATACCAGTTTTGTACGCTCTTCTAAAATAGTTTTTATTTGATTTGCAGTAACCTCTTTACTACTTAACTGCTCAATTGCCTTTTGTTGTGTTAGTTCATTTACATTATAGGGAGGCTTTATAGCATTTAGCACATTAATTATTTGCGTTGAAGCAAAACAAATACCTAAACGAATTCCCGCCATACCATAAGCCTTAGATAGCGTTTGGGTTACGATTAAATTAGGAAATTCTTCTAACTTTGTTGACCAACTTTCACCGTTTGAAAAATCAATGTAGGCTTCATCTATTACAATGATACCTTTAAAATTGTTTACTAATTCTGTTATGGACTCAGAAGTAAAACTATTACCTGTCGGATTGTTGGGGGAACACAAAAACAGCAACTTACTATTTTTATCTGCCTTACTTAAAATATTTTCTACGTCTGGCTGAAAGTCATCCGTTAACTGTATTTTTTTTATTTCAATCGCATTTAAATTTGCCAACACCTCATACATACCATAGGTTGGTGGCAGAATAAGAATGTTGTCTTGGTTAGGTTCACAAAATACCCTAAAAATGAGGTCTAATACTTCGTCACTTCCATTTCCTAAAAGCATATTCTCTACAGGAATCCCCTTGATATCAGACAGTATTGACTTTACTGTTCGTTGTTTAGGATCTGGGTAACGGTTAACACCATTGTCGAACGGGTTTTCATTGGCATCCAAAAATACCATGGGATCGCTTACGCCCTGAAACTCATCACGAGCCGACGAATATGGTTTTAAAGCCTTAATAGCTGGACGTATTAAGCTTTCTATATCTAGTTTTGTTGTTTTCGTGACAGTCATACAAATTGTATTCATGAGATTCCTACTTTCGTAGGAATGATAGTTACTTTAAATCTTTTAATCGAATGGACACTGCATTTTTATGTGCTTGCAAACCTTCGGCTTCTGCCATTAGTTCTATGGTCTCCCCTATATTTAACAAGCCTTTTTTTGATATTTTCTGAAAGGTCATACTTTTAAAAAAGCTATCTAAATTCACTCCCGAATAAGCTTTCGAAAAGCCATTGGTAGGTAATGTATGATTTGTACCAGAGGCATAATCGCCAGCACTTTCAGGTGTAAAGTCACCAATAAATACAGAGCCTGCGTTTCTAATACCTTCAATATAAAAGGCTTCATTCTCTACACATACGATAAAGTGTTCTGGCCCATACTCGTTTATTAGCTCTAAGGCTGTTTCATCATCTTTTACATAAATACCTTTTGAGTTTGCTATTGCCTTTTCTGCTATTGCCTGTCTTGGTAATTCCTTTATTTGTTCTTTAATAGCTTCTGAAACCTTATTAATTAAGGAATTGGAAGTAGACACTAAGATAACCTGGCTATCGGTTCCGTGTTCAGCCTGACTCAATAGATCTGAAGCAATGTAAGCTGGGTTAGCTGTATCGTCGGCAACTACTAGTAATTCACTAGGGCCTGCTGGCATATCTATTGCTACGCCATATTTTGTAGCAAGTTGTTTGGCAACTGTTACAAATTGATTTCCAGGGCCAAATATTTTATACACTTGCGGAATGGTTGCTGTCCCAAAAGTTAATCCCGCAATGGCTTGAATGCCTCCTACCTTTATAATTTTAGTTACACCACAAAGTTGCGCTGCAAAAAGTATTTCTGGAGCCAATAAACCATCTTTACCGGGAGGTGAGCATAAAACAATCTCTTTGCATCCAGCAATCTGAGCAGGCACAGCTAACATTAAAACTGTAGAAAATAATGGTGCTGTACCTCCTGGAATATACAGTCCCACTTTTTCTATAGCACGCTTTTCTTGCCAACATGTTACGCCAATGCTTGTTTGCACGGCTACCTTATCCGTTCTTTGTGCACTATGAAAAACCTCTATATTGTTTTTAGCCAATTTAATGGCTTCTTGCAGCTTTACAGGTACTTGGGTAATGGCCTCCTGTATTTCATCGAGAGAAACTATATTGGATACCAGATCAACGCCATCAAAACGAGCGGTGTACTTTTTTATAGCAATATCCCCTTCGTTGAGAACTTCTTCAAAAATTTGATTTACCGTAGCTTCAATATCCTTTACCGTTTGTGTGGGTCTTTTTAGGACTTCTGACCAGTTCTCTTTATTTGGATTATCAATTATTTGCATATTAAACTTTTTTAAGTGAGACTCTCCCCCAAAATACACGGAGTCTGAAAGACATTATAATACCATTTTTTCAATTGGACAAACCAAAATTCCCTGAGCGCCATTATTTTTTAATTCATCAATAACGTCCCAAAATTCATTCTTATTTATTACAGAGTGTACCGAGCTCCACCCATCTTCAGCTAAAGGTAACACGGTTGGACTCTTCATACCGGGCAATACATTTATAATGTCCTGTAATTTATCGTTAGGCGCATTAAGCAATATGTATTTTGATTGTCTGCCTTTTAAGACCGATTTTATCCTAAACTGGATTTTACTAAGAATGGCTTCCTTTTCTTCTGTAAGTACTGGTGAAACTGCTAATACGGCTTCAGACTTTAATATGGTTTCAACTTCTTTCAAATTGTTTTTAAACAGTGTACTTCCACTTGATACGATATCACAAATGGCATCGGCTAAACCAATATTGGGAGCTATTTCAACAGAACCATTAATAATATGTAGGTTTGATTTTACACCATTCTTATCTAAATAATCCTGAACGGTATTTGGATAAGACGTTGCTATGCGCTTCCCTTCCAAGTCCTTTATGCCATTATACCCCATAGACTTTGGGACAGCAATACACACGCGACATGTAGAAAACCCTAATTTTTCAGCGATTCTAATGTCTTTCCCTTTTTCTATTAATACGTTTTCACCAATAATGGCAACATCTACAACGCCATCTTTTAAATACTGGGGGATATCGCCATTCCTTAAATAGAACACTTCTACCGGGAAATTTCTAGCTGAAGCCTTTAATTGATCCTTTCCATTATCGATAGAAATCCCTATATCCTTTAGGATTTTCATTGAGTCTTCGTTTAAACGACCCGATTTTTGTACTGCAATTCTTAGTTTACTCATTTTTTATTTGTTATGAGTTTGAAACAATCTCTTTAAGTTTTTAAATAAAAAACCCGCTTGATTGTCTCAAACGGGTTTAAAAAATATCTTGATTTTATTCAACACATCTTCACTTCGCTTGAGAGCAAATTTGAAAATGATGATGATGAAATTGAATAAAATTCATGTTTACCTATTGTTTCTACAAATATCAGTAATTAAAATAAATATCACCAAATATTAACTGCATAATTTTTAACATTTTTAACATTACTAATTTTTCCCTCAATTTTTTAAACACATGCTAACCAATAAACCTTTAAACTAAAAAATATCCAAACAAGCACTTATTGTCATTTGGATATTCTTTGACTAACTTATAAAACCAATAGGAGCTCTCTTTAGGGTTTTGCTTTATTTTTTCTTAACGGCTGTTATACCCAATTCTTCGCCATAATTGTTAATCGCTTTTCCCTTTATTTTTGTACCATCTTTTTGTAACTGCACTTTAATAAAACTATCTTCTACACTCATGTTAAAATATAAAACGCCATTCTTAACTTTAACAGATTCTGCAGTGTTTTCGCTTCCATCTTCGTAGACAACTTTTACCGTAGGACGATCCTTTTCTTGTCCAACAATTATACTTCCTGAGTTATACCCATAAGGCGCTTCGTTACAAACGTATTCCCAAGTGCCTTTAAAGTTCTTTATTGATTCTTGGGCGTTTATTTTAAGACCAAAAGCTAGAACAACTACAACTAATACTACTACTTTTTTTTTCATAATTAAAACTAATTTAAATTATACATTGATTTTTTGATTTTCAACAAAATTATGTAGATCAAATCATTACGTGAAAAAATAGGGACAAAGAAGCCCATTATGGGATAAATAGAATGTCTTAAGAAATGTAGTCTTTAAACTGTGGGATGTAATTGGTCGATATAGGGATGAGTGTCTCACTGTTTTTAATATGAATGAAAAACTTACCTGAAACTTTTTCGATTAATTTGATACTTTTTAAATTAACAACGAAAGAACGGTGGCATCTTTTTATAACGGAATTGTCCAGCGAGTTTTCTAAGTTTTTAAGCGTATTACGAATAAGTTTTTTCTTTGTTTTCCCTTCATCAAGATATTGAACTACCACATAGTTATCGGCGGATTCAAAATACAATAGATTATTTATTGGCACAGACAGTTTAACAACATTATTTCCATCGGGTATACCTATTAAAAAATCTGAATGGTTCAATGTGTTATTAACATTATTCTTTTTCCTTAATTGAAAAACATAAATTATAAGTAATGCTACAGAATAAGGAATTAACACAACCAATGCTGCATAGCTAATACATTCCAAAAAAAACAGAAAAAAGGATATGCCGTCGTATTGGTAGAGCATTGACAAAACCAGAGCTATTAAAGCCATTTCCAAAAACACCCAGCCTATAAATTCAATAAGCCTAAAACTTCTAATCTTGAATAGTTTACGAAGAGCAAACTGTGAAAAGGCCAAAACCAAAATACCAATGGCAGCAAATTTTGAGAGTCTCAAGAATTGCGCAATGCCCTCATCCTCTTCCCAAAGATTGATATTAAAGGGCACAAAAAGGTTTAAAAAAACAACACTAAAAACAAGGCAAAAACTTATAAGAAAAAGTTTTTGCCAGTTTTTATCCAGTAAAGTAAAAGGTTGCCAAATCATAGGTTTCATATACAATAGTCTATGTTTTTATAACCTTTCTTATTGAACTCATCTTGACTTTTTTGATTGAAGTGAAAATTAGCTATTTTTGAGCTTGATGGAAGGCATTTTTAAGTTGCATAGCAGGGCTACGGAATGAGAAAATGACGAAAAGCAGACTCAAAAGAGCAATTTTTTAACCAATTGGAAAAAGTCAAGATAAGTTCATTTATTGATTCCCAAGAATGATAGGCATACCTGAATCTCCAGACCCTATAACAATAACCTTACTGTTCGGTGATTCTGCCAATTTTATAGTAGCTTCAATTCCTTTGTCTTGAAGAATTTTATCTGTTAGGGATGCACTCAGGATTTTATTGGCATCCGCTTTACCTTGGGCTTCAATAATTACCTTTTCAGCTTCTTTAGCAGCTGTTACCAATCTAAACTCGTACTCCAATGACTCCTGCTCCTGCTTTAACTTGCGCTCAATAGCATCTTTAATGGTATTGGGTAACGTTACATCCCTTACCAATACCTCGTTTAATTGTACGTATTGCTTTTCTAATATCTTTTTGGTTTCTAAATAGATTTCGTCTTGGATGGCATCACGTTTACTCGAATACAATTGCTCTGGTGTATAACGACCTACAACACTTCTTGCAGCACTGCGAATAGCCGGCTGAATAACACGTTGTAAATAATTTTGACCGAGGGACTGATGTAAATTTCCTAAATCATTATAAACAGGTTCATACCAGGCAGAGGCATCGATTTGAATTTCTAACCCGTTAGACGATAAAACCTTCATTTTCTCAAAAAGTTCTTGTTGACGCACCTCATAAATAAATACCTTGTTCCAAGGGGCAATAACATGAAACCCTTCTCCTAGAGGCGGACTATCGGTAACAACACCACCGCCAAAGGTTTTATATAAAACACCAGCTTCTCCCGAATCAACGGTTACAGCCGATTTAGACAATAATACAACTAAGCCAATTAATACGGCTATTAAGGGCAAAGCAATTTTTGGTAATTTTTCCATTTTTTTTATTATATATTAAATTAATCCGTTATATTTTCTAAGAAACCATTCGGCAGACAAACTTAATGCGATTAAAGCAAGTAAGTATTTCCAGTCGACCAAAGGTATAACATTTTTATTGACCTTTTGAATAGCTACAAAGCGATCGTCATTTAAAATTTCATTAACGAGGTCTTTTGTGTCAGAAATGAAAAAGCTCTTGCCCTTGCTATTAGTAGCCAACTGCTCTAATTTTGTTACATTGGCATTTAAAAATTGTTGCTCTACATTATATTCTAAAATCTGAAAATTTCCAGATTTCGAAATGTTCTCATTAACTGCACTAATGATAAAACTATACTCTGAGGGAGGCAAATTACTTAAATCTGCCACGTAATGATTGTTTTTTAGTATGAGTGGAAACTGTTTCTCTTGGCTAGAATGATTGTCTGTTACAGTTATATTAAGCGTTTCCCGTGTATCGAACACATAGTTTTTATCGAAAAATTGTGCTTTTATTTCAATTTTGCTGCTCCCGGTGTAAAAAGATTCATATTCCAGGCTCAACCTATCTCTCCTCTTGTTTGAAGCTAAATACTGCACCAGTTTACCAATAAAATCATCAAAAGGATTGAATGTTTTCGAATTTAAAAAACTTTGGGCTCGCCATTGCCAAATATTCTCTCCCAAAAGAACGGCCTCCCTTTTTGAATCATTTTCAAAAGTAGCAAGTAATGGTATATTTATTGAAACATTATTAACGCGCTTATTTAAAATAGATTGGTAAGGGACAGAAAAAGAAACGCTACCAAAATTGGATTTTAACGGAGGAAACGACTCAAAATCTATATCGTCAATAATAAAAGGGGTATAACTTAGATTTAATTCTGCTTGGTAATCTTCTGTTTGGTTGGTAATCTCAAATGTGTAATCCTTGCCAATCGTATTTAAAAAATTTAAATCTGTTTTAGTTCCGATAATCACAAGTCGGTTTTTATTTTGCTCATTTAGTACATCGTACACCTTTTTAAATTTATTATTTGGTTGGTTGAGTATAAGCAATTGAAAATCTTCCAACCTATCAATTGCTTCTTTAGGGCTTAAAAACGTAACAACGCGTTGCTCATTACTTTCTATACTTCTTTTTAAAGCACCTAAATCGGGATGTGGAAAATCACTAACTATGGCTATTTTTGTTTTTTGGTCAATAATTTCAACGGCGAAGTTCTTTGAATTATTAACCGTATTCTTTTCGTTATTTATTGGCAGCACTGTTGCACTATAGTTACCAACTCCTACTCTATTGGCTGGTAGTGTGAAATTTATGACTTTTGAATTGTTGTTTTTTGAAAAACGTACGGGTTCCGAGTAAACAGTTGTATTTCCGTTAGTGACAACAAAACGAGAATTAATAGTTTCATTCCCATTAAATACCAAAATGGCTTCCACTGGGAATTTATTTTTTAAATATGCATATTTGTTAACGTTAAGTTGTTGGATTTTTAAATCTGTATAGTTTACGGTATCACCTAAAATTATAGGATAAATAGGCTGTTTATAATCTGACGATGTAAACAAATAATCGCTCCCATAGGTTTGATTTCCATCGGTGATAAGAATTGTAGGCGAAGTTGTTTGCTTATAAACCTGTAAAAACTGTTTAAAAACTTTATCTATATTAGTTTGCTTTTCTGAAAAGGTAATTGTATCCAATTTGTTTACAGACTCTCCAAAGGCATATAGTTCTATATTAAATTTGTTTTGTAATTTTTGATCTTTTAAAAGTTGGTTTACCAAGCTTTTAGCTTCCGTATCTTGTTTTAAATATTTTATAGAGTTAGAATTATCTAAAGCAATCACCAAATTCGGTTTTTCTATAACCTGGGTTGTATGCTTAAACTTAGGGTTTATAAGTAATAGCAATACAGAGAATATGGTTATAAACCTCAAGAAAGAAAAAAGCATGTCCAGCTTAGACATGCTTTTTCTTTTCGATTTATACTGAAAGAGCGCTAATAAAAGCGCTATAATTCCAGCTAATATAACATATAACAGCGTTTCTGTTTGCATTTATAAATATCGATTTTTCATTAATGGTTCTAATTTTAAACCATCATTCATAAATCCTTAAAATTATGTAAGCATTCCTCCATCAACATTTAGTGTTTGTCCAGTAACATAAGCACTCATATCACTGGCCAAGAACACACAAACATTGGCAATATCTTCAGGAGTACCTCCTCGTTTTAATGGAATTCCTGCTCGCCATCCTTTTACAACTTCTTCATCTAACTTAGCTGTCATTTCTGTTTCTATAAAACCTGGCGCTACAACGTTAGATCTAATATTTCTTGATCCCAATTCTAAGGCAACTGATTTAGAAAACCCAATAATTCCTGCTTTTGAAGCGGCATAATTAGTTTGGCCTGCATTTCCTTTTACCCCTACAACAGAGCTCATGTTAATGATAGACCCCTTGCGTTGTTTTAGCATAGTACGTTGTACTGCTTTGGTCATGTTAAAAACCGATTTTAAATTAACCTCAATTACGGTATCAAAATCTTCTTCACTTATACGCATCAACAAATTATCCTTGGTAATACCTGCATTATTAACTAGTATATCAATACTACCGAATTCGGCCACTACATCATTAGCTAGGTTTTGGGCTTCTTCAAAACTTGCTGCATTACTTTGGTATCCTTTTGCTCTTACACCTAAAGCAATTAATTCACTCTCTAATGCTTTTGCCGCATCTACCGATGCACTGTATGTAAAAGCTACATTAGCTCCTTGTTGTGCAAAAACTTGTGCAATACCTTTACCTATACCTCTACTAGCGCCTGTAATTATGGCTGTTTTTCCTTCTAATAATTTCATTCGAATAATAGTTAATTATTTGATTATATACTAATTATAAAACCGAGAACGTATACAATCGCTCCGTTCTCATATTAAATCTGCCTACCGGCAGGCAAGAATTTTAATCATTGCCTTTTGTGAAGTATCCCTTAAAATTTATTAATGTTCGTTTCATCATTCTTAATTATTTTTATTAGTAACACGAAACAAGCTTTTATCTTAAATACTCCATACCTATTTAAACAATACCATTTACTCATAGAATTTATCTAAATTCAATTAACAACTGGTATCATTTGTTGGCGTTCAAATATAGTAATTACAAATTGTAAGATATAAAAAAACCTTACAAAATCTTGTAAGGTTTTGGCAAGCCATTGCCGCTTTAGAAGTTTCTGTTTTACTCGACAATCTAGGTTTAAATGCTCCGAAATTTTAACAAGGTAGTTCAATTACATTAGGGGTTTGGCATAAATTTAATATCGACAACGCCAACATAAGAGGTTTTTGAATACTGTGTTGGCATTACTTGGTCTGGGTTTGTACCAGACCTAACACCGTAGCCGGTAATTAAAATGTCTCCACTTTCAACAGGAAACATAACATTCCCAGAATCATTGAAGGTATAATAATCGTTTGTATTGACAGACACAAAATAAGCAACCCCCGAAGTAACATTAACAGGATTAATAGCTTCAAACGATAATAAACCAGAGCTAGAAACAATGTTTTTTGTCACTAAAACCTCTTCGGTTTCAGCATTCCACAATGTTACTCTATATGTGTCGTTATTCGGCACACGAATACCTAGTGCTGTAATCTTACCATTTTTAAATGCCTTAAATTTATAACCTACTTCAAAACTAAACACCCATTGCTGCATGGTACTTTTTAATTCCATGTGCCCTGTTTCTATTAAAGTTTTCATGGGGTACTGGGGAGTTTGCTCTATTACATCTAAATCATCGTCTTTAGAACAACTTGTGAAAAGTATTCCTATAAGTATCAGATTTAAAACTATTTTTTGCGCTTTCATGATTTCTGGATTTTATCAATTTATACCCGTATATCAATCCAGTTTAGGTTTTGTTACCCTAGTTTTAAAATTTCGGCATAAAAAAATCCGTTGAGATTAATCAACGGATTTTAAATATATAATCGGAATCGTTATATAACTAAACTTTTTGCAATGCTAAAACTTCTGCAACTTTACTTCCAATTTCAGCAGGTGAGTCTACAACATGGATACCACAAGCACTCATAATTTTCTTTTTTGCTTGTGCTGTATCATCGCTTCCTCCAACAATAGCTCCGGCATGTCCCATAGTACGGCCTGCAGGTGCAGTTTCACCAGCAATAAATCCAATAACTGGTTTATTGCTACCACTTTCTTTATACCAGTTTGCTGCATCGGCTTCTAATTGTCCTCCAATCTCACCAATCATTACAACGGCTTCTGTTTCGGGATCGTTAATTAATAGTTCTACAGCTTCTTTTGTTGTAGTTCCAATTATTGGATCGCCTCCAATTCCAATTGCTGTAGTAATTCCCAGACCTTGCTTAACAACTTGATCTGCTGCTTCATAAGTAAGGGTTCCTGATTTAGAAACAATGCCTACATTCCCCTTTTTAAATACAAAACCGGGCATGATCCCTACTTTTGCTTCTCCCGGAGTAATTACCCCTGGACAGTTAGGCCCTATTAAGCGACAATCTTTATGTTTAATATAATTTGATGCAGTAATCATATCTGCTACAGGAATGCCTTCTGTAATGGTGATAATAACTTTAATGCCAGCATCGGCTGCTTCCATTATGGCATCGGCAGCAAAAGCGGGTGGTACAAAAATAATGGTTGTATCTGCTCCAACTTCGTTAACAGCATCTTGCACTGTATTAAATACAGGTTTGTCCAAATGTGTTTGTCCTCCCTTGCCTGGTGTAACACCTCCAACAATGTTGGTTCCGTATTCTATCATTTGGCCTGCATGGAATGTACCTTCACTCCCTGTAAACCCTTGAACTATTATTTTTGAATCTTTGTTTACTAAAACACTCATTGTATATTTTTTATTTTAAATAAAGCAGTACAAAAGTACTTTTTTGAAGTTACTTTTAATAGTATTTTTTATGTTTATTTTATTGTCTTTAAAAGTTCTAATGTTTGTGGTAGTTGCCTTATAGAAGCTAATTCCTTATATTTTTTTCTAGTATCCTCTGCAGGTGTACCAAAATAACTTTTACCTCCTTCTAAAGATTTGCTAACTCCAGCTTGCGCCAAGAGCACCGCTTTTTTACCTATCGTAACACCACTACTAATACCTACTTGTCCCCATATTGTTACTTCATCTTCTATAACAACACAACCGGCAATGCCTACTTGTGACGCTATTAAACACTTTTCTCCTATAACGGTATCGTGGCCTATTTGTATTTGGTTGTCCAATTTAGAGCCCTTACCAATGGTAGTGTTACCCGTTACACCTCTATCGATAGTACATGCAGCACCTATATCGACATGGTCCTTAATAAGGATACTTCCGCTAGATTTTAAACGGTCGAATCCTTCAGGTCTATTTTTATAGTAAAACGCATTCGCTCCCAAAACAGCTCCTGCATGAATGGTTACATGATCCCCTATCACTGTGCCATCATAAATGCTTACGTTAGAATGGATAGTGCAATTATCTCCAATAACCACATTGTTACCTATGAAGCAATTGGGTTGAATAATAGTATTCTTACCAATTATAGCAGACTCAGCTATCAAGCTATTGGATGTTTTGAATGGCTTGAAATGCTCAGCAAGCTTATTAAAATCACGAAAAGGATCATCACTAATAAGCAAAGCCTTTCCTTCTGGACAAGCAACATCTTTATTTATTAAGACGATACTGGCTTTTGAAGCCAGTGCTTTGTCGTAATATTTAGGATGGTCAACAAACACAATATCTCCAGACTCTACCACATGAATTTCATTCATGCCCAAAACAGGAAACTCTTCATGACCAACAAAGCTACAATCAATTAATTGTGCTATCTGTTTTAACGTATGTGGTTTTGGAAACTTCATCCGATACCCTTTAAGTTTAATTTATCAATGCTTTGTCTATGAGCTCTAAAAACACATAAACCTAAAACTCTAAACTTCTATTCCTTAACGCGTTCTTTGTAAGTTCCTTTCTCTGTTTCTACCTTTATTTTATCTCCTTCGTTAATAAATAATGGCACATTAATGGTTGCTCCAGTTTCCACAGTTGCAGGTTTCGTTGCATTTGTTGCAGTATTTCCTTTAACGCCTGGTTCGGTTGCAGTAACTTCCAATATAACACTTGCCGGCATTTCAACAGAAAGCGGCATATTATCTTCGGTATTAATCATAACGGTAACAACTTCACCCTCTTTCATTAATTCGGGATTATCTAAGGCTGCTTCTGTTAGTTGAATTTGTGTATAATCTTCAGTATTCATGAAATGATAGTACTCTCCATCATTGTACAAAAACTGAAACTTATGTGTTTCGACACGTACATCCTCTAATTTATGACCAGCAGAAAATGTATTATCAATAACTTTTCCTGTTGTTACACTCTTTAGTTTTGTTCTTACAAACGCCGGCCCCTTCCCTGGTTTAACATGCAAAAACTCTATTACTTTATAAATATCGTTGTTATACTTGATGCATAACCCGTTTCTAATATCACTTGTACTTGCCATATAATTAATTTGATTTAAAATATCCTTTCATAATACCTCGATGTGAATTTCTAATAAACTGAAGGATCTCATCGCGTTCTGGAGTTGCCTCCATCTCGGCTTC
Organism: Snuella sedimenti; assembly: GCF_016428595.1. Lineage (GTDB taxonomy): Bacteria > Bacteroidota > Bacteroidia > Flavobacteriales > Flavobacteriaceae > Snuella > Snuella sedimenti. Next base: position 25,407 of record NZ_JAELVQ010000014.1, on the reverse strand, counting down.
AATAATATCGCCGGCCTGGGTATTGTTATAATTTTTTTGATATAGAATTCTAAAAATATTCTGTATTTCCCTAATTTTTTCGCTACTAAAACCACGTCTTCTCAATCCAACGGAATTAATACCAACATATGACAACGGCTCTCTTGCTGCTTTTACAAATGGCGGCACATCTTTTCTAACCAAGGAACCACCAGTAACAAAAGCGTGGTTACCAATAGAACAAAACTGATGTACTGCTGTCATTCCTGCCAAGACCACATAATCTCCTATGGTAATGTGCCCTGCAAGTGTACTGTTATTTGAAAAGATGCAATTGTTCCCAATAATGCAATCGTGGGCAATATGACAATACGCCATAATTAAACAATTATTACCGATAACCGTTTTCATCCTATCGGTCGTTCCCCTATTTATTGTAACACATTCACGAATCGTTACATTGTCACCTATTTCAACAATTGTGTCTTCATCATTATATTTAAGGTCTTGTGGAACAGCTGATATTACAGCTCCCGGAAAAATATTGCAATTTTTCCCGATTCGGGCACCTTCCATAATGGTTACGTTACTGCCTATCCAAGTGCCTTCACCAATGATAACATTGTTATGTATGGTTGTAAACGGTTCAATAACAACATTTTTTGCTATTTTGGCTCCTGGATGAACGTAAGCGAGTGGTTGATTCATTTATATAATATTATATTATTAAGTAATGAAAATGGGCAAGCAATATACGTCGAATAGATTGCTTGATGCATTATTATTTTACTTTTGAAATTTGAGCCATAAGTTCGGCTTCTGCACAAAGCTTACCGTTTGAATAAGCATAACCTTGCATGTGGCAAATACCCCGACGTATTGGTGTTATTAACGAACATTTAAAGATAAGCGTATCTCCGGGCCCTACTTTTTGTTTAAACTTTACATTGTCCATTTTCATGAAAAATGTTAAATAATTTTCAGGATCTGGAACTGTATTTAGAACCAATATACCTCCGGTTTGAGCCATTGCTTCACATATTAATACACCGGGCATAACGGGCATCCCAGGGAAATGACCTGCAAAAAACTGCTCATTCATGGTCACATTTTTCATTCCTACCACATGCGAATCTGATAGTTCAAAAATCTTATCGATAAGCAAAAATGGCTGTCGGTGTGGTAACATAGCCATGATTTGATTTACATCCATTAATGGTGGTTGATTCAAATCTATATTAGGTACGTTGTTACGTCTTTCGTTCTTAATTATTTTAGAAAGCTTTTTAGCAAACTGTGTATTCACAAAGTGCCCCGGTTTATTAGCTATAACCTTACCTCTTATACGCGTTCCTATAAGAGCTAAATCTCCCAATACATCCAACAACTTATGCCTTGCTGCTTCATTAGGATAGTGTAGAGTTAAATTGTCCAGAATACCATTAGGCTTAACAGCTATAGAATCTTTTTTAAAGGCTACTTTTAATTTTTCCATGGTTTCTGCAGACAATGGCTTATCTACATAAACAATGGCATTATTTAAATCACCTCCTTTAATCAACCCATTTTCCAGAAGCATTTCAATTTCATGTAAAAAGCTAAATGTACGCGAGTTTGAAATATCTTCTTTAAAATCTGAGATTTGATTTAATGTTGCATTTTGGGTACCTAATACCTTCGTGCCAAAATCGACCATCGTTGTTACCTGATATTCTTTCGAAGGCATTACCAAAATTTCACTCCCTGATTCTTCATCGGTATAAGAAACAACATCGGTTACAACATATTCTTCACGAACGGCGTCAAGCGCTACGATTTCAGCTTCTTCCAACGCTTCTACGAAAAATTTTGAAGAACCATCCATAATAGGAGGCTCCGATTCGTTTAATTCAATTATAACATTATCGATATCCAAACCTATTAAGGCCGCAAGGACATGCTCTGATGTTTGTATGGTCACACCATTCTTTTCCAGACATGTGCCCCTTTGGGTGTTGGTAACATAACTTGCATCTGCTTCTATTAATGGCATTCCTTCTAAATCTACACGTTTAAAGGCTAAACCAGAATTGGCCGGCGCTGGCTTAAAAGTTAAAGTTACATCTTTTCCGGTATGTAAGCCAACACCCGTTAAAGAAACCGCTTTCTTTATAGTCTTTTGTTTAATTTCTGTACTAACTATTCCCATTAACTTTTTTTTCTAAATCATTAATATCTTTTACAATTTTAGGTAAATTTTTAAAGTGCACATACGACTTGTTGTAGTCGCCATACGATAATGCTGGTGACCCTTGAAGCACTTCGTTATCCTTTACATTACGTCCTATACCCGATTGTGCTTGTATTTTCACATTATTACCAATAGTTAAATGCCCTACGATACCAACTTGCCCCCCTATCTGACAGTCCTCTCCTATTTTAGTTGATCCCGCTATACCTGTTTGTGCGGCAATAACCGTGTTTTTTCCAATCTCTACATTGTGGGCAATTTGAATTTGATTATCCAGTTTAGCACCTTCACGTATAATAGTAGATCCCATAGTCGCCCTATCTATTGTTGTAGCGGCTCCTATATCGACATAATCCTCTATAACAACATTCCCTGTTTGTGGTACTTTTTTATAGCGTCCATCGCCATTTGGCGCGTATCCAAATCCATCAGCTCCAATAATAGCTCCTGAATTTATCACACAATTATTACCTATTAGAGTTTCAGAATATATTTTCGCTCCAGAAAAAACAATGGTATTATCCCCAATTTCCACGTTATCACCAATATAGGCGCTCGGGAATATTTTTACATTATTTCCCAAAACCACGTTTTCTCCTATATACGAAAACGCCCCTAAATATAAGTTATCACCATGCTTAGAAGATTCCGAAATAAATGAAGGTTGTTCAATACCTACTTTATTAAGCTTTACCGAATTATAATATTCTAATATTTTAGTAAAAGCCAAATAGGCATCGTTTACCTTTATTAAGGTCGTTTCTAAATCATTTTCGGGTTCAAATGTTTTGTTAACTATAGTAATTGAAGCTTTCGTTGTATATATAAAAGGCGTGTATTTAGGGTTTGCCAAAAACGTTAAAGACCCCTTAAACCCTTCTTCTATTTTAGATAGCTTTGATACTTCGGCATTTGGGTTTCCTACAACATCACCCTCCAAAATCCCTGCTATTTGCTGTGCTGTAAATTTCACACTAAATGTTTGTTGTTGTTAGTTTATTTTCGGCAAAAATAGGAAAAATACACTAAAGTTTGCCTTTAGGATAGCATATATAATATTTCGTAACAGGTTTTGACAGGGCTTTTAAGTTAAGTTGATCGGATGCCTTTACAATATCTTCTGTTTTCCCAGACTTGTGCAGTATGTTTATATTTTGGTGCTTTTCGTGATAGGCCTGATTAAAAATACTGCCCGTAAAAACAAAATAAGAGGCTTCTTCAGTCGTAATGCCATTGGTAGTCCTCAAATTTTCTAGATGTTTTTCAAGGTGCTTTGCTTTTATCTTTTTATTCTTCATTTTAATTTTAAGTAAGTTCCTGTTTATTATCATCTTACTTAAATTACTTAACACAAAATCGTCGTTATGCTGCCAGTCTTTCATAGCCGAAATAATATCATAATCGTCTAAACTGGAAAAAACATCCAGCGTGGCATTTGTAAAATTGTGTATGGAAATTTCGTTTTCTAAAAAGTATTGGAGTGCAGCACTCCCTTGCAATTTATATCCTTGTACGTGCAACTCCTTTGCCCGTTTTAAAACCCGTATCAGGAGTTGCTCGGCTACCAGCCCCGTTTTGTGCAAATAAACCTGCCAATACATTAAGCGTCGGGCAATAATGAATTTTTCGACACTGTAAATCCCTTTTTCCTCAACAACCAACTCGTCATCAACTACATTAAGCATTGTTATAAGGCGTTCGCTGTTTATATTGCCTTCGGCCACGCCTGTATAAAAGCTATCACGTTTCAAATAATCTGCACGATCCATGTCCAACTGACCAGAAATGAGCTCGCACATAAATTTTCTGTGGTATTCGCGCTTAAAAATTTGAATGGCTAATGTTAAACTTCCGTTAAACTCTTCATTTAAACGCTCCATAAACAGAAGTGAAATTTGCTCATGGGACACATTATTAACAATACTATGTTCCATAGCATGCGAGAATGGTCCATGACCAATATCATGCAATAAAATAGCAATATAAAGCGCATCTTCCTCTTCTTCAGATATTGTAACACCCTTAAAACGAAGCACATTAACCGTTTGCTGCATTAAATGCACACAACCAATCGCATGATGAAAACGTGTGTGGTGCGCGCCCGGATATACCAAATAGGACATTCCCATTTGAGTGATGCGCCTCAAACGCTGAAAATACTTATGCTGAATTAAATCAAAAACTAACGAATTGGGAATCGTAATAAATCCGTAAATTGGATCGTTTAATATTTTAAGTTTGTTCAAACTTTAAAAGTTAAGGTTTAGTAAGACAAATATATAATGTTATCGCTATGCTTAAAAATTTGGACCGCAATTTATAAGACATAGTGATTGAAACAACAAATACTATATGCCTAAGAGGCATTTAAATCTCGATTATCGAGTAACAATTTTATAAAATTTATATGAGCACCATACAAATACTTTGGGTTGATGACGAAATAGATTTATTAAAGCCCCATATACTATTTCTTGAACAAAAGCAGTACAATGTAACGACCTGTACAAGCGGAACGGAAGCAATAGAACTTTTGGACGAAAAAAACTTTGATATTGTTTTTTTGGATGAGAACATGCCAGGACTTACCGGACTTGAAACTTTAAATGAAATTAAGGAGAAACAAGATACGCTTCCCGTTGTTATGATAACGAAAAGTGAGGAAGAGTATATTATGGAAGAGGCCATTGGCAATAAAATAGCCGATTACCTTATTAAGCCCGTCAACCCAAACCAAATATTGTTAAGTTTAAAAAAGAATCTGGACCTTTCTCGGCTGGTATCTGAAAAAACAACCTCCAATTACCAACAAGAGTTCAGGAAAATTGCAATGGAACTGGCAATGGTTAACAGTTATGACGAATGGGTAAGCCTATACCTTAAACTTATTTACTGGGAAATCCAATTGGAAGCGATTGAAGATCCCGGGATGTTTGAAATATTGGAATCCCAAAAAACGGAAGCCAACACCCAATTTGGAAAATTTATTGAAAGAAACTACCCAAAATGGTTCGAACCGCAAACGGAAGCACCAATAATGTCGCACACGCTGTTTAAGGAGAAAATAGCGCCGGAGTTAAGCAAGGAACAACCTACTCTATTGGTGGTTATCGATAATTTACGTTACGACCAATGGAAAGCCTTCGAGCCCATTATAGGTAATTATTACAAGAAGGAAAAAGAAGAGGCGTTTTTTAGCATTCTACCAACCGCAACACAATATGCCCGTAACGCGATATTCTCGGGTTTGATGCCCAGCGACATGGAAAAGCTTTTTCCCGAATATTGGAAAAATGACACCGACGAAGGTGGCAAGAACCTTTACGAGGATAAGTTCCTTAAAACCCAAATGAAACGTTTAGGACTTAATAACCTAAACTACGAGTATTATAAAATCACCAACCTGAAGACCGGGAAAAAGTTAGTAGACAATTTTAAATCCTTGAAAAAAAATGACTTGACCGTAGTGGTCTATAATTTTGTTGACATGTTATCGCATGCCAAAACCGAAATGGAAGTTGTTCAAGAATTGGCATCAAACGATAAAGCTTATAGATCGCTAACAGTAAGCTGGTTTAAAAACTCACCACTACTAGAAATGATCCAACATGCGCAGCAACTAGGATTTAAACTCATTTTAACTACCGATCACGGCACCATTAATGTAAAAAATCCTTCAAAAGTTATTGGCGATAGGGATACCAGTTTGAACCTACGGTACAAAACGGGCAAAAGCTTAACGTACGACAACAAAGATGTACTGGTTGCCAAAGAACCAAAAAGTATCCACTTACCTACCATAAATATGAGTAGTTCTTATATTTTTGCAAAAGGTGACCTGTTCTTTGCCTATCCCAATAATTACAATCATTATGTGAGTTATTACAGAAATACCTACCAACATGGCGGTGTTTCTTTGGAAGAAATGATTATTCCGATTGTTGTTTTCAATCCGAAATAATTCTATGTAATGACTAAAAACATCGACGAAATGCATTGTTTGTTGGTTTTTATCAGATTTTATTAGTATTATTGTATAAAAAATTGAAATATTTGGAAATTAATTACACGCTAGATGATGTTAACGATGTAGCAAAAACACTCTTGCAGAGTGTCACATCGAAGACCATATTGCTATATGGCGAAATGGGCGTGGGTAAAACCACACTTATAAAAGCCTTGGTTAAGGCCTTGGGAAGCAATGATGATGTGAGTAGCCCCACCTTTTCCATTGTCAATGAGTATGAAGCGGAAAACGGGCTGTTATACCATTTTGATTTGTATAGAATCAAGGACTTGGAAGAGGCTTATAATTTTGGAATAGAGGATTATTTGTTTTCAAATAATTGGTCGATTATAGAATGGCCGGAAAAAATTGAAACGATTGTGCCGGAAGCGCATGACAGAATTGAATTGGAATTGAACCCAGATCAATCAAGAACATTGAAATTAAATTTAAAGAAACGTTTAACCGAAACACATATTGAGCACATTTAAATAACACAAAACGCTCCAGAAATTGAAGTATTACGGAAATCCCACAGCTTAAAATTTAAAAACCATTGTTTTTAACATAATTTTAACATTTGGGTACAAACTTCAAAATACACTTTAGTTACATTTGGGTATATTAATTAATTAAATCCCTTATAAAATGAAAACTAAAAAGTATTTAATCGCAATCGCGATATTCGGAGGAGTGTTGTTTACAGCTCAAGCAGTTAACGCTTATAACTTAGATGGAGCAACAACAGTTAAAATCGACAAAGGAACGAAGGTTCCAACAAAATAATAAGAAAAATTTGGTTATAGGAAGCGTAATTGCAACGCTTATAGCTATTACACCATATTTGTTTTATTTATATGAGAGTGTTCCAGATACAAAAGTCTGGGACACTTTTTTATTTACTTACAATAGCGGATACTTTGAAAACGCCAATAGTTTCATGTATTTTTTTGTAAGTAAGGCTGTTCCATTACTTTTAATATTTATTTGGTTTTTTACTTGTCGCCATTGGTGGTACCATGCAATATTAGTACCTATTACTATGTTCTTGTATCAAATATTTAATTTGTTTAATGATGATATAGAATACGTCGATGAATTTCAATTAATGTATATGATACCCATTATGGCTGTTGTAATTCCATCTGTTTATTTATTGAGAGCTAAAATGTTTAACAAGATTAATGAAGTTGACAAAAGTATGCAGGATTTAGAAGATGAATTTAAAGTGTCTCCTAAAGGTTTTTGGGGGAAAGTAAAACAATATTTTTAAACTTTATTTTTAAAGTTAATTACTCCCTAATCTTTCTCTTTCGTTTAAAAGAAATTCCTTTTTATTATTACGTAATTTATAGTTCCCGAATTTACAGCTAAAGCCAATTGTTAAAAGTCTGCTTTCCAATCTTGGTTTAAATATTTTATCTTGGTTTAAGTATTTAATTGTCTCAGTATAATTTTTTGTATTAAATAAATCCAATACACCAATACTTAAATAAGCTCTATTATTCCAAAATGCTTTCTTTAAATTAACATCAATTGCAAATTGACTACTAATATCTGAAGGGCCATCAACAAATGGAGACCAATACAAAAGTGATACTTCTGCATTAAAGCTTTTATCTTTTAAAAACGTGAAATAATTAATTAGTTGAGAATATACAGACCATTTGTCATTTGCTATTAATTCATTGTTACTCTCCAGAGCAAAAAAATACTGTTTATAATAATATAAAGACGATAATACATAAATATTCCAATTAGGCAACATTTGAGAATACGTTGTGAAATCTAAACCGTAAGTTACATTATTCTTTAAATTAGTGTAAGTGTTCTTTATAATATTGTTACTGTTATCTTGAAAAGATATTTCTTGCGTAGGATCTTTCTCGTAACGGTAATATAACTCAAAAGTATACTCTTTATTTATAGTATAGCCTAAAGTGTATACGTCATCTATTTCGGGAATTAAATTTGGATCACCAGTAACATATACATTATCGTTTAAAAAATATTTGAAAGGATTTAATTCACTATAGCGAGGCCTATAAATTCGTTTATTGTATTTAATATAGAATGAGTTCTTATCATTTATTTGCTTTAATAAATAAAAAGACGGGAAAAACTTAATATACTCTTCTTCATTGATTATGCCGGCCAACATAGAATTACCAGTAACAGAGGTATGCTCTACTCTTATTCCTGATTTCAAACTCCATTTACCCCAATTTCTATAAAAACCTATATAACCAGCATAATTAACTTCATTATATAAAAATAGATCAGAGTTCTGTAAATCTTCAAATTTATCATCATTTTCAAAACGATATTGTTTCAAAATACTTTCAGATTTAATACTTGACACCTTCAATCCTGCCTCAATCTTTGATAAATTATCACAAGGCAATTCGTAATCAATTTGACTAGTAAATAATTTTATTTTTTGACTAGCATAGGTTTGAAATTTATTGACTCTAAATAATTCATCTCTTTGTAAGAAATATTGAGTGTGAACATTTTGAAAATTTGAAAAATCATAATTAGTATGGTGTATATTTATAGATAACTCCTTACCTCTTTTTTCTTTAAATTTATGAACATAATCTAGTGTGAAAGCTAAATTAGTTAATTCACTAACTCTCTTATTGTTTGTTTTAAAAGTTGAATCTAGTACATTATTTGTATTATAAACTTTAGTATCTGAATTGACTTCAGTATGAGTATATTTTCTTGGTGAAATTAGCATGCTAGCAGAAACCCCCAAATTGTTATTTTTATTTAGCTTATAATCTATGTTAGTGTTTATATTTTGATTATTTTTTTTTTGCTCCCTATTGTATGATGAAATCCAACATGATATAATTTGGTTGTTATTTATAAAATTAATGAATTCATCATCCTTTCTAAATTCTTTTCGAGGGCTAATATTATAGTTCAAATAAGTATTTACTTTTTTACTCTTAAAAAAATGGCTCGTACCAAAACTGTACTTGGGGTACTCCTGCCCTTGCTTGTAATTTCCAAAAACGCTACCATTATAGCCTGCAACAATATTTTTGCTCGTAACTATATTAAGCACAGCGCCGCCTTCTGCTTCGTATTTGGCTGGTGGATTGGTAATAACCTCCACAGATTTTACATTGGTAGCCGAGGTACCCTCTAAAAGCTGCTGTACTTCTTCGATAGATAAGTGCACCTTTCTGTCGTTTATATAAACGGTTGGCAAGGTATTTTTCACGGTTATTTTGCCGTCGTGTACCAAAACGCCCGGTGTATGCTTTAAAACATCCAATACATTGGAGTTGGACAAAGTCGAATTCTCAACATTAAACACCAAGCGGTCAACCATGCGTTTTACAGTTGGACGTTTTGCAACTACCGTAACGCCTTCTAATGCCTGGTTTGCTTCCTTTAAAATAACAGTACCAACACTTGTGTTTTCATTTAGATCGATAGCGGTTTCATAAGATTCAAAACCTAAAAAGGTGACCTTTAAAATATATTTATTGGACGTTAGCCCTTCCAACTTAAAGTCTCCATTATCATCGGTGGTCGTACCTCCAATAGCCAATGAATCCTTTGCATTCAGCAATACAACGTTAGCATAGGCAACACCCTTATTATCTTGATCCAAAACGCGACCAGATATCACAAAGTCTTGCGCGATACTCGATAGGGTGGAACATAAAAACAAGAGTAAAATTGTTAGTTTTGAGGCCATAAATTGTTATATCTCTACAAACTTAAAATAATTAATTAATTTATCTAAGCCCTTTAGTAGAAAACCACCCCTCCTTCAAACTTTTTAGATAACAATTAAGCGCTTATTTATTTCAAATAAAAATAACTTCAAAAAACTATAATGAATATTTAGAAATATATTAGCAATAGGAAAATTATTTGTAATTTGATTTTTTAAAACTAATAGAAACATGTCTAAAGCTATTTCCCCCTTCACCAAGCAGCAATTAATACCTCAGGAAGAAACCCTTGAAATATTTAAACGTAAAGGCGAACTTTTTATAGGTATTCCAAAGGAAACGGCCTTTCAAGAAAAGCGCGTTTGTTTAACGCCTGATGCTGTATTTGCGCTTGTTAGTAATGGTCATAGGGTATTGCTAGAGTCTGGAGCGGGACTAGGGGCGAGTTTTAGCGATAAGGATTATAGCGAAGCTGGTGCAGAAATAACTAAGGACACGGCCAAGGTATTTGCTTGTCCCATGATCCTTAAGGTGGAACCTCCAAGCTTAGATCAGATAAAGCTTATCAATCCGCAAGCCATACTCATATCCGCACTCCAATTAAAAACGCAAACAAAAAAATATTTTGAGGTTTTGGCAGCTAAGCGCATTACGGCATTGGCCTTTGAGTTTATCCGCGATGCCGATGGCACCTACCCTGCCGTACGCTCTTTAAGTGAAATTGCAGGAACGGCCTCTGTTTTAATCGCTGCAGAACTGCTATCGGGAAACAATGAAGGTAATGGATTGATGTTTGGAAACATTAGTGGTGTTCCTCCGGCAGAAGTTGTTATAATAGGTGCTGGGACTGTTGGTGAATTTGCTGCCAGAAGTTCTCTGGGCTTAGGTGCCAATGTGAAGATATTTGATAATTCGATCACCAAACTGCGGCGTATTCAAACAAATTTGGGACGTCCACTTTTTACCTCTACCATACAACCTAAAAACCTAACAAAAGCGCTAAAGCGTTGTGATGTGGTTATTGGTGCGGTGCGAGGCAAAAACAGGTCGCCAATTATCGTTTCTGAAGCTATGGTGCGGAATATGAAAAAAAGAGCCATCATTATTGACGTGAGTATAGACATGGGAGGCTGCTTTGAAACCAGCGAGGTAACAACCCACAAAAGCCCTACGTTTATCAAGCACGATGTTATACATTATTGCGTCCCTAATATCCTTGCCAGGTATTCCCGTACGGCCTCAATATCAATTAGTAACATTTTTACACCTTACTTGCTGAAAATTGCAGAAGAGGGCGGCATAGAAAATTCCCTGAGATTTGACAGAGGTTTAAAAAATGGGTTGTACTTTTACCACGGTATTTTAACGAGTAAATCGGTTGGTGAATGGTTCGATTTAAATTACAGCGATATTAACTTGCTCGTATTTTAAAAACTTTAGAAAACACTAGCGCTCACTACCGATTGTAGAATTAGTTATAAAATGACATTATTACAACGCATCGGGTATTATTTGGGAGGCTTTTCCCTTGGACTTATAATTTTAGCGTTTTTTTTAAACGGAAAAAAGACTTCATGTAGTTATGGCCCCGAAGCAAGGGTTATAAAAAACATCAACTCAAAAAAGATTCTATTTAACAGCGATATTCAAGACGCCATTGCCAGTAAGACAATAGATTCTTCTGCCATTCGCTACATATTAAAGCGCGGCGATATTGATTTTTCAAAAAGTGAAACGCATAAAAAACCCTGTGCAACATATATTGTACAGGGACTTTATAATGAAAATGATATCGCTTTAACAGTCGAAAATTGCGACAGCATTGCTACTGTAATAAGCTACTCTAAAAAGTAACAACCATACGGAAAGTTATCTTTTTTTCCTTCGTTTTCTTTCTTTAGATAGCAACATTAGTTCCCGCCCTGTTTGCCCAGCCACCGAAGTGTTTTCTTCTGCCCTCCTTATTAAGTACGGCATAACATCTTTTACAGGGCCAAAGGGAATGTATTTTGCAACATTATAACCTTTCTCGGCTAAATTAAAACTTATATGATCGCTCATCCCGTATAACTGACCAAACCAAATACGATCATCATTCGGTTCGAGCCCCTTCTCTTGCATGATATCCATTATCAAATACGAGCTTTCCTCATTATGAGTTCCCGCAAATAGCGACATCTCCTTAATATTGTCAAGCATATACTTTACTGCATTGTTAAAATTAACATCGGTAGCCTCTTTGCTAACACATATTGGAGATACATAGCCTTTTTCTTTTGCTCGTTCGTTTTCCTTTTCCATATAAGCACCACGAACTAACTTATACCCCAAGTAATAACCTTCTTTTTTGGCTTCAGCATGTTGTTGTTTTAAGAATGCCAACCTATCATGCCTATACATCTGTAAGGTATTAAAAACAACCGGTTTCTCAGTATTGTATTTTTTCATCATGGCTGTAACCAAAGCATCGGCTGCATCTTGCATCCAACTTTCCTCAGCATCAATTAATACAGCTATATTGTTTTCTTTTGCTTTTTTACACACTACATCAAAGCGACTCACAACCTTGTCCCATTCGGCTTGCTCTGCCGCCGTAAACGCATCTCCTTTACCTAGTTTTTCATATAAATAAAATCTCCCAAACCCTGTTGGTTTAAACACGGCAATAGGCATGGCATCAATGGATTTCGAAAAATCAATGATTTTAAGCGTTATATCTAGGGCTGCATCAAACTCGTTCTCCACTTCCTTCCCTTCTACCGAATAATCCAAAACCGAGCTAACACCTTTTTCGTACATTTTATCAATCACGGGCAAACAGTCTTCTTCGCTCACACCACCACAAAAATGATCAAAAACCGTAGAACGTATCAGTCCGTCAACAGGCAGTTTGGCCTTAATGGCCAAATTAGTAGCTTTAGTACCAATACGCACCAAAGGCTCTATTGAAATCATTTTAAATAAATAATATGCACGTTCTAACTCAGAATCACTTTTTAAGGAGAACGCAATTTCTGTATTATCAAATATTCGATCTGTATGCATTATCAATGAAAAATTTTCGCAAATATAATTATCCTAAGTTACCATTTTATATAAAATCTCCTTAATTTCACAGCCTCTAAAAAAAAGCAATTATTTTATGGATTCTATTACAGCAAACAACGGGATAATTCATTTTAATGATACCTGTTTTCCTTCTATAAACCAGCATCTTAAAAAGAAGAACTTTTCTAAAATTTTCATTTTAGTTGATGAGAACACGCATGAAAATTGCTTGCCATATTTTTTATCCAAATTAGAAACCGATACAGCTATAGAGATTATTGAAATAGAGGCTGGAGAAATACACAAAACCATAGACACATGTGTAGGAGTTTGGAATACGCTTTCTGAGCTTGATGCAGACAGAAAGAGCTTGCTTATAAATATTGGAGGAGGTGTTATTACCGATTTAGGAGGGTTTGTTGCATCAACATTTAAAAGAGGAATTGCCTATATTAACGTCCCTACTTCCCTGCTTGCCATGGTAGACGCGTCTGTTGGAGGAAAAACCGGCGTTGATCTGGGTCATCTAAAAAACCAGATTGGCGTTATTAGCACACCAGATATTGTACTTATTGATACTCAATTTTTGAATACGTTACCACAAAACCAAATGCGTTCTGGCCTTGCTGAAATGTTAAAGCACGGACTTATTAGCAATGCATCCTACTGGAACAAGTTTAAAGATTTATCGAAATTGACTTTAGACGATTTGGATACACTTATTTATGAATCGGTACTCATAAAAAAACACGTTGTAGATGCAGACCCTTTTGAAAATGGCCTAAGAAAAACCTTAAATTACGGTCATACCCTTGGTCACGCAATTGAATCTTATTTTTTAAGCAATCCCGACAAGACAACCTTACTACATGGTGAAGCTATCGTAATTGGCATGGTATTAGCCAGCTACATCTCAACAGAACTAGCGGGTTTTCCGAAGGAAACTACATTAGAGATTAAAAACATCCTGAAAGGACACTACGGACATGTCGAAATAACCAAGGACGATTACCCCAAAATAATGGATTTGCTTAAGTACGATAAAAAGAACTATCACGGCAACATAAACTTTGTATTACTTGAAGCTATAGGAAAACCTAAGATAGATTGCCTTGTTGAAGACAAAATTATTTTGGATGCCTTCGAATTTTATGCCGGTTAACTTTTTAATTCAAAATAATTTGTAAATTTATAGAAGTTGCTATTTCTCCTAGAATAGAATTAGTTTAATGTCAACCAAAAATTTTTTTAACCATGAAGAGAATTATCGTTGATTACAAAAAGCTAACACCCGAAGTACTAAAGCTTCTAACAGAAAAATTTCCTGATGGCTATGGGGATGATGATATTATAAAGTTCGATGACCACCACAATCAAACTATTGAAGCTGTAGAAATAAGAACCGACGAGGCTGTTTATTTAGTAAAAGTGAGCAGTAAATTACATTATACAATGACCAATTTTGACAAAGACAATATAGAAGTTAATGATTTGGGAAATGTCGTTGTTGATACCGATACACCTGCAATTTCATCTGAAATTTTAAAAGACGAAGAAGAATAGTTTAGGTTTATACAAAATTTAAAGTCCTCACCGTTACACATGTAAAATGTACTGGTGAGGACTTTTATGTTATTAACACTTCTTAAAAATTACATTTCATTAAAAATAGAGTGCATCAATCGTTTTTTATCATTTATACTCTCCTCTAGAGAAATCATGGTCTCTGTTCTGTAAACACCTTCAATATCATCTAACATAAAAATAACTTCCTTAGCATGCTCTGTGCTTTTAGCCCTAATCTTACAAAAGATATTAAATTTACCGGTGGTAATATGGGCTACTGTAACAAAAGGTATTTCATTAACACGCTCTAAAACAAATTTTGTCTGAGATGTATTATTTAAAAATACGCCTACGTAGGCAATGAACGAATACCCCAACTTTTTATAATCTAAAGTTAGAGACGATCCCCTAATAATACCCGATTCTTCCATCTTTTTCACCCTAACGTGAACCGTTCCGGCAGAGATCAATAATTTTTTTGCAATATCTGTAAAAGGAATTCTTGTATTGTCGATTAACATATCAAGAATTTGGTGGTCGATTTCGTCTAATTTGATTTTCCCCATAATTAACTATTCTTAAATAAAAACCAAAAATAATACATTTTTATTAAAAATTACGGATAAATAATGACCTTTATTCCAATAATAATGAGATTTTTTCATTATTCATTATTACGAAAACGTTTTCGTCTTCAATTTTTAATGGCTTACCATCTGTTCCAAATACTTGCAATCGATTTGCGTTTAACTCTTTATGACCAAAAAGCCCGTCCAAATTACCAATAGATTCTATTTTTGGAATAAATTCAATTTTACCATCTATCAAACATTCTTGAAACAAAACACCTACATCACCGATGTTTCCTGCTACATCCGTTCCTAGATTTACATTTCTAATAACAATATCTAAAAAGCACTTTTCATTTTCTGGAATCTCAAAATAAGGCTTATAAGCGCTTCCATTAACATTATGTCTCGCTATATAGTCTAGAGAACTCAATAAAGAAATGTAAATACATTCTCTTGTATATTCCCTTCCATAGTCATTATGGAAATGTCCTGCTTCAAACAAAATGGTTGGTACATTTTTACTTTGAAATGTATCACCAACACAGTTCAGGTTAAAAGCGTCATCGTAGACCCCTACTTGATTTGGTATTACCTGTTGCAAAGTGCTATTCATAACACTAATAACTTCCATAGCAACTTTTCTATTTGCTGTAACCGTACATTCTTTGTCCTGTGCAGGCGCTAAAAACGAAACAGTAGCTGGTTTATTTGTTTTTCCTGCGCTAAAGATAGTCCGTTGTCCATGTAAATTATAGCAGAAATGAGGCTTAAAAGCTTCAAAGGCTTGCTTTAAAACCAAACTCTCTGGTTGTGATAGCAATTGCGCATCTCTGTTTAAATCAACACTATTTGCATTAACTCGCGTATAAGCCTTGGCGCCATCAGGGTTTAAAATAGGGATTATATACAGCGTGCATGCTTCTAGAATATAGCTTAAGTGAGACGTATCTATTAGCGTGTTTATTAAATCGAATAATGCTTTTGTTGTAGTCGATTCATTACCGTGCATTTGTGACCACATCAATATTTTTTTATCTCCAGATCCAATCTTTAAAGCTTCTATATCATCTTTTAAAACAGAAGTGCCAATAGTTTCTATAACTATGTGTTCTTTTAAATCATTCAACAAAGGCGCTATATGGTTATTGGTAATATATCTATGCTTTAACCTGTGTTCTTTATGGGTTAAGAACAACGACTTGATTTCTTCTACTTTCATCAAAAATATTTTATTGCACAAATGTAAACAATTACAATTTTACAATTGTATACACGAAAACAAAGATCAAATGTTTCCAATTGTATACAATTGAAGTTACTGTTTTAAAAGTTAAATAGAAAAAGCACACACCAAAAATAAAATTAATAGCAATATTTTGTATTTCAGTCAATTAATTATTAAAATATAAACCTTAAGTTTAACTAATAAATTGATTTTACACCTGTTTTTTCTTACTCACAATTTTATTTACTACATTTGTAAACAAAGGTTACCCAAGCAATTATTTACAATGGTAAACAACGAGGCGTTTGCAAAAAGACTTCAATATGTCATAGAATATTACGGCGAATCTGCCTCATCTTTTGCCGAAAAGATAGGCGTTCAACGCTCTAGTATTTCACACATACTATCTGGGAGAAACAAACCCAGTCTCGAATTTGTTTTAAAAGTCCTTTCGAGTTTTCCTGAAGTAGAAATATACTGGTTGCTAAATGGAAAAGGCGCCTTTCCCTCTCTCGGAAAACCAGATGTCCTTGAAAAAAGCGAAACACAAACCAGTGGCAGCAAGCCAGACCCCAACACTTATACGTCGAATAACAAATCCATCGAACGGATTGTAGTGTTTTATTCTGATGGCAGCTTTAAAAGCTACGAGAACTAAGCCAATTGTCCATTATGGTTTTTCGGTGATTTTTTAATTATAAATATGCAATTCTTTAGTAGTTTTGCTAAAATTATTTACATGAAGTTCTTAATCCTTCCCTTTCTCCTGAGTCTTTGTGCTTGTTATCAAACAACCCGTAATTGCATTGACTACAAAACGGGCTCGTTTTATAGCGAAGTTACCATAGATGGTGTTTTGTATAACTCTAAATTTAAAAGAACCAACGATCTCCAAATAGAAATTTACAACAGTAAAATTGATTCCTCACAGTTAAGATGGATAAACGATTGTGAGGTTGTGTTTAAAACCATAAACCCCAAGAATATGGCAGAGCAAAAGGATATCCACTTAAAGATACTAACAACAACGGATTCCTCGTACACATTTGAGTATTCGTATGTTGGCGAAACCAATAAGCAAAAAGGAGTAGCCTATAAAGTTGATTAAATGCTAATAAAAGGGATACAGAAATGATTCAACTAGTTGAAATTTAAGCTCCTTTTCTTTGGTGATTTCATAAGTCAAGAACAGCTCACCCCAGTATTCGCCATCAGAAAAATCGGCAATAATCCATTTGTGGTTTAATAATTTTACTGTGTTTATAAGCATTTTTCTGCCGTCACTTGCTGCATAAGGGATTATCGGATGTTCTCCTTTAGCTTCATTAAGCTTGTAAAGCTCGTCTTTTATAAATGGAATTAACTCACTTACGTTATACCCTTCAGCTTCAAAATAACTTATAGCATCCTCATTTCTATCTAAGTTAAAATGGGACAGGGTTAAAATATCATCTTGCAGTACTGCAACGGAGTCCTTATATTTTTCAAGCTTTGCACGGTTACTTTCAAGTCTGCCGTTTAAATCTTCAAAAACGCGTTTAGCATTCACATACTGGAACAACACCAGTAATATGGAAAAAACGAATAGGTAAATAAATATTTTTTGTTTCATCTAAATCTTTAGTTTATTCTATAATGTTAACTGAAGGCCATCATAGGCCAAAAATACATTTTCGGGCAATGTTTTCTCCACTTCTTCGTGAAAGCCCAACAAATGACTTATATGGGTGATATAAGCCCTTTCCGGCTGTACTCTTTCAATAAACTGCAAGGCTTCTTCTAAGTTAAAATGGGCTATGTGGGGTTTAATTCGAAGTGCATTAACCACCAACACTTTAATGTTTTTAATCTTACCAACCTCTTTATCTGATACAGTTTTCATATCGGTTAAGTATGCAAAATCCTTAAACCTAAACCCAAACACCTGCAACTTATTGTGCATACCATTTATTGGCACGACTTCTAAACCACTTAACTGAAAGGGTTTGTTTTCAATGATATTAGCCTTAACGGATGGCGCTCCCGGATATTTATCCTCTGTGGTAAAGATGTATTCAAAGCGCTTTTTTAGTTCGCCCAACACCCGTTTATGTCCATATATAGAAATATCCCCTTGCCTAAAATAAAACGGTCTAATATCGTCTAAACCTATAACATGATCTGTATGCTCGTGCGTAAGCAAGACGCCGTCCAGCCTTTCCACATTGGCCCTAAGCATTTGCTGCCTAAAATCCGGTCCACAGTCAACAACATACGAAACATTGTCCCACTCAACAAGAACAGAGACACGCAATCGTTTATCTTTAGGGTCTTTACTAAGGCACACAGGGTGTTTGCTACCTATTATTGGAATGCCTTGAGATGTACCCGTGCCAAGAAAAGTTACTTTCAAATACGTTAATTTTAGACAAAAATAAGCTTATTTTTTATTTTGGCTTACTTATTTAATACCTTTGTAGACATAAGATATAACCTATAAAATGATATGGAAATTACCATAAAAGGCGATAAAGAATTTGATGATGTTCCTTCATTAAAATCAAAAGCATTACGTATAAATTTAAACGAAAACATCTACGGGACTTTTGCTGAAATTGGAGCTGGACAGGAAACGGCCAGACATTTTTTTAGAGCTGGTGGGGCATCTGGAACCATTGCCAAGGCGATGTCTGCATACGACAAGGATTTTAGTGATGCTATTTACGGAGCCGAAGATGATGGGCGTTATGTTACCGAAGCCCGTTTAAGAAAGATGCTTACCCATGAAATGGAACTCATGGAACAGCGTATTACAAGGGACAAACATCCCAATAAAATATTTTTCACCTACGCCAATACTGTTGCCACAATAGATTTTGCAAAACAATACAAAGGCCACGGTTGGGTTGGAATAAAATACCAGGTAGAAGAAAACAAAGGGTACAATGAAATTATTTTGCACGTACGCTTTAAAGAAACCGACGCTAGATTACAACAAGAAACGCTAGGGGTTTTAGGAACCAACTTGATATATGGAGCCTTTTACAAGTACAACGAGCCTAAAAAACTGTTGCGTTACCTTTACGATCATTTAGATAAAGATCAACTAGAAATAGATACTATAAACTTCTCAGGCCCCGTATTTAAAAATGTAGACAACCGTTTGATGAGCTTACAGCTAGTAAAAAATGGCATGACAGACGCCGTAATGTTTGGACCAGACGGCACCAATGTCCTTCCTGCCAAGGTTTTCTACAAAAAGAATGTTTTGGCATTGCGCGGTAGCTTTAGGCCCGTTACAAAAGTCAATATGGAGATGTACGAGAAGTCATACGATATGTTCATCAAGGAAAATAGGGTCAACCCTAAGAATACCATTGTTGTTTTTGAAATAACACTGTCTAATTTACGGGCTGAAGGCGAAATTGATGAGCAAGATTTTATCGATAGAGCGGATCTTTTATGTTCGTTAGGGCAATCGGTTATGATTTCCAATTTCCAAGAGTATTATAAAGTTGTGGAATACTTCTCCAAATATACCAAGGCAAGAATGGGGCTTGCTATGGGCGTAAGTAATCTGGTAGATATTTTTGACGAGAAATATTACAGACACTTAAGCGGGGGCATTCTTGAAGCCTTTGGAAAGCTTTTCTTTAAGGATTTAAAAGTTTACCTCTACCCTATGCTTAACCCTGATACGGGCGAGCTAATTAACAGCGAAAACCTAAAGGTCTACCCAAGGATGAAAGAGTTATACAAATTCTTTAAATACAATGGCAAAGTATCTGATATTAACGAGTACGATTCCAGTATTATGAATATTTTCTCCAGACAAATTTTACAAATGATTAGCGAAGGAGATCATGGCTGGGAAGATATGGTTCCTGAAGGAACAGCAGACCTTATAAAAGATTACCGTCTGTTTGGGTACACTCGCAAACCTTTAACCTTAAAAACGCGTAAAAAAATAAACAAATAATAAGATTTCTTGAAATTCTATTATTTTGATTCCCGTTTTAACGGGAATGACAATTTCAACGGAAACCCAGACGTAGAGCGTCGAGGAATTCTTTTAGATTAAAGGTAGGTTGTCTAAAATTTGTATACAATAAAAATTTTAGGCAACTTTTTTGTTTTAGTAGACGGATTCTTTGCTAAAATGCTTTGTTAATAGATAGTAAACAACCACCCTGTATTTGCTTCTGTTTGTTTTTCCATAATTTTCCATCACAGAGACAATAGCTCGATCTAAATCTTCATTGTCGTTTAAGCCTAATTTCTTTATTAAAAAATTGGTCTTAACCCTATCGAGTTCTGACTCATCCGAACTGGAAACAGTTGAAGAATCGGCGTTATAAATAGATGGCCCACACCCTACGGTTATCTTGGTTAGCAGCTCCATATCCACATCAACATTGAATCTATCCCTTAACTCAACTGCATACTTAGCTATAAGTTCGTCACGTTTGTTCATTAGTAAATCGTTTTTAAAATAAGTTAAATATAATGTTTTTAAAATTCTTTGACACCTACATTAAGTACTAGCAACAAACCTCTATTTTAAAAAATCAAAATACCCCAAAAGAACCTCGTCGTTAAGCTCTCGAGGCGTAAATACCTCTAATAGTTTTGGACTTTCTTCATCATTAAGGTAAAATGACTTTAACGTTTTTTTCAACCCATCTTCACTAGACGCCTTATTATATTTATAGCCATACATTTTACATAAGTGCTCGGCAGTTAATTGATGGTGAGTCTCAAAATAGGTTTCAAAATTCTCGGTATTCTTGTGCCCGGGAAGGATTCTGAAAATACCGCCTCCTTGGTTGTTTACAACAATAATTCTGAAGTTTTTTGGAGTATAATTGTTCCACAACGCATTGCTATCGTAAAAAAAACTTAAATCACCTGTTATAAAAACTGTTTGTTTTTTATTTACTACAGAACAGCCAATAGCAGTAGCTGTACTCCCATCAATACCACTAGTACCCCTATTGCAGTATACTTGCACTGTTTTATTACAACTAAAGAGCTGCATGTAGCGTATAGCAGAACTATTGCTAAGATGCAGAATACTGTTATTGGGAACACTTTTTAACAGCAGGTCGAAAACCTTAAAATCACTAAATGGAAGCTTCTTTAAATAAGCCCTGTGCCGCTCTATTCGATATTGTTTTTTAGCTAGCCATACATCTTTATAGTCGCTTTTAACATAATGCGTTTGCTTTTTTAAAAACGATTCAAAAAACTGATCTGGAGCAACTTCAATATGTTTATTTAGGCAAAAAAATGTATCATTTGCCATTTTCTCACCTACATGCCAATGCTGTTTGGGTTGATATTTCCGCAATAGCGCTTTTATTTTTTTGGAAACAATTAAACCACCAAAAGTTAAAAGTATATCTGGCTGCAGTTGTTTTTGCTCATCAGGGGACAAAGGGGCAATTATTTGATCTATGCTCGGGAAAAAGCTATCGTGTTGCAAGTTAGAGGTCGTTTCTGTAAATACAATAACGCTATCGTCTTCGGCTAGCTCATCAAGCCACTTTTGCTCTATTTCATTGGGGTAATTAACTCCAACTAAGATCATTTTTTTGGTTGCCGCATTCCAATATTCTAAACATTCTTGCAACTCGTAAGCATCAATTGTTTTAGGTCTAAATTGAATATCCGAAGCTTTTGGCGAAACACTAAGTGTTTCAACCACATCATAGAGGGGCTCATCAAACGGAACGTTAATATGCACCGGACCTTTCTCTACTATAGCATGATTTACAGCACTATTTATCTCACCTTCATTATAAGCCTGAATCCCTTTCTGCAAACCTAAAAAGCGCTCTAATTTGTCTTCTAAATTTTTCAATATTGGCAACTCTTCGTCAACAGGAATGTTATTTTCGTCCTTTATGTCCAATTTTAAATTGGCAGCATATAAAATATGGTTGGCAAACACATTTTTCTGATTGATCGTTTGCCCATCACCTATCCCAATTAAATGCTTAGGCCTATCTGCCGAAAGTATTACGAGAGGGATGTTGCTATAAAACGCCTCAGCAATAGCTGGGTAATAATTTAACAAGGCACTACCCGATGTACAAACAACTGCTGTAGGTTCTTGCAACTGCTGCGCGATGCCCAATGCAAAGAACGCAGCGCAACGTTCGTCAACAATGCTATAACATTTAAAAAAGTTATCATTGGAAAACCCTATAGTAAGTGGAGCATTTCTACTTCCAGGGGAAATAATTACATGCTTTATATTTTTAGCCTTACACAGTTGTACAACAGTTTGAGCTAACGGAATCTTTGGGTAAATCATGAAGTTTTAATCTAAAACAAAAATATAAAATAAGCGCCTAATAACTTAGCTACAGAATACTTTTAATTACCAAAGATTTTAACACTGTCTCTTCCCACTCTCTTTCTGGAATGGAGCTTTCCGTTATGCCTCCACCAACATATATTAAAGCTTCCTTGTT
This sequence comes from Snuella sedimenti, assembly GCF_016428595.1. Taxonomy (GTDB): domain Bacteria; phylum Bacteroidota; class Bacteroidia; order Flavobacteriales; family Flavobacteriaceae; genus Snuella; species Snuella sedimenti. The sequence goes on along the minus strand of NZ_JAELVQ010000014.1, from coordinate 2,625 downwards.
CTTGATTTGCATACACCTTAAATTTACATACAGCTGTGTGTGCTTTCTATTTAATGCATAAGCTCGATTTTCAACATTTCGCTTACCTGTTCGTGGCCTTACCGTGGTTTCCATATTAAGCTCTCCTAGAAAGCCGGAATAAAACTCGCGACTATAGTGTTCATTTTTTAAAATAAACTCTTTTGAAGGTTCTTTTGGTAGCCCGCAAACTGCTGGTGTAGGGTGCAATCTATAAAGCAGCTGTTTAAAACTGCCTATGTCTTCATTTAAAGTTCCTGAAATCTGAGTTCTTAAATGCAGTAAATTACCAGCCTTGACCGTTTGGGTATCGGAAACCTTTATATCTTTAGAAAAACCATCTAAAATATTGGTTATAAACTCTGTAACATACCTTTGTTCATTCTTTTCTTTATCTTCCCAAACCACATCGACATCGCCTTTACAACCCTGTGTTCCGGCCAGTGACATAACAGAAAATTTTCTGCCTTCAATTTTAATTAATGTTTCAGGTGTCGCCCCTAACCACAGACCTATTTTAGGGTGATACCAACAATAAACAAATGCACCAATGTAACACTCTAACAGTCTTTCTAAAAACACGATAGGGCTTCTTTCTTGAAGTGTTACTTCTTCTTTACGAGACAACACAACTTTTTTAAACTGCTTATTTTTTATTTCGTTTACGCCGCTTTCAACCAACTCAATATGCTGCTGTCTTTCAGCTATGCTTGCATTATTGTTTGCAGCACTCAGGTATGTTTTTTCAGTACCTGCCACTACACTATCAGCAAATATAGTTTTCGATTGCTTTAAAGGCATCAAAATAGCTTCTCCTTTACTGTTGTCAAAGGGTGCAAACACAAAACCTTGCTCATTAAAATCCTGAACAGTTAATATATCATCAGAATTTTGCAGCAACGCTACAATTTTAGTTGTGTTTGGCTTTCTATATGCTACAAATGGGAGTTTATTTTCGTATTGCTGTTGAATACGCTTAAAAAAATCATCCAAAGTCATCCTAACTATTTGGTTTTAGGCAATGAAATAGTTGACAATTTGGCTACTGAGATCAAATTACCATCATCATCGGTCACTTTAATATCTAACAATTGCGTTGTGCGCCCCTTGTGCAAAAAAGTTGCCTTTGCATAGACATAACCGTCCTTAACACCTTTTAAGTGATTTGCAGTGATTTCAATACCTCGAATAAAAAACTTCTTAGTGTCTAAAAAAATATGTGAAGCAAAACTACCAACACTCTCTGCCAAAGCGGCTGTTGCACCACCATGAAGCAAGCCGTCAGGTTGATATACCCTAGAGTTTACCGGCATTCTCGCTGTTAAAAAATCGGGGCCAAAATCTACAATTTCAATCTGTAAGGTCTCCATTAAAGTACCTTTGCTCACTAAATTAGCTTGTGCTAAAACCTCTTCTTTGGATAATTGCATAGGTGAATTTATTATATATCGGCATAAAAGTACAAAATGAACACAAACTACCTAGTTTTTTAAGGAATTACATCTTTAACTTTATAAAAAATGCAATAGTTATATTAATTAAACAATACTGATTTAAGCTTCATTATTTCATTCTGTTATTAATTTATTTGTTTAACAATAGTTTTTAATTAACTAAAAATCAAACAATTAACATCTACTCTTACCTGTTTGTTTTTTTTTTACTATTTTGGCAACCCTTAACCAACCACATCCCTCTATGAAAATACACTTAGCAGTAGGTATTGTTTTACTGTTTTGCTCAGCTGCATTCGGTCAACTACAAGATGAAGAAATAAGGCAAACCGTTTTGCTTAGAAACATTAAGGAACAGTGTTTTGTTTTTGGCAAATGGAGTACATCTGGGGATACAGAGACCCATTTAACCTATTTGGGAAATATTACCACTAAGACAAATGAAGTGTTTAAAATTATGACATCTAGCTGGTACTGGGGACCTACAAAAAAAGTCACTAATTTAATTTTGGTGTTTAACAACAAAAATAAACTTTTAGGAAATTATTATCTAAATACAGAATGTGAGCTTCCTAACATAATAGAAAGCAACAAGCTTATTTTTAAACCATCTGAATGCACCGATTGTACCTACGCAATCTCGAAAGTAGATTTCTACGAAGGCATTCCAGATAATTTTTATTTGGGATGTAAACGGGGACGTGGTAATGTTTACTCCTTTTATTTAAACTATTAAGAGACTGTTTAAATTCCACCTTTTGGTTTTGTTATGCCCCTTTTTTCACCACTTTTCGTTATGAAAATCCTCATTTAGCGTTGCTAAACTCCGGTTTTAAAGCCTTAATTGGCAAAAAAATGACCTATAACAAATTTCAAAAACGAATTTTAAACAGTCTCTAAAGGATTTCTATAGTATAAGAAAATCATTTGATATCGATGCAAAATTCCACTCAATCGAAAATAAGTTTTTGAATATCGGTTGGATTACTTCGAACTCACATTATTAGCAAAAATTTTCCTAAGAACCTGAGAGTTTCTATGTTAAAAACCAAATAAAAAGGCATTATTTGTTGTTTTATGGCATTGAAATCCTAGGAACGATTTTCAGTTCCGTTTTATATTTTTGCCCTATTTCTTAAATAACCTACCTCCC
>NZ_JAELVQ010000013.1 GCF_016428595.1 Snuella sedimenti | reverse complement strand
AACTCTTTTAAAATCTTGGCTATTTGCTGCGGACTGAATTTACTTTTTCTCATAATTACTGTTTAAAGTTAATATTTTTTTACACTTTTAAACAGTTCGGTTTTAAGGGGAGCTTACAATAGGGCGCATTATCAAAAGTTCTGTGCCTATCTTTTGAGATCTGATAAAGGTAACCTGGTTACTAAACGAAAGAAAGGAATAAAACTACGATTGGAGAAAATGGTTTACAATCGTTCAGAATTATACCTGGTCTTAATTATCCAAAACAACTCGGGTATTGATTTTGAAATTGACTATCTGGATGTTTTTAAAGTTAACGGTAACTCAGGACGTAAAGCATCATTTCAAAAACTTTGGATGGAAGTTCTCTATAAACAAGATTGGCCATCTAAAGTTAAGGACGGGCAATCGAAGCGGTTTGTATATGTGTTGCCTAAATTTGTGTTGGGAGTTAATGAAAGGTTGCAACTTGAGCTGAGGGAGATGAAAGGGAGTAGGAGGTTGGTATTAATAAAAAAAACTTTTCATGGGGGGAACTAAGTGTTCTTCGATTTTTTTTTTTTCATTTTTAGTAGTGTTAAAGTAGTTAAGGATGGACATAGAGTGTTGTTTTTATTTTAGTTCATATTATTAATAATTGGGTTTTCAATTCTATTTTTTATTAAATCAGACGACATCCCGATTTCTTTTGTAAGAATTGTAGCCTTCCCTAAAAAATGTAGACTATCCCATTTTGATAGAACCTTTTTCAAGGCATTTCCTTTTCTTTGATTCGGATATACATATGTATTAGGCTTCATCAAAATTAAAGGGAAATGTTTGTTGGTTTCGAGATAGTTATAAATTTGTGTAACCTAAATTATTTAGGAACATTATTATATTTTGTAACTTTTTTAAACTTCTATTGACTTATTTAATATGAGTAATGCGTTAATGTTTTCAATTATTTTATTGGTTGTTTGCTGTTATGCTACTTTAGGTACTTTTCTTAACTGGGAATCTTGTAAAAAACCTTCACGCAAAAACGAACCTTTTACATTATTCGATAAAACTCTTGGAATAGTACTTACTTTAATAGCTCTAACATTCTTTATTTATTCTTTATGTTTTATGTAATTCAACGTGTTCCACATAGACCATCTAATTCCAGTCCTTTAGATTTTCCTGATTCTATCTTAATCATTGGGTTTATATTGTTAATAATTTTAGGCTTTTGGCTCTATAGTAAATGGTATTTCAGAAAAAAATAAGATTCTTACAGGTTTTCTATGCGGTGTTTTGTTAAAATTTAGGTCAGAAGCTGAGTTATCTATATTCCAAAGGATTGAAACTTGGTATAATAAAAGAAGAATACACTCTACTTTAGGGTATAAAACTATTAACAAATTTGAATTAGAAATGTATAACCAAAATGTAGCAGCTTAAATCTCGCAATTAATTGTCCACTTTTTTATTGGAAGTCCAGTTACAGATTTGCCTTTTAAATATACTATACGATGGAGCTAATTTATATAATTCCTTTCTTTAGTTCAATTTTAATTACTTGATAAGTGCCAAAATCAAGTTTGTTCTTTTCTCGAGAAAAGCTATAACCATTTTTTTCTTTTTTTATGTCAATTTTATTGCCTGAGGATAAGTTTGTTGCTTGCTTTATTCTCTCGTTGTAAAACAATAAAATTTCATCACTCAACATATTTGGTAATACATGTAAATATAGGGCGTGGCTATCTTTAGTAATGGGAACATTAGCCCACTCTTTAGGGGCAGGGAGCAATACTTTTCCAAATAAGCCCTCTCTATTTGGGACAATCCATTTGGCCAATTGTGCCATATTTTTGTAAAACCCTTCGGGGGGAACACCATCACCGGAGGGACCTATGTTAATAAGGAAATTACCTCCTAAACTTCTGGCCAAAACCAATTTGTCAAGAGCTTCTTTTGCACCGAAACGTAATGGGGAGTAGCCCCAAGAACCGCACCAAGAGGTAGTAAATTCCCACCATTTATTTATGCCTTCCTCAGGCTCTTTCCATTCAACTGTGGCAAAATCGCCTTTACCTGTCCCTTCTTCTTTTGCATCGGGACTACGCATTTTATACCATCGGTCATTTACTACAATACCAGGTTGTTGGGTTCTTATCCAATTAAATAGACCCTCTGTATAAGCTTCCTTTTCTTTTCCCGGCCAATAAAAACCATCAAACCATAACACGTCTATGGAGCCATAATTCGTCAATAATTCTTTTAACTGTCCAATAGTATATGCCCACCAATTGTTATATTTCATCGAGTCAATTTCAGGATCCACTAAAGGAAATTTATTTCGAGTTCTAAAATTAAAATTCTGGTCTGTTAATGGATAGTTTGGAAAATACCAGTCTCGTTGTGAAAAATAAAAGCCCACTTTTAAGCCGTATTTACGACAAGCCTCCACATAAGGTTTTAATAAATCGGTATCGGGTACATGGGTGCTAATGTTGTAATTTCCATATTTAGAGGGCCACAACGCAAAACCATCATGATGTTTTGCCGTTAGTACCACATAGCTCATACCGGCTTGTTTTGCGGCTTTGCAAATCTTGTCTGGATCCCAATCGGTTGGATGGAAGTTTTCGGCCAGGGCAAAGTACTCTTCAGGATTGGCATATTTTTCTTCATAGCCATACGGATAATTTTTTATCATGGCCCAAGATGGTTGTGAGCCTTGTGTGCTATGCGGCCCCCAGTGCATAAACAACCCAAAATGGCCTTCACCAAACCATTGGGCTCCTGTATTGGGATTGGGAAAAACAGTGGCTTTGCTGTCTTCCGAAATGGCCTTTACAATGGTGTTGATTACGGGGTCTTTTACTTGGTAAGCCAATTGCCTTTCTTGCATTTTTTCCCACTCGTGCCTATTGCTTTCATTTATACTAACCCTTAACCCATTTCGCTTTCTTATGCTTTTTATGTTTTTGGTTTCATAAAGCCCTATTCTATGGAATGGTATTTCTTTAAAACCGGGTAGTTTTTTGTAGACTTCTGAATTTGAACTCAGATTGAAATTTTGAATGTCCCAATCTGCAAAAGAAATGTCGTGGTCTGTCTGCCAGTTAGTTTCTTTATAGTCTAGCCATTCTTTTTTTCCATCCAATAGTTGTTCAATATCAACAAAAACATTATTTTCTACCACGTTGCGTTTAGGGAGAGCAGGGTTTTCAAAGTATGTGACGATTTCGGGATATCTAACACTATAGGGAGGGGCTTTAAAGTTAACAGCCTTTAATCGTTGTTCAAATAACCCGTCTTTGTCCAATAGAGCTTTGGACCAGTTTTGCAGACGATTGTCCACATGTATGCCAATCTTATTGCCAATAAACATATTATTTCTATAGACATTATCGGATCCGCCACCTAAAAGTGCATTCCATTTGCCTGCTTTATAAAAAACATTGCCAAATACGGTCATGCCACAGGCTCCGTCATCGTGATAAACGGCACAGGTGTTATAATGGTCCGGTATGTTTTCAAAATAATTGTATCGAATTATATTACCACGTTCGGCAGGGTTGCGTCCGTAATAAATGGCGCCTTGATCCTCAACTTCAAGGCAAACATCATGAATATAATTGTACTCAATTATATTGTCGTTGCCAAACATAAGGTAAATGGCCATACTTGGGGCATTATATATTTCACAATGCCTTACCATATTTCCCACACCAGTTAAGTAGACAGCTGGACGATACGATTTTTCTATGCGGTTTACATCGTGGAATACGCAATTTTCAATACTATTATTACCTTTTTCCAGTGTTTTTAGGTTGCCGCCGCCAAGTATAACACCTCCAGCGCCTAGGTCGTAAAACTCACATCCGATGATCTTATTGTTTTTACCGCCTTCACGATACTGGGTTGGATTGGCATAAATGTGCTGTTGCAGACTGCCAACAATACCAGATATTACTTTTCCCGTACCCTCATGTCTGTACTTGTCAAACGGTTCTACGCCCTTGCCAACCATAATGCCTATGCTGCCAAGGTTTCTAAAAGCACAATCCTTAATGGTTGCATTGTTGGTGTTGTCCATAGCAATGCCCAATCCTCTTGAGCATTCAAATTGAATGCCTTCTATGACTATATGGGTTGTGTTCTGAATGATAAAAAAGGGATCTTCGAGTATTGAAAACTCAAGCGATTCAATGTCATCTTCTTCTAAAATAAACTGGAGTATCCCTTCTTTACGGTTAACATAATACTCTCTGGGAGTATCTAGTTCCGCCAGTATGTTAACACCATACCATTGTCGCCACGGTTTACTGTCGCCATAGCCATACAAAGTGGCAGATGCTGTTTTAAGGGTCTGTGTTTTTGTATCTACAGATGCTATTTTTACCATATCATCGGCATACCCCCACATGAAATAACCAGACATCCATGCATCTGCTTCGTTAGCCCATTTATCGATTCGAGCGTCATTATACTTAATTACACCACCCCGATTTGAATAGTCGTCGTTCCTTGGTACCGAGCCTTTATCCAATACCTCGCCCATAGGAACCATACCTTGGTTCGGCCAACGGGAAAGGTGTAGGGGCTTCTTGTTAACAAAGGGTTCTCCCCAAGCAGAACCGTAAGGACGGGCAAACCCAACATTGCGTAAAGCACCGTAGTTTTTAATACCTACATGTTTTAAATTGACACTGTAGTGATTTTTAAAAGTACTTTTATTACTTTTTGTAATGAATTTTGACGGAATTGCTATACCGCCCGAAAATATGACCTGTTCGGACTGATAGGGCTGAATGTGGATATTGGAAAGGGTTTCATTGATTTTTACTGTATTTTGAAAATAGTAGATACCAGCCCTTAAATAAACTTTGGCTATGGAAGAGTTACCTTTTTGCCTGTCATCTTTTATTTGTTTTAACGCGCGTTCCAACGTGGCAAATGGGGCTGATTTTGTGCCACTGTATAAATCGTTTCCAGATGTGGAAACAAAATAGTGCACTTCTTCCGTTTTAAAGGAAGATAGTGAAATAATCAGTATTGCTAATACATATAGTTTTAAAAACCGCTTCATAAACTCTTAATTAATTTTGGTTAATGTTTTTCTTTTCGTTGATGTAATCACTTGGAGACATGCCAAATTCAGCCTTAAAGCATTTGGTGAAATATGAGGGATTGTTAAATCCAACTTTGTAAACAACCTCACTTATGGAGTACCTGCCCTCTGCAATAAGCTTTGCGGCTTTGTTTAACCTCACTTTTCTTATAAAATGGTTAATGGAAAGTCCAGAGAGTGCCTTAATTTTTCTATAGAGTTGGTCTTGGCTCATGTTAACAATATCGATTAGACTTTGTACCGAGAAATCGGACTCTGAGATATGCTTTTCAATTTGTGCCACAATATTGTCTAAAATTTCTTTGTCTATAGATGATGGCATAGCATCTCCTGAGAAACTATCTGAAATCAAAAATTTCTTTTTGAGTTTTTCCCTTGATAGTATAATCTTTTCAATACGAATTAATAGTAGGTTACTGTTAAAGGGTTTTTCGATATAGGCATCTGCCCCTTTTTCAAACCCTTCAATTCTTGATTCTGGTGAGTTTTTTGCCGTTAAAAGAATGATGGGGATATGGGAGGTTGTAATATGATTTTTTAATTGACCACATAGTTCAAAGCCATCCATATTGTCCATCATCACATCACTTATAATAAGGTCTGGGATTTTCTTGATTGCTACATCCAAGCCTGATGCCCCATTATTTGCTGTTAACACATTGTAGTTCTTCTTTAAAATGTCTTTGAGATAATTTAATATTTCAGGATTGTCGTCTATTATGAGGATAGAGTTCTTTTTATCTAGTGTTGATGTGCTGTTTATTAATGTGGGTGAAGTTGTTTGTAAATCTATTATGGGAGGATTGACGTGTTCTTTATAGGATGAAGTATCCAAAACGGGAAAGGACACTGTGAATTTAGTACCAGAGTCGAGGTTGCTGGTTACCTGGATACCGCCATTGTGCGCCTCAATATAGCTTTTTACCAAAGCCATTCCTATTCCGGATCCCGATGAAAAATTATTGAGTTTGGAGGTGTAAAATCTAGTGAAAATATGGTTGATCTCATCTGGATGGATGCCTATACCGGAATCTTGAATGCCAATAATGATTTTTTCTTTTTCTTTAAAGGATTCTATAAGAATGTGTCCGTATTTGGGAGTGAACTTGATGGCGTTGGAAATTAAGTTGAAGAGAATGGATTCCAATTTTACGGGATCGGCCACCAAGGTCAATTTGTCTTCCTGTAAGTTCAGTTCAAAATCAATGGACTTATTTTGGGCCAGTTCATTAAATTGATAGAAGGTGTTCTGTAAAAAAAGATTAAGATTTATTTGTTTTTTGTTGATGTTTAGGTTTTTGGTTTCTACTTTTCTAAAATCCAGAATTTGGTTTACCAGATTTAAAAGCATTTTTGAATTTTTTAAAACACGTTGTAGCTTTGTGTATACCTCATGGTCAAGTTTTGGATTGGACACAACTTCTTCAATAGGCCCAATAATTAAGGTTAAGGGTGTTCTAATATCGTGGGAAACATTTGTGAAAAACGAAATTTTTTGATTGTATAGATTGTTTTCCTGTTCGTGCTTGATCTTTTCGATTTTAAGTTCCTGTTTAATTCTAATGCGTTCCCTAATAAATTTGAAGATAATATAACCACTACCTAAAAATAAAATGGAATAAATTAGTTTTGTCCAAAAGTTAAACCACCAAGGTTCTTGTTTTACGATAACAAGTTCCCTAATTTTCGAATTCCATGCTTTGTTTTCGATTGTAGTTTGGGCTTGAAATATGTAGTTGCCCGATGGAAGGTTTGAATAGGAAACGCTGGCCGATTTATTATTGGTTTCGTTCCAAAACGCATCAAAGTCCTTAATCCTATATCGAATTTTACTTTGTTGGTTTTTATCATAGGAAATATTACTAATATTGAAGGAGAATGTTTGCGCAAAATAGGGTAATATTATTGTGTCTGAGTAATTGAGGCGTTTGTTTAAAATGGTTGTTTTCCATGCAAGTTTATTTGGTAGTATATCTTGATCCAATACTTTTAAATTGTTAAAGAAAATATTTGGAGTAGGTTTTTGTGTTTGGTTAATTTGTGGATCAGCTATTAATAGTCCATCATCTGATGCCGCTAAAACCAAATTTTCTTTCTCAAGAAAAAGGAGGTCATAAAAACTATACCCCTTAATAATTGGTTCAACCACTAAACTTTCCCTGTTTATTTTAAATAAACCTTCGTAGGTACTTACCCAAAAATTCCCTTGTTTGTCCTTACATAAGGCTGTTGCCACTTTTTCTTGCAGTTGTGGCAACCTATGCGCTTTTCCGTCATTGGTTATCATGCCAAGTCCATTACGACAAAGTAGCCACAGGGTTGAGTCTTCTGCCATATAAATACTTTCGGGGCTTATTTTGTCATTATTGTCGGTAAAATGCTCAAAGTGTTTTCTATTAATTATTTCTCCATTCCCATCAAACGTAATCTCGAAAATCCCTTTTTTTAGTGAGCCCACATATAACCTATTGTTTGCAGTGTCTGGATATAGACATCTAACATCAATTTTATCTAAAGAACTGTTTGATAGGGGTATTGGTTTCGGTTTTTTTTCTTTTTGTGAAAGTACCATTAAGCCATTGTTGTAGCTCCCTATCCAAAGCTTGCCTAACGGGCCTTTAGAAATGGCATATATCCTATCACTCTTTAGTAATTCGAAATCATATCTATCAGTTATAAATTTGTGGGTTTTGGTATTGTAAACCCAAATACCATTTCCCCAGGTTCCAATAAATAACAAATTCGAAATTGAATCAAAATAAAGCGTGCTTATTGAATTTATGGATGCCGTTTTCAGAATTGATTCAAATTTTTCCTCTATGTTATTATATGTTGCCAAACCGTTACCATGCGTTCCTATATAAATTTCATTATTAGGGGTTTTCTCCAGAGACCATAATACATTTGAAAACAGGTTGTTTTCGTTTTTTTTATCGTACACAAACCTGAATTTAGATTCATTAAGATCCAGCATGTTCAATCCACCTAGCCATGTGCCTATCCATAAGTGGTTGGACTTATCTACAAACGTTTCCAAAATATAATTTGAGTTGATGCTACTACGCTTATTTTCAGAATACGTATAGTTACTGAGGACATTTCCATTTGGGCTAAGTTTAAAAAGGCCGTTGCCTTCTGTGCCTGCCCATATAATGCCATTGTGAACAGTAAGGGAACGAATAATGATTTGGGGCAATATCCAAGGTTTAATATGGCTGTTGTTTGATTGGTATTCTAAAAATCGATCTATTTTAAAAAGCCCATTGTCAGTTCCAATTAATAAGGTGTTATCAACATAATTTACCCTATATATTTTGGTGGCACTTTCTAAATATATATAGGGAAGTAAAATAATTTTTTCATTTCTGTTTTTGATATGTATTAATTCGGGAGCGTTTGAAGTTATCAGGATTTCGTTATCAAATGAATAAATATCATTTATTTGGGAAGACATTTTGGCTACCTCTGTTACTTTTATTTTTGAATTGTTATCTTGATTGAGGTTTATTTGGTCCATTTTTATAGTGAAAACGCTTCCATTACTACATCCGACCCAAACAACGCCTTTATTGTCTAAAGTAAGGGCAGTTGCAGTAAAAGGTTCGAGAATATCATAGCTTAAGTTTAATCTGTTTAAGGTTTCGTTATATTTATTATATAAGAACAGGCCTTTTTGAGCAATACCAATTAGTATGTATCCTTTTTTTAAAAAGAGTAAAGAAGTAATGTGATTCCTAACGTCTTTAGATTCAAAAGGTTTTATGGGTTTAAAACTATTTCCATATAAAACATCTAAGCTTTCATTTGTACCGGCATAAATAAGATCTTCATCATCCGTTATTAAGTGGTCAACGCTTTTAAATGATAAGCCCTCCTTAATACCATAATTTATGAATTGGGCATTTGTTAACGTTACGTTAATTGTAAAAACCAATATTAATAAAACACGGATGGGATAGCGTGACATACAATGTTTTTTTGGTCTAAATTACATTATTATAAGCTATTATCAGATGAAATCTGAAAATATGCTATTAAATCCAGAATTTGTTATAGTGCTATTAAACTGTGCTAGATAATCCAGAATTTGTTTTAATGTTAGGGCTAAGAAAACCTTAACATTGTCTTGAACAACTAAAAAACAATTAATAATCAAATTTATGGAATTATGAAAAAAACCTTTACTTTTTTATTCTTGATTTTGTCATGTTACTGGACCTTTGCACAAACCATGTCCGTAGATGTATCTGGTACAGTAGCTGATGAATCGGGTTTACCTCTTGCTGGGGTAAACATTTTGGAAAAAGGTACCTCTAATGGTACTCTTACAGATTTTGACGGAAACTATACAATTACGGTTAACCAAGGAAGCATTTTAGTATTTTCTTATGTTGGCATGAAAACTATAGAACAGGTAGTAGATGACCAAACAACGGTAGACACAATTATGCAAGAGGATACGGCTAAATTGGATGAAGTCGTGGTTATAGGATATGGAACTGCTACTCGAAAAGACATAACGGGTTCTATTGCCAGTATCAAGATTGAAGACTCGCCAATAGCATTACAACCAACTACAAATGTGTTGCAAACGCTACAAGGTACAGTTCCTGGTGTAAGTATTGGTGCGATAGCTAGTGCAGGAGGAACTCCAGGCTTACTTATACGGGGACAAAATTCCATTAGCGGAGGTAACGGACCTTTAATTGTATTGGATGGTGTTATTTTTGATGGAGGTTTAAATGAAGTTCCTAGTGACGATATTGCTTCAATAGATGTTTTAAAAGATGCCAGTTCGGCAGCTATTTATGGATCACGGGCAGCAAATGGAGTAATCCTTATCACTACTAAAAGGGGTAAGACAGGTAAACCTACAATTAATTTAAATCACTATGTTGGGGTACAAGAATGGAGCCGCATACCTGATATGATGTTGGGAGAAGAGTTTTTGGACTGGAGGGAATACAATTTAAGTCTTACAGGACAAGAAGATTTAAGTATTCAAAATATTTTGGACCCTAAAGAATATCAAGCTTATCAAAATGGCCAACAGTTAGAATGGTTTGATGAGATTTCCCAGTATGCGCCAATTCAAAATTATCAGTTAAGTGTATCAGGGAGTAACGATAAAACTAATTATTACCTGTCTGGTAGTTTTTTAGATCAAAAAGGGGTATTGGCTAACGATAGTTTTAAGAAACCCAGTGTTACAGCTAAGTTAGAAACAAAAATTGACGATTGGCTTAAAGTGGGGGCAAATATTTACTATAACTCTATGGATTTTACAGGTATTTCACCAGACATATATATAGCGACCTATTATACGCCTTATAGTAATAAATGGCTAGATGGCCGCGAAGGAGAAGTCTTGGATCGTTTTCCTACAAATAATTTTCTTTACAATCCATTTTGGGGTAATCCCAATTCAGGAGGTTCCGGTATGTATGATGATGATATGGATAAGCAATGGGGTATTAGAGGTACTGGATATGTGGAGGTGGATATTCCAAAGATTGAAGGTTTGACCTTCCGTTTCGACTACACAGGGCGAAGAAATGTATCGCGTTTGGCCCGATTTGCACATGAGTTCAAATTTGTTGACCCTGATGTTTCTGATCAATTGAATGATCCTTCGAGATTTTTAGGTAATGCTGGAGGTTTTCTTCGAACCAATACCTCTCAAGGATGGGTAATGAACAATTTATTGACTTATAAGAAAACATTTGGAGACCATAGGGTTGATGCGGTTTTGGGTTATACAAGAGACTACACAAGACAAGAAACGGTTCAGTTTAGTGGCTCAGATTTTGAGAGTGCAGGAAGTACGGTTTTAGGTTTTTACGGACTTGAATTAGCAAATCCAGAGAAAAAAAGTGGAGTATCTAACTACACCGATTTCTCAAACGTAGGCTATTTGGCAAGGTTAAATTATTCCTATAAAGGGCGTTATCACATAACAGGTAGTTATAGAAGGGATGGATATTCTGCCTTTGCTCCTGGATTTAAGTTTGGAAACTTTTCCGGGGCTTCCATTGCTTGGACTGCAAGTGAAGAATCTTTTATAAAGGATAACATAGCAGCAATTGACTTTTTAAAGTTTAGGATGTCCTATGGAGAGAATGGAAACCAAGCTATTTCACCCTATTCAACTTTAGCAAATGTAGGGAGTGGATCAACTGTTTTTGGTGCACAAACGTTCAACACTTCATTCCCTTCAAGTTTGGCCAATAAATCGTTAACATGGGAGACCACCAAATCCTTCAATTTTGGTGTAAACTTTTCGTTGTTCAATAATAGATTGTCTGGAGATATAGATATTTATAAAAGTGAAACAACAGATCAGCTACAAAACCTTCAGCTTCCTATTTTTACAGGCTTTGGCAGCGTAATAACAAATATTGGCCAGGTAGATAACAAAGGAGTTGAAGTATCTTTAAATACGATTAACATTCAGAATAGTGATTTTAAATGGGAAACAGGTATCGTATTCTCATTAAACAGAAACAAATTGGTTAGTCTAACAGGATTAGATGCCGATGGAGATGGTGTTGAAGATGACGATATTGGTAACAGATGGTTTATAGGTAAATCGTTAGGGGCAATTTACGATTATACCGTTGATGGCATCGTACAAACCGAAGACACAGATTATATCAATACGTTTGGCGTGTCTCCTGGAGACTTAAAAATTAGGGACATAGATGGTTTTGATGATGATGGAAACTTAACAGGTCAACCAGATGGACAAATAAATGGTGCCGATAGGTCTGTAATTGGCTATAGCGTACCAAACTATAGGGCCAATATATCAAACACCCTTACCTATAAAAACTTTCAACTATATTTTGATATTAATATCATAGCAGGTGGAGGCAAGGATAATTATTATCTAGCAGGCAATAGAACAGCATTTCTTCCTATCGTACCAACGGTTGGCAGATGGATAGCTGGGCGCGAATACTGGAGACCAGATCGTCAAAGTAATGTGGTGCCAAGACCCAATTATGGAAACCCATTTGGTTATGGTTTTTGGCAAGATAGGGCATTTGCAAGATTACAGAATATAACATTGTCCTATAAATTTAATTCTAAGTTAAAGGATTATTTAGGCGTTAAAGACCTTAAAATTTTCGCTACAGGAAAAAATTTATTTACAAAGACGGATTGGGTCGGTTTGGATCCTGAAAATGCAGGACAAGTTGGAGGTTCCAGTCCTGTTCTTAAAACCTTTACAGCAGGAATTAATCTAAGCTTTTAAAAGAATTTAATAAAGAAGATTAACGATTGTTTTTCTTGATAAAGAATAAAAAATAATATTAAATTATAAAATTTGATAAATGAAAAACTTAACATATAACAAAATCTGGATAGTGCTTATCGGATTTATATTAACACTATCGTGTTCCGATGAAGACTTTTTGAAAGAAGAGCGCCGTGATGGGCTTAATACAGAAAATGCGTTTAGAAATAAAGCACAATTTGAAACATTATTAGGGAATGTTTATAGACAGGTACGGGAGTTTTATAACTCTGGAGATGGAGATAGTGATGCTTGGATAAAAGGATTGGGTACAGATGTGTTTTTTTGGCCCAGGGGAGATGACAGGGTATATAACGATTGGGCTAAGCTTAATCCTTTTGAAGGATATTCCAGTAGATGGTTTAATTGGCAATATATAATTATTAGGGATGCCAATACAGCTATTGATGCTGCTCAAAAAGAAGATGTAATTTGGAATAGTGATGCAGAACGTGATGCCATTATAGCAGAAGGTCGCTTTCTTAGGGCTTTTGCATATAGAAATTTAGCAAATTTGTATGGAGGGGTGCCAATTATTGATGGTCCAGTAACAGAACCTAAGGTAGATTTTGTTAGGGCCACTCGAGAAGAAACATGGCAGTTTATAAAAGCTGATTTGGATTTTGCCCGTACATATTTGCCTTTGGAAGCCGAGTTTCCTGGTAAAGTAGTAAGAGCAGCAGCCGATCACCTGTTGGCAGAAGTGAACATATCATTAAAAAACTATGACGAAGCCATAGCTGCTGCCACACGAGTTATTGATGGTACCGATGGAGATTACCAACTTATGGATGGACGTTTTGGAGCTCGAGCAGATGAACCAAATAAAAATGTGTATTGGGATCTCTTTAGAATGGGAAACCAAAATAGAGAAGAAAGTGGCAATAAAGAAGGTATCTGGGTTGCACAAATGGAGTATAATGTTCCTGGTGGTACAATAAGATTTGGACGTCCTACAACAGAGCGTATGTTCCAAAATTTTCACTGGGGGTTCCAAAAAGCAGGTTATACGGGACCAGCACAAGATTCAACAGGTCGAGGGGTAGCATTTGTAAGAGGAGGTAATCATGCAAATTATACAATTTGGCGAGGTGCCGGAAACGATTTAAGAAATACAGAGGCAGCGATTAAACGTAAATTTTACTTTGCCGACGATGTAGCTCCATATAGTAAAGGAGATTTAATACCTAAATCTTTCTTAACAGTTGCCGAAGACTCAATGCTCCATATTTTTCCTAACTGGCAAAAGTTTGGAACAGATAAACACTTAGATGGAAGACCAGATAATGGCTATGTGCGCGACTTTTATGTGATGCGTTTATCCGAAACTTATTTGTTAAGGGCAGAGGCTTATTTAGGTAAAGGACAAAGCGATATGGCAGCAGACGATATTAATGCTATTCGTACAAGAGCACAAGCTCCTTTAGTTGATGCAGGTGATGTAGATATTGATTATATACTAGATGAAAGAATCCGTGAATTGTATGGTGAAGAATATAGAATGCTTACTTTGGGTAGATTAGGATTAATATATGATCGTACTAAACGTTTTGGGCATGAACCTGCACGAAACTCTATTCAAGAATTTAATAATCTCTTTCCAATACCTCAGTCTGCTATAGATAGAAATGGAGGAGCAGTTCTAGGGCAAAATCCCGGATATTAGTTTTGTTTGATTTAGTTTGTACATTTAGAAAAAGATGCTATTTAAGTAGTAAATGGCATCTTTTTTAAAATCAAAATAAAACAGAACTTGTTTAGCTTTAAAAGACCAGAATTGTTGTTTATGGTTTAATGCCCATGAATCTAAGGGTTTTTAATATAAAAACTCAAATAATAGAATTAAACTAATACCACATAGGTTAGGTTATAGATAACATGAAAAAATACAAGATCACATTCCTTTCTGTAATAGTTTGCTTGGTTATTACAGTCGACTCCTATACGCAGGAGAAAATGGATCATTTTGCCAAAATTGGTAATATGGTTTCGGGCACACGATTACATTTATTAGAGCAAAAGGTGCCAAAAGCTTTGCCCGAAGAATATTTACCTGTAGCAAATACCCCATCTGCGGCATTCAAGCCTATCCATAGTATGGATACGGCAGATGAGCTTAAGGAAGAGCTTTTAAAGTTCAGGAAGCAGTTTGTTCCTTTTATGGATAACAAAGCACCGGAATTAAAGACGACCAGAATAAAGATTCCTTTAACCGAATTTAGTTGGAGAGAAGAAACCAGTGAAGATGTCTCCAATTTCACGGAAACCCTAAAAGGTAAAGGACAATGGGAAAAAGTACAGATGCCCCATTTTGGCCCACCACGTGGTCGTGCAGTAACTTATTATTTTAAAACTTTTGTTCTGACCCAGGAAATGTTGGACAAAGGCAGCTTGTTTTCATGTTTCAGAGCCGTAGACTATAAAGCTTCTGTGTTTATAAATGGAGCTTTACAAGGAACGCACGAAGGCATGTTTGCCCCGTTCGAGTTCAATTTTACGAAACATGCTAAACTTGGAGAAAATACCATACTCGTTAAGGTAGAAAGCGATTATAATATGACAGGGAGTAATGACCTAAATGGCGTTAGGGTATATGGTGATAAAATCTTTACAGGAACAGGTGTAGGTTATGACGACCCTGAAACGGGATGGCACATTGCCGATGGTATGGGCATATATCAAGACTGTTACATTGAAGCTCGGGAAAACCTACACATAAACGATACATTTGTTCGTCCCCTATTGGAAAAGCAACAGGCCGAAATTTGGTTGGAGGTCAATAATTTTTATGAAGTTTACAAAGAAATAACAGCCAAAATAGCCGTTTTTGGACAAAATTTTAAAGCAACCGTTGTACCCGAGTTCGAATACAAACCTAGCACAAAATTCATTCAAGGCATTGGAGACTTAGATAAACCTAACGATGGTAAGCAAAAGTTTCTAAAAATGGGCTATGGAAAAAATTATTTAAAATTAACGGTAGATATCAAAGATCCTAAAATTTGGAACAACCAAACCCCTTGGCTGTATCAATTACAGGTAAAACTATTCGATGGAGATAAGCAATTAACAGATACCAAAAAGCAACAATTTGGTATGCGTTCATTTACTATGGATACCATAAGTGTCCCAAAAGGTACCATGTACTTAAATGGAAATAAAATCCGTTTACGGGGGGCAAATACCATGGGGTTTTTGCAAGTCGATGTAAAAAATAAAGATTGGAACCAGTTAATAGACGATATTTTACTGGCAAAGATTTGTAACATGAATTTTTTACGTTTAACACAGCGCCCGGTACAACCCGAAATTTATGAGTATTGCGATAAACTGGGCTTGATGACCCAAACAGACCTTCCTCTATTTGGAGGTGTACGTCCCAACAAATGGGCAGAGATAGTGAAGCAGGCAGGAGAAATGGAACGGTTGGTACGCAATCACCCAAGCAATATTATGATAACCTATATGAACGAGCGTTTTCCAAACGGAGAAGGATTTCCCCAACGCCAAATAGGAGATGCCGAAGGCTATATGAAACTATACAAAGCCTGCGATCAGGCCGTACTAATGGCAAACCCCGATAGGGTAATTAAATCAAGTGATGGCGATTACGATCCACCGTCGCCAGGACTGCCCGATAGCCATTGTTACAATGGTTGGTACAATGGACACGGATTGGGTCTGGGCGAACTGCACAAAGGCTATTGGCAATACATAAAAACCGGTTGGTTTTATGGTTGTGGCGAGTTTGGCGCAGAGGGACTGGATAATTACAGTGTCATGGAAAAATACTATCCAGCATCATGGCTTCCACAAAGCAAAGCCGAAGAAAAAACGTGGAACGCCAATTGGATTTCAAAAGCACAGACCCATCGTTTTCACTACATGTGGTTCAATACGCAGGACAATGTAAAGGATTGGATAGAAGCCAGCCAAACACACCAAGCATGGGCAACAAAACTAACCACCGAATCGTTTAGGCGTAATTCAGATATGGTTTCATTTGCCATTCATTTATTTATAGACGCTTGGCCGGCAGGCTGGATGAAAACTATAATGGATGTAGACAGACAGCCCAAAAAGGCATTTTTCACCTATAGAGATGCTCTAAAACCTTTAATGGCAAGCTTAAGAACGGACAGGTATCATTTTTATTCAGGTGAAGCATTAAAAGTTGAGGCTTGGTTGTGTAATGATTTAAATAAAATTCCAGAAAATTATACCTTAAAGTACCAACTGGAAAAAGGAAAGCGCATTGTATTTTCAAATAAAATAAATGCAAAATTTGCTGAAAATGCCTCACAGTTTCAAGGATATATAAATAGGAAACTACCAGAAGTAAACAAGAGGACTTCCTTTTTGTTAAGACTAGCATTGTTTGATGAAAACGGTAAAGGAATTAGTGAATCTACGGTAGATTTAGAAGTATTTCCAAATCAGGTAACATGGCCTGCAAGCGTTTATGCCACCAAAGCAGAACAAAACATAGCATTGCCATTATTGGACGAATTAAAAGTAAATCCTAAAAAAGATTACACCAGTGCCAATACGATTATTATAGATCATTTTGGTTGGTACCTACAGCATAAGGACGAAATCGATGATTTGGTGCATAATGGTAAGAAAGTCGTTTTTATGGAGCTGGAACAAGGCGATTATTCCATAGCAAAAAGCCATATAAAAATAGAAAACACGGCAATGGGAAGCTATTATTTCGTGTCGCCCCAAACAGACCATCCTATGGTTAAGGACAATAAACCCAATGATTTTAAATTTTGGTATGACGAATCCAAAGATTTAGTATCGCCATTTCTAAGTACCATAATGCTTTTAAATAAAGATTGGAACCCCATTCTTTTAAGTGGTAATACGAATTGGATAGGAGATAAAGGAGGAGCATTTGCCGTTGCCGAAATGAATTACGGTAAAGGGACATTTACAGTTTGCCAATTACAGTTAAACCATAGGCTAAGTACTAACCCTGTGGCTAAAACTTTTGTGGAAAGATTATTAAAACAATAGTATGGGTGCTAAAAAAAAATATTCCATTATAAGGATAATAGGTATGGTATCTGTGTTGCTTCTATTCACTTGCAAAAAGGAAACCAACCCAGCATCTGCGGTTTTAGAAACTAATTCCCCTGGAATTGTCCATTCTGAAATTGATGGGGACAAAATCATTCTAAAGAATAAAGCTATCGAAGCTGTTTGGAGCAAGGCAAACAGTACTATAGAACTTGAAAAAGTAGCCAATAACTATGATGGTACCGAAGTCAATTTAAAAAATATTACCCTTTTTAATATTGAATTGGAAAATGGTGAAAATTTCAGTAATAAAGATTTTAAACTTCAAGAACCTTTGAGTTTAATAACCTTGAAACCTACAGATAGTTTACCAAACAAGGCCTTGTCTTTTTCAGGAAAGGAAATTTCGGGAAATCTCATTTCGAGGGACGACAATATTGCAATCCAATGGGCTGCCCAATTAAGGGAAGGAGCCAATTACATCAAGCAAAATATAAAGATAGAAGCAATCCATACGGCGGTAAAGATTAAGAAAATAACTTTCTTTGACGGCACACTCCAGGGCGCATGGTATGATGGGTCGGTTTTGGGATCGCCCATAATATATAAGAACTTCTATTTTGGAATGGAACACCCCATAGCCCAAAGCAAAGCCTTGTTGGTTAGAACCATAGGCGATGTTGGTGTGCCTCAAGTCGATATATCTAATATAATAGATGGTGCTGGAGCCTATGTGGTTTCCTATGAACATGCAGGTGGTCCAGACCAGTTCAATATCAATTCTATAGCCCTTCTTGAAAACGGTGAAATAGTAACCGAGGACAAGCATATATTAAATGGCATTGGAGGAAGCAGCCTTTATAAATTGGAGTTGCAATCCTATACAAAAGATGCCAAATATGAGATGAAGGCCAGTATAGATCAACCAGAAAATGCTTCAGGCACCTTTCATATCTATAAGAAGATCCCAAATATTTTAAACTTTTATGTAAATCGGGAAGACGAGTTAAAGCCTTCTGAAAATATTTCTGAATGGGCTGTAATTGGCATATTTCCTGAAAATCAAAAAAGGAGATTTTTTAGTGACTATATAAAAAAGGAAAGGGCCAGACCCTACAAACAGTTCTTGCATTATAACTGTTGGTGGGACATTACCGATGATGGCGCGTCCAGTTTTACTTCGGAGCAGCTTACGGAACGCATGCATGCCTGGAACGAAAAATTTATAAAACCCTTTAACATAAAACTGGATGCATTTGTTTTTGATGATGGTTGGGACGATTTGGACAACGTATGGTATTTCGACCCTATAAAGTTTCCAAACGGATTTGAGAGTCAGGCCAAGCTTTGCAAAGAATACAATTCGGGAATTGGGGTTTGGATGTCGCCATTTGGAGGCTATTTAGAAAACAAGGACAGAAGGGTGGCATCTGCAAAAAGGGAAGGCCTGGAAACAAATGATAAAGGTTTAAGCCTTGCCGGTAAAAATTATTACAATCGTTTTTTGGAACGGGCAACCGATATGTTGGCCAATTACAAAGTCAACTACTTTAAATTTGATGGCTTTGGAGGTTCAGAACCAAAATACCTTCCAGATATGGAAGCTGGGGTAAAACTCATTTCCAATTTAAGAAAAACAAATCCAGATGTCTATGTCAATATTACCGTAGGCACATGGCCTTCGCCCTTTTGGCTCAAATATGCCGATTGTATATGGCGGGGAGCGGGTGACTTACATCAAGCCGGCGTGGGCAGTACCACGCAAAAAATGATGACCTATAGAGATGGGACACTACATAATAATATTGTAAACAGGGCGCCTCTTTATCCTCTCAATTCAATAATGACAGTTGGTATAGCCTACGCCAATTTAGGACACCCCTCAAGATATGTTAATGATAACCTGGACGATTTTAAGGATATGGTATATTCCTCCTTTGCAGCCGGATCTAGCTTGCAGGAATTATATATAAGTTACAATAAAATGAAACCTGAGTTTTGGGCCGTAGTCGCAGAGGGGGCTAAATGGGCAAAAGCCAACGAAACCATTTTGGAAGACACGCATTGGATTGGTGGAAGTCCCATTAATTTAGAAACATATGGCTTTGCTTCATGGACTCAGGAAAAAGGGATTATTTCCCTTAGAAACCCCAGTGATAAAAAAGTAAAATTCACATTAAACCTAGCAGAAGTCTTTGAACTTCCAAAAGAAGCACATTCCAATTTTGAGTTTAAAAGCCTTTGGAATGAAGACAAGGAAAAAGAAAGTATCATTATAAATACCAATGAAACCAAAGAAATTGAATTAGAGCCCTTTGAAGTACGCATTTTGGAGGGCTATTTAATGGAATAATGAAAAGTAATTATTTATAAAGAATTTAAGCACAAGGTGTTGGTAAGGACCAGATCCTTTCAAGAAATTTGGAATAAAGTATAGATAAATGAAAAATCCAATTGTACATGAGAATTTCCTGTTGCAAACCAAAACGGCACAAAATCTATACCATGAGTATGCATCCAAAATGCCTGTTATTGATTATCACTGCCACATAGAAGCTCAAGAAATTGCTGAAAACAGAATTTTTGAAAATCTCACTCAAATATGGTTAGAAGGCGATCACTACAAATGGCGAGCCATGCGTGCAAATGGCATTTCAGAAGAATACATTACTGGAAAGGCAACAGACTGGGAAAAATTCCAAAAATGGGCAGAAACTGTTCCCTATACTATGCGAAATCCTTTGTACCATTGGACACATTTAGAACTGAAAAAGCCATTTGGAATTGACGACATTCTAAATAAAAATACGGCTGAGGGTATTTATAATACTGCATCTCAAAAACTAAGTAGCGGAGAGCTGTCTGTTGAAAATATTTTGAAAAGTTTTAATGTTCAAAAGGTTTGCACAACAAATGATCCAATAGATTCATTAAAGTGGCATCAGCACATTGTACAGAGCAAAATGGAATTGCAAGTATCTATGGCGTGGCGTCCAGACAAAGCAATGGATGTAAGAGAACCAAAAGAGTTTAACAGCTATATAGAACGTTTAGAAGAAATTAGTTCAAATTCTATTAGTTCGTATCCCGATTATTTAGAGGCACTTAAGTCTCGACATAATTATTTTCATGAAAGAGGTTGCAGGCTTGCAGATCATGGATTGGAATTTCCCTTTCCAATTGAAGCCTATACCGAAAAAGAGCTTTCAACAATATTTTTAAAAATCCGATTGGGGAAAGAATTGACATCCGAAGATCAGAAAAAATTTATGAGTGCCCTCTTGTATGAATTTGCCATTTGGAATTATGAAAAAGGATGGGTACAACAATACCATATAGGAGCCTTTCGAGATGTAAACAAAAGAGGGGTAAGCAATGTAGGACAAGGATGTGGTTACGACTCCATTTCAGATTTTCCTTATGCCGTTTCTATGGGAGAGTTTTTCAACCGATTGGAAGAAAAAGAAAAGTTGACCAAAACAATTGTTTATAATCTCAATCCTAAGGATAACGAAATGGTGGCTACTATGATGGGTAATTTTCAGGACGGATCGGTGCCAGGTAAGATGCAGTATGGAGCTGGATGGTGGTTCTTGGACCAAAAAGATGGAATTGAGAAGCATATAAATACCCTATCCAATCAGGGGCTATTAAGTCGGTTTGTTGGTATGCTTACAGATTCCCGCAGTTTTTTGTCTTACTCAAGACACGACTATTTTAGAAGAATATTATGTAATATAATAGGCAATGATGTTAAAAACGGTGAACTTCCAAACGATATTGAATTTCTGGGGCGTATGGTTCAGGATATTTCTTATAATAATGCCAATGAATATTTCGATTTTTAGCAATACAATTTAAACTATAATGAATAAAATAGAAAACATAGTCGATTTAACTGATAGGGTTGCCTTGATAACCGGAGGTGGTTCAGGCATAGGTCTTGGAATTGCAAAACAGTTTATAGCCCTAGGAGCTAAGGTCGTTATCACCGGACGTGACCAAAAGAAATTAGAGGAGGCAAAGACAATATTGGGGGCAAATTGTTTTTACTTTACTAACGACGTTACCAAAAAGGAAGAACATGAAAATCTGGTACAGTCCATAGAGGAAAAAATTGGCGCTATCCAAATTCTGGTAAACAATGCGGGGCGCCACTCCAAAAAACCATCTTTGGAAGCTACCGATGGGGAATTTCAAGAAATAATGGATACCAATGTAAATAGTGTTTTTGTCCTTACAAGAACGGTGCTTAAGTATATGATTACCAGAAAAAAAGGTTCTGTAATCAACATAAGTTCCATGACCGCACTTTATGGGATTCCATTAGTTGTTGCTTACAGTAGTTCTAAAACGGCCCTTCTTGGAATGACTAGAACATTGGCTTCAGAGTATTCGCATACAGGGGTGCGGTTCAATGCCATAGCACCCGGTTTTATAGAATCAAAAATGTTTCGTAATGCCATGGCACAAGATCCAGAGCGTGAAAGGAAAATCCTTTCCAGAACTCCCGCCCAACGTTTTGGTTCGCCTTCAGATATTGCAAAAGCTGCAGCGTTTCTCGCTTCCGATGCTTCAGAATTTATAACTGGTATATGCTTGCCAGTAGATGGTGGAAACTCGATTGGGTTTTAATAAATTATTTTAAAAGGTAAGCAATGTCAAAATTAAAAAAACTGATAGCCAGTATATTACCTGGGATTTTCCTGATTGGATACAATGTAGGTACAGGAAGTGTTACCTCTATGTCCAAGGCAGGAGCTAATTTTGGCTTAGACCTCTTATGGACCGTGCTTATTAGTTGTTTAATAACCTATTACCTTATTGTGTTGTTTAGTAAATATACTATGGTTACGGGAGAAACCATTATTCAAGGAATAAAAACACACATTCACCCTGGCATAACCATCATTTTAATAGCAGCACTATCCATAATTATATTTAGTGCTTTAATGGGTTTGGTTGGTGTTTTGGCAGATGTGTTGACGGTTTGGTCTACTGGTATATTGGATATTGGTATAACACCTTTAGTGTGGGCAATAATTATAGCTATAAGCATTTATATACTACTGTGGATAGGGGACTATGTTTTTTTTGAAAAAGTACTGGCGGTATTCGTAGCCATTATGGGTACGGCATTCATAGCTACAATGTTCATCAATTTCCCGTCTGTGGAAGAATTGGCTAAAGGTTTAATGCCCTCACTCCCAGAAACCGCTGAAGGAAGCGAAAACAGTCCTTTAATTATTATATCGGGAATGGTAGGAACGACAGTTTCGGTATTTGCATTTATTATCCGTTCACAAATAGTAAAAGAAGTAGGTTGGAAAATAGAAGATGACAAAATACAGAAGCGGGATGCCTTGGTGAGCGCCTCCATGATGTTTTTTATAAGTGCAGCAGTCATGATAACGGCAGCTACAACATTACACGTACAAGGATTAACTATGAACAATGTAGCAGAAATGGTACCTTTACTGGAACCCATTGCAGGGAAAGAAGCATTGAGTGTGTTTGTTATAGGTATTGTTGCTGCAGGTTTATCATCTCATTTGCCAAATTTATTGGTAATTCCGTGGTTAATTATAGATTATAAAAATGAAGAAAGAAAGACACAAACAAAAAAATACAGAATTATTTTGTTTTTCTTATCCGTTATAAGTGTTTTTGGTGTTGTTTTTGGCTTTAAGCCTGTGTTTGTGCTAATATTGTCTCAGGCATGTATTGTAATAATACTTCCAATTACCATAGCCTGTATATTTTATCTCACCTCTAAAAAAGTATTGATGGGTAACCATGTAAATCGCATTTATGACTATGTTTTATTGAGCATAATTTTATTGTTCTCAGTTTATGTAAGTACATTGGGAATTAAAGGATTAATTACAGATTTGTCAACAATATAAAAGTTAGTAATAAATGAAATTAGGATTTGGATTATATAAGCACATGCTTAATGATACCCATTACCGTTTTGCTAGACAATGTGGGGCAACACATATAATTATACATCTTGTAGATTATTTTGGTCATGAAAAAAACAATAAAGAAAATGCAAATCAACCCATTGGTGAAAAAGAAGGATGGGGTAAGGCAGGTGATGGAAAACTATGGAGTTTAGAGTATTTATTGAAAATAAAAAGAGAAATTAATAGTTATGGTTTAGAATTGGAAGGGATTGAAAATTTTGATCCTGCCATGTGGTATGATGTTTTATTAGATGGTCCTAAAAAAGAAGCTCAAATAGAGCTTATAAAAGAACAAATTAGAATTGTTGGACAAGCTGGGATTCCAGTTTTTGGATATAATTTTTCGTTAGCAGGAGTTTCAAGTAGAACTGTAGGGGCTTATGCAAGAGGCGGCGCTATTTCTGTTGGAATGGAAGGAAAAGTTGATGAAACCCCAATACCAAAAGGAATGGTTTGGAACATGGTATATGATGAAAATGCCATAGAAGGCATAGTTCCAAAAATTACTCATGAAGAGTTATGGAGTCGTTTACAATACTTTTTAAAAAATATTATTCCAGTAGCAGAAGAAGCTGGGGTTAAAATGGCAGCCCATCCAGACGATCCTCCAATGCCATATGTTAGAAATACACCTAGATTGGTTTATCAGCCCCAACTATATCAGAAGCTTATTGATATGGAATCAAGCAAAAGCAACCAACTTGAGTTTTGTTTAGGTTCCATTGCAGAAATGACTGATGGCGATGTATACGAAGCTACCGAAAAGTATAGCAGTCAAAATAAAATAGCCTATATCCACTTTAGAAACGTTGTAGGTAAGGTGCCTAACTATAAAGAAGTATTTGTAGATGAAGGTGATATTGATATGGTGCAAATTATAAGAATTCTTAAAAAGAACAATTTTAAAGGTGTACTGATTCCCGATCATACGCCACAGATGTCTTGTGACGGTTCTTGGTATGCTGGTATGGCTTATGCAATGGGATATATGAAAGCAGCCCTGGTCATCGTAAATTAATATTTGACTACTATTTCAACTGAGTACTAAATTTATTTAATCGCAGTTTTAGTGGTGTAGCTACTTTTTTTCTACTTGATTACTATGTCCTATACATTTATTTTAAGGATGATTTTGTTGGTTGTTTGCTCAATAAATCTTCAGTATTATTCAGAAAAATTTAGTTCATTTTTAATCAGCATTAATGCTTCAAATTCAATGCGTCCTCTAAAATAATAATGCTAAGCACCAATAAAAACAGTACATTACACATTTAAATAAACATATAGAGCACTGGGATGATAAAGTATATTGTCATTTAATGAAAACAGTTTCTCTTTTTCATTATCAGAAAGCTTATTTTCTCCGCAGACAAAGTTATTTGTTTATCCTCTTTATAGGCAATTTTTAAATGATTGGAAAATATTGTCTGTGGTTTTGTAACCTTATCCAAATAGCGATGTTTTAAAATTAAATTTGTTTATTCTTGGTTAATAAAAGTGTTTTAATTACATTGACAATTGATCGTTAATTTCATAGCTAGAATTTGTTAAAAACTTTAATTTATTACATTTTTATATTTTTGATATATTCTGAATAAAATCTTCTTAATTTTAAAGTTTTTATTAAAAATATTGTTTTCTAATTGTCCCTTAATTTTTAATTATTCATAATGACCAAATATAATTCTCCAGCTTTAGACAAGGGGTTAGATATCATCGAATATCTTTCTGAACAGGCTATAGACCAATCGCAAACCGAAATAGCTTTAGGAGTTAATAAGAAACAGAACGAAATTTATCGAATGTTGGTGTGTTTGGAGGAAAGAGGATATATAGTAAAAAATCAAGTTTCCGGGAAATACAAACTGTCGTTAAAATTGTATTATTTGGCACATAGACACCCTCCTTTATATTCGTTAAGAATTGCGGCATTATATCCAATGCAGAAATTGGCGGCTTTTACAAGGCAATCATGCCATATATCTATTCTAAACCACGGTGAATTTTTGATCATTTCACAATGTTCTGGCCCTGGTCCAGTTTCACTTTCTGTTGAAGTAGGTAGTAAATTTCCTTTATATGGATCGACTTCAGGATATATTATATTATCTCAATTAAGTAAGGAAGAACAATTGCAATATTTAAAAAGGGATTCAAGATTTGTTGATTTAACAGAAAAAGAGAAATCCCTTTACTTTGAAGAAATAGATTTAATTAAAGAAAAAGGCTATCTTATAAATGAAAGTCAAAATGCTAAAGGGGTTATCGATATTGGAGTGCCAATCTATATTCCCGAAATAAATGTTAATGCTGTGTTAGCTGTAACAATACTTTCAGGGCAATTACTAGAACTTCTTGATTCAGATAAAATCATTAATAAATTATTTGAAGCTGTAGCAAATATTTATAAAAATTTAGGGATTAACAATCTACAAAAAGAGTAAGTTTTAAGATTAATAACGGAACAACAATTAATTATTACTTGCCATCGAGGAGTTATAAGTTGTAAAGCGCTAATATAAAAAGAGCTTTGGAGTAATTATAATTTTCTTTAAAAAATGTATATGCCCTTTTTATTTGGGTCTTCACTGTGTTTATTGATATTGAGTTGTCTTCAGCTATATCAGAATATTTTTGTCCATGGATAATAGATGAAATAAGAATTTTCCGTCTCTTTTCAGGGAGTTTATCAAGAAGGTCAAGAATTTTGGAATTAAAACTTGGAATCTGAAAATCTTCATGCCTTTTTACTTTGGCTACCTTCAGTTGTTCTATTATAAGTTTTTCTTTTTTAGATTTCTCAAGATGAGTTACGCTTAGGTTTTTTATGGCTTTTGTAGAATAAGCTTTAAAAGAGGTGTTTAAAACAAACAAGTCTTTTCGGTTCCATAGATGTAAAAAGAACTCTTGCACTATATCTTTTGCGATATCCTTGTCCTTAACAATTTTAAAGGACAGAACTGTAAGGTAAGTGTGGTTCTCCTTAAAGTAGCGTTCTATCATCAAATATTTATTGGAATCGGACATCTTATTTTATAGAAATTATTTAAGCGTCATTTTGTAATAACATAATTATTAATTTTTTTCAAATAAGTAGGTAAAGAAAATCCCTTTAGGAATTTTCAAATATAAAATAAAAATTTAAATATAATAGCAGGTTGATGCTTTCATATAAATAAAATGTCTAGAATGTTCTTTAACATTATTGTAAAAAAAAACATTAAACCTGTCACCCTTTTTTTAAAAAATTACAACTATATATGTATAAACGTTAAATCGATCTGAAGATCTAAATACTTAATGGCAAAGTAAAAGATTTAGGATTACAGAAAGTTGAACCAATGCATATTGATGTAATTAAAGTCTTGTTGGAGTCGTATAATAATACGAAGAAAATTAATCGCGAGTTATTCCAAAGTTTGTCTGTCGAAGAGCAAAGCTTAATAAATGCCCTTGTTCAGGAACATTTGGTAAAAGATGCTCTAGATTGTTTGAACTCGATAGATAAGGAAGAAGAATGGGATAAATTTAGAAGCAAAATTATCTTAAAGAAGAAGAATAGAGATATCATTAAGGTATCGTTGAAGTATGCGGTCGTTTTTGTTGGATTGTTTTTGTCTGTTTATTTCCTTTCCGATAATTTTTCAAATGAAATACAAGAAGAACCCCATATTCAAGAAATAGTTTTTGAGCCGGTTGACAATAATTCGGTTAAACTGATTTCATCTCAAGGTGTAAGTGTTATTGATCAAGAAGAAAATAAGGAGTTCATTTCTTCTCAGGGAAGCGTTTTGAGTGTACAAGAGAAAAATAAGTTAAGTTATAACGTCAATTCTGAAATCAATGGATTGGTTTATAATGAATTGTATGTTCCTTTTGGTAACAAGATTTTTAATTTGGAATTGTCTGATGGCACACTAATTTATTTGAATGCAGGGACAAGGTTGAAATACCCCGTAAGGTTTTTATCAGGCCATAAGCGGGAAGTTCAAATTTTGGAAGGAGAGGCTTTTTTTAAAGTAGCTAAAGATAAAGAGCATCCCTTTGTGGTTTCTTCCAATAATATGGAAGTTCAGGTCTTGGGAACCGAATTTAATATGTCTTCTTACCCTGAAGATGATGAAGAACATACTGTTCTGGTTGAAGGTAAAGTTCAATTATCTTATAAAAATACTGAAAGCAAAAGCTTTACCTTGACCCCAGGTTACAAAGGTTCATGGAATAAACAGGAAGGTCTGGCTACTAAAAGTTCCGTAGATGTAGATATATATACATCATGGATTAAGGGCGACCTGATTTTTAGGGATACACCATTTATAAATATGGTGAAAAAATTAGAAAGACGATATAATGTTTCAATAGAGGTAAATAATGAGCTGCTAAAAGATAAACGCTTTAATGCATCTTTCAATGTAGAGTTAGAAAGTATTGAGGTAATACTATCTGCAATAAGTAAGATATACCCTTTTTCGCTGGAAAAAGTAGATAACAAAATTGTAATTAATTAAAATATACGCCTATGAATTAAAAAAAAGTACATTAAAAGCAAGAAAAAACGAAAAGTGGATTCAGCACTTTCCGTTTTTATAAAGTGAATTAAACAACTGACTAATTATTCAATCCAAAACAAAATTATGAAAAAAAAACTCATAACTAGGGGATGTATGCGTTTGCTCCCCAAAATTGATTTAAAAATGAAATTAACGACTTTACTTTTGATAATTTCACTATTTAAAGTTGAAGCAAATACCTACTCTCAAGTTACTAAGATATCAGTAGAACTTGAAAATGTAAGTTTAGAAAACGTCTTTAAAGAAATAGAATCTGTTTCTGAATTTCGTTTTGTGTATGAGTCGAATTCGGTAGACTTGGATCGCTTGGTCACATTAAACTTTAAAAATAAAAAAATAGCTCATATTTTAGGTTCCTTATTTAAGGATACAGATATTAATTATGAGCTATATGATAGATTGATTTTATTAACAAAAAAAGTAGTTAATAATGTCGAGTCTAAGGAAAATGTAATTCAATATCAGATAACTGGAACTGTTACAGATGTAGGAGGTGTTCCTTTACCAGGAGCGACCATACTTGAGAAAGGAACCAATAATGGAACCCAATCAGATTTTGACGGTAAGTTTGCTATTGAAGTTTCAAACAGTGATGCAACTTTGGTAATATCCTATATTGGTTTTGCAACCCAAGAGGTTTCAGTTAGTGGAGAAACAAACATATCTGTTGTTCTTCAGGAAGATACAACTGGACTTGACGAAGTTGTAGTTGTAGGTTACGGTACACAACGAAAAAGGGAATTATCAACTTCGGTTTCCCAAGTAGATGGAGAAGACCTAACTCAAGCCCCTATTTCAACGTTAACAAATACCCTTACTGGACGAGTGCCAGGTCTGGTAATCAACCAACGTTCGGCAGAACCAGGCCGAGAAAGTTCTGAAATTCTTATTCGAGGTAATGCAACTTTTGGTAGTAATGCAGCGTTAATTGTAATTGACGGTGTGGCAGATGCCGATGGGTTAGATAGATTGAATCCTAATGAAATTGAGAGTGTATCTATACTTAAAGATGCATCGGCGGCAATTTATGGAGCTCGGTCTGCAAATGGTGTAATCTTAGTAACAACTAAACGGGGAACTACAGGTAAACCTCAATTTAATTTTTCTACTAATCTAGGGTTCGCAAGACCAATAGGTGTGCCTAATTTTGCAGACGGCTTACAGTATGCGACCTATTTAAATAGATTAAACTGGCGTAATTCTGGATGGGATCCAAACTATACTAGGGAATTCTCGGATGCCGAAATCGCGGATATTACAAGTGGTGCAATGAAACAATACGATTGGGCAGATGTGGCTTATAAGGATTTTGCCAGTCAAACTGATAATAACTTATCTGTAAGAGGAGGTACCGAAAATGTAAAATATTTTGTTTCTGCAAGGTATTTCCAACAGGGTTCCGCTTACAGAAATGACGATATTGGAGAAAATAAGCAGTATAATTTGAGATCTAACCTAGATATTAAAGCAAGTGATAGATTGGATTTTGGTGTAGACTTATCTATGAGGCAGCAAGATGTGCGTCAAAACTGGTATGGTTTTTCTGGAGCCATTCAAACCGCTGGATTAACGGAGCCATTTTTCCCTTTTTATATAAATGATGACCCGAGGTATCCAGCAGGAGGTAGATTGGGGCAGAGTACCATTGCCACATTAAAAGGTGGGTCATTCAATGATAATGAGCGTAGAAATTTAAGTGCTAGAATTAAATTTAATTATAAAATACCCGGAGTGGAAGGTTTATCCATAGCTGGTTTTGGATCGGCAGTTGTTGCTACAGATTTAGCAAAAAGTTGGGTGCAACCATGGGAATGGTATCAAGAAAACCCGGATTCTACTGGTGAGCCAATTAAAGTGACTCAAGGTTTTTTGAGATTAGATCAAAGATACAATAGAAATAAGTTGTATACAGTTAATTTTAGTACAAATTATGCCAGAACCATTGCAGAGCATCATAATATTGATCTTTTGGCACAGGTTGAGCATATAACAGGTAGAACCGATTGGTTTTCTGCAGGGAATGACGATTATTTATCGGCAGCGTCACCGTATTTAAGTTCTGGAGGGCCTTCAAGAACAGCTTCCTATGCTGCTGGACAAGCTTCGGAATCTGCGCGAATTGGATATTCAGGTAGAGCAAAGTATGGTTTTAAGGATAAATATTTTGCAGAATTTGTGTTTAGATATGAGGGGTCTCAAAATTTTGCAGATGGTCAACGTTTTGGATTTTTCCCAGGAGTTTCTGGGGCATGGATGGTTTCTGAAGAGGCTTTTTTAAAGAACAGTAAAACTATAAGTAGTTTGAAATTAAAAGCATCTTGGGCAGAATTAGGAAATGATAGGATATCCGCTTTTAATTATCTAGCCACATTCGGAAGCGGTAACAGTACTGTCGTTAATGGAGTAACGGTGCCAGGTATAAGAGAGAGTGGATCTGTTAATCCAGATGTTACTTGGGAAGTAACCGCTACAACTAATTTTGGAGTCGAAGCCTCTTTATTTAATAACAAGCTTTTTTTGGAAGCAGCTGTGTTTAAAATGAATACTAGGGATATTTTGGCACAACCTAACCTTACATTGCCTAATTTTACTGGAATCGACCCTCCAAATCTAAATATTGGAACTATGGAAAATAAGGGGTATGAGTTGGAGCTTAATTACAGAAGTAATATTGGGGAGTTAGAGTTTTCAATTGGAGGAAATGTGGCATACTCTGAAAATAAGATCACTAATTTCGATGAACCGCCTTTTGATGAAGAGTACCAAAATTTAACAGGAAAACCTTTTGGGTCTACCCTTCGCTATCATGCTATAGGAATATTTAGAACCCAAGCCGATTTAGATAATAACCCTACACGTCCAGGGGACCGCTTGGGTAGTATTATGGTGGAAGATACGAATGGTGATGGTGAAATTACTGGAGCAGACAGACAACGCATTAGGTCGGTGCAAAACCCTAATTTCTTTTATGGTATTACGGGACAACTAAATTATAAGAATTTCGACATGAACATGTTGTGGCAGGGAGCAACAGGAGGTTATAAGCCTTATAGAACTATTTTTAGTAGAGGAAATAATGGTTTCGCTTCTTATGCAAATAATACATGGGATCCTAATAATATAGATGCACCTTGGCCGGCGCCTACTGAAGGAATAAATGGAGATACAGACTTTTTTCTTTTTAGAACCAATTACCTGCGTTTAAAAACCTTAGAATTGGGCTATACCTTACCAGAATCGGCCATTAAATCCATCGGGATTAATAATGCAAGAATATATATAAGTGGTTACAACTTGATTACAATTGACAAAAATGCGAACCTTGGGTTTTCAGATCCGGAGTCGACAAATGATCTTACATGGGATTTTCCAAATACCCAGACGTTTAATCTTGGCTTAAATGTAACATTCTAAAAAAAGTGTAATATGAAAAAAGTTTATTTAATATTATTAACAATTGGTTTCTTTGTTACAAGCTGTAATGAAGATGCTTTAGATCTCCAACCACTTGATGCCATTTCAGAAACAAATGTTTTTAATGATGTTAACCTGTTAACAGCCTATGTTAATGCAGGATATGCATGGTTACCTAACATAAATAGAGAAAACAGAATAGGAACTGAAGTATTGACAGATTTGGTTAGTTGGAAATTACCAAATGGACATGGTGTTGCCGAATATGTAGAAAATAGAATTGAGGCAACCAATGGAGAAGGTACAACTCGAGGAACTTGGAATAGATATTATGATGGTTTAAGGCATGCAAATACCTATTTTGCTAAAATTGAAAATTCTAGTTTGCCAGTCTCAGAGACAGAAGAGTTCACTGCTCAAATGCATTTTTTAAGAGCCTATTATCATTTTGAATTGTTATCCTGGTATGGAGGTGTTCCTATCATGGATAGGAGGATGGAAATATCTGAAGAGAATTTTGATATTCCGAGGAATTCAGTAGACGAAGTTGTGGCTTTTATCGTTTCTGAATTGGACACCGCTATACCTAATTTAAAAGATGATGCACCAAAAGCTAGGGCAAGCAAAGCTGCAGCGATGGCCTTAAAGGGTAGAACATTATTATATGCGGCAAGTCCGTTGTTTAACCCTTCTAACGATCAGTCAAAATGGAATGCTGCTGCTACTGCTAATAAAGCTGTGATGGATTTAAGTTCTTACCCTATGGGTGATGATTATGCTGCTATTTTTGAAAAAAATTCACCATTAGATGATGAAATTATTTTTACAAGGGAGTATAATCAAGAAGTGAACCAAGGTGGTTGGTCTGGGATCAATACCATGTTGTGGCCAAATGGATATGCAGGATGGGCTTTAATAGCACCTACGCAAGAGTTTATTAACATGTATGAAACAACAGATGGTGAATTGCCTATGCTAGCAGATGGTGTAACACCTAATCCAAATTCAATTTTCGATCCACAAAACCCTTATGAGAATAGAGATCCACGTTTTCATGCGTCTATCATATATAATGGAAAAGTATGGAAAGGAAGAGAGGTTGAGTATTTTATCGAGTATACTGATGATGGTAATGGTGTGCCAGGTTCTCGAGAGCAAACCGGAGGAGGTTTAGATACGCATCATGGTGTAGTAAACGCCCATGAGCCTTCTAAGACAAATTATGCAATATCTAAAAACACCGACCCATCTCAAGGAGCCACTGTTGAGATACCTACGGAATATACGCCTGATATTAAATTTAGAAAAACGGAGTTTTATTTAAATTATGCTGAAACTCAAATTTTCTTGGGGAATGAAGATGAAGCACGGGCGGCTATTAATACGGTTCGGGCTAGAAACGGAGTTAATATGCCTCCTATCCCAAATACGGTAACGGGTAGTGATTTACTTAAAGCGTATCAGAGAGAGCGTGCGGTAGAACTGTTTATGGAAGGTCACCGTTTTAATGACATTCGTCGTTGGAAAATTGGTTCAGAAGTAATGGGTAAACCACAATATGGTGTAGATATAGAGAAACATAGTGATGGAACATTGGTATATAGTTATGGTACAAAACTTGTCCCAGAATCAGCCATAAGAGCTTGGGACGATAAGCTGTTACTATTGCCTATACCAGATAGTGAGATAAAAGCAACTAACAACGCTATGGAGCAAAACCCTGGATATTAAAACTTTTGAGTTAGTTTTTTGAGTTATTTTATTTAATGGTAGGGCTTTTATGCCCTACCTTATTTAATTCAATATTATTTTATGAGAATTAAGGAGATCTTAGGTTTAACATTATGTTTAACATTGGTTTGTACATGTAAAAAGAATGAAGAACATAATAATGGTAAACAATACCCTAATAAGTTTGACAAGAAATCTGTCAATGAGGATGAACAAGTTCTGTATACAATGCTAAATCCTTTGGAGTCGGGTATAAGGTTTATTAATGCCTTAACAGAAACACCAGACATGAATGGCTTTTTCTATGAGTACTACTATAACGGAGCAGGGGTATCTGTAACAGATGTTAACAATGATGGACTTCAAGATATTCTTTTTATTTCAAGTTTAAGAAAAAACCAATTGTACCTGAATAATGGAAATTTGAAATTTAAAGACATAACGCAAGAATCGGGCTTGGTGTATTCCTCAGGTTATAGGACAGGAGTAACTAACGTAGACATCAACAATGATGGACTTATGGATTTTTATATTTCTAAATCAGGAAAATATGATGATCCTACAAAACGGAAAAATGAATTATGGGTGAACCATGGCCCAAACCAACATGGTATACCAACATTTAAAGAGCAGGCCGAACTATATAACTTAGATATTGATATGTGTTCTACTCAGGCCGCTTTTTTTGACTATGATCTAGATGGAGATTTAGATATGTTCCTTATAAATCATTACACATCTCCTTTTGATTACAAAGATGTTAATAAACTTATTAAAAAAGAAGGCGTTGTTACAGGAGATAGACTTTACCAGAATAATAATGGAAAGTTTTATGATGTAACCAAAAAGGCTGGAATAACAAACATTAACAGATTAAGTTATGGACTGGGAGTTTCAATAGGTGATTTAAACAATGATGGCTGGCCAGATATATATGTAGCCAATGATTATGAAGGAAAAGATTTTCTTTATTTAAACAATAAAAATGGCAAGTTTACAGATGTAGCCAATCAATCTATTAAACATGTGTCTTTCTATTCCATGGGAACAGATATCGGAGATATAAATAACGACGGATGGATGGACTTTATCTCTTTAGATATGATGGCAGCCGATAATTATACAATAAAAACAAGTATGAGTGCAATGGAACCCGATAAGTTTGGAGATGTTGTAAAAAAAGGGCTTCACTACCAATATATGTATAATGCATTACAAATTAATAATGGAACTATTGGAGAAAATAGTACACCTGTCTTTTCAGATGTGGCACAATTAGCTGGAGTGGCAAGTACAGATTGGAGCTGGGGACCATTAATTTTTGATATGGATAACGACGGGCAACAGGATATTTTTGTTTCAAATGGTATAAAAAAAGACTTTAGAAATAATGACTTTATTATTAAACAAAGAAACCGAAAAGAAAAAATAAATAACCAAAACAGAGATACCTATATAAATAATATTTTAGATGAAATGCCCACTCGGAAAAAACAAAACTATTTTTTTAAGAATAATGGTGACCTTACTTTTTCTGATATGAGCACATCTTGGGTTTCTAGTTTACCCACTAGTTCCAATGGGGCAGCATATGCAGATTTGGATAATGATGGCGATTTGGATATTGTAGTTAATAATGCCGATGATGTATCATTAATTTACAAAAACAATGCTCGAGAACAAGACAGAGGAAATTTTTTGAAGCTGCATTTTAAAGGGAATAATAAAAACACTAAAGGCGTAGGTGCCCGAGTAACAGTAAAAACTAAAGAAAGCAATCAAACAAAGGAAAACTATACTACCAGAGGATTTCAATCAGCAATAGGGAATGTTTTACATTTTGGTATAGGAGATATAGACAGCATCGATACACTAATTGTTAATTGGCCAGATGGAAAACACCAACAATTAATCAATATAAAGGCAAATCAGGATATAGTTTTAAATTATAGCGAAGCTAAAAATAATACACCTAATAAATTAAATACTAGTTTGCAGTTTAAAACACTAAGTAAGGAAGAATCGCCAATTTATTGGAAACATCAGCAAAATGAGTATAACGATTTTAAGAGAGAAATCCTATTGCCCCATAAAATGTCCCAACAAGGTCCAGCAATTGCTATAGGAGATATTAATGGAGATGGATTGGACGATATTTATTTAGGAGGTGCTCTTGGGCAAACCTCTCATCTTTATCTTCAAAACCCAGATGGTTCTTTTAAAATAGAACAAGATCTTGTATTTAACAACCAAAAAAATAGAGAAGATACCGATGCTGTTTTTTTCGATGCCGATAATGATGGAGACCTAGATTTATATGTAGTTAGTGGAGGAAATGAAAAAGACATGTCCTCTAGCTACTACCAAGATAATTTCTATTTAAACAATAATGGAGTTCTTGTTCAAAGTAATAAAAGTATACCAGCAATAAATTCAAGTGGCTCTTGTGTTAGGGCTTTTGATTTTGATAATGATGGTGATTTGGATTTGTTCTTGGGAGGCAGACAAACCCCCGGAAAATACCCTTTACCAACAAATAGCTACCTGTTAAAAAATGAAAGTGATGGAAAAACCATTGCCTTTAAGGATGTATCCAAAGAGCTATTTCAGGATCTAGAAAGTATTGGTATGGTTACAGATGCATTACCAATCGATTTGAATGAAGATGGTAAGCAGGATTTGCTCATAGTCGGAGAATGGATGCCTGTAAAAGCTTTTCTAAATACAGACCAAGGGTTTAAAGATATTACAAATCGAGCTGGATTAAATTTGAGCAACGGATGGTGGAATACAATTAAGGCAGCTGATTTTGATAACGACGGGGACTTAGATTTAATAGTAGGTAATTTAGGTTCTAATTATAAATACAAAGCAATTCCTGAAAAACCATTTAAGATATATGCTAGTGATTTTGATAAAACAGGAACCTTAGATATAGTTTTAAGTTACTACGAAGGCAACAATTTGTTTCCTCTAAGAGGACGTTCATGTTCTTCTCAACAAATGCCATTTATTAAAAAGAAATTTGAAACTTACGATGCCTTTGGTAAAGCTTCTCTGATTGATGTGTATGGTGCTGAAAATTTAAATAAAGCTGTAAGTTACGAAGCCAACACATTCGAATCTGCTTATTTTGAAAATACTGGAAAAGGTCATTTTAAATTTCATCCATTACCCAAGCATGCTCAAATATCATCTATTAACGATATTTTAATAGATGATTTTGATAAAGATGATAACCTTGATGTTATTATAGGTGGTAACTTATATAATGCTGAAGTAGAAACACCTAGGAACGATGCCAGTTATGGACTGTTTATGAAAGGTGACGGTCATGGTGGTTTTTTGCCTGTGCCTATGTATAAATCTGGCTTAAATATTTCAGGAGAAATTAGAAAAATAACTAAGATAAACATTAATGGGAAGTCAAAACCCATGTTACTTTTTGCACTGAATGATGATGCGTTAAAATTTGTAACTAAAAATTAATATAAGTAAGTGATGAAGAAAATAGTCCTTTTAGGTATAATAAGCTTGTTTTTAATGGTTTCCTGTGGACCGAAAGGCAAAGAAAAGTTATTTACCCTAATAAAGCCTGAGCATTCGGGTGTCCATTTTTCCAATAATTTAACAGAGTCAGATTCCATCAACTACTTTTTATATAAATATCTTTATATGGGGGGTGGGGTTGCCATAGGAGATGTTAATAATGATGGTTTACAGGATATTTATTTTACAGGTAATATGGTAGATAATAAGTTGTATTTGAATAAAGGCGATTTTAAATTTGAGGATATATCCGAATCTGCTAATGTTACAGGTGACGACCGATGGGTTACAGGTGTAACCATGGCCGATGTTAATAATGATGGATGGTTGGATATATATGTGTCAGTAGCAGGTTATTGGACTATAACAAAAAATTTACTTTATATTAATAATGGTGCCCAAGGAGGGAAGGTTTCATTTACAGAATCTGCCGAAGAGTATGGAATAGCAGATGAAGGGAACAGTACCCAATCTGTTTTTTTTGACTACGATTTAGATGGTGATTTAGACTTATACGTTCTTAATTATCCAATTACCGATACTAGAAATGGTATTTTAAACTATAGAGAATTAATGCGGTTTATTACACCAGAGCGTAGTGATCATTTTTATGAAAATATTGATGGTAAATTTGTGGATAAGACGGTAGAATCCGGAATTATGCGCTTTGGTTTATCACTTGGTGTAGTTGTAAGCGATTTTAATAAAGATGGTTATCCGGATTTATATGTCTCTAACGATTTTGCAACACCAGATTATTTCTTCTTTAACAATGGAGATGGTACATTCAGTAATAAAATAGAAAAAGTTACTAACCATACAGCGTTTTATGGTATGGGGGTAGATGCAGCAGATATAAACAATGATGGTTTGCTCGATATTTTCCAAGTAGATATGACCCCAGAAGACAACTTTAGATCCAAGGCCAATATGGGAAGTATGGAAGTTGATGCTTTTTGGGCTATGGTGAATAATGGTATGTACTATCAGTATATGAAAAACGTGCTGCAATTGAATCAGGGACAAGATGAAAAAGGCCTACCCCAATTCGGAGATGTTTCCTATTTGGCAGATGCGGCATTAACCGATTGGAGTTGGGCTCCATTGATAGCTGATTTTGATAATGATGGACTAAAAGATTTCTTTATTACAAATGGTTCCCGAAGAGAAATTAATAATAAAGATTTTTTTAAGGAAATGAATAAAGATAAGGATCAGGTAAAGCATTATTACGATTGGGTAAAAAAAATGCCAGAGGAAAAAATAGAAAACTATGCTTTAAAAAATGAAGGGAATTTGAATTTTAAAGCTATTGCTAAAGAATGGGGAATTAACTTTTTAGGTTGGTCTAACGGCGCCTCCTATGGTGATTTGGATAATGACGGGGACTTAGATTTAGTGGTCAGTAATATTGACGATTTATGCTCTATATACAGAAATAACTCCAGAGAACAGGAAAAAACAAATTATTTAAAAGTAAAGTTAAATGGCAAAAACGGAAATTTATTTGGTCTGGGTTCAAAAATTACAATAACCCAAGATAAAAACATACAATATCAAGAATTTACCTTAACAAGAGGATTTCAATCTTCCGTAGAGCCTTTGTTACATTTTGGTTTAGGTAAGAGCAATATAAATATAGATAAAGTAGAAGTTGCTTGGCCAGATGGCAGGACACAAACTTTTCACAATATAGAACCCAATCAAACGTTGGTGGCCAATTATTCTGATGCAGTTGAACAACCAGAATATAACCAAGTAGAAAGCGATAAAATTTTTAAAGACATCACTTCTCAAGTTTCATTAAATGTCAAGCACACCGAAAATGTTTTTGATGACTTTAGGCATCAAGTACTCCTTCCTCATAAAATGTCCCAGTTTGGACCCGCATTGGCCGTTGGGGATGTTAATAATGATGGAATGGAAGATTTTTATATAGGAGGAGCAAAAGGATATAGTGCAGCGTTGTTTTTGCAAACCGAAAGAGGAACTTTTAACAAGTCGAATTTGGAGTTATTTAATAAGGAAAAAGGCTATGAAGATGTAGATGCTATATTTTTTCATGCCAATAATGACTATTATATAGATTTATATGTAGTTAGCGGGGGAAATGAATTTAAAGCACAAGACCCATTGTATCAAGATAGATTGTACATAAATTCTGGAGATGGAAATTTTATTAAATCAGAAGGAGCTCTTCCCCTAATATTTGAAAGCGGATCTGTAGTAAGAAATGCCGACATAGATGGAGATGGTGATCAAGATCTGTTCATAGGCACAAGACTCTCACCAAGAAATTATCCCTTATCAGGTAAATCGGTGTTGTTGGAAAATGTTAGTGATAGTAATTCCATTAGGTTTATTGATATAACCAATAAGTTGGGTCAAGAAGAAGGAAACATAGGAATGGTTACTGATGCGGTCTGGACTGATATAAACAAAGATGATTATGCCGATTTGGTTGTTACGGGGGAATGGATGCCCATAACAATTTTAGTTAACAATAAAGGTGCATTTCTCACAAACAAAACCAATGAATTTGGGTTAAGCGAAAATACAGGCTGGTGGAACACAATACAAGCAGCTGATTTTGATAATGATGGAGATATAGATTTAGTAGCTGGTAATCTTGGAAATAATTATAAATACAAAGCATCTAAAAAGGAACCGTTTAACATTTACATGAATGATTATGATGGAAATAATAAAAGCGATATTGTATTAAGTTACATACAGCAAGGTACAGAATACCCTTTAAGGGGAAGATCGTGCTCTTCTCAACAAATTCCTGCAATTGCGATTAAGTTTAAAGATTACAACTCTTTTGGTAAGGCTTCTTTGGCAGATGTGTATTCTACCAAAGCCCTTGAAGAATCCCTTAAGCTAAAAGCAATAAATTTTTCTACCAGTTACCTTGAAAATACAGGTGGAAGTTTTATGTTCAAACCGTTTGAAAAACGGTTGCAAATAAGTTCCGTAAACGCCATTTTTAAAGATGACATAAATCAAGATGGACATTTAGATTTAGTATTTGCTGGCAATCTGTATGGATCGGAAGTTGAAACACCGAGAAACGATGCCTCATACGGACTCTATATGCAAGGTGATGGAAAAGGAAAATTTAAATCTTTTATGCCCTATGAAAGTGGATTAATGATAAAAGGAGAGGTGAAAAAGATGAAAGAAATTAGGCTCAAAGGAGGAAAAAAAGCAATGTTAATCGCCAAAAATAATGATCATATCCAATTGGTTGAATTAAAAATGATACCGTAAATGTACAAGATTTTTAAAGTTTATGAATTAAAATGAAATATATAACCTATCGAGTGTTTTATTTTTAAATAAATGATTTATATATGAATATTTTGTAAATTGCCCTCCGAACATTAACAGAGTTAATACTTGAAAAAACGTTTTAAAATAAGAGGTTAAGTTGTCTTTAATCTCACTTATTATACAATTAATATAAACCCTATGAAATTAAATCAAGTTGTAAAAATAGTATTGTCACTTTTTTTATTTACATCATGCGCTCAAACTAAAAAAGATTTAACCATTACCTATGGAGACCATGATTTGGTTTACAAAACCTTAGCAAAGAGTTGGGACGAGGGTATGCCATTAGGTAATGCTGTTATAGGAAGCTTAGTATGGGAAAAAGAAGGACGTTTAAGAATGTCCTTAGACAATGTAAACCTATGGGATTTACGCCCAATGGAAAACTTAAACACCCCAGAGTATAAATTTTCATGGGTTTATGAACAGTGGAAAAATGATAATTACAAGGCCGTACAGGATAAATTTGATGCACCTTACGATAGATCTCCAGCACCTTCTAAAATTCCTGGTGCGGGACTTGAATTTAATATTGATGGACTAGGAAAAGTAGATTCAACTCGTCTGTCTGTAAAAGATGCTGTTTGCAAAGTTAATTGGAGTAATGGAACAGAATTTCAGACATTTGTACATGCTTCCGAAAAAATTGGTTGGTTTAAATTTAAGAATGTTCCGGAAGGATTTAAACCAATACTTATACCACCTGCTTATAATATTGAAGGAGAAAGTAAAGAAGATTCTCCTGTTACAGGACAAGACTTACGCAGATTGGAATATCCTGAAGGTAAAATAGTTGAAACGGAGAACGAAATAAATTATACCCAAGAAGGCTGGGGAGGCTTTAGCTATAACGTTAGTGTAAAATGGCAACGTCAAGGAGTTGGCCTAGAAGGCTGTTGGAGCATATCGGCCCATTTTCCTGAAACAGAACAAGGAGAAACATCTCAAGAAATTGTCCAAAAGGCATGGCAAAGAGGCTACCAAGGAGACTTAAGTACCCATAAAAAATGGTGGACCGATTTTTGGAAGAAATCAAGTATCGATATTCCAGATCCAATCATAGCAAAACAATGGTATTTAGAACAATATAAATTTGGGTCGGCAGCACGTAATGGGGCGCCTCCAATTTCATTGCAAGCGGTTTGGACAGCCGATAATGGTAAACTACCACCATGGAAAGGGGACTATCACCATGATTTAAACACCCAACTAAGTTATTGGCCTGCGTACTCTGGAAACCATCTCGATTTAGAGATAGGGTATTTAGAATGGTTACTTAAATACCTAGACAACTTTAAAACATATACAAAAGATTATTATGAGGCTGAAGGTTTGGCTGTTCCAGGTGTAACAACCTTAACGGGAGAACCCATGGGAGGCTGGATTCAATATGCTTTCGGACCTACAGTTTCAGGATGGTTAGGCCAACACTTTTACTTACATTGGCGTTACAGTATGGACAGGGATTTTTTGAAGAACAAGGCCTATCCATGGATAAGGGAAGTGGCACTATTCTTTGAAGATATTTCTGTTGAAGGCGAGAATGGTTTGCGAAAACTGCCCATTAGTGCCAGTCCAGAGATACATAATAATTCTAAAGAAGCTTGGTTTGGAGAAACGACTAATTTTGATCTGGCAGCCATACGTTGGACTTATGAAAAGGCAGCGGAATTGGCTTTGGAACTGGGAAAAAAAGAAGATGCCAAAAGGTGGAACGATTTATTGCAAGAATGGCCTTCCTTCGCGATTCATGAAACCGAGGGCTTAATGTTGGCACCAGGCCATCGCTATGAAGAATCCCATCGTCATTTTTCGCATTTAATGGCATTCCATCCCTACGGACTTATTGATTATTCTAAAGGCGAAGATCATAAAACCATAGTAGACAATACTATTAACCATCTAACCGAAACGGGCTCAGATTATTTTACAGGATATTCCTTTAGTTGGTTGGCAAATTTGCAGGCTCGTGCTTTTGATGGAGAAGCAGCAGCCAATACCCTAAGGGTTTTTGCCGAAAATTTTTGCCTCCCAAACTCCTTTCATGTAAATGGAGAACAGCACAATAGAGGCTATTCTAAATTCAAGTACCGTCCATTTACTTTAGAAGGAAATTTTGCCTTTGCCTCAGCAGTTCAAGAGATGTTAATTCAAAGTCATACAGGCGTTGTACAACTGTTTCCTGCCATTCCTAATGATTGGAAGAACCTTAGTTTTGATACATTACGAACAGAAGGTGCATTTTTAGTTTCTGCCAAAAAAGAAAATGGCCAAGTTTCACAGGTACACATAGTTTCTGAAAAAGGCGGA
This sequence comes from Snuella sedimenti, assembly GCF_016428595.1. GTDB lineage: Bacteria > Bacteroidota > Bacteroidia > Flavobacteriales > Flavobacteriaceae > Snuella > Snuella sedimenti. Next base: position 73,164 of record NZ_JAELVQ010000013.1, on the reverse strand, counting down.
GTTTTAAAATTAAAAAATCCATTTGGAGATTCAAAGATTATTATTGACGCAGAATATGTACTTGAAGATGACATTATTAAAATAAACACGTCAGAGAACCAAAAAATAAGTTTAGTGCTTGATAAATAGTAGTTTGACAATGGACAAAGCAAAAATCTTCACCTTACAGTTAATAGTTTTTTCTTTAATGGCTTGTTCTAATTTGTACGCAAATGAAGAAGTTATTGATGATGATAATTTAATAGGCTTACAGAATAAATCATTGTCTGTAGTTTTTAATAAACAAAGTGGACAGTTGGTATCCATGATTAATAAAAACACAAACGATAACTATATCAAAACACCAAATGGAGGTAATATTTTCAGGTTTTTTGTCAATACGGCATCAATGCCTAGGCTGAGATCAGGTGCGCAAAATAGTGATTATGGAGGGCTCATATTAGACCCTAGTAGTTGTAAACTTGATACTTTTAAGGTAATTAAAAAGGATGAATCTAATGAACTCGTTTTAAATTATGTATATGAAAAACTAAATATTCAAATTAAACTACACATAGAGCTTCATAATCATAAAGATAATTTTGATGCTAGTATAGCAATAACAAATACAGGTAAAGAAGCATTCACAGGCTACCTTGCGTTTCCTTATCTAACTGGAGTATGTTTAGGTGAAGACAAGAGTACTAATTTGGTAGTTAATATGTGGGATAGGGGATATCCAGGGGCTAAAGCATGGGAAAGACCTTTAGGAGGCGTCTACGGGAAAAATGTATCGATGCAATGGCAAACGGTTTATGAAACTGAAGGAAAGCAAGGTCTTGCTTTTATAACTATGGATAAAGATTTTAGCAATAAGGTCTTATCTACATTTCCAGAAGGTGGAATGTCATCTTTGTATTTTGATAAAAAGGTGATTGAGCCAAGCAAAACAAGGGAGTGGCCATCTGCAAGGTTTTTGGTTTATAATGGAAATTGGAGAACCGAAGCAAAAGCTTATAACAATTGGTTTGAAAACAATGTGCAGACCCGAAAAATTCCAGAATGGTATAAAGAGGAGGTTTCAACGCGTTCTAGCACATGGTTTCCAACTAAAGAAGCTATTGAAGAAAATAAACAAGATTCAGTATCAAATGCGTTTACATCGTTTCAACAACTACATAGTTTGTTTAGTAGTCCGATTTTTGGAAACAATATAAACGACTGTATGGAAATAGCCATGTGGAATGAAGGGGTTAATAAATGGCCAGAAACTTATGGTCCATGGATGTCTTCAGGATTTATTGACTATAGGGAAGATTTAGGTGGTAAAGAAGCTTTTAAAAAAGGTGTTGAAATATGCCATACGTATGGAAGACGAGTAGGAATGTATGTTGCAGCCTATGGGGCAAGAACAGCAAGTCCTATTTTTGAAGGAGATTGGGAAAAGTATGCCATTAAGAACAGAAATGGTAAGCCAGTGATGGATTATAGAAAAGGTAAAGAGGTATATGGTGCATTTAATTGTCCTGGATATAAACCATGGCAGGATAATTTAATTAGAGTTTGTTCTATGTTGGCAGATGCTGGAGTTGATGAAATTAGGTTAGATGAATTTGGATTTCCGTTTCGCCCATGTTATAATGAAGCACATAATCACAAAAGTCCTTTTAATGCTAATAAATGGATGCGTGATTGTTTAAAGCGTATTCGCGAAGCTACGGACAAGATTAACCCCGAACTTTTTCTTTCAACAGAATTTTACATGGATTATTTCAATGAAAGTGCTAATGGTGCACTAATCATGGATTGTCCCGGAAATGAAATTGATGCTATGAAAGTGGCCATGCCTAACTATGTGCCGTTATCCTATCATGCAAGTTCGTCTGAAGCAGCTATTACAGGGGCAATAATGAGTAAAACTGAAAGTAGAAGAAACAATTGGGCATGGGGAAATGTAGGGGTTGAAAAACCAGACGATTATGACGAAAATTTTGTAGTAGATTTAAAATGGCACGAATTGCATCCAACATTTTCTGAAGCAGTAACTTATGGTGATGTGACTGAATGGGATCCCATTGCCGAAAATGACCCCAGATGGATGGGTCATGTATGGAAATCTAAAGATTATTGGGTGTTAACAGGAGGACATATTGATGCTACGCCCTTACCTACCTCTGAAGTAAGGATAAAATTACCAGAATTACCCAAGGCAATTAGTAGCGCATACGAATTTAATGTAGAAACTTTAGAGATGCGTGAAGTAATAATTGAAAGAGTTAATGGAGAGGTTTATATTAATTTAAAATCGGCGGTTTCAGCTGTGCTTTTTCCTTTTCCTAATTGTAAACCCTTGCCCATTATTCGTCAGAAAAATGAGTTTGGTGGTGGAAATGATACAATGGAAATTGAAGTTTCACTTTTTGCACCATGGAATCATGAAAAAACAAGTAACGATTTCGAAAACATTCTTTTAGAAGTACCGGGGTTTGAGGTCACTAATAAAGTAACTGGAAAGGTTAAAACATTTATGATTCATAAAGATGATACAGCTTCAAATGGAAATTATCACTATAGTGTTTCTGGTGAGTGTATGAAAGTAAAAAGATGGTTTGAAGTTGTAAAATAACAAGGATGAAATTTTTAATAAAAAAAGATAATTTAAAAGAATGAATACCCTAAAAAGATTTTTTAAGAGAAGCATTTTGTTAATTGCTGTCTGTGTTTTGTTTGCCTGTAAAGATAAACAGCCAAACCTTACTAGTGCTGAAGTAAAGCTCAATTTAATACCTCAACCAAATTTCGTAAAGACATACATCGAAAAATTTGTTATAAATGAGAATACGGTTGTTTATTATCCTGAATCGAATCAAGAATTAAAAAAACAAGCAGATATAGTAAAAGAAATTGTTTTTGAACACACAGGCTTGAAACTGTCATTAGAGGGATATTTTAAAATTCCAGAAGGAGGAATTATTCTTACTAAGTCCAAAGGAAATGAATCTTTTCCGACCGATGAGTCCTACCAATTAGAAATAACAAGTCAAAATGTTTTACTTTCTGCTACAACAATTAAAGGTCTATTTTATGGGATACAAACATTTAGGCAGCTTTTACCACTTGAAAATAATAATAAAACTGTAGAAGTTACGTGTTTAGACATTAAAGATACGCCTCGATTACCTTATAGAGGGATGATGCTTGATCCTGCAAGACATTTTCTTCCAGCTCAGGATATAAAAAAATATATTGACGCCATTGCTATGTATAAATTTAACACCCTACACTTGCATCTTTCCGATGATCAAGGCTGGCGTATAGAGATTAAAAAATATCCTAAACTTATGGAATTGGCTACTGTAAGAAAAGAGACTGATGCCGATGGTATTCCACATGGAGGGTATTATACACAAGAGGAACTAAAAGATATAGTAGCTTATGCCAAAGAACGATTTATTGAAGTTATTCCTGAATTGGATGTTCCTGGACATAGTCAGGCAATGCTTGTAGCCTATCCCGAGTTAACTTGTTTTCCTGATGATTTTGAAGTTAGAACTACACCAGGGGTTTCTAAAAATTTGCTATGTGCTGGTAATGAAAAAGTATTTGAGTTTTATGGTAATGTATATAAAGAATTAGCTCCCATTTTTACAGCAGAAAAGTTTCATATAGGTGGAGATGAAGCGCCTTTGGATCACTGGAAAGAATGTCCTAAATGCCAAAAGAGGATTAAGGATAATAATTTAGAAAGTCCTCAGCATCTTATGAGCTATTTTTTTGAACGGATAAGTGATACCTTGGCAAAACATGGCAAGACTCCTCAAATATGGTATGAGTTAGATGTACCATTTTATCCAGAAACCAGTACCATGTATACATGGCGTGGTGGTTTAACCCCAAAAACTATAGAGAAATCCAGGGAGATGGGGTATAAGCTTATTTGCTCACCGGGAGAACATGCCTATTTCGATTATCCGCAAGCCAAAGGGGAAGAAACATGCGATTGGATGGCTTACTTACCTTTAGAGCAAGTATACAAACTCGATCCCGGATATGGATTACCAGAAGATCAGCAAGCTCACATTATTGGTGTAGAGGCTACTATTTGGGGAGAATATGTTAAAGACATTGACAGAGCATTCTATATGACCTTCCCAAGGGCGATGGCCTTAGTTGAAGCAGGTTGGACCCAAATGGATAATAGAGGCTGGGATGATTTTAAATCCAGGCTTAAGAACAATCTACAAATATTGGAAAGAAAAGGCATTAATTATAGAGAGCCAAAAGAGTTGGCAAACGACGAATTTTATTTAAACAATTAATATTAAAACAACTTATGAGCATAAATGATGATTTATCGAACAGGCTGGAAAAATGCTATTCCGGTGCAGTTTACGATGTTTTGAGAGCGATGGGTTGCCCCAACCAAACATTACCAAATAATATCCGCCCCTTGGATGTAGATAAAAAATTGGCAGGCCCCGTTTATACAGTTAGTGGTAAATATGATGCTAGTTTCGATCCACATGAAACCTTATTAAATTGGACTGGATTGCTTTCCAAAGCACCTAAGGGCAGTGTGGTGATATGCCAACCCAATGATGATACGCTTTCACACATGGGAGAATTATCATCAGAAACATTACAGCTTAGAGGGATAAGAGGTTATATTGTTGATGGAGGATGTAGGGATTCAGCGTTTATTAAAGATATTGGATTTAAGGTATTCTGTAAATATTATACACCTGTAGATGTTGTGGGTAGATGGATGGCATATGGTTATGGTGAACCTATCAGTATTGGAGGTGTACAAATTCATTCAGGTGATTATGTTATGGCCGATAGGGATGGCGTAGTAGTTATACCCCGAGATATGGTAGAAGAGGTTGTTCTTAAAACAGAGGAAGTCCTTAAGACAGAAAGTTTAGTGAGGAAAGCAATTATGGAAGGCGTAGATCCACAAGAAGCCTATTTAAAATATGGAAAATTCTAAGCAGTTAATTAAGCTTTCCAATAACGACAATGTATTGGTGCTTACAGTAGATTTAAACGTAGGCGATGTTTTTACTTATGCCGGAACGGATTATAAAGTAGCAGAAGCAATTGCTTTAGGACATAAAATAGCTGCGAAAAGTATTAATGAAGGTGAAAAAATAATAAAATTCAATATGTCTATTGGGAGTGCTACCAGAGATATTAAAATAGGAGAGCATATTCATCTTCATAATATGAAAAGTGATTTTATTGATACGCATACTAGGGAAAGTTGATGATAATAACAGTAAAGAAATGGAATTGAAAGGATACCAACGAAAGGATGGGAGAAAGGGCATACGAAACGTTATATTGGTAGCGTATCTGGTAGAATGTGCCCATCATGTAGCTTCTGAAATAGCAAGGCCTTTTAGAGATGATAACGTGCAAGTAATAGGTTTTGGAGGGTGTTATCCAAACGAATATGCTGCTAAAATAATGAAACAGTTGTGTGCGCACCCTAATGTTGGTGGGGTGCTGTTGGTGTCTTTGGGTTGCGAAAGTTTTAACAGAAACAAGCTTTCCGATGCGATAAAGGAATCAGGAAGACCTGTTGAAACACTGGTTATTCAAAATTGTGGAGGGACATCCAAAACCATTGAAAAAGGCAGGGAATGGATTAAGAATACACTTGAAGCATTTAAGAAAACAATATCGGTAAATATATCGGTCAAAGATCTAATGATAGGAACAATATGTGGTGGATCGGATGCAACAAGTGGTATTACTGCAAATCCATCGGTAGGTTTGACTTTTGATAAACTGGTAAAAAACAATAGCACAGTTATTTTTGAAGAGACAGGTGAAATGATAGGCTGTTTTGAGGATATTATAAAACGTGCAGAAACTCCATTATTGGCAAAAGAACTTCAAAAAGCGTTAGACAAAGCAGCTAGGTATTATACTATAATGGGTTATGGCAGTTTTGCACCGGGGAATGCCGATGGAGGTTTGACTACCATAGAAGAGAAGTCATTGGGAGCCTATGCCAAATGTGGAAGTGCTCTAATTTCTGGATTGATAAAACCTGGTGACTTGCCAAATAAGCCTGGGCTTTTTTTGATGGATATTGTTCCTGATGGTGAACCTAGATTTGGTTTTCCGAATATAAATGATAATTCAGAAATTACCGAACTCATTGCTTCGGGGTGTCATATCATTCTATTTACAACTGGGAGAGGCTCTGTTGTGGGGTCTGCTATTTCACCAGTAGTAAAAATATGTGGTAACCCGGACACCTATGAACGCATGTCTGATGACATGGATGTTAATGCAGGAAAGATTATTTCTTCCACTGCCACATTGGAAGAAGTAGCAGAGGAAATTTATGTTAAAGTAATAGAAACAGCTTCAGGAATACCAACAGCTTCAGAACGTTTGGGGCATCAAGAATCTGTAATCACCTATAAAACGTTCGAACCCATCGGGCCTAACTGTTTGGTCGGTTAAAATAGATGTATTAAGTGTATGAGTAAATCCAGAAAATTTTCCAGATTGCCCTTTGTTTTAATAACGAGTTTATTCCTAGTATGGGGTTTGTTCAATAACATGACCGATACGCTTTTGGCGGCTTTTAAGCGCATTATGAGCATGACGGATTTTCAAACCTCATGGATACAAACAGCTTTCTATGGCTCGTATTTTTGTTTGGCAATTCCAGCGGCATTATATATAAAAAGATTTACCTATAAGTCTGGCGTTTTGTTGGGTTTAGGCTTGTTTATAGGAGGAGCCATGCTGTTTTACCCAGCAAGTATAAGCATGAAGTACGCACATTTTTTAATCGCATTATTTGTTCTAGCTGGTGGATTGGCCATTTTAGAAACTACGGCCAATCCGTATATTATTGCCATGGGACCAGAAGAAACAGCTACAAGGCGTTTGAATTTGGCCCAATCCTTTAATCCCATTGGGTCAATACTAGGTATAATCATAGGGAAACTATTTATTCTGTCCCATTTAAATATGGCTACTGCAGAAGAACGAGGACAAATGGACAAGGCTAGTTTGGATGCTATACAATTTGAAGAGTTAAATGCGGTCATGGGACCTTACGTAATAGTGGCTTTGCTTTTAGTTACCCTATGGGGTATTATTTACTTTGTAAAGATGCCAGTAGCATCAGATGACGCTCAGGATTTTAATGTATTTCCTAAAGTAAAAAGATTACTAAAAAATAATAATTACTTAATGGGAATCGTCGCACAGTTTTTTTATTGTGGAGCACAAATTGGAGTTTGGTCTTTTACCATTAGGTATGTTATGCAAGAGTTTAATTTAAACGAGCAAGAAGCTTCTAATTACTACTTGGCATCTATAGTTTTATTTATGTTTTCACGGTTTATTTGTACCTGGTTAATGCAATTTATTCAGCCAAAAAAGCTATTGGTTGTTTTGGCATTTATAGCTATGCTTGCTACAACAAGTGTTATTTTTATTAAGGGAGCCATAGGCGTATATTCATTGGTTTTAATTTCGGCATGTATGTCGTTAATGTATCCAACCATTTTTGGTTTAGCGATTAAAGGCTTAAAGGACGATACCAAAATAGCAAGTTCTGGTTTGGTTATGGCCATAGTGGGAGGGGCTGTTTTAACACCGCTTCAGGGTCTGGTTTCAGATGGATTGCAAAGTATCAGCTATTCTTATTTTATTCCATTATTCTCGTTTGGGGTAATTCTATTTTATGGATTAATTGTTTCCAAAAAAGTCGAAAATTAAAATATTTAAAGTCATGAAAATTAAAGGATTTTTTATAATAGTAGTTATGCTACTTAGTTGCAAAACAGAAGTAGTTGAACCTCCAGTTCCTTTTGGACCACTACCCACCAAGAGTCAATTAGCATGGCACGATATAGAGTTTTATGCTTTTATACATTTAACCATTAATACTTTTACAGATAAGGAATGGGGCTTTGGGGATGAGTCTCCACAATTATTTAATCCTACGGCGTTCGATGCAGAGCAAATAGTGCTTTCATGTAAAAATGCAGGTATGAAAGGTTTGGTTTTAACCGCAAAGCATCATGATGGATTTTGCCTGTGGCCTACCAAAACTACGGAGCATAATATATCAAAGTCACCTTATAAGGATGGAAAAGGGGATATTGTTAAGGAAATTGTTGATGCATGTAGAAAACATGGGTTACAAGTAGGCATGTATTTATCACCTTGGGATAGAAATACAGCAACCTATGGAACTCAGGAGTATATAACAATGTTTAGAGCGCAATTAACGGAATTATTAACAAACTATGGTGATGTTTTTGAAGTGTGGTTTGATGGGGCTAATGGAGGTTCTGGATATTACGGAGGAGCTAACGAGGAACGTAAAATAGACAGGTTATCGTATTACGATTGGGAGAACACCTTTAACCTTATTTATGAATTACAACCTAATGCGGTGATTTTTTCTGATTTAGGACCAGGAGCAAGATGGGTTGGTACCGAAGCGGGATATTCAGGAGACCCATGCTGGCATCGTTATACACCCCATGGAAGAAATGGTAATAAACCTGGAATAGGTGAAACCATGTATTTAGAAGCATTAAATGGACATAGGGAAGGTGATTTTTGGATACCTGCTGAGACAAATACGTCGATTCGTCCTGGGTGGTTTTACCATGAACATGAAGATGATAAGGTAAAATCGCCAGAACGATTGGTAAAATTATATTATGAAAGTTTAGGACATGGTACCAATTTAATATTGAATTTACCTCCAGACAGAAGAGGCTTAATACATGAAAATGATATTGCTTCTTTGACCAAGTTTAAAGAAATAATTGATGCTACTTTTTCAACAAATTTGGCAGAAGGAGCTGTTATTAGTGCAAGTAATGTTCGTGGAAATTCACCTCAATACAGTGCGGATAATCTGCTAGATGATAGCCAACAAACATATTGGACTACAGATAATGATATTACGGAATCAAATCTAGTTGTGGAATTTCCCAAGGAAACAGAATTTAACGTGATTAATTTGCGTGAATACATTCCATTGGGTCAGCGTATATGGGGTTGGGCTATAGATAAATGGGAAGATAATTCTTGGAAAGAATTTGCTAAAGGAGAATCAATTGGGAATAGAAGGCTATGGAAAGGAGCCTTGCAAATCACCAATAAAATAAGAATTAGAATTACTGAAGCTCCTGTTTGTCCAGCATTAACAGAAATATCGGTGCATTTAGAACCCGTACAATTAGCTCCTCCTATAATACAGAGAACAGAAACGGGAAACATTAAAATTACAAGTAACGGATTTATTAGATACACATTAGACGGTAGCGATCCAACCGAACAATCAGCTATTTATGAGAATGAAATACCTTTTGAAAAAGGAGGAACTATAAAATCTAAGGTTTTTTATAAAGATAAAAGCAGCGAAATAGCAACTTCTACATTTACTCATAGTAAACACCTATGGAATATTATTGAGGCTAGTTCTTCAGTAAAAAACAGAGAGGCTACTAAGCTTATCGATGATAATGAACGAACTTTTTGGCAATCTGATGACAGGGATAAAAAAAGGGACATAGTAATTGATTTTGGAGAGATTTTAAATATAAAAGGCTTTAGTGTTTTACCACGGCAAAGCGAAATAAAGAATGGTATCATAACACATTATGAGTTTTATACGAGTTTAGATAGTGAAAAATGGAAATTGGCAAAAGCTGGGGAATTCTCAAATATTGTAAATAACCCGATAGAACAATTTGTGAGTTTAGATGCAATTGAAAAGGCGAAGTTTATAAAGTTTAAAGCCGTTAAGGTCTATGAAGCTAATTATGCAAGATTAGCTGAGTTAGGGGTTATAGTTGATTAATTTAACACTTTAATAAAAAGATTATGTATTATGTGGGCTTCATAGTAAATTTAGATATGAAATAAATTAAAGATTTATTAAGTAAATCCATTCAGCAAAAAGTATCGGTATTGTAAATAATTTTAAGATAGAAGAATATGTTGTGTAGGAGTTATGCCTGTATAGCGTTTAAAGACAGTTGCAAAGTATGATGACGAACTAAAAGCTAAATTATAGGCCACATCCTGTATACTATTCGTTTTAATGAGTAATTGTTCCTTGGATTTTTCAATTTTTTGCCTCAAAATATAATCTGTTGGAGAGTATCCCATTTCCTTTTTAAACTTGTACTTAAAATGGGATAGTGATAAGTTGCTTAATTGTGCTAAATGTTCTAAAGGAAGTGACTCGTTAAGGTTATCATTAATAAAAGCACATGTTTCGGATATGTCCTTACTTATGGTTTGATTAGAATGTTTATTGCCAAATTCTAGAACGTTTAATAGGAAGTGCAGTAATAGATTGGTTATTTTAATCTTATCCAATCCTTTTATAGGATGCTTGCAAATTTGGTAAATGGCATTAAGATCATGTTTTAATCTATCAGAACCTTTAAATTTCCTATTTGATTTTAGGCTCATAAAACTCTCTATAAATAATTTTGTCTCTTTTTTTGTTAAATTTAAAAGACGTCTATTTTTATCGGGCACTTCCATAATAAGCCAAAATAAACGCCCGCGCTCCTCAGGAAAACTTTTGGTACCATGCTCCTCCCCTGGAAAAGTCAACAAAAGGTCGCCTCCATTGATTCTGTAATCCTCTCCCTGGATATGATAATACTGTGTACCCTTTTCAAGAAAGCATATTTCTATCATGTTCTCATGCACATGCATTTCCAGACTTTTGTTCATTTGCCGGTAGTTGTAGGAACCCAAAACCTTTATGCAGTCAAATCCTAAACCTTCCAAATCAATTATTTGGCGCTCTTCCGTAGAGACTTTATCAAGTTCTTGCATCTTTGAAATAGTATTATCGTACTAAAATTAATAATATTTTTTAAACTTTTAGTTTCCTTTGGTTATTTAGAGACAAAGACAAAGAAATGCGGTCGATAATAGAGATCATTAAATTTTAAAAGAAGACACTACTATGAACAAAGGGATAACGTGGGAAAATGACCAAGAACTTTTCAAAATAGCTAAAGAGGAATTGTTTGTTGCCTTAGTTGGAGACGTATTGGATAAAATGGGGTACTTGCATCAATTTCTTTCACCAAATATAAAACCACTAAGAAAAGATATGGTTACCATAGGAAGGGCTATGCCTGTGCTGGAAGCCGATACTTTTGAAGAATCTCCGAAGCAAACAAACAATCCCCTAATGAAGAAGCCTTTCGGAATTATGTTTGAAGCGTTGGATAGTTTAAAGGAGAATGAAGTTTATATATGTTCGGGGGCATCACCCAGATACGCTTTATGGGGCGGTTTAATGAGTACAAGGGCTTTAAAATTAAAAGCTGCAGGAGCCATTGTTGATGGGTATTCAAGAGATACCAATGAAATTGAGAAGTTAAATTTTCCAACATTTTCATTGGGAACCTATGCCCAAGACCAGGGGCCTAGAGGAAAAGTTATCGATTACCGTGTGCCTATTGAATTTAATGGCGTTCGTATAAATCCGGGAGATATAGTTTATGGCGATAGAGATGGCGTACTGATAATTCCCCAAGAAATAGAAAAAGAAGCCTTTACGGGCGCTATTGAAAAAGCTAGAGGTGAAAAACTGGTACAAAAGGCCTTGGAGGAAGGGATGAGTACCGTGGATGCTTTTGAAAAATTTGGAATCATGTAATTATTTAAGGATGGATTTATCAAATAAAAATATTTTAGTTACTGGAGCCGCAGGTTTTGGTGTTGGTCATGGTGTTGCTACTGCGTTATCAAAAATGGGAGCTCGAGTTATAGTGAATGCAAGAAAATTAGATGAAGCTCAGCAAGCAGCCAGTAAACTTTCTAATAATGCTATCGCCGTAGCTGCTGATATAACAAATGAAACTGAGGTAGATGCCATGTTTGAAACCTTGGCTAAACAAGTAGGCGTCATACATGGTTTAGTAAATAATGCGGGCATCGGATTAAGTAAAGAAGCACATAAAGTAACCGATCAGGAGTTTGACAATCTATACAATATAGATGTAAGAGCAGTATGGAAACTATCTAAATTATTTGCTAATCAGCTTATCAAAAGTAATACAGTAGGCAGTATCATCAACATTTCTTCCGTACATGCTTCAGCAACCATTGCTAAGTACGCCGTTTATGCCAGTGCAAAAAGTGCAGTGGAAGGTTTAACCAGGGGGATGGCGGTAGAATTGGGAAAACACCATATAAGGGTAAATGCAGTAGCGCCTGGTTATGTACATGCAGAACAGAATTTTGAGCTGATTAAAACATTTGCCGATGACCCCGAACTTTGGGTAGAACATCATACCAAAGACTATCAAAGTTTACCATTTGAAATACAAGCCGAAGATTGTGGAAATGTCGTTGGCTTTTTAGCTTCCGAATTTAGTAGGGCCATTACCGGTCAGGTGATTTATGTAGATAACGGAACCACCTCTATGCTGTATAACAATTCATTTATAGAAAAATAGCACATGAAAATTAGTAGGATTACTTGTTTTGAAGTTATAGTTCCGGCACACCCCGGAGCTATTGAAAGTAAAGGGTTCAATAAAGGGCTGCATAAATTGCCTTTAGGAGCTAAAGCAGGTTGGAGTGTGCAATTTGATGAAGTGCCAAAACTACTAGTCCAATTAGAATTGAAGAATGGTATCATTGGATGGGGAGAACTATATAGAAGCCACAATTGGTCAACAGTAGACGCGATATGCGAATTATTGATTGGGCAAGATATTGAATCGTTAACTTTACAAAAATTACCTTTTGCCTTTTCAAGGGAGTACGATGGTTTTGAGTGCGCCATTTGGGATGCTTATGCAAAACTAAAAGGCATGCGCGTAGTAGACTTATTAGGTGGGTCTGTAAAAGACAAGGTGAAAGTAGGCGCATGGTCCAGTCATCGCAGTCAAGAAGATATCGCAGATTTGGCTTTAAAATTTCAAAATATGGGCTATACCTGTATGAAATTCAAAAGCGATTTAGAAGACGATGTTGTAGGATGGTGTAGAACAATTGCTGAAACCGCACCGGAAATGCAGGTTATCTTAGACCCCAATGAGCGTTGGTTACATGCTTTTGAGGCAAAAAAGCGCATTGATGGTTTACAGGAAATAGGCAATATTTTATGTCTCGAAGACCCGCTTCCACGTTGGCAATTAAACGAGTACCACCAATTAAGAAACTACGCATCCGTACCCATAGTACTTCATGTATCGTTGCCTTATATCATTCATGGACAAAGGATAAAAGATAGTATTCAGGCTATTCAGCTAAGTGCAGTGGATGGCTTTAATTTTAATTGCGGATTAGCAGATTTTCAGAGACTGGACCATATAGCGTCGGCTGCAGAATTAAACTGTTGGCACGGCTCCGAAATAGACCTTGGTATTTTAGAAGCCATGTACATGCATTCAGCGGCAGCTGCGGCTTCCTGCAATTGGCCAAGCGATATTTTTGGACGATTAATCCGTGAGCACGACCTATTAAAATCACCGCTAAAAATAGAGGCGCCCTATGCCCATTTACCAGAAGGATTGGGCTTAGGTATTGAGGTAGATATGGACGCTGTTAAACATTACCAAACAAAACAAAAAGCATATACATTATGAACAACCCATTTACTGGTATAGATAAAAACAAAGAAGACATTTGGGACATGGTGGTCAAAAGAGATATTGAGGCTTTTGTAAACCAAGACTGGAAAATGGTTGAAAATGATTTTCATGAAGATGGCTTCATGGGAATTGATGGAGGAAAATCCCAAAATATTGATCAATGGAAATTAAGCTTTCCAAATTTAGAAAGTTATAAAACCTCATGGCTTCAGCAAGCTAAAGAGTTTCATGAAACCGCATGGGGAGAAGATGTAACCGAAGCATTACATCGAGTAACCATATTGCAGGACATAGAAATTATAGGAGACGCAGCATTACTACATAAAAAGTTTGTTGGGGATATAAAAAAAGCAGATGGAAGTCATGTAGAAACAAATTGGCAAACACTTTATAGATGTAGAAAAATAAACGGTCACTGGAAAATGGTTGGGTTTACAGGGTATTTACCATTTTTTAATATCAATTCCAATTCAAATCTACAAGCGGCAAAACAGATGCCTGCAAATGCAAGTCAACATATTACAGCGGGGCCTTATTCACCGGTTTTAGAAGTGAACCCTACTAAACTGGTTGTTATTTCCGGGCAAGCGGCCATAGATAAACAAGGAAACGTTATTGGAGATACTATAGAGGAACAAACGGTTTACATGATGGATAATTGCAGTATACAATTAGCGTCAGCAGGATGTACTCTAAACGATGTATTCAAAGTAAATGTATTTATAAAAGACCTGGCCGATTGGCCAAGATTCAATGCTGTTTATAAAAATTACTTTAAAGACCCTAAGCCCGTTCGTACGGCAGTGCAAACAGGATTGTTAATGAATTTGGTTGTCGAAATTGAAATGTGGGCTGCTAAAAAATAAGAAAACATACAGTTATGATTTGGGATCAATTAACAACTGAGCAAATAGGCAGGATACCGAAAAACATTCCGGTTATTCTTACCATGGCAGCTACAGAACAACATGGAAAGCATTTGCCGCTGGCAACCGATAGGCTAATTGGAGAACATTTTGTTAATGAGCTGCATATAGCCATCCCCGATAAGGTGTTGGTCCTGCCAACCGTTAGTATAGGTTGCTCTTCACACCATATGGATTTTTCGGGAACACTTACCATTAGTCATGATACATTTGTTAGGCAAGTGGAAGATATTGTAAAATCGGTCATACAGCATGGATTTACCAATATTATTCTTTTAAATAGTCATGGTGGCAATCAAGCCGTTGGTCAATTATTGGTAGAAAAGTTAGGCTATGAAAACCCTACAATAAATATCGTTATGGTGACATGGTGGAAACTAGCATCAGAGGCTTTATTCTCCTTAAATGAAAGTGGTAAAGGAGGGGTTGGACATGCTTGTGAATTTGAAACGTCTCTCATGTTATTAATAGCGCCTCATTTAGTACATCTTGATAAGATTGAAAAAGGAATGCACACAAAAACGTTTTCTTGGTCCGAAGGAGATATGTTACGCGGCCCCAAGGCATCCTATTACAGGTCAACTAAAGAAATGACCACTAATGGTGTTTTTGGAGATCCGGAATATGGAACTTTAGAAAAAGGAAAACAAATCTCCAAATTGGTTATAGATGATTTAAAAAATATCATTAATGACCTGTTAACAACGGAATAAGTATAAATATTAATACATAAATAGGTATAACTAAAACTTAAATATACCATAAGAGAACGTTAGATATGGCAACTAAAAAACAATAAATACAATCAGATGAAAGGAAAACTTATTTTATACACCTTGGTCGCAGCAATTGGAGGCCTTTTATACGGGTTTGATACCGCCGTTATTAACGGAGCTCTGCCTTTTTTTAAATCGTTTTTCCAATTAAGCGACGTCATGACGGGTTGGGCAGTAAGTTCGGCTTTATTAGGTTGTATAATTGGAGCCATAGGTATAGGTAAGCCAGGCGATATATATGGTAGAAGGGAAATGCTTAAACTCTCTGCGTTGTTATTTTTGGTTTCTGCTATTGGTACAGGACTTGCACCAGAAATCAATAGTTTTATTCTGTTTAGGTTTATTGGTGGCTTGGCCGTTGGTGCGGCTTCGGTGCTTTCACCCATTTACATTTCAGAAATAGCCCCTGCTACACATAGGGGGAGACTCATAATCACCTTTCAATTGGCATTGGTTGTAGGTATATTGGTTGCCTTTTTTGTGGATTATATTTTAATAGATACAGGCAAAAACAATTGGCGTTATATGTTTATTTCAGAGGCCATACCGGCATTGGCCTTTCTGCTCCTGCTTCTAAAAGTACGTAAAAGTCCGAGATGGTTAATGCAAATTGGAGACCAAAAAGCAGCTAAGGCGACCATAGTAGAGGTAAACCCCGAGGCCAATATTCAAAGTATTATCAACGAGATAGAAACCTCAATTAAGTTGGAACAAGAAGGCAAGCAAGAAAAACTATTTAAGAAGCCCAATTTAAAGTTTACCTTGATAGGGATTTGCATAGGATTGTTCAGTCAGTTTACAGGTGTAGCTATTGTCTTTTACTATGCAACCGATATATTTAGGGCAGCTGGTTTTTCTACAGATTCAGCCATTGGTCAAACCGTTATCCTTGGAGCTACGAATTTGATTTTTACCATATTGGCCATGACCTTAATCGATAAGGTGGGAAGGAAAAAGCTATTGTATGTAGGCACCATAGGAATGTCTATATCCCTAGGTGTTTTCTCTTGGGCATTTTATACAGGAAATACAGAAGGTTGGTTATTATTAGGGATTCTTATTTGCTATGTGGCGTTTTTTGCATCTTCCATGGGAGCTGTTGTATTTGTACTGTTGGCGGAGATATTCCCAAATAACATACGGTCTAGGGGGATGGCTTTAGGCTCGTTTTCCAATTGGATTATAAACGGATCCATTACGTTTATGTTTCCAATAGTAGTAGGCGCTTTTAGCGAAGGTAAAGGCATTGGCTATAGTTTTGCCTTTTTTTCCATAATGACGCTTTTAGGGTTCTTTTTCTTCAAAACGTTTTTATTTGAAACCACAAATAAAACATTGGAAGAAATTGAGTTTGAGAATAAATGATGCAACTTTTATCACATAATTAATTATAAAAAGAAAAAGATGAAAAGTAATTTCAGTAGACGGGAAGCATTAAAGCGAATCGGATTAGGGTCGGCAGCAGTAACCGTTGGAGCAATAGGTGTTGTGAATGCGAGTTCAAAAGAAGGGATTGATACACAATATATTGAGGAAGAAGAGAAACAACCCCTAAATTTTGATCAACCCATAACGGCAATTGTCCTTGGAGCTGGTGGGCGAGGCAATGTATATGCCGGTTATGCTCTTGAAAACCCAAAAGAGTTAAACATTATAGGCGTAGCAGAACCAATTAAATACAGAAGGGATAACTTTTCCAAATCCCATAATATTTCAGAAAACAATCAATTTACTACCTGGGAACATGTATTTGAACGCCCTAAGTTTGCAGATGCCGTTATTATAACAACACCCGATGCCCTGCATTATGGCCCTGCAATGAAAGCCATTGAAATGGGATATGATGTATTACTGGAAAAAGCCATTGCACAATCTTGGGACGAATGTTATGATATTTTGAAACAACAACGCAAGTATGGTAAAATTGTAGGTATATGTCATGTGTTGCGATATGCTCCCTATTTTGTTAAGATGAAGGAAATTATCGATTCCGGTAAAATTGGAGAGGTTGTTAGTGTGCAACACTTTGAACCTGTTGAGCATATCCACATGTCGCATTCGTTTGTACGTGGTAATTGGGGGAATTCAAAAAAATCAACGCCCATGATTCTTTCAAAATCCTGTCATGACACCGATATTATACGCTGGCTGGTTGGTAAACCTTGTAAAAAAGTATCATCTTTTGGTTCTTTAAAATTGTTTAAGCCTGAGAATGCACCCAAAGGCAGTACAAAACGTTGTACCGATGGTTGCACGGTGGAGCGGGAATGTCCATTTTCGGCAATAAAAGTATATGCGGAAAGAAAATCATTTTTGCACCACTTAAAATTGGAAAATCACGATACAGATTCCACTATGGAGTTGCTAAAAACAAGCCCCTATGGTCGCTGTGTGTACCATTGCGATAATGATGTTGTAGACCATCAGGTAGTCAATATGCAATTTGAAGATGATATTACGGCTTCATTTTCCATGGAAGGCCTTACCAGTTATGGAGGCAGACGTACACGCATCATGGGGACTATGGGTGATATTGTTGGCGATATGGACAGTATGACCGTTTTTGATTTTAGAACTCGGGAGCAAAAACACTGGACGGCTAAAGATATTAATGATGGTATTTACGCTGGTCATGGTCATGGCGGTGGCGATATGCGTTTGGCAAGGGACTTTGTAAGAGCCGTAAAACTACAGGATCCTACACAGTTAACGTCTACAATAGAAGCCTCAATGGAAAGTCATTTAATAGGATTCCAAGCCGAAAAAAGCCGTCTTAAAGGGGGTAAAGTCCTTGATGTGAATTTAAAGGTGTGATTTTTTTGAATCTAAAAAACATTAAAGATATAGTTTTAGTTAAGCAGTAAAACTCGATTCAAATTAGTTTCCATAGATTGAACGCTCCATTAACTAGTGGTCTTTTAAATATTAAATATAGTGAATAGGTTATAAACCCGTATGGAGCGATACGGCTTAGAATGCTACAATAGCTTTAAAATGAAACACATTATCAGTAAATTTAATTTTATTCTCATACTTATCGTATGTGCTATGGGGTGTTCCCAAAAGTCAAACCATAAAGAAGAAAAATCACCAGCGAGTGAAGTTTTATATAGGTTAATAGGAGAAAGAGCAAAAGCAATACAATTTTATTCCATACCTAGTGATAGCTTAAACCCAAACAAGATGGTTTATGAAATAGAAGCTAGCAACGGTATTTTAAAAGTTGGAGGAAACACTGGAGTGGCACAATGTAAAGGTGCATACACTTACCTCAAAGAGGCTTGTAATAGTATGATTTCATGGGGAGGAAATAATATTCAAATCCCCGAAACTTGGCCTGATTATACAAAGAAACGAGAGGTGTGTCCTTTTCAATATACCTTACAAGATAATATTTGTGGTTTTGGTTATACTACACCCTATTATCAATGGGAAGATTGGCTAAGATATCTGGATATAATGGCTATACATGGCTATAATATGATGTTGGCTCCAATAGGAACCGAAGCTATTTGGAAAGAGGTTTGGCATAAATATGGGTTCACCACTGCAGAGTTGGAAGAATACTTTACGGGACCAGCTTATTTACCATGGCACAGAATGGGAAATATTAATAAGCATGGAGGTCCCATTCCGAGTGATTATTTTGAAAAAATAAAGACGCTTCAAAAGAAAATATTAAAGCAGATGCGATCCATTGGGATACATCCTGTCGCTTCTGCTTTTGCTGGGTTTGTTCCTAAGGAATTTGAAGCGAAATTTCCTGATGCTAAAGTTAGGCATGTTGATGGATGGGTAGGTTTTAAAGGGGATAATACAACGCATATTTTACATCCTCTGTCGCCTTACTATAAAAAGATTGGAAAAGATTTTATTGATACTTGGAAAAAAGAATTTGGAGAGGTAGACTTTTTCTTGGCCGATGCCTTTAATGAGTTAAGACCCCCTGTTAGTGATGAATCTGAAGAAGTCCTACAAAAAGAATTAGCTGAATTTGGAAACGCTATATACGCATCGATTATTGAGGCAGATGAAGATGCAACATGGCTAATGATGGGCTGGTTATTTATGGATAAAGGATTTTGGACCAACGACAGGGCAAAAGCATTATTGAGTACGATTCCAGATGATAGGATGATGGTATTGGATCTATATGCAGAGACAAGTCCATTTTATAAAAGCATGGATGATTTTTTTGGTAAGAGCTGGATGTATAGTATAATACCCAATTGGGGTGGAGCTTCTCAAATAGGAGGTTTATTAACACAATACGGACATTTAATTCCAGAGATAGCAAAAACAAAAGCAGACGGAAAGCTAAAAGCCTTTGGTTTTTCTCCAGAAGGGACAGAAATCAATGAGGTAATTTATGAGTTGGCATCAGATGCCATGTGGAGTGATACAACATTGGATTATAAAGATTGGTTGGTATCATATTGCAATAATCGATATGGTATGAAATCAGAAAAATTGTATGAAGCCTGGTTGTTATTATGTCATTCTATTTATAATAAAGAAATCGATCATGCCGTAAACAGGATCCAGTCTAACCCGATCACTTTAGCGAGTTCCTATCATGTTTTACCTAAAGCAGATGAGAATGTTAATGAAGCTTTAAGTTTGTTTTTAGAAGAATACCAGACATTTAAGAACAATCAACTTTATATAAATGATCTTATCGAATTGGCTACATACAAATACATGGCTATTGCAGATGCTTTGATAATGGATTTAAGGGGTAATATAAGCCAACGAACAGTAATGGAATCTGACAAACAAATGGAACAGGTTTCCGATTTGGTGGTTAAAATAGATGACATGTTATCACAGCATAGTTTATATAATTTAGAAAGATGGGTTGCTAAAGCAAGAAGTTGGGGAGTGGACAAGGGACAAAGTAATTATTATGAATCGGATGCTAAGCGAATTATTACGGTTTGGGGAAGTGGTTTAACCGAGTATGCGTCAAGATTATGGAACGGACTTTTAAAGGATTACTATTTGGCCAGATGGCAGGCTTGGTATAATACTCAAAAGGAAGGAAAGGAATTTGATGTAAAAAAGTGGGAGGGCCATTGGATAAATAGTCCTTATGAGTCTTCGAAGAATGAAAGCGATGTTGATATAATGTTGTTAATAAAAGAACTCGAATTAACTATTTAAGTATTTCTATATGTTTGGTAGGGCGTATTTTGGATTTATCAGATATTTTTTGAAAAAATGGTTTTTGTTCATAACTTTAAAGTAAAATTAATGACAAATTAGTGTTATGCTTAAAATTAAAGAGGATAGGGAATTGTATAAACTTGTAGAACTGAATAATGAACAGGCGTTTAGAGCTTTGCATGATAGGTATGCTGCAAAATTGTTTTTATATGCTTTTAATATTATTAGGAATAAGCAAGTTTGTGAAGACATTGTTCAGAACATCTTTATTGATATTTGGAACAAAAGACAAAGTAAGAATATAAGAAATATAAAATCATATCTTTTCAAGGCTATAAAATATCAAATATTTAATTATTTCAGAGGTCTAAGAATTTACCAAGAGGATATTACAAGATTAAACATTGTTGACATTTCCATTAATGCTTCCCAAAAAATGGAGTATCATGAATTGGAAGAAGCCATTCATTCATCGGTAAATAAATTGCCCAAGCGGTGTAAGCTAATTTTTGAGTTGAGTAGATTTCAATTTAAATCTAATAAGGAAATTTCTGAAGAGTTGAAGATATCAATTCAAGCAGTTAAAAATCAAATTTCAAAAGCACTTTCCCTAATAAAAAAAGACCTTCACGAAGATGGAGTGATTTTATACTTTATCTGTACTCCTTTATTCTGATTATCAAAATATTGGTGGTTAATTGTGTTCTGCATTTAGTGTTTTAAAGTAACTACATGTGAAAAAAAACATTTTTGACGTGTACCATTAGGTCTTTTTTGTTACTTAATAATGAGAAGTATGGGTATCACATATAAAATATAACCCAAAATGAATAAAAAACAAGCAAAAAAGCTTTTTGCAAAGTATGTTAACAATGAGTGTTCAGACAAAGAGCGTAAATTGTTAGAGGCATTTTTAGAGTCTTATCAAGATATACATGGAAAATGGCCAAAGGCTATTGTTGGAAGTAAGAAGGCATTCGAGAAAAGCTCCTGGTTAAAAATAGATGCTAAGATTAATAAAAAGAAAAGAAGCCACTCTTTTGACCCTTATTTTAAGTATGCTGCAATTTTTGTGGTTTTTTTAGGGCTTGCCTATTTATATCGACAAGGTACTTTTACAAAACCTAACGAACAACTTATTATATCGGAAGAGACAATTACACTTCAGCTTGAGAGTGGCATGATAGAAGTTATAAATGAAGGTGGTACAAGGCAAATAAGAGATGAACAGGGTAACGTTATAGGAGTTCAAAAGGGAAATCAATTAATCTACGACAACAATAGTGTTACAACAGAAAAATTAGTTTATAATACGTTGAAAGTGCCCTACGGAAAGCGATTTCAGGTAAAGTTGTCCGATGGTACTCTTGTAAATATTAATGCAGGGTCTTCCCTAAAATATCCTATCAATTTTATTAAAGGACAAAAGCGACAAGTATTTATTGAAGGCGAAATGTATTTTAATGTGGTTAAGGATAGCGAACACCCATTTGTTGTTACTGCTAACGATATTGATGTACAAGTATTGGGTACACAATTCAATATTTCCTCTTTTCCAGAAGATGACAAGATAAATACGGTGTTGGTAGAAGGGGCTGTAAGCATTTTTGATAAACCATCTTCTTCAAGAACGAATTTGAAACCAGGCTTTTTGGCTTCTTGGGATAAAACAACAAAGAGCATGGTTGTGGAAGAAGCAGACATAGGGATGCATACGGCATGGATTGATGGCCGTATAATTTTTAGACATATTAGCTTTGATAATGTTATAAAAAAATTAGAACGATATTATAATGTTTCAATTGTAAATAACGATTCTGAATTAGGAAAAAGAATCCTTGCGGCTAGTTTCGATATTGAAACCATTCAAGAAGTGTTTGATGCATTTAGGGAATATTATGGAATAGATTATACCATTTCAGATAATAAAATAATAATTAATTAAAAATAGATATGCCTATGGTTTAAATTAAAATACTCTATAGAAAAACAATGAATTATTCACTGCTTTAGGCAGTTGAAAAAGAAAAATCGAAAGATGCAGCGAACATCTTCCGATTTATTATAGTGATTAAAATTATTAACCACCTAAACAAAACAAAAATATGAAAAAAGTACTTAGGTTAAGGAAGTATATTTCTTTTCCATTAAAATTTGACTTAAAAATGAAACTAACCACACTCTTTTTAATAGTTTCTTTATTTCAACTTCAGGCTAATGAGTCCTATAGTCAAAGAACTAAGATTACTATGGAACTTAATGGTGTAAGTTTGGAAAAAGTCTTAGATAAGATTGAATCTTTAACAGAGTTTAAGTTTTTATACGACTATGAGCATATAAACTATAAAAAAGTTGTTTCTGTTAAAGCTAAGAACGAAAGGGTGTCCTCTATTTTAGATAGATTGTTTGAAGGCTCTAATATTGAATATAAAGTTTTAAAAAAACAAATAATAATTAAGAGAAATGAACACCTTGTTGACCCTAAAGTAAGCAACAATGATGATTCATTAATAGAACTTCAGCAAATTCAAGTTAGCGGTACCATCAAAGATACCAATGGGCAACCCTTACCTGGGGCTACCATCTTAGAAAAAGGAACAACCAATGGAACCCAAACCGATTTCGATGGAAAGTTCTCTATAGAGGTTGCTTCAAGTGATGCTGTATTGGTAATTTCTTATGTCGGTTTTGCAACCCAGGAGATATCTGTTGCCAATCAAACAAACATCAACATCCAATTGGCTGAAGATGTAAGTGCACTTCAAGAAGTTGTTTTGGTAGGTTACGGTAAACAAAAAATAACAAGTGTGACTTCAGCCATAACATCTGTAGATATTGAAGAGTTGGGAAATGTTACAACCTCCAATATTGCAGCTGCATTACAAGGCCGTACACCAGGTTTATATATACGCGATGCAGGTTATAATCAGGGGCTGTCTCTTCAGGTAAGGGGGGCTACAACCATAGGTAACAATTCTCCGTTATTTATTGTAGACGGCGTTCCGCAGGATTTACTTTCTGTCGATCCTAATGATATTGCAGCAATTTCGGTGTTAAAAGATGGAGCTGCCTCTGCAATTTATGGATCTAGGGCAGCAGCTGGTGTAGTTATAGTAGAGACAAAATCAGGGAAAAACAAAAAGCCCACATTTAATTTTGAAAGCTTTGTAAGCTTTAGTGACTTAACGACTACTCAAAAATCAGCCAATTCAATACAATCGGCCAATATTATGAATGAGGCTTCTGTGAATTCTGGCGGACAACCCTTATTCACCGCTGAAGATATTGCCAAGTTTGAATCAGGAAGCGATCCGGCCTATCCAGATACCGATTGGAAGAAGGAGTTTCTAAAGACCGAAATTACCCAACGATATTTCTTAAGTGCAACAGGAGGGAGTGAAAAATCATCCTATTATTTTTCTTTAGGTTATAGAAATGCCGATGGGATTGTAAAGTCGGGCATAGATAGAAAACAATACAGTTTAAGATCCAATTTAAAGACTAAGTTGCGGGATAACATCGATTTGGATGTTAATTTAAGCTATGTGATGTCCAACAATACAGCACCTAATGTAAATGCGGGTCTTGATAATATTTATCAGCATATGAACTCTACCGCACCTTTTTTACCGGTGAGAAATGCTGATGGCGAATTTGAGTTTTTTAATCAGGCAGGATCTTATGGAAGGGGCTTTTGGAACGTGATGTGGGAGTTGGAAGCTGGTACGTCCAATACCAAAAGCAAAGCGTTTACTGCAAATACGAATTTAACTTGGGAGATCATAGATGGTCTTAAGTTAATTGGTCGTTATTCTTTAATTTCCGGTACTAGTAAATCAGTTTCAAGTATCTACAAGCGTTCTACCACAGGTGGGCCACCATGGTTTTCAGACATCAACAGCCTTGGTCAAACATGGCGTGATAATAACCAATACAATGCCCAAACATTTTTAAGTTATGATAAGTCTATCGATAAGCACAATATTGGTGTTTTGGCAGGATGGGATTTACAATTTAATGAAGATTCCTTTATCAGTGCAGGACGGAGAAATTTCCAGTTTGACAATTTATTAACGGAGTTTAGCGCACCTAACTCAGGGGATACAGACGATATCACAGGATTAAGCAGTAATACTACTGAAAATGCATTGCAATCAGCTGTTGGTAGAATAAACTATAATTACGACGAAAAGTACTTTATTGAACTAACGGGACGTTATGACGGATCATCAATATTTGCACCTGAAAACAGGTACGGATTTTTTCCTTCAGCTTCATTAGGTTGGGCTATCGACAAAGAGGATTTCTTTAGCTCAAACATTATTGACCGTCTTAAATTTAGAGCGTCTTATGGTACAACAGGTAACAATAGAGTATCAGGTAGTTACTTTTCTAATATAGCTTTTGGTACTTATATTTTTGGAATGGGCGATACCGTTGTTCCAACAGCAGCAGAAGGAGGCGTGCCTTTTAGGGATTTAAAATGGGAAACCACTAACACAACCAATTTTGGTCTGGACTTTTCATTAAATCATGGATTGCTATCTGGCTCTTTAGATTATTATATTAAAGAAACAAAAGATATCCTTTTGGGTAGTCCTGTTCCAGGTACCGTTGGAACATTTAGAGGAGGGCCAGCCATTAATGCCGGTAATGTTCAAAATAAAGGGTTCGAATTAATATTAAATCATAGCAATACATTATCCAATGGTTTTAAATATGGTATCTCAATCAATGGAACTTATAATACCAATAAGATAACAGAACTAACAGATGCATTTTCCGAATTTAGTACATCTTACCGAGTAGGAGATGCATTAGGTACCGTTTATGGGTATGTGGCCGATGGTATTTTGTCTTCACAAGCAGAGGTAGATGCTTATAAAGCAGAAATAACGTCTGGTGTAAGTCCTAATACCACTATGGGAGATATTAAATATGTAGATCAAAATGGAGATGGTAAATTGAATTTTGAAGACAATGTTGCCATTGCAGAAACGCTACCAAAAATAACTTATGGTATTAACTTAAACGCAGAATGGAAGCGTTTCGACTTACAATTGTTTTTCCAAGGAACAGGGAAATCTAAAGAACATAGAGCTAATGATTTATTTGGAAATTCAGGATGGATTCCGGAAGAAGCCAACGATGCTTGGAGTGCAGATAATACGAATGGTACTTATCCAAGATTGTTGCTATTTGCACAGCAAACCTATTTCCAAAACTTTTATACAACATCCAGTTATTGGACTTTTAAATCGAATTACTTCAGATTAAAGAATCTCCAGTTAGGGTATACACTACCAATTAATGACAATAAGTACATTGATAAGGCACGACTGTATTTTACAGGTACTAATTTGTTGACGATATCTGATTTCAGACCAGGGTTTGACCCTGAGACTGGAGGTAATGGTTTGGTAGTTCCACCATTGAAAACCTTTACATTGGGAGTAAATATTAATTTCTAAAAAGACAATAATTATGAAAAAATATATAAAAACAATTTGCTTAGTAATTTTTGCTTTAGGCATATTACAAAGTTGTTCGGAAGAGGATATTACAAAACTTCCTGTTACGGCATTAGCAGAGGATGCATTTTGGACAAGCGAGGAGGAAGTTAGTCAGGCTGCAAATGCGCTTTATTTTTCTTTAGACAATGTAGGACAGATTGAATGGGATGCATTAACTGAGATTGTATTTAGCCAAAGTGGCCCGTCTATCGAGATATCAACTGGAGGAATTAATCCAGGTTCTTCGTTAGTAAATAGTTTATGGACAGGACAATATGCTACGATAAGAGATGCCAATTGGTTTTTGGATAATGTAGGCAAAGCCGGTCTGTCAGAATCAACATTGGCAAAGTATAAAGGACAGGTTCGCTTTTTTAGGGCTTGGGCACACTATAAATTATTATACCAATTTGGTAATGTACCACTGGTAGATCGCGTATTGGGGGTTGACGAAGGTCAGGTTGAACCAAGCTCTAGAGCTACCGTATTGGATTTTGTATTATCCGAATTGGACCAAACCATAACAGAGTTATCTTCGTCTGGTTACACCCCTGAGTATGGCAGAATTACCAAATGGGCAGCCATGGCATTGAAATCGAGGATCCTTTTATATGAAGGCACTTTGGCAACCGATAGCAGTATGCTTACCGAAAGTGCAAATCTGGCCAATCAAATTATGGGAGGTGGTTTTAGCCTTCATGATAATTATACAGAACTGTTTAGACCCGAGGGTGAAGGCAATTCAGAAATTATTCTGGCAAGAGTAAATGCAGATCTTCCTGGAAGATATCATTCTTTAGGACAATGGTTGGGGCCAATTAGTTTTCATGCATCATGGTCCATTTTTACACCAACTAGAGCTCTTGTAGACAGATATCCAGATATTAATGGAGAGGATATATCAACAAGTTTAATCTATGACGAGAATAATCCATTCGATAACAGGGACCCAAGATTAAACCAATCCATATTCAATTGGAATGAAGATATAGATTATGAAGGCGCTATGTTTGTTAACAACGGCACTTGGTTTAATTTTAGAAAGTGGATCAATCCAGATGAAACCCAAGAACAACAAAGCCACAACGATTGGATTGTGTTTAGGTTGGGTGAAGTGATGCTTAATTATGTAGAAGCTATGAACGAGGTTAACGGCCCATCTCAAGAACTATTGGATATGGTGAATGATTTAAGAACAAGAGGTGGACTAGGAGCAGCTTCTGATGGATCCGATATTGTTGTACCTCCAATAGCCTTATCCGGTCTTACAAAAGAAAGCTTTAGAGAGATTATTAAACGTGAAAGAATTGTTGAATTGGCTGCTGAAGGGATTCTTTATTACGATTATCATAGATGGAGATTATTGGAAACAACTATGAACCAACCAGCAGAAGCCGTTGTCTCTCTAGAAAATAGAGTATTTACTGCTCCAAGAGATTACACTTGGCCAATACCTGATTTTGAATTGATTAACAATCCTAATTTAACTCAAAATTCAGGATACTAGGAACCATAAAATAAATTGATATATTGAAAAAGCCTCGCGTCAAAAAGTTAGTTTTGAGTAGTTTTTTGATGACGGGGCTTTTGTATTTATTTTTACAATTAGGCTGTTATTATTTAGATATTAATAACTCTAAAAAATAGTTTTATAGATTGTTTATTGTTATGGCAAACCAATAATTATTGTATTTTTGTTTATAAATAAATTGATTATTTATATATGAAAATATTTTACTTTATAAGAAGTTTTAAAGATGAAATCATTTAAAAAGAATATAACGAAAGTAGGGGTATTATTAATATTGTTAACAGCTTGTAATAAGCCTACAAATGCTCAATTGTTTGAAGAAACGACTGCCTATGATGTTTTACAAAGAACTTTAGGACAGGAACATGCATCCAAGTTTGTTTTAAAATTTGAAGAGAGCGATGCATTGGATACCTATGAAATCTCTGTAAAGGACAATAAAGCTATAATAACAGGAAACTCTGCAATAGCACTCACAAGGGGAGCTTACGATTATTTAAGAAATGCCGCACATTCAATTATTAGCTGGTCGGGTAATCGCATTAATATACCTTCACAACTTCCCAAGTACGAAAAAAAAGTAAGCACACCCTTTAAGTACCGTTACTATTTGAACACGGTAACCCATGGTTACACCACACCATATTGGGATTGGCGCCGTTGGGAGAAAGAAATTGATTGGATGGCCATGCACGGCATGAACATGCCTTTAATAGCAGGAGCACATGAAGCTATTTTGTTAAGAACATTTAAAAAATTAGGATTGACAGATAAAGAAGCCCTTGATTATTTTTCTGGCCCCGCACATTTCCCTTGGAATAGAATGGGCAACATAGGCAGTTGGGATGGCCCACCGCCAAGCTCCTTTTTCGATAAGCAAATAGAACTGGCCCATAAAATGCAAGACAGGATGGAGTCGTTGGGTATGCACCCTATAATACATGCCTTTGCAGGCTTTGTGCCCAAAGCTATAGAACGTTTGTACCCTAACGAAGAATTACGAGAGTTGGGATGGGGAGGTTTTAATGAAAAAGTACAGATATTATCTCCCAAAAGTGAGCTGTTTACCAAAATAGGAAAATTGTATATAGAAGAATGGGAAAAAGAATTCGGTAAAGGAGAATTTTATTTGGCCGATAGTTTTAATGAAATGGACGTGCCTTTATCCGACGATCCCGAAGTAGCAAAACAAGAATTGGCCGATTACGGCGAAATTGTTTACAAGCCCATAGCCGAAGCAAACCCAGATGCCGTTTGGGTGATGCAAGGCTGGACATTCCCTTACCATAGGGATAAGGACGGTAAATTATTTTGGACTCCAGAGCGGTTACAAGCCATGATGTCAAAAATTCCGGACGATAAATTGTTAATCCTTGATATGGCCAACGAATACAATGCCCTATTCTGGAAAATAGATTACTCGTGGGAAATGTATAAAGGCTTTTTTGGAAAACAGTGGATTTATTCCTTCATTCCAAATATGGGAGGCAAAGTGCCCTTAAATGGTGTGTTGGATTTCTATGCAACGGCACCAAAGGAGGCATTGGCATATAAAGACAAAGGGAATTTGGTTGGATTCGGTTTCGCTCCCGAAGGTATAGAGAATAATGAAATTATTTACGAGCTCTTATCCGATTGGGGTTGGAGAGATACATCCATAGATTTGGATACGTGGATAGAAGACTACTGCTTGGCACGTTATGGAAGCTATCCTAACGAAATAAAGGAAGCATATAAACTTTTAAGGAAAACGGCCTTGGGTACATTTACAGACCACCCGAGATTTAAATACCAGTTCAGGCCCGGTTCCGCGCATCCATCCGTACATAAATCTGAAGATTTTAAAAAAGCTGTTAAATTGTTCTTATCGGCTAACGAATCAATAAAGCAAAGTAATTTATATACCTATGATGCCATAGAACTCGGAGCACAGTATATAGGGTTGAAAATAGATAACTTGCTTACCAAAGCCGAAATAGAAAAAGATAAAAACATAAAGTATAAAACCTATCAGGAAGCCATAGACCTTATGTTGAAACTGGATAGATTATTGGCGTCCCACCCCAATCACAAACTGGAAAGTTGGGTTGCATTAGCAAGAGGCTTTGGAGACACCGACGTAGAGAAAAATTATTACGAAAGTAATGCCAAGCGATTAAACACAACCTGGGGAGGTGGTGTAAACGAATATGCAGCACGCACTTGGAATGGTTTAATAGGAGCCTATTATGCACAGCGCTGGCAATTATGGTTAGATGCCCAAAAAGAGAATAAAACATTTGAAATACTTGAATGGGAAGAGAACTGGATTAAATCAGACTATAAAAACTCGGTAAAACCTTTCAGTAATCCTATTCATGTAATTGAAGAAATTATTGCAAAGCGTCAGTAATATAAAGTGTTTGAGTTAATTTATGCTATTTTTAAGGATAAATTAGCAGCGGTAATTGGATTTTAGTTGGGGTTAGATGGATGAACATTAAATATGAAGGAAGCTAGAAGCTCATTTTAGATAATAATCTTACGGCCATAAGGTTAATCGTTTGAACAGTGAAATATGAATACAATGAGAATATTAGGCTTAGTTGGATTTTTAATTGTTATCACTTTTTCAATAAAGTGTAAGAATCATGAAAAAGATGTTCTACATCGTAATGATAAGTATGTCTCTATAGAAGGGAGGCAATTTATTGACGCTTTGGGAAGGACTTTGACATTGCATGGTATAAGCGTGATAAATAAGGACCCAAAAACAAATTACCTTGGGCATATTTCTCCAGAAGCGTTTAAGATGTTCAAGGAATGGGGCTTTAACGTTATTAGATTGGGTATTATCTGGGATGGTCTGGAGCCAGAACCTGGTGTCTATAATCAAGAGTACCTTAAAGGGATAGATACAATGGTCCAGTGGGCAACCGATAACGACCTGTATGTTTTTCTGGACATGCACCAAGATTTGTACAGTGTCGATTTTAGTGACGGTGCACCCTCCTGGGCAACAATAACAAATGATCAGCCGCATCTTACCGGTGATGTTTGGAGTGAGGCCTATTTAATTAGCCCCGCGGTTCAGACTGCTTTCGATAATTTTTGGGCCAATGCCCCTGCCCCTGATGGCGTGGGAATCCAGGACCATTATTTGAACTTGTGGAAGTTTTTGGCAGAACGTTACAAAGACCATACAAAGGTGATTGGATTCGATGTGATGAACGAGCCGTTTATGGGGTCTGAGGCCAATAAAATTACACCTTTACTGTTAGAGTCTTATGCCAAAGTAATGGCAGAACAATCAGGAGAAGCACCACCTTCATTAGAAGAAGTTATGCATTTATGGAATAGTGACAAAATGAAGGTTTTGGAATCACTATCGGATAAGGAAACCTATAAAAAATGGCTGGACGTTATCTATGAGGTCAATGCCAATTTTGAAAGCGGGACACTAACGGCATTTTACCAAAGAGCAAGGGACGAGATCCGTAAGGTTAATAAAAACCATATCATCTTCACGGAGCACAGTTATTTTACCAACATGGGATTGGTGGGTGCACTTGGGGAAATTGTTGATGGGCAAGGAAAAAAAGACCCTTTGGTGGCCTATGCCGCACATGGGTATGACTTAGTGGTCGATTCCGACGCGCTTACCCTAGGGAGCAACGATCGCGTGGAACTCATTTTTGAACGCATAGCAGAAACAGGTCGGCGGTTAGACGTCCCCGTGTTAATAGGCGAATGGGGAGCCTTGCACGGAAAATCTCCAGATTTGATTCCAACGGCAAACTTTTTGCTCAACCAGTTTAGCAGGCATGGGTTTAGCGATGCTTTTTGGGCTTATGGAAAATTTTTATTGGAAGCCTCTTTTCTAGAAGTATTACAGAAACCATATCCTGTTGAAACTTCGGGGATTTTGGAGCACTATAGTTTTGATTATGAGTCTGGAGTCTTCAATTGTACTTGGGAAGAAAGAGAAACAATAAACGCACCTACCCGCATTTATGTGTCAGATTTAAGTAGGCTTAATAAAAATACCATGCAATTGACTCCAGAAATAGAAGGGGTTATTATTGAGGAAATTGAAAACTCAAGAGCGGGACA
Organism: Snuella sedimenti; assembly: GCF_016428595.1. Classification (GTDB taxonomy): domain Bacteria; phylum Bacteroidota; class Bacteroidia; order Flavobacteriales; family Flavobacteriaceae; genus Snuella; species Snuella sedimenti. The sequence continues at coordinate 41,550 of NZ_JAELVQ010000013.1, read as the reverse complement.
TTTGGTTGTTCCTACAAGTGGTAAAAATGTCAAACGAAAACTTTCATTCAACTTAATCAAATAAGTAATAATGTTTATTAAAAATATTTTTTATTGTTTCATGCTTTCTGCTTTTGGCGCTTTTAGTCAAGAACAAATTAGTGTTATGAGCTATAATGTTGGCTACGATGAAGCATTGTATAATTTAGGAGAACCCAAAGAAAACTATTGGGTAAACCGTAGAGTCCATCAAGTAGGCCTCATTAATTTTCATGATCCAGATATTATTGGCTTACAAGAGCCTCATTTACATCAGGTAAAGTATTTACATGAAAAAACCAATGGTTATAGTTGGGTGGGTAATGGACGTGAAGACGGAAAGGAAGAAGGTGAGTACAATCCTATTTTTTACAAAGCAAACAGATTTGAATTGTTACAGTCAGGGATGTTTTGGCTTTCCGAAACCCCAAACAGCGTAAGTAAATCTTGGGATGCAGGATATACACGTATATGTACATGGGCATTGTTTGAGAACAAAGAAACAAAAAAGCAGTTTTATGTGTTTAACACACATTTTGACAGTAAAGGAAAGGAAGCCAGAGTTAAGAGTGCAACTTTAATTAATGAAAAGATAAATGAATTAGATGGAAATATTCCAGTGTTTGTATTGGGAGATTTTAATTTTTCACCAGAAAGTAAAGCATATCAAAAGATGGTAGCATATGGACTTCATGATTCTAAATCAATTACCCAGTCAAATCCATACGGTCCTGATGGAACCTATAACGGATTTCAATTTGATAGAACTCCAGAACACAGAATAGATTATGTTTTCGTAAATAGTATGGTTGGAGTTTTAAAATATGGGGTACTTACGGATAGCTATAAGATGAAATATCCATCCGATCATTTTCCAATATGGGTAACTGCCAAATTTATAGAGAAATAAATAACGATTAAAATGAACCTAACGAAAAACACATTGAACATTATTACTGCCCTATTGTTATCCCTTTTTACGATTAACACTGGGGCACAATCTGAAGTAAATTACGGTATAGCCGACACACCTTGGGAAGCAGGCTTTGGCAACCATAGGGCCGTTGTTGAGGTTGCTAAAAAAGCCGATGCCGTAAAACTAGACTTGAACTGGAGGCGACACGATAAAAACCCCGAAGACCGAAGGCTTTTAATAATTAATGCCAAAACGGGAGATACCATACCCAATATTCATAGGTTGGACGTTAATAACGAATATTGTAAACTGGTTTTTGGTCCTGTTGATGAAGGAACCTATTACTTCTACTATTTACCCTTTAAGCCAGATAAGGAATGGGGCTTTTACCGTTACGGATATCTAAAAAAAGAAGATACACCTAGTAAGCATTGGATGGAAGAGAACAAATTGGATCGATCCAAAAAGTTGAAAAAGTTACCAAGAGCCATCTGTACAGAGATTCAAGCCAGAACCGATTTCGATTCGTTTTATCCCATGGAAGTTACTGCTACCCAAGCAGAACAGGAGCAGCTGGTAAACAGTACGGCATCAGATTATATCGCCATTGCAGAAGACAGGAAGTATCCCATTAAGATGCGCAATTATTTGCCCTTGAAATGGATTAAGGAAGGTGTAACGCATCAATTTGAAGGTAAGGCTCAAAAAAACGAATACTACGCTTTTCAAATTGGCATTTACGCTTCCAAAACCAATCTTGAAAATGTAACTCTGGTGTTTCACGATTTAAAATCCCCAAATAACAGCAATATTCCAGCAAGCGCCTTTACCTGTTTTAATACCCATGGTGTAGACCCATATGGAACACCATTTACAAAACAGGTTAACGTTAAAAAAGGACAAATCCAACCGCTTTGGATAGGTACTGATATCCTAGCAACTACCGAATCGGGGACGTATAAAGGGCATGTTACAATTAAGGCCGATAATCAACCCGATAAAACTATTGAAATTGCCTTAAATGTTTCAGAAGAAACTATTGCAGATAGAGGTGATAATGAACCATGGAGACACTCCCGATTACGTTGGTTGAATTCGACCATAGGATTGGATAACCACCCCACAAAACCTTACACGCCAATTACTTTAAAAGAAGAAAACAAACTTGATCTGTATGGTAAACAGGTGGCATTAAATGAATATGGATTACCGTCAACCATTAATGTTTGGAGTACAGAAATTTTGAATGCCCCCATACGTTATAATTTGGAAGGGGAAACTATTGAACCTAAAGCCCCTCAATCAACAGATCATGATTTAGGAACCTTTACCAAAACATATACAGCCCGTTCTGAAAATTTTGACATCCAAACCATTAACACCACAGAGTTTGATGGTCATCTAAACTATAAAATAAAACTTGTGGCCAAAAAGGATTGTGAACTCAACGATTTTAAATTGGAAATTCCGTTTCAATCCAGCATAGCAGAATATATGATGGGTATGGGATTGCCGGGCACCTTAGTCCCTCAAAACCATTCAGCCAAATGGAAAGGACCCCACGACAGTTTTTGGGTTGGTAATACCTATGGAGGGCTACATGTAGAATTAAGGGGAGGCAGTTACCATGGACCACTGCTCAATCTTTACAAGCCCGCGCCTCCAGAAAGTTGGCATAATGGAGGTAAGGGAGGCTTTTCAATAGAGAAGGGCGATAATGAAACTATCGCAACAATCTATTCTGGACAACGAAAATTTGAAAAGGGAGAAACTTTGGTTTTCGAGGTATCGTTTTTGATTACTCCTGTGAGAAAGATAGATACTAAATCACAATTTGTTAACAGATACTACCATAACGGATTGGACCCTATGCCCAAAGATGATGAAATTACCGATGGCGTTAAGATCGTAAACCTACACCATGCCAGCAAATATAACCCATACATTAACTATCCCTTTGTAGCAACAAAGGAAATGAAAAGCTTTGTAGACCAAATGCATGCCAAGGACTTAAAGGTAAAAATTTATTACACCATCAGGGAGCTCACGAATTACACTACCGAGATATGGGCCTTGCGCAGTTTGGGCAATGAAATTTTGGGAACAGGAAAAGGTGGAGGCTACCCGTGGTTGCAAGAGCATTTGGTGGGCGGTTACCGTCCGCAGTGGTATTCTCCACTTGAAAACGGTATCGATGCATCAATTGTCAATGCACCAGGTGATTCTAGATGGTATAACTATTATTTGGAAGGATTAGCATGGTTGGTTAAAAAAAATGATATAGATGGGTTATATTTAGACGATGTATCTTACGACAGACGCATATTAAAGCGGATGCGAAAGATTTTAGATGGAATAAAACCTGGATGCATGATGGATTTACATTCCAACACCGGGTTTTCAAAAGGACCGGCAACACAATATACCGAGTTTTTTCCATATTTGGATAAACTATGGTTTGGAGAATCATTTAAATATGACGAAATGCCTCCCGAGAACTGGTTGGTTGAAGTTTCAGGCATTCCGTTCGGACATATGGGTGATATGTTACATGCAGGAGGAAATCCTTGGCGTGGTATGGTGTATGGTATGACTGTACGCTATCCGTGGTTTACCGAAGGAGTAAGTTGCGATCCAAGACAAATTTGGAAAGTTTGGGATAGTTTTGGTATTGACGAGGCCAGGATGATAGGCTATTGGGACAAACGCCCAGTGATAAATACCAGCAATCCAAATGTGAAGGCTACGGCCTATATTAAGGAAGGAAAGCTTTTGGTTGCTATTGCTAGTTGGGCAAAAGAACCAGTGAGTGTAAAATTAAATATTGATTGGGATGCCGTTGGATTAACTAAATCCCAAGTTAAAATGATCGCCCCTAAGATTGAAAATTATCAGCCAGAACAGCTATTTTCTGTAGATGACGACCTAACAATAGATCCAACAAAAGGCTGGTTACTAGTTGTTGAATAATTATAGAATAATACAGATAATAGAGATGTTCAAAAATCAAATTAAATTAATTGCAATAGTCTGTTCAGTTTTCAACTTTCAAAATGCATTGGCACAGAGCCCGATTTTTGAAGTAGATACTTCTTATTTGACCAAACACGACATTGTCTATAAAACTCCTGCTTATGAAGGTTTTGAAGGGTTTCCCATAGGAAACGGTGATTTGGGCGGCATGGTTTGGAATACCAAGAACGGTGTTGAAATCCAAATTAATAAAAATGATTTGTTCGATCAGCCCAATGCCGAGTCGGAAGCCACTTTAAGGGGAGGCGCACGGTTAAGTATTGACCTAGGAGTACCCGCATTCGATTGGCTATATCTTGATGATTTTGATAGCAGATTATCGCTAAAGAATGCCGAGGTGTCCATGCAATCACAAACGCCATTTTCAGAGAGTAAAATAACTTCTTGGGTGTCGCCCAATAAAAATGTTTGGGTTGTAAACATTAAATCGGATGCGAAAAGCCCTAATGCAAAAGGTTCTAAAATACATGTTGATTTAGAGCGTTGGGGGAGTCGTGCCTTTGCAGGCTGGTATGGTGGGTATTCAAAAAACACCAAAATAGGACTGGGAAATACACAAGCATCAACTTTAAATAAGGATATTGTATTGGAAGAATCGTTTGAAGGCCTTCAGTTTTCGGTAGTTTGCAGAATATTGGGAGCAGACGTTGTAGCTCAAATCATAAGCGAAAAAAGAGCACAACTAACAACATCCCAAGAAAAAAACCATGAGGTTACAGTACTCATTTCCTTAGTAACATCAAACGAATCGGACAACCCTACAACAGCCGCTATTGAATTATTGAATGCTGTTGAAAAGGAGACCGTTTCAAAGGAAAAAGAGCAACACACATTATGGTGGGACAACTTTTGGAATCAATCGTTTGTCCATTTAGGAAACGATTATATAGAGAACCTGTATTATTTCCGTCGTTATTTAATGGCAAGTTCCTCCAGAGGAAAATATCCCGTTGTGTTTAATGGCGGTTTATGGACGTGGAATCACGATGTGAGAAACTGGGTAACGCCTCACCATTGGAACACCCAACAACAATATTGGGGATTGGCGGCGCAGAATGATACAGAACTTATGTTGCCCTATATAAACACCTATTTCAGTTTGATGCCACAAGCCGAAAAACATGCCAAAATGAGAGGGTCAGACGATGCCATTCTGTGGAGCGAAGCTCATGATTTTTTTGGGAAGATGACTTATTGGGATAGGGGTGATATGCTTAATAATTTTACACCAGCTACACAAATAGCAGCTATTTTCTGGGAATATTATCAGTTTACGGATGATGAAGAATTCCTAAAAGAAAAAGGGTATCCTTTTTTAAAGAAAGCAGCCGAATTTTACGTGAAAAAGCTACAATGGGATGTCGATAAAAAGGAATATTTTATCTATCCGTCCCAACCTTATGAAAGTCCGAGAACACACGATTTAAAAAATCCCATTACCGATAGAAATATGATTATTTCTACCATGACAGCCTGTGTTGAAGCGGCAAAAACACTTCGTGTGGATGACAAAAAAGTAGCACAGTGGCAACATATCATTGACCATATTTGGCCAATTCCATTTAGAAGCGAACCCAAAATAGGCGAAATTATGCAATTGGCATATAACCCAGATGGTTCTGTGTACCCTACACCCGAAGTATATGGTAAATGGACCAATCATTTTAGTGGTAATACCTCACTGGTCTTTCCTGCAAACATCATTGGTTTGGGAAATCAGGATAGTCGGGAGTTTAAAGCAGCTTCCAATGTGGTAAAAAACCACGTTCCCGAAATAAATGCCATTTCTCCAGATGCCATAGTAGCGGCACGTTTGGGCTTGGGGGATGTGGTGATGGATCGCATGCGAAATGGTATCCGTAGGTTGCAACATTTTCCTCAAGGTTTGTTTTACAACATCGACCATTGGTATAATTTATCTATTTATATGGACTCCGTTGCTAAACCAGATATAACCACCCAGCGCGATTATATTTACGATGCCAGAGCGAAATACCCAAAAGGTCATCCAGCAAAACCTTTTATTCAAGCGGGAATGGAAACGTTAAGCCATTACAGCGCTGCGGTTAATGAAATGCTGTTGCAAAGTAACGAGGGCAAAATCAGGGTTTTTCCAGCAATTCCAGACGGATGGGCACCTGCTTTTAAATTAAGAGCTAGAGGCGCTTTTTTGGTTGCTTCCGAGAAAAAGGAGGATGGTCAAGTTTCAGGAATTTGGATAAAAAGCTTGAAAGGAAACCATTGCAAGGTGGTCAATCCTTGGGATGGATTGAAGGTCGAGATCCATGTCGATAACCCGTCAAGGACAAAAATAAAGCACCAAGAAAAAGATGGCGTTATACATTTTAAGACGCAACCGAATACAGCCTATATCATTGCCTTAAAAGGAAGTAAGCAGCATGGAAAAATGATTTTTAAGGGGGATAAAAACAATGCACCCAAGCACTTTTTAGAAGCTACCTTGGGAAAAAATAAAAATTTTTAACAGCGAAATAGTTCAAATAAAGTAATCAATGACAAGACACCTCATATGCCTATTATTAGGATTTTCACTGTTTCTGTCCTGCAAGACCCCTACCGAAACAATCCCTTTTAATGGAACACAAAGTAACCAACCTGCCTCTAAATGGGAAGAGGCTATGTTAACTGGAAACGGTAATATGGGGGCTATGATGTACGGTAATCCTTTTGACGAAACCATTGTAGTGAATCATTGCGAGATGTTCCTAACCTTGGGTACTAAGGAGTTTGTTAAACATGTTGCGCCTTTTATGCCAGAAATTAAGGAAAAAGCCTTAGCAGCAGGGGTTAATGGACCAACCGTGGCGCATCAAATGTTTCGTGAAAAAACAGGTCAGAAAATTGATTGGACAGACCCATTTCATCCAGCATTTATGTTTCATATCAAAAATGCAGATCACGCCTATAAAAACTATCAATTAACACAAAACTTTGCTACCGGCGAACTAAAAGCCTCTTGGGATGACGATGAAGGCCATTGGGAAAGAAAATTATTTATTTCCAGACCAGACGATGTCATTGTTATGGAAATAAAAGGGCCGAAAGGTAAAGTTGGCGGTTCGTTTTCTATGGATTTGACCCATAAACTGATTGAGACTGAAATGCAGGTCGAAAACGGAGAAATAAAAACCCATGCTACCTATGTGCATGGCAAAGGAGGTTATGATAATGTGGTAAGAATCATTCCTACAGGCGGTGAAATGACAAACGACGAGTTATCTGTTACAGTTTCACAAGCAGATAAAATATTGGTTGTCATGCAAGTAGATAACTGGAAAACTCCATTGCCCGAATCGCAAAGCGAAGTATGGGCTTACTCACCTAAAAACCCAAAATTTTTAGGTGATTATTCAACCAATAAACAGGATGCTATTTCCAAAAAAATGGATGCTTTAACTTTAGATTATGCGACTTTGTTTAAGCCCCACGCCCAGGCTCATGGCGATTTATTCAATAGGGTAAAGCTTAATCTTAATGGAAATCAAACCGAAACCGTATCCTCACAAGCCCTACTGGAGCAAGCGGCACAAAGCGGGCAATTCACTCCTGCATTGGTAGAGAAAATGTATGATGCCTGTAGATATTTAATAATATGCAGCACCGGGAAGAATCCTCCCAATTTACAAGGCATTTGGACTGGCACATGGCAACCGGCATGGAGTGGGGATTATACCTTAGATTCCAATCTTCAGCTAGAAGTTCAATCCATTATGAGCAGCAATATGCCTGAACTTATGGAAAACTATTTCACACTTATAGAATCTTGGTTGGTGGACAGTCGCTTAAATGCCGAAAAGTTTTATGGTTGCAGGGGTATTACATCAAATCCAAGGGCATCAAACACCAATTTATTGCTTCATTGGGGCAATTGGCCAGGGGAGCAATCTTTTGGTACTATGGGGTGGATGCTTCACTTTTTTTACGATTACTACCAATTTACAGGAGATAAAGCATTTCTAAAAGATAGGGTGGTACCCTTGTTAAAGGAAAATGCCCTGTTTTATGAAGATTTGTTAAAGGATACCGAAGACGAGAATGGCAAATATCAATTTTTTATTTCCTATTCACCAGAGCAGGACCATTACTTGTATGCCAATTCAACCTTCGATATAGCGGTAACTAAAGCCATTTTAACCTATTTGATAAAATCGTGTAAGCTTTTAAATATTGAAGAAGAAAACATCATAAAATGGCAAACGATGGCAGATAAATTGCCAGATTATATGATTAATGAAAAAGGAGAACTTATGGAATGGGCTTCGGCAGGAACTCAAGAAGTGTACAATCAACGACACCATTCCCATTTATTGCCTTTGTATCAGTTTTGCGAATTCGATATGGAAACCAATCCCCAATTATGGGAAGCATCGGCAAAAGCCTTAGAAGGCAAAACAGAAAACTGGCTACACAACAGAGAAAATGCAGATAGCAACCATATAACCCACGGTATGATGAATCAGGCACAAGCCGCAGCACGTCTTGGAAAATCGGATATCGTCTATGAAGTCCTCTCTAGACTGGCCACAGAGCAATACATCTACCCTAGTTTTATGATGTCTTACTGGCCCAAGAAACAAGGCTATGGCTTTGACCCGATTGGAACCATACCAGATGTTATAAACAACGCTTTGGCATTTGCTTGGGAAGATGTTGTAGATATTATTCCGGCTTTACCAAAAGAATGGTCTAAAGGATCTATTAATAATATCTTGTTAAGAGGTCAAATTCAAATCGATGCATTATCATGGAATATGGAAACAGGTGAGTTGAAATTGAAAATGACTTCCAAAGCAGATAAGGCAATCACTATACGACTTCCAGAAAAATATGAGGTAAGCACTGTAAAGTCAGGCGAAATCGAAGAGGAACGTATTCAAGGGGAATATAAAAACAAATGGCAAATTAAATTATCTCAAAACAAGCCAAAAGAGATTGTTCTTAACCTTAAATAGCTGGAATCTATCATTCATGTAATACCAAACCAAAAATGAAAACAAGGATTTACACCATAAAGTTTAAGATGTTATTAATGGCTTTGCTTACGGTTACAGGTGTAAAGGCACAACTTAAATTAGATTACGAAAACCCAGAGGTTATTGGTATAAATAAAGAACCTGCTGTAGCGACGTTCTCAAGTTATACGACCGAAGATAAAGCGCTCTTGTCTGAAGTGTCTTCAACTGAAAAATCCTTAAATGGAATATGGAAATTTAATTGGGTATCCTCTCCAGATAAAAGACATGTAGATTTTTATAAATCGGATTTTGATGTGTCACTTTGGGAAAATATTGTTGTTCCGGGCAATTGGCAGATGCAAGGATTTGGTGTTCCAATTTATACTAACATTAATTACCCATTTAAAAAAGAACAGCCACATGTTATGTTGGAGCCGCCTTTGGAATATACCAGCCACAAGCTTAGGAATCCGGTAGGAAGCTATAAAAGACACTTTACTATAGATGCTTCATGGCTAGAAAAAACAGTATATGTGAAATTTGATGGGGTTAAATCGGCTTTCTATCTGTGGATTAATGGTGAAAAAGTAGGCTACAGCCAAGGCAGTATGACCCCTGCCCAGTTCAATATAAGTAAGTACATAAAAGAAGGCGATAATGCCATAGCCCTTGAGGTGTATAGATGGTCGGACGGAAGCTATTTAGAAGACCAAGATATGTGGCGCCTTAGTGGTATTTTTAGGGATGTAACCCTAATGGTAAAGAATAAATTCCACATTAAGGACTTTCATATAAATACAGATCTTGACGAAGCTTATAAAGATGCAGATTTGTCCATTAAAGTTAAAGTTCGAAATCTAGGGACCAAAACGGTAAAAAAACATAAGGTTCGAGCAGTTGTTTATGATAGTAATGGCGGTGTTTTACAAAAAAGCAATGAAGTACTTTTAGCAAATTTATCTAAAACTTTAGCAGGCACTGAGTCTGCTGTCGATTTAAAGATGAAAGTATCTTCTCCATTGCTGTGGAGCGCAGAAACCCCTAATTTATACACCTTAGTCTTACAGCTTATCGATGCGAAAGAAAATGTATTGGAATACATTCCTTGGAAATTTGGATTTAAGGAAGTTGAAATTGAAGGCAATTTGTTTAAAATTAATGGCCAGTTGGTAAAATTAAAAGGCGTTAACAGGCATGAACATCACCCAAGAACAGGGCGGTACGTAGATGAAGAAACCATGTTGTTGGATATTAAGTTAATGAAGCAGTGCAACATTAATTTTGTTCGTACAAGCCACTATCCAGATGCACCACATTGGTACAAACTATGTGATGCTTATGGAATATATGTTATGGATGAAGCCAATCAAGAATCTCATGGTTATAATATTGGAAATAAAGAATTGGGAGATAATCCTATATGGGAAAAAGCACATGTAGATAGGGCGGTTTCCATGGTAGAACGCGATAAAAACCATACTTCGGTAATTATTTGGTCATTAGGGAACGAAGGAGGAGCCGGTCAAAATATGATGGCCATGGCCAAAGGCATAAAAACCATAATACCTAAAGCTGTGGTGTATTGCGATAGTGATTTAAGCGTTTCCGATATGCTGGACAAAGGCTACCTATCGCCAAAAGCCATAAGAAGAGTGGCAGAAAACGATACTTTACGTCCCATACTAATGAGGGAATATGCCCATGCTATGGGGAACTCGCTAGGTAATTTCAAAGACTACTGGGATGTGTTTTATGATTTCAACTATACCGTTGGTGGTGCCGTTTGGGATTGGGTAGATCAAGGTCTAGCAAAAAGGAAAGATGGAAGCCCTTTAAAATATTTAGAAAATCCGCACCAGTTAGCACTCAATGACGACGAATTTTGGACTATTGGAGGCGATTTTAATGATTATCCCAACGATGGCGAATTTTGTATTAACGGTTTAGTGGCTCCCGACAGAACCCCAAATCCGCATTATTACGAAGCACAAAAAGTACATCAATCCATAAGGTTTGAAGCCGTAAATCTAAAAGAAAGGACAATTAAAATCACCAATCTTTACAGTTTTACAAATCTTAAAGATTTTAGTTTCAAATGGGAGATTCAATATAATGGAGATGTTATTGAAAGCGGTGCCATTAACGATATGGTTGTAACGCCCAATCAATCAAAAACAGTAAGCATTCCATTTCAGCCATTATCAGAAAAAGAGGGAGAATATATTTTAACCCTATCGGCACACGTAAACGATAACGCTAATTGGGCACCAAAAGGATTCGCAATCGCTAGGGAACAATTTATATTACAGGATTTTCATTATCCAGACGCCATAAGCAACTCCTCCGAAAATTTGATTCTTGAAACTTTAGATGAACATTATAAGATAAGCGGAAAGGATTTTTCTGTTACAATCAATAAGGTTAACGGGGCATTGGAAAGCTATAAAACAGAAGGAAAAGAATATATCGTTAACCCATTGGAACCTTATTTTTGGAAACCACCAAACGATAACCAAGAACGAAATGGTTATGTAAAACGATTAGGCGCATGGAAAGAGGCCGGTAAAAATAGAATGCTTAATGATACCGAAGTCAAAAAATCGTCAAAAGAAAATGAAGTATCCTTAACTTTTGATTTTAAACTACCCGTGGGCGATGTTTCATATAAATTAAAATACACGATTACAGGAAATGCCCAGATAAAAGTGGAAGCAGATTATAAGCCAAAAGCAGGCAATATAGCATTAATTCCAAAATTCGGATTTAGAATGGCCTTGCCCAAAGCGTTTGAAAAGATAGAATGGTATGGGAGAGGTCCGCATGAAAGTTATGCGGACAGAAAGACAGGAGCTTTATATGGTAAAAATAAAATGTTTTTAAGTAGCTTTATAACCCCATACATATCGCCACAAGATAATGCGAACAGAACCGATGTACGTTGGATGAGGTTAAGTGATGGTTTGGGCAATGGGATAAAAATAAAAGGATTGCAACCAATGTCCTTTAGGGTTTGGCCATATACAGAAGATAATTTGGAAAACACCAAACACGATTACGAAATCGTACAAAGGGATTTTATTAATTTGAATATAGACTATAAGCTACATGGTGTTGGTGGTGACGATTCATGGGGAGCCAGAACCCATAAAGAATATACCATAAACGGTAATAATCCCATATCCTTCGGATTTATAATTCAGAAACCATAATATATGAATAGTAAAAGAATAATTTTTGTAGTACTAATTTCAATAGCCATGAGCACTTCTACATTCTCACAAAATGCGACCATAAAAGAAGAAAAGCTCACTATGAAAACCTATATGTTTTCAGACCCTAGTCCGTTGCCACAAATAGGACGGTTGTATCCTTATTTTAGATTCGATGGCTATACAGCCAAAGGCGAAGATAAAGCATGGAATATGGTCGTGCTGGAAAACGAGTATATTAAGGTATTTGTGTGTCCAGACATTGGAGGTAAAATATGGGGTGCCATAGAAAAATCTACGGGAAAAGAATTTATGTACTATAACCACGTGGTCAAATTTAGGGATGTGGCAATGCGGGGTGCATGGACTTCTGGTGGGCTGGAGTATAATTTTGGCGATATAGGGCACATTCCAACCTGTGCTACACCTGTTGATTATAGGATTAAGGAAAATGAAGATGGCAGCGTGTCCTGTATTGTGGGCGCCTTAGATTTGCCATCGCGGACCAATTGGAATGTAGAGATACGATTGCCAAAAGATAAAGCCTATTTTGAAACCAAAGCAACATGGTTTAACAATTCCAATGTACCGGTTACCTATTACCATTGGATGAATGCAGCTGCTAAAGCAAAAGGCAATCTGGAATTTTTATACCCTGGCAATAAGCGTATCGGTCATGGGGGAGAAATAGGCGAATGGCCTATAGACAACGGAAGGGAAATAAGCTTTTACGAAAATAACAATTTTGGTGTCTATAAATCCTACCATGTTATTAATGCCTATTCCGATTATTTTGGCGGGTATTATCACGATGATGATTTTGGCTTCGGACATTATAGCCTCTACGATGACAAGCCTGGGAAGAAAATATGGATTTGGGGACTTTCGGACCAAGGCATGATATGGGAAGACCTTTTAACAGATTCCGACGGACAATATATAGAATACCAATCGGGCAAACTGTTCAACCAAGCAGCAGCCAGTAGTACCTATACACCTTTTAAGCACCGTGAGTTTTCACCTCAGGATACCGATGTTATGAACGAATATTGGTTTCCTTTAAAAGAAACAAAAGGGATGGTGGCAGCTTCACAACATGGTGTTTTAAACATAGAACAATCTGGGAATAAAGTCACCCTATTTTTAAGTGCGTTACAGAATTTAGATGACGATTTGGTCGTAACCTCGCAGGGCAAGATCATTTTTAATAAAAAAGTGAAAGCGACCCCATTGCAATTAATTACAGAAACAATAACCATAGATAATGGCAGTGTTTTTGAAGTGAATTTCGGAAAAAACAAGCTGTACTACAATTCTAAAAACCCTAATAATAGCGTCGATAGGCCCATAAAACCAAACGAAGATTTCAACATGGAAACAGCTTATGGTTTATATGTAGAAGGCTTGGAATTAGAAAAACAACGCCGTTATCCCGAAGCACTGCAAGCGTATGTGAAAAGTCACGAAAAAGAACCAGGTTTTGTTCCTACAATAAACAGGTTGGCATTGAGTCATTACCGTATCATGCAGTACCAAAAAGCCCTTGAGTACACCCAAAAAGCTTTAGCTGTTGATACTTACGACGGATTGGCAAACTACAATTACGGTTTAATCTATGCTATTTTAGGAAACACAAATGAAGCGAAAAGCGGATTTTCTATAGCCAGTCAAGATGTCGCATACAGGTCGTCTGCATACACCGAATTGGCGAAACTGTTTTTAAACGAAAAAAATTTTGATAAAGCCAAAACCTATCTAGAGAAAGCATTGCATTTTAACATCTTTAATATGAGCGCCCTTGAAATGCAAGCCTTTATCTATAGGAAAGAAAAAGATAGCGTATCTGCACACTCCAAGTTAGAAACAATCACTCAATTAGATGCAACCAATATATTTGCTGATGCCGAGCTGTTGTTTTTAAAACAAAAGAGTGAAGCAGAATTTAATGCACAAATTACCAACGAGCTACCTTACGAAACCTATCTCGAATTGGCTCTTAAGTATCTGGCATTAGGCGCACAAGATGAAGCCGTTACGCTATTAAAATTAGCACCAAAACAGCCCATCGTAGCATTATGGTTAGCCCATTTAGATACTGAAAACACCACAGCCCATTTACAGGAAGCGCTCAAATTACCTGTAGATTTGGTGTTTCCGCATCGTGTGGAAAGCGTGACCATGTTAAATGAATTAATAGACAAAAATTCCCATTGGAAATTAAAGTACTTTGTAGCACTTATTTACTGGAACAAAGGATTGATTGAAGAAGCCAAAAGTATGTTTGCTAAATGTGGAGACGAACCAGGTACATCCCTATTTTATTTAGCCAAGACCAAATTATTTGTTGATGAAGAAAATGCTGCTGAAGAAGCCTTACAAAGGGCCTACAGTATTGATCCTAATGATTGGCGAGTGAATATGGCGCTTATAGAAGACTATTTAGCAAAACACAAGTTTGGGGAGGCAGCTAAAAAAGCTAAAACATTTTTAAAGTTATATCCCGAAAAATCCTTATTCGGTATGCATTATGCCAAAGCTGTAATGGGACTCAAGCAATATGACACCTGTATCGATTTTTTAAATGCGTTTAACGTATTGCCATACGAAGGTGCAACCATAGGAAGAACGATGTATCACGATGCCTGTATTAAAGCAGCCTTCGATGCCTTACAAAAAGGTAACTACAAGAAAGCCATAGACTATGCAAAACAGGCCAAGTTGTGGCCAAAAAATTTGGGAGTAGGTAAACATTACGATGTTGATGAGCGGTTGGATAATTTTATAATTGCCTATGGCTTAGAGCAAATGCACAAAAAATCTAAAGCAGAACAGGTTTATAAAACCATTGCAGGGCATCGCACACCCAAATACCTAAACGAAAGCACTAAATTGTACTTGCAGCTTATAGCACTTGGAAAAATTGGTATGACCAAAGACGCAGAACAACTTTTAAATAAGGCCTTGCAACACGAAAAGAATAACCAGTATTTAAAATGGGTTGAAGCAAAATACAAAAATAAAAACCCTGAAAAAGTAATGCAAGAAATAATGGCAGCAGGCACAGAAGTTCAGGTGTATGATACCAAGTTTGTAGATACAGAATTTGAATTGTTAATCGATTTTTTAACTATTATAAAAAACAACAATTAAATAAGATGAAATTAAGAGCTTTCGTATTTTTAATTAGTATTTGTGCGTTTTCACAAGAAAAAGATGATTTAAAATTATGGTACAATAAACCAGCAACAGATTGGATGACTGAAGCCTTACCTATTGGTAATGGCTATATAGGAGCGATGGTTTTTGGTGGAATAAATGAGGAACACATCCAGTTTTCAGAAGGCACCTTGTGGTCTGGTGGTCCAGATTCCAACCCCAATTACAATTTTGGAATAAAGGAAGGGACATATAAATATTTGCCAGAGGCAAGAGCGTTGTTGAAAGAGGGGAAAACCAGAGAAGCAGACCAATTGGTAAAAACAAAGTTTACGGGAGCCATAGAAACAGGATCACGATATAATAGTGAATTTGGAGATTATGGAGCACAACAAACCATGGGGGATTTTTATATAAAAGTGAATCACCTTGGTGAAGCTTCTAATTATAAAAGAAGTCTAGATTTAAAAACAGGACTGGCAGAAGTAAGCTATACCGTGAGCGGTGTAGACTATAAGAGAACCTATTTTGGTAATTATCCGAGTAAGGTTATGGTGTATCATTTTGAAAGCTCTGTAGCAACTAATTATGAAATTCGTTTTGTAACACCTCATGCAACGGTTAAAGAAGTGTTAGAGGATAGTGTTTATATTTTTCAAGGAAAAGTGGCCGATAATGGAATGGCATTTGAAACAAGAGTTTCCCTTAAAAAAACAGACGGGAACGTATCTTATAAAAATGGAGTAGTTTATGTTGAAGGAGCTAAGGATATAACACTTGAGCATACAGCAGCTACATCATTCAAGTTATCCTATCCAAAATACAAGAATCCAAGATTTAAATTAAAAAATACTGAAGCGCTAGAAGGAGTTTCAAAATTATCTTATGATGATTTAATCGAAGAACATGTTTTAGATTATAGCAACCTATTTAATAGGGTTTCTTTTAGTTTGAAAGGGCAATCTTTTAGTGATGTACCTACTAATACGCGTTTAAAGAATTATGTTAAAGGGAATCAAGATAGAGGGTTGGAAAGTCTCTATTTTCAATATGGCAGATATTTAATGATTTCTGGAAGTAGACCTAATACCATGTCTATGCATTTACAAGGGAAATGGAACAATGCAACAAATCCAGCTTGGGCAGCAGATTACCATAGTAATATTAATTTACAAATGATATACTGGCCTGCTGAGTTGACAAACCTTTCCGAATGTCATGAACCTTTTTTAGATTATATAGAAAGCTTAGTGGAACCTGGAAAATTGGCAGCAAAGGAATTTTTTAATGCCGATGGCTGGATGGTCAATACTATGTGTAATGCCTTTGGATACACCTCACCAGGTTGGGGGATTCCCTGGGGCTTTTTCCCGGGTGGAGCAGGATGGTTCTCTCAACATTTGTGGGATCATTACGACTTTACAAATGACAAACAGTTTTTACAAGATAAGGCATATCCCATTATGAAAGAATCGGCTCGGTTTTGGATAAGTTATTTAACCGAGGATGAAAATGGGAAGCTAGTTTCTGTGCCATCATATTCTCCAGAACACGGAGGAATTTCAAGCGGAGCTTCCATGGATCATCAAATCGCTTGGGATGTGTTGAACAATTGCGTAAAAGCCGCTGCGGTATTAGGGATTGATGATGACTTTACTAAAAGGGCTTTACAGACAAGAGATAATATATTGCCCCCTCAAATTGGAAGCTGGGGACAGTTACAAGAGTGGAAAGAAGATGTAGATGATCCAAATAATAAGCACAGACATGTATCCCACCTTTTTGCCTTACACCCAGGAAACCAAATATCAACTATTGAAACTCCAAAATTAGCAGAAGCGGCAAGAGTATCTTTAAATGCTCGTGGAGATGGTGGCAGTGGTTGGTCTAGGGCTTGGAAAATTAACTTTTGGGCACGGCTTAATGATGGGAACAGGGCTCATAAAATGCTTAACCAACTTTTAACTGCAGTAGAAACTAAAACGGTCTCTATGGATAATTCAGGAGGAACGTATGCTAATTTGTTATGTGCGCATCCACCAATTCAATTAGATGGAAATATGGGAGGTGTTTCGGGTATCGTAGAAATGCTTTTACAATCACATTCTGGAATTATAGAATTATTACCGGCTCTACCAGACGCATGGCAAAGCGGTGAAATAAAAGGATTAAAGACGCGAGGAGGGTTTGAAGTTGACATAATCTGGAAGCAAGGAAAAATAATTAAAGGCCAAATAAAGGGTAGTCCGCTTGCGAAAGGTAAATTGAAAATAAATGATAAAACAAGGACTTTTGAATTAAATAAGAAAGGAATCTATATTTTTTAAATCGAATGACTTCAGTACAAATTAATTTAATTTCTAATTGCTTATAATTTTGATCTCTTTTTATAATTATATGGTATTGTTCCTTTATGATAATTTAATCGAAAAGAATCCCTCGAGGCTCTGCCTAGGGATAGTTCGCTTCAAGAAATCCATTATTTTGATGAAAATCACTTTGTTAAAAGCTTGCGAATATAAATTAAATTTTCATATATGAATAATTTTTTTAATATTTGTTAAAGTATTTAATCTTAATAGATTCATGATAGAAGGGACTAAACATTTACGTAATAATACTTTTGTAAATGACAATGTGCCTAATTGTGACGACTCCACATATATCAAACATCAAGAGGGTATATCCGACCATCAAGTATGGCATCGATTAAAGGAGGGGGATGAATATGCATTTGCGTTAATTTATAAATCTAACTTTCATTTTTTATATTCCTATGGTTTGAAATTGGTCTATGATAAAGCCTTAGTTAGAGATAGTATTCAAGATTTATTTGTTCACATTTGGGATAGAAAACATAAATTAGGTGAAGTTGCTAATATCAGGATGTATTTGTGCAAGGCATTAAGAAGAAGGGTTTTAAATGAAAGGAAGAAAGGATTAAAGTTAGTTAATACAAGCTCAATACAACAAAGTGATACACTTGTTTTTTCAGAATCGGTTGAACATAGACTCATAGAAAAACAAAAGTTCGATTATAAACTTAGTAAATTAAAAGTGTGCGTAAATCGGCTTACTACGAAACAGCGAGAGATGATTCATCTAAAGTTTTATGTAGGATTGAATTATAAAGAGATCGCAGAAATCATGGACCTTTCTACTAAAGCGACTTACAAATTGATGGGTAGAGCCATTGGTGCTCTTAGACATTTTTATAAGTAATATCTAAGGATCACGTCTCGATTAGCACATATTTTTCCTGTATTGTAGGTGATACTAAATAGATTTATATTTTTCTTGATTATTATACAAACCTTACCTGCAGTTCTTACTTTACTTACTTATCCTCTACTTCATGTAAGTTTACTGATTAAATTAAAATTTTTTATTTTTTTTTGGGGTAATTTCTGTTTACTCTCTCTCTATATAATAAAGGTTAAAAGATTTTACTTAATCATGGGTTATCAGGATTATACTGAACAGGATTTTATAATGGATGAGTATTTCCAAAATTGGGTGCTAAGACCAGATACTATGTCTAATAAATTTTGGATAGAATGGATGAAAGATAATCCGGAGAAAAAAGACACTGTTGAAAGCGCAGTAGCATTTGTTAAGCTTTTGTCTAAGGAGGGAGAGGCAACTGAATTGGATGAATTTGATACGTTGTGGCAAGATATTATTCATAAAAGAAGAACATCATATGGTGAACTAAGTAGGAGCAAGAGAGAATTTCATAAGGTATATATTAAGTTGGTTGGTGTTGCTGCAATATTTTTAGTAGGACTATTGGTTTCCATAGCTATTTTTAATCAAAATAAATTAGAAGGAGAAATTATTGATACTGATCAGATAACCCTTGAACTGCATGATGGAACTATAAAGTATCTGGATGAAAGTTCTTCTGAAACCATTTTAGAATTGGCAGGAAAAGAACTTATAAAAAAAGAACAGAATGTTATAAAGTATCATTCTGACAATGCATCTTCTTCGACGAAGCTAGTATATAATACTTTAAATGTGCCATTGGGTAGAAAATTTCAGTTGGTTTTATCAGATGGGACACATGTATATTTAAATTCTGGTTCCAAACTTAGATATCCTACTACCTTTATCAAAGAGATGCCCAGAGATGTGTTTCTAGATGGTGAGGCTTTTTTTTCCGTGGAGGAAGACAAAGAACGTTTGTTTACGGTGATAACAGATCAAATGAATACACAGGTATATGGAACCAAGTTCAATGTTTCGAGCTATAAGGACGATGGTATTTATGCGACGGTTTTGGTGGAAGGAAGTGTTGGCGTATATAAATCAAATGATTCAATCGAACTAAAGCCCATAAAGGTAATTCCTGGACAACGCGCAGTGTTAAACGAGAATGCCATAAAAGTACAGAAGGTGTTTATTGAGAAGTATATAGCTTGGACAGAGAATAAGCTTTATTTTATAGAGGATAACTTCGAAACTATTTTAAAGAAGTTAGAGCGACACTTTAATGTAAAGATAATCAATGAATATAAAGCCTTGAACCAAAAGCGTTTTACAGGTACATTTATCGATGAAACCGTAGAAGAAATATTGGAAGTTTGTAAGGCTCATACAGGTTTTACATACACCATTAATAATAAAGAAATAATTATCAGTAAAAACCAATATTAACCATCTCTATTTTGGAGATTCTAAAACCAAAAATATGATAACATAATACAATGAAAGTCGAGCGTGCGGCTACACGCCCGACTCAAAAAATCGATTTTAACTAACGTAACTTAATTAACCAAAATCAAACAAAAATATGAAAAAACCATTAAATGGGGTAGGATGTATTTGTATTAACTATCCAAATTTTAATCTTAAGATGAAGTTTTCCATTCTGTTTTTTATTCTTACGCTCATCAAAGTACAGGCTGATTCAGGATATGCCCAGAATACAAAAATTAGTTTAAGTGAGGATAACATAACTATTTCAGAAGTTATAGACTATATTGAATCAAGTACAGAGTTTAAATTCTTTTATAGTCAGCAGGAATTGGAATTGGAAAGGAAGATTTCTATCCATGTTAAGAAGAGAAACATTAATAAAGTACTTAATTTAATGTTTAGCAAGGGTAAGACAGCTTTTCAGGTTATTGAAAAGCAAATAATTCTAACTCCTCTAAAGGAAGGGGGTTTAATAAAAAATAATTCACCAGATATAGGTGACGAAAGTTTACAACAAATTGAAATTAATGGAACAATAACTGATAGTTCTGGACTTCCTTTACTAGGGGCGAACATATTGGAAAAGGGAACAACGAATGGAACACAATCGGATTTTGATGGGAAATTTTCCCTTAAAGTTTCTGGTTCGGATGCTGTTTTAGTGATCTCTTATGTTGGTTTTGCAACGACTGAGGTAGCAGTTGGAAACCAAACCAGTTTCTCAATTCAACTTGAAGATGATGCTGCTGAGCTAGACGAAGTAGTGGTTGTTGGATATGGTACACAAAAGAAAATAAACTTAACAGGAGCTGTAGAGTCGGTAGAATTAGAAAGTATCGAAAGTAGGCCTCTTACTAATACTAGTGCGGCATTACAAGGACTTGTTGCGGGTGCATTTATTTCACAAACTTCAGGGCAGCCTGGAAGTGATGACGCAAAAATTTTAATTAGAGGGGTAAGTACTTTTGGTAATAGTGATCCCCTAATAATTATTGATGGTATGATAGGGTCTCTAGATGATGTTAATCCTAACGATCTGGAATCTGTTTCGGTATTGAAGGACGCAGCTTCATCTGCTATTTATGGAAACCGAGCAGCCAATGGGGTAATTGTTATTACAACCAAGAAGGGGAAAACTGGACAAATGAAAGTGAATTATAAAGGCTATTATGGAGTGCAAGAGGTTACCAAAATACCAGAGCTTTTAAGGGGAGTGGAATATTTGGAGTTAATGGCACAAGCCCAAGCGAATTCCAATGGTGGAATATTTCCATCCTGGTATACGGATGAATATATGGATTTATTCAGGAATAATGTAGATCCAATATTATATCCTACTGACTATGATTGGGTTTCTGATGTCTTTGGGACGGCAACCATTATAGATAATCATATTAATGTTTCTGGTGGTTCAGAAAAATTTCAGTATTCTGCTGCCATTGGGTATTTAGATCAAGATGGTATTGCCGATGGCAGTAAAACGAAGAAACTTACCTTCCGAACAAATTTTACGTCTAGTTTTTTAAACGATAGGTTGAAGGTCGATCTGAATTTCTCTGGATATGACCAGCGTACGGGAGATTTACCAGATGGCGGAATCGATTCTGCCATGTATTTTATCTATGTTGCTCCTTCAACATCTAGAAGATATTTACCAGGTGTAGGTTATAATGCATATGGAGATAAATGGGCAAAAGCAGAGATAGGAGGTTATACGAATACGAATACATCGCCTGTTAATGTAAGAATGGCTGCAACATTAGATATTATGGAAGGACTTAGTGCCAAAGCTTCTTATAATTTATATAGAACCTCTAGATTATTCGAATCATGGAATCCTTCAGTTACTCTTTTTGGATTTCTGCCAAATGGAGAGTTAAATCCACAAACTCCTTCTGTATCAAGTTTGCTAACTCAAAATGAAACATCTTTAACCAGATTGTTCAATGCACAATTAAACTATTCCAAAGAGTTGGTTAAGGGCCTTAATATGGATGTAATGGTTGCTTATGAAGCTAGGGATTATGTATATGACTGGAAATCGGCTAGTAGAGAAAATTTTTCGGCTAATCTACCAAACTTAAGTGTTGGAGATGCTAGTACACAGAAGAATAGCGGAAGGGCATACGATGGCGCTTGGTTATCTTATTTTGGAAGAGTTGGGCTTAATTTCAAGGACAAATATTTAATTGAAGGTGTTTTAAGAAGAGATGGAAGTTCAAGATTTTTAGACAAGTGGGGGTCTTTCCCATCTGCATCCATTGGATGGAGAATTTCAGAAGAACCTTTTATAAAGGACGGTAATGGGCTTTTTAATAATTTAAAACTAAGAGCGTCATGGGGTAAACTTGGAAATGAAAGTATCGGGCAATATTATGCCGCCTCGGATGAACTTAGCTTAAATATTTCGCACAATTTTAATAATACATTATATCCTGCTGGTGCTGTAACCAAACTTGCTAATAGAGGAACCACTTGGGAAACCTCGGAGCAATTAAATTTTGGTCTTGATTTCGGGATTCTTAAAAATAAAATTAGTGGTACTATTGAATATTTTGTTAAGAAGAATTCAGATATCCTGATGCAACTTCCTCTGTCAAGCACATTAGGGCTATCAACACTGCCATTTCAAAATGCTGCAGCAATGGAGAATAAAGGATTAGAAGTTTTAATAAACTATAAGGGGCAAATAAAGGATGTTAAAATTAATGCCAATATTACAGCTTCGCATACAACAAATAAAATTACTGATTTAGCAGGACAAGACCCTATTATTTTTGGTGATTTGATATGGAAGGAAGGAGAAGCATTTAATTCATTTTTCGCCTATAAAACAGAAGGCTTATATCAATCTCAGGCAGATATCGATAGTCATTTAACATCAACTGCTGGTAATGCCTACGCAGGATTGGTTGCTCAACCAGGAGATATTAAGTTTTCTGATTTAAATGGAGATGGTTTAATAAATGCAGATGATAAAACTTTGATAGGAAAACCTTATCCAGATTGGATATACTCTGCAAATTTAGGATTTGAATGGAAAAACTTTGATCTGAGTTTCTTTTTCCAAGGTGTTTCTGGGGTTAATTCCTTAAATCAAGGTATGGTAACTGCTCCATTTCACGGAGGTTCTGCAGGGACTGGGGTGTGGTATAGAAATGCTTGGACTCCAGAAAATCCAAATACCAACGTGCAAAGATTATATAGTGAACCTAATAGATTCGATATTGTATCTGATTATTATTTGGAAGATGCCTCTTATTTAAGGTTAAAGAATATAACCGTAGGTTATAAAATACCCAAAAAAATATTAGACGTATTGTCTTTATCTCATGCTAGAGTTTATGGTAATATACAGAATGCATTTACATGGACAAAAATGCGTTACGGATTTGACCCAGAAAAGCCAAGTACTACTACCAATACTTTGCAGCACCCACAATCAAGGATTTATTCAATAGGATTAAACTTAAACTTTTAAGCTATGAAAGTAAAAAATAAAATTACAACTATTATATTAACATCCCTGTTAATATTTTCATGTAGTGACTATTTGGAAACTTCTCCAAAAGATTTTGCTACTCCAAATGCCTATATAGAATCAGAGGCAACAGCGGAAATCATGTTAAATGGTGTATATAAAAAATTAGATTATTTTGAAACAGACGCATCATATGCTAAAGTGCAATCTTTCTATTTGGACGTGATGTCGGACAATGCCTTTAACCGTTCGCCCTGGGAAGGCGCTACCGATTTTGCAAGAGGAACGGTAACCGCAGAAGCAACTAGGGTAGCATGGAAATGGGATAGAAACTATTTAGGGATTGCTAGAGCCAATTCGTTTTTAGATGCTATGGAAAACCCTAATTTTGCTTCTGATAATATTCCTCGATATACCGCCGAAGCAAAATTTTTAAGAGCCTGGTATTATGCTGATTTGATTAACTTTTTTGGAAATGTACCGTTAATTATTGTTACAGCTGATTTAGAGAACGGACAGCCTGAAAACACACCAAAAGCGGAAACAGTTGCTCAAATTATAAAAGATTTAAACGAAGCTATTCCGGAACTTCCTTTAAAGTATTCAGATGCTAAAAATATAGGTCGGATAACAAAAGGAGCTGCACTGGCACTTAAATCACGAGTGTTGTTATATAACGAAATGTGGGCTGAAGCGGCTGATGCAGCAAAAGAGTGTATGGATCTAGGTGTGTATAGCCTGTTCCCTGATTATGAAGGCCTATTTTTAGAAGAAAATGAAAGTGCCGTAACAAATTCTGAAGCTATATTGGAGGTTTTTTACACGCCACAAACCAACCCTTCATTTTTTCAGATGCCACTTATGGAATGGTGGCCATCTTATCTGCCCACATTACAACTAGCAGAATCTTATTACATGGCTAATGGTCTTCCAATTACTGACCCAAGTTCTGGTTATGATCCTGACAATCCATATATGAATCGTGATCCACGATTATCGATGTCTATTTATTATCCTGGTGCTCCCTGGACTGTAGAATTTTGGGGAAGAATTGGTGGTAGGTTTGAAGAAAATTGGATACTGGGAGGTTCTGGGTTTAAACCTAAAAAATGGATAAATGATGGTAAGCAAATGGATAGGAATAACGGAGAAGGGAACAATAAACTGTTTATTCGTTATGCCGAAGTATTGTTAAACTATGCCGAGGCTAAAAATGAGGCCTCTGGTCCAGATGCTACGGTATATGCAGCTATTGATGAATTACGAAACAGAGTAGGAATGACCACATTAAGTGCTGCAATGCCTGCTTTAAGCCAGTCTGAAATGAGGGAAGTAATTAGAAATGAACGTAGGATTGAGTTAGTTTTTGAAGGCCATAGACTAAGTGATATTCGCCGTTGGAGAATTATGGAAGACGTAATGGTCGATGCTTTGGGATATGATCCCGAATATTTGGGGAATATGGCTTATCCTGGTGATGGTATGGGAACAACGGAAGATTGGCAATACGTTACTAGGGTGATTGATTTTAGATCGTTTAATCCACAAAGAGATTATTTATGGCCAATACCTCAAAGCGAGATAAATTCAAACCCAAACATTAATCAAAACCCTGGGTACAATTAGAAATATTTCATTGTTAATAGGGCTAATAGGTCATATTAAATGAGATATAATAATTAACTAATCAGAAAAGACAAATGAAAAAAATATATATAAATAAAATTCTACCTCTTTTGGCTCTTATGTTAATTGCCATTATAGGGTGTAGTGATGAGGATTTTAATGGAGATGAAAGACTGGAAGGTAAGTCAGAACTTTACGTTTATCATGTTAATCCAAAAACAGGACTTGAATATACAAATGCTGAACTTGCGGAATTAGAATATGATCCAAGGCATTATGAGTCTTACTCAGAAAGTCAACCTATAGAATTGGCTGTGATTACACAATCAATGCCACAAAAAATAGAAGTAGTTTCAGGAGCAGATAATTCAGTGCTTATGGAAATTAATAATTTTTCAGAAATTGAAGGAGGCTATAAATCTAGTTTTTTTACTACTGATGTTACTCAATTGGGGTTAGAGGAGTTTGAAAAAGTAGTCATAGTTTTTAATGTTACTTATGCGGATTCTGGCCAGTCTGGTTTCACAAATCCATCTATGGGCAAAACGTCTATAGTTATCCAAAGACTTGAAGGAAGGGCACCTTCCGTTCCAGGTAACGAGTTCGTTTTCTTGGTAAGAAAAAACCAAGGAACATTAAGGATTAACACTGCAGATGCGGTTACTTCTAAAGTAAAAGATCCTTATGTTGGTAGTATACTGGAATTTGATGGCGTGGACGATCAAGTTGAAATAAATGATAATAATTTAGGTTTTAGAGGTACTGGAAATTTCTCAGTAGGAATCTGGGTAAATACTACGGCAACCAATAGTGATCCATCAATCATTGGTGATAAGGATTGGAATGGAGGATCAAACAAGGGATTTGTTTTTGCTTATTTGGGCAGTAATTGGAAGCTAAATATAGGAGACGGTTCAAATCGTGCAGACCTTAATGGAACAGCTATTAATGATGGTGAATGGCATTATTTAATGGCTACTATCGATAGGGCAGGCGATGTAACTATTTACCAAGATGGCGTTGCCATTTCTAGTGCAGATATTTCTGCTTTGAATGGAGCAGATATGTCAAGTGGAATGCCTGTAAGAATAGGTCAAGACGGCACAGGAAGTTATGGTAGTTGGTATAGCGGCATGGTAGGTGATGTAACTTTCTATGACTATGCACTTACAGGTTCAGAGGCAGCTATAGCTGCTAGACAATATAGTGGTGCTGTATTAAAAACACAATCAGGTCTTACAAAAAATATTAGCGTCACTAATAATGGTGCTTTGGCTACAAGTGAAGCAGGACGTTTTACTTATGAGTTCGACGGATCTAACTATGCAAGTTTAGAGATGGATTCAGATTTAGATTTTAGGCATAATGGCAACTTTACTATCTCTACATGGATTAATACCTCTGCAACTAATAGCGATCCAAGTTTCCTGTCTGATAAAGATTGGAACGGAGGATCAAATAAAGGATTTGTTTTAGCTTTCCTTGGAAGTAACTGGAAATTAAATGCAGGAGATGGATCTAATCGTATAGATATCAGCGGAGATGTAGTTAATGATGGTGATTGGCATATGTTAACAATTACATTTGATAGAAGCGGGAACTGTTCGGTCTATCAGGATGCCCAATTCTTTGCTAGTGTTGATATGTCCGGCATTGGCGACATGAATAGTGGCCTGCCTATTAGGATTGGTCAAGATGGAACAGGTACTTATGGTGTTCCATTTACAGGCAAAGTAGCTAATACAATGATATTTGATTATGTTCTTACTCCAGAGGAAGTAGAAGATTTGTATTAAATATATTATTATAAATAAAACATTAAGTATATGAAAAATTTCACTATAAATATTTTTAAAGCAGTACTGTTAACAATGATTATTTCTTTTTGTTTAGGCAGTTGTTCTACGGATGCAGAAGCACCTAAATTGGCTGTTCCAGGTTTTCAAATGGATGAAAATGATAATCCAATTATTGGTGAAAGCTTTGCTAAGCTATCTACTAGGGTATGGCTTGATGGAGGAGCATCCATCGAAGAGGTTGGTGTATGTTGGACAATCAAGAAGACTTCTGATGAAGGTGAAGTGCAATTTCCAGAAAAAGACATTGACGACACCTCTATTGGTTCTTTCAGTAATAATATTGCATATGCAGAAATAGGAGCGTTGACCGTTCTGGATACTATTTATTATGCTAGGTTTTATGCAATAAATCGAGATGGTGTTATTGGTTATAGTTATCCATTTAAGTTTAGTAATAATTTGGAAGATTATGATTTTAATTAAGTTTTTGTAGACACCAAAAAAGAAGAGCCCACTGTTAGTGGGCTTTTTAATTTACAAATAGATTTTGATCAAATAAGAGATATCAAAATTGTGCTCGAATCATCCTCTAAGTAATTAAAAACCTGAGTTCGACGTAAGGATTTAATAAAAAAGAGCTAGTTGCGGTGTGTTTTCTGTTTCAAATTTAATGCTTGGTTTCTTTTCTTGAAAGGAATAAGCAATAAGGCTAGCTACTAAATTGGTAATAAAGTTACCAAAACTTCTATGTCTAGAATGTTCCGCTTGGGCAATGTTTTTCAATTGGTTATTTATAGTTTCTATAACGGATCGTTTTCTAAGGAGTATTTTATCTCTCATAGTCATCATTACATTTTTCATATTGTTTCTAATGCCTGTTATTAGGTGCAATCCTTGATCGAACAATAATGCGGAGAGTTGCTTTGATATATAGCCTTTATCGGCATATAGGCTACCGAATATTTTTTTCAAAAAGTTTTCTTGTTTTAAAGGAGACCTGTCATCTACATTAGCTTGAGTGATAATGAAATCAAGTAGTTCCCCTTTATCGTTTATAATGATATGAAGCTTAAATCCATAAAACCAGCCCATGGTGGATTTACCAATATTGGCAATACCTTTAAAGACTTTATTTTGCTTTATCCGCTTTTTATTGCACGCACGTATCGGCGTAGAATCCACAAAAGATATTCCTGTGCATTTCCCTAAACAACAGGTCTTCATATATAGGGTCAATGGGAGTATATTGGATTGCATCAATTCAACAAAACGATTGTAGGAAACCGTATTTGGAAACTCTTCATGGAGCTGTTGTTGAACATAGTTGATATAGAAGTGTTTAAAAGTTCTTATTCCGCTTAAATGAAACAGAACAGTAATGGTCACTATCTCACTAATGGACATTGTAAATTTGCGCTTTCTTGTCTTTTTCCCTGTGGAAAGTTGTCGTTTTACTAAAGCGGGCTCAAAAACAAGGCAAAAATCATCAATAGAACAAAAAATTTCAGTAATTTTATCTTTAGAAATCATAAGCAGAATATTTGTTAATATATTTAATTTCAACACTTTAATATACTAAATATTCTGCTTTTTCTATACCAAAAAATCGCTTTTCTTACGTCGAACTCAGGTTAAAAAGCAATTGTGTTTAGAGAAAATAAATAATGGTTTAATGATAAATTTAAACAGTTAGCAATAATTAAATTGCTATTTTTACAATGAAAACTAAATCAATTTATTTGCTATCAAGCTAACCGTCAACAAATTGGTTAACAGATTTTGTGAAAAAGTATAGAGCCTTTAAATATGTATATATGGCGTGACAGGTTTGAATCCTGCCGAGACCCAATAACTATTTAGTATAGCATAGTTGTAATCTCTCTTTTGTTCTCACTAAAATTTTCAAAAACTTTAAAATGTATTACTCATATTTGATTATATGAGAATAAAAATTTGTCAATTTGATTTTACTTGATGGTTTTTGGATACATTTGTAAAATAGAAAGCCTAAAGTGCTCTCGTTGATGTCTTAATTAGTGTCCTGTTTAGGGAATTAGGATTTAATATACTGGAAAACAATGGATTGTCTGGGTTGTTTTTAATCCTGTCATCCCGACAAAATAGCATATCAATCTAAATCAAAAACCTGTTAATCGTATGATTTACAGGTTTTTGTATTTTTAACGATTTCAAAAGAAAACAAAAAATTATGTTAAAAAAGTCAACAATTCGGATAACAAAAATAATTTTTAGAAACGTGTTGACCGAATTGTTAAAATCCATCTGTTGGTTAGAATAATAAATGTATCTTTAAGGTGATTTGGCTTTCGTCTGGTAATAAAATGTATTAACAAAAAGACGAAATCATGAAAACAACAAGCACTTTAGGTATTTTGCTCTGGGCAGACTTGGCCAGGGCAAAAGACAACCAAGCCTCCATTTATGCAAGAATCACAGTAAACGGCAAGCGAGCAACGCTGAGTTTAAAGCGTAAAGTTCACGTAACGGATTGGGATGCCCATAGGGGTAGGGCACGCGGAACAAACCAAAACGCAAGAACACTTAACAACTATCTAGAAGAGGTGAACAGTGACCTTTTCAAGTGCTACCAAGATCTGAAGACAGAGCGTAAGCTAATAACCTCAAATGCCATCAAGGCAAGATACCTAGGTGAGGATGAGGAGAACCATTCCATAAAAGATATCATCAACTACCATTATGAGGACATGGAGGGTAAATTGAGGTGGGGCACTCAAAAGAACTACTACACTACCGAAAAGTATATATCAAAGTTTCTGTTGAAGCGTTATAAAACCACCGATATGTATTTGCGAGAACTCGATTATAATTTTATACTCAAGTTTGAAAAATACCTGAGAGGTTATGTTCCAACGGATCACCAAAGGAAAATGGGTAATAATACTGTGATGAAACATATAGAACGCTTTCGAAAACTTATTAATCTAGCACTCAAATTGGGATGGATTGAAAAAGACCCTTTTATAAACTTTAAAGCTCATATTATAAAAACAGAAAGAGGGTTTTTGAGTGCTGATGAATTATATGCGATAGAAGGGAAACAATTTACAATTGAGCGATTGCAACTAGTAAAGGATCTGTTTGTGTTTAGTTGCTATACTAGTTTAAGCTATATCGATGTGATTAACTTAACAGAAGATAACATAAATATTGGGATTGACGGCGAATTGTGGATTCACTATAGAAGAGAAAAAACAACCAAGGTTATTAGAATTCCCTTATTGCCGAAAGCTTTACAAATTATTGAAATGTATAAAAATAATCATAAATCGAAAGCTCAAGGAAGTATATTCCCTAAAATATCGAATCAGAAATTGAATTCCTATTTAAAGGAAATTGCCGATGTATGTGGCATCAAAAAAAATCTAACCTTTCATATAGCCAGACATACCTTTGCCACGACGGTGACACTTAGTAATGGTATCCCCATTGAAACGGTTTCAAAGCTGTTAGGTCACTCTAAAATATCCACGACCCAAATCTATGCCAAGGTCATAGAGCGAAAGGTCAGCGATGATATGAAAAAGTTAAGGAACCAATTTTTAAACACAAAAAAGGAGTCAGATAGAGCCTGTCAAAAATTATGATGTAGCCTATCTCATTTCTACACTAGTAATAATAAGCCATAGCAGATGCTAGGGCTTTTTTATTTTTTATAGTGTACTGGTTTTATTAATTTAGTTTTCATTCAACGATAAACCTCTCATAGTTATTTTTAATATACTGAATTTGAAGTATTTCTAAACCTTCTAAATCATAAAATTCGTCGTCCAATTCATTAAAATCAGGATTACGCTTATTTTCAAATTTTGAATCTTGATTTATAAATATATCAATAGCTTTTTCTGTAACAATTGCAAATGCATCTGCACCTATTCTTCTAAATCCTCTTATTGCAATTCTTCCTTTTTCAATTCCGTAATTATTAAAGAATTGGTCGAATCCACCATTATTAACGTCTCCCTCTAAAATCCACATAGATAGAAAATCCGCCATTGCTGGATCAGCTTTTCTAAGGCTTTCTCCAAATGTACCAAGTTCTAATTCTACTGATTTATTGTAAATCAATGTAACTAGCTTTTCATTTGTTGCTCTTTTTAAATCGGTTAAATTATATTTTATTTTTTGAATCATTTTTAATTGCCGAATTTAAACAATTTACTCAATGATAGAGTTCTTTTTTCAGGTTCAGAAACCTTTAAAAGGGCTAATTTGCCAATTGGTTTACTAGATATTAGAATAGTTTTATTTGCTTTATTAAATCTCATTAAGTCCACTGTGAACCCAATATCAAGGCTATCTAATTTCTCAATTTTATCTCCATAGAACTTAAGCAACTCAATACCGTGCATTCCTTTATTTAAAATAATTAAATTGTTAAACACATTAACGGAACGAGCTGATGTTTTAAACTCAGATACTAATTTGAGTTCATAATTAATAAATTTATAAATCTTCAAATAACCCATTCCGCAGATATAACCATACTCATCATTAGCGTCCAAATAGATATCTTGACAAGTAGTTTTGCAATCATCGACTTTAATAGGCCTAATATTTTGATCAGAAAGACTTTGTAAGTATATTTTACCATCATTCGTTCCATAAACTAATAAATTGTGATTGTGGAATGAATGGATTGCTGTTACTTCTTTTGCTTTAAAGGGTAAAGAATATAATATTGATAAGGCTTCGTCAGCAGGATTAAGAACATTAATTTGTTTTTCTTGAAATTGCATTATTAAACCTTTGTTAGTTTTTACAGGGAGTTCATATTTGTGAATTCCAAAGACATTGATTAAGTCAAAATAAGTGTCAGAGCCTGCACTCAATCCATTTAATTTATTATAATCATTTACAGAAAGGTATTTGAACCCGCTTTTACCTGTAAGGCTTATTTCTTCATAAAGGTCTGAAGCAAATCTGTCTTCATATACTTTCTTCATTTTATAAGCCTCGTCTTTAGAGGCTGCTTCAGATAAAATATCAACATTAGTCTTCCGCTTAAAGGTAATTTCAGCGACTTTGAAAATATCTGTTAGCAAAAAAGATTCTCGTTCTACGGACACCCAAATAGCTTGTCTCATATAACTTAAGGGGCTATCAATTACATCAATCAAGTTAAGTTTCATTTCTTCTATTTTATCTAAAAATATTTTTTATTCCTGATGCTTAATGAATTCAATTTTGAAACTTAGAGATTCTAGATTAGTTCTGGTCTGATTTATAACTTTTTCTTTGTCCACGTGATTGAAGTCATCTCTAATCTTAGTCCTTAAAATCCAGCCATAATCAGGTCTTTTAGGATATTGCAGAATTCCATTTTCATCCTCATTAGGTTCTAGTTCAATATATAATCCGTTTGCTTTTTCAAAGTCGAAATAAAAGTACTTAAATACAAAAGGAAGTCTTGCTTCCAACATTGATTCACTTTCAGATTTAGATAACGAACGTCCAAATACTTCTTTAAAATTCATGATAAACTTTTTATCATCTGATTTATCAATCAAAATTCCGTATTCACTATTTAATTCCATATTCTTTAATTTACTGCTATTGGATTCTGAATTCTGTGCATAAGACATGAAACAGGATATTATTAAAATTAATCTTAAAAGTTTAATACAATTAAAAATACTCAGATGCATCGAAACGTTTCGTTTAACTATTAGTTATTTGTTTTAATTGGAATCGATAATTCGATATTTGTCCCAACGGCTTTTTTGTCTGCTGTTTTGGTAGGAATAAATTTGGGTAATGACTCGATGATTTTTTTAATTTCCTTTCTTGCTTGATTCCCACCAGAGATAGAATTTAAAGTTTCTACATTTGAAACATATCCGGTCTTTGATATACTTACTTTGAACTTTAATATACCTACTTCTTTAGGCGGTTTAATTTTTAAGTTTTTCAATTTATCTGTAATAAATGAATGAATGGACTTCATTGTACATTCAGTAACTTTCGATTTATCTGATTCATTTTCACAGCCAACAAATGATAATGGTTGGACTAGTGATTCGGCTTCTTCTTTATTAGGTAGACAAATACCTTTAATTCCTTTTTTGCTAGTTATTGCTACAAGCCCCAATCCTTTTTTATAATAGCGTTTTTCTTTGGTTCCGTTTGAATATTTATTTTCTACAACTATGAGATTTTCATAATTACAATATGGAGTTTCAAAAGAGCCATTGATTTCGGCAATCTTTCCAGTATCCCAACTAGCTCCTTTTTTAGGTATTGCTATAAGCAAAATATTATCTTTTTTCTTTACCTCATTGTACATGTAAATAGTATCATTTTGGTTTCTTAATAGCAAATCATAAATAGTTCCTTTTCCAAAATCTTGCTCATATTTGTAATATTCTTTACCATCGATTTCAATTTTTTTAGTTACTTTTTCAACATAAAAGGCATCTCCCCAAGTGATATGTTTTTCAAATCCAATTGAAAGAGGAAAATAACTTTCTCCAAAACTCTTATTGCAAAATTCACTTTGCCCGAAATTTAAAATGGGAAAAATTGTTAATAGTAAAAATGTTGTTCTTTTCATTGTTAATTTGGTTTTAACATTTTATTTAATTCTAGTATCTGCAATTATCTCTTTACCATAATAAATTTTGAAAACTTTTAAATCCTTTGGAAGAGAAAAGTATAAATCGATTTTACAAGATTTTAAATCTTTATGACCTAAATACGGAGAGGCTACCCTTGGTTTTTTCTTAGTTCCAAAGTTTATATTATGACAGATATCTTCATATCCCTCAATTTTATAATCATTAAACGTGTTTTTTATGTGTGGTTTATAAGATAACCATTCCTTTAATTTTTTATCAGTAGGTTGAAAGTTAACTAAATGTTCAAATCCAATAAAAATCCAACCAGCAGCATAGTTATGCCTTACATCTATAGGTTTCACACGTTTTTTATATTGGTCTGTAACTAAATAGAATTTATTTGGGTCAAAATCGGCATGATCGCCTGAAATTGATTTCATTTTAAATCTGACCTGTACTTTTTCAACGTCCTTTGTTGTCTTTATAGTGTAATAATAATTTCCCCCAACGGCTTTTTTAGCTTTAATGAGTTTAAATTTAAAATTATCTGCTGGGATATACTCTTGACTTATTATTTGAAAATGAAATGCTAGAAATATTAATAGAGTTAATGCTTGTTTCATGTAATATTCTTGTGTAGTCCGATAATAAAGTCTTACAATTTAGGTAAATAAAACTTAACTAGCCAAAAACTCTCAAAGTTAATCCCTTAGTAACAACTGTTTAGTGTCAGCATCTACATTATTTTTGTTCAAACTGGTTTACTTCCATGTGAAGCTTAATTCAATCAATAGTTTCATTAAATCTGGACTTATCAGTAGGGTGTACCCAAAAAAATCAAGACTGATGGGTACTTATAACTGATGGTAGTATCTGTCAAGACACATCTGATAGATTCGCATAATGTTTAAAGTTTTCAATCTGAAAAAAGACTTTTTGATTTGCAGTCATATTCATAATCTGTACAACATCTTCTGGAGCTTCATTCATTTGCTTTAAATACGATTCCATAGAATTAATATCTTCTAATTTATCTGATTTTTTCAACTCTAATTTTTTGTTGTCAAAAGATGTCCCTATGAAATCTTCTCCACTTTTTTTGTGAGAATTTAGAATTGAATAAAAAGGTTCTAAAATATAAACGTCATCTCTTTTTTGGGGGTAGGTTTTCATTACAGGGTAAAAAGCCCATAATGTTAATCCATTTTTAAATGCTAAAATCTCTATTTTATGAATTAAATATTTGTCAAATTTCCAAACACCATTTTCATAAGATTGGTAACTGTTTTTTATTTGATTAAATTTATTAGTTTGGATGTCAAAATAATTTTTTGTCCTAAAAATGTCATTGATAATATTTGTCATCCTTATTAATGGAATTACGAGAATATTGCCATAAAATGTATTAAAATCTGGATGAGCATTCATATTTCTCATTTTTCTTGCCCAGTCTAACCCATTTTTAAATTCTTCATCATACTCATTAGAAATATCTTTAATTAATCTCACTAATGGTGTATTCTTTCTAAAATTTATTGATTCTTGTTTTGCTTTTGTCTTTATAGCTATCTCAAAAATCCTAGTAAGTCTGGAAAATGCATCTCCATATATGGGATAATAATAGTAGCTAAAAGACTGTAATTGTTCAGCTATTTCTAATTCTTGAATGATGTTCTCTGGAACTTTGGAATGAGTATTTTTCTTTACAATAAAATAACTCGTAAAATCACTTTTAGTTTTGCATCCAAAAATATCCCATCTAGTATCTGGCGTATTAAATTCCTCTCTTAATTTAGAGTTTAAATCTATATAATTGCTCTCTTCATTATTTTCATTGATTTTTAAACTTTTTAATTTACTCAAAGCTGTTTCTAAATGCTTAATAAAATAAGATTGATACCTAACTATTGACAAGTTATTATTATAAAAATCTAAAGGACTTTGACCATTTAATTCTTCAGGGTATCTTGTAGAGTTACTATGTTTATTTGTTAGAAATGAACATATAATTAATACGAATGTTGCATAAGCCAATTCAATCATATTAATACATATATCTTTTACGACAAGGATAAAACTATCAAAATCATCATTTAAAACTTCATTTAAAGCTTCAATAGATTCTTTAGCTTTAGGAGTATCAAAATTCTCGAACCATTTAATTAAAAGGTTTAAGTTTTTCCTAAATATACTAGAGAAGTTTTCAGGAAACTCCAAACGAAAACTTTCTAATTCACCAAGTACATTTAAGAATTCTTTTATTTCTGATTCATCAAAATCCATGTCTTTTTGATTATGGATTTTATCTATGTGGCTTAAAGTAAATTGTAAATTTTGCTTTTGTTCTAATAAATTTATGTTTTCAAAAAGAGGGTTTTCAGTAATAAAACTAAATTTCTCATCCAAAGAATCTAAAAGGTCAAAATCACTAATCTGATTAGATATGCTCTTTCTTAAAGGTTTAAGTTGATTATGACTTATCTTTTTAAAATCACCCTCTTTTAACACCCCATTTAGAAGCCAGTAAGCTTTATTTGCCTTTTCAGTCGCTTGTTGAAAATAAAAGTATGATTGGCTGAAATGTTCATTATTATAGAGTATTTCGGAAGCTTTTAAATCATTGATAGCAATATCAATCCATTTTTTCGCATTGCTCATAACTTAATTTAGTTATCAATTAATACTTCAAAATTGTTTCCTGTATTTTTAAGAAGCATATCTGTAGCCCCTAAAAGACTTAACTGTTCATCACTAATTATTTTTTTTGAAATACCAGGTTGAACTATAATAACATTGAAAACAATTTTGGACATACCTGATTCCACCATATTAATTATTGTTTGCAACTCTTCATTTCCTCCTTTTTCAAAGCGTGATGGTTTGGAATTTTTAAGCCTATGAGCTTCTCTCTTCTTTATATGTTCAATAAGATTACGCATATTATGCTTCCAATGAAAGCTTCTTTGCGCTTGTCCACATACCTCATACAAGTCTTTTAATCTTGCACCTGCTTTATCCTTCAAAGAAAATTTACAATGATATAAATCAACAACTAGTTTACTATAATCATCATAGTATTTGATAGCAATAATATCACTTACCTCATTTTTGTCATCATCATCAAATACTACTTGATAATTAGAATCATTTTTCAATTCATTTATCATTACATATTGGATTGAATCTTTTCGCAATATTGTTTTGGTCTTATCATATTGAGATTCAATTGTTATGTTAACTCCATAAGCTTTCCAATCTTTTGTTTTAATTTTTGAAACATCATATCCTTTAGGTTTATACTTGAACTTGAAAAAAATATCATTATACATTTTAGAAGAATCAGCAAATCGTATAATTGGTGGGTA
Source organism: Snuella sedimenti (assembly GCF_016428595.1). Taxonomy (GTDB): domain Bacteria; phylum Bacteroidota; class Bacteroidia; order Flavobacteriales; family Flavobacteriaceae; genus Snuella; species Snuella sedimenti. The sequence continues at coordinate 4,674 of NZ_JAELVQ010000013.1, read as the reverse complement.
TGCAGTAAAAAACTCTTGAATACTTTGGTACTCATTTTTTCCATATTTGAAGACTAAATCTGCTCCAGATATTTTTTGATAACTAAACCCTCTTGATTTTTTATTAGAATCTAGTGTTAATTCATATAGGGTTTTTCTATCATAAGAATCAGAAACACTAAAAACTATCTTGCTTTTATTTGAGTTATCAATATCTAAATCTATCCTATAGTCATAAAACGACTCATTATTAATGAATAATTCTGACTCCCTATAATATATATCATCATTCCATATTATAGATATAGGAGTGAATAAAAAATCATCAGGAAAAGGAGGAACTCTTTCAGGTTTAGCGATAAAATCGAAAATATTTTTAACATCAATATCTGTATTAATTAATTTTCCTCCAATAACATCACACCAGTCACAAAATTCAGGAATTGTCTTGACCATTCTTGACCAAACCCTTCCTTTAGAAGAGCAACCAATTGTCATTCTTTCCCCTTCACTAAATCCCTTACCAAATAAATTAGCACTAGATTTAGTTTGCTTTGTAATTTCATCTAAAGCCTCTCCTACATTTTTTCCGAAAAGTTGAGTGTAACTAATTGATTCTTCTGAAATGGGTTTAACCCCCAAATTAAAAAGCTCTAATTCTTCGACTTCATGTAAAGATTTATATATGTCAGCTTCATTAATTAAATTTATTTCATCTCCTATTAAATCGTTTGCTAATTGTCCGTATAGGCTTCCGTTATTGGAACTATTAATGAACAGTAGCTTTTGCTCTTCATTATAATAAATAATAAACAGGTCATAATTGATATTTATTAAATCATCTATTTTCCCCCATCTAACAGTAGAATCAGATTTGGTTATAATTACAATCAAATTCTTCTCTTGATGAGTAGCAAAAACGGATTGCTGTTTCCTGCTTTCAAAAAAATCTTTATGGTTTTCAGGTTTCCATTTAGGAGATAAACTATTTATTTGATAAACAACGGTGCTTAATGCAGGAGCTATATTTCTTAAAGGGATTTTATATGGTATTTCATCCTCATCAAATTTTTGAAAAAATGCTTCTTCTTTATTCAAATCGGATAAAATACTTTCGTTTGAAGTTTTAAGAATCCTGTTCCAATCAGCGTCTTTGGCATATAATTTTTTTAGCAAGTTATCTTTGAGTTTATTATCCCCAATATTTGCTATGATGGTTGCATTCCCAACATTTTTCGTAGAGCTTCTTGTAAAACGACCAAAGAATTGGATTGAAGTCGTAATGTTTTTATGCATTATGTGTAAAGCACATATTTTTAATTCAGGCAAATCGTATCCTTCTCCTAGCATATTAACACAGACAATTACCTTATGAGGATTGCTTTCACTTCTTAACCTAGATAATATTTCTCTTTTTTCCTTGTCTTTAGTTTCGCTAGTGATTAATACTGGGTTATATTTTTGATAGCTTTTATATATTTCAAAAACCTTTTTCGCTTCTTCAATCTTATCAACTCTAGCCATTAAGAGATGCTCTAGCCCATTTTCTATATCTTGTTCAAGTTGTAGAATGGCTTTTTTAGCAATTATATGGTGAACTTTATTGTCATCAAATTCGACAATTGGCATAAAGTTTATTTCTCTAAATGACCCATCACGTTGTGCTAATGATAATGGGTAGTTATATATGATTTTACCTTTTAATCTCTTGTCATCATTTCTAAAAGGAGTAGCAGTAAACTTTAATACTGGTTTTTTATTCTTTATAAATTCAACTGCTATATTGTTCCACGTATTTGCCGCACAATGATGAGCTTCATCTACAATAAGGTAGTTTGAATTATTTATAATTTCAAGAAATATCCCTACATCTTTTTTTCTACACGCAGTAATTACATCAGTAGTGGCGACTATGACATTGCATTTAGAATAGAAATCTACAGCCTCCTTTTTTTCTTGAAAAGATGTGTTTATTAAACCAACGATAGGGTTTATAACAATTTCATTTATTACTCCAAAATCCTTATTTTTTAAAATTCCTAATTCTATAAATTTATTTGATATCTGTGTTCTTAATGAATTGGATGGAACAATAACTAAGATTTTGTTACAAAGATTCGCTACAGCTAGTGATAGCATCGTTTCTGTTTTTCCAGTTCCAGTTGGCATTACGACAATTGCTGGCTCAATGGAGATGCTCCAATGTGCCAAAATAGAGTGCAATGAACCTATTTGAGGGGGTCTCAGTCCTTTAATTATTGGTTCTTTGTTCTTATCCAAAACTTCTTGCTTATAATTAAAATTTCCCCTCCAAGAATCAATTACGCTTGTATCATTTGGGAATTGGTATGACATGCATTCTTTTGGACAGGTTTTTAAATAAGTATAAATATCCCCCTTGCATTTATTGATATTAAAATAAAAAATGGCATTAAAGTCTTCTTTAGGAAATTTGTTGTGATTGAAAGTGAAAAAATATTTTTCATTTTGGCTTATTCTAAATAAATATCCTAAATCCTCATATTTAGAAATCTCTCCAGTTTTTACACCTAATTTGTGTATGATTTTATTTCCATGCTTTTTTAAAGATATTTTCAGGTCAATGCTAATAGTTTCTTTGAAAAGACTTTCCATGTTTGTTAGAATATTTAAAACTTAAAAACAATAAAGTAATAAAAAATATTCCAATATGTGTGCGTTTTTTCTGGTAGAAATATTTCTTGTTGTTAACAACATTAATGGTAACAAATAACAGTCATCTTTAAAGAAAGCAAACTGAAATCATTTGTAAAATGACCGAATATAAATTCCTGTTTTGCTTATAACGTTTTACTAGTTAAATAAGCATTTGTAATAAAAACAGTAAAAATAGACTCAAAAATGGGGTAATGAGCCAGATAATAAAGGTAATTAGTTATAGGGAGTACTTATATTAAATATGTTCATTTTAGATAAGGGTAATGATTACATGTGCTGTTTCTACAAGGGTAAATATTATTAAAAATTACCTTCGTTTAATAAAAAGATGTAAAATTTACTCATGGCAACTTTAATTGAGAAGCCTGAACTTAAGTCCACTTCATCAGAATTCCATTCTTACATTTAGTTTCACTTTCTGATAGTCCCCGATTCTTCATATATATATATGCTATTAATGGTTCTAGACATTAAAACCCCGAGTCTATAATGGTTTTTGGTTTTCTTAAAAGATTTGCTCGATAGACCATAATATATTTAATTTATTATGAGCTCTATTTTCTCCATCAACATTTTAAAACGTTCTTCGCGAATTAATGGATGTATGTGCATGGCTAAAATTTCATCTGCCTGTGGGTGGTTTTTTATAGTTTTCAATTCCTGTTTAATGTACAGTTTTACGTTTTCTTCGTTTGCTAGTATTTCCTCCACTATTGTTGTTCTATTGTCCAATAAATAGATTATATCTTCGAAATCGTGACTGCCATAAAAATCATTTTTACCCCGGTCTTTAAAGGCTTCTAATTTGGTTGCCAGGAAATAGGGGGAAGGCAATAGATTTATGGTTATACCTTCAGGTAGTTCTATTTGTTGTATGAATTTGAACCCCGGTTTGTACCATACATTTGAAACACCAATACTACTGTCTTCTGCTGGCATGATGTCAATAGCAATACCTTGGAATTTATAGGAGCATATGGATTGACCTTGCGGGTCAGGAGAAAACCCAAGTTCTGCCAGTCTTTCTTGCATTTGAGCCCATTCAGAATAATTTGCCAAATTGATGGTCATGTCAATGTCAGTAGTTGGACGAATTTCCTCAGCTGCTGGGTCATCAGTATATAAACTGATTACGGCACCACCAATAAAAACCATTTTTTCGTTCAGCTCTTTTAACCCTTTCGCAACTTGGGCAACTAATGCAAGGTTGATGGCTTTGTTATGCATTTTGTATTCTTTTTTCCAGTTCTTTTTTTGCTATTTCTTTTTCTCTAGCTCTTCCCACTCTTATGGCATCAACCAATGCTAGTAACTCATACAGCTCTTTATCCTTCAATGAGGCTTCTACAACAGTATTGTATAATGGTTCTATGGCTTGACCTCGTTCTTGTCCTTTGGCATAGGGCCAAACATATTTATCATTGGCATGGATTATGTTATTTAAAGGTTCCGCTGAATGTGCCGTTAACATACCTCTTACAATGGGGCCTGGGTGTTGTGGAAAAGCATAGGCTATACCATGCATCAAGAATTCTTTAAATGCTAATTTGTTTACTTTTTTTCTTGTAGTATCAATTAAGCCCGCATATTTAGAACGGTTTAAGGATTGGCTTACTTCCGACTGGCTTATTCCCAATTCTTGGGCAATCGTGTGATGGAACCATGATTGTTTACCTAAAGCTATTATTTTCAGGAGTATTACGATGTCTTGAGGCTTCAAATTATTTCTGGATTGTTGCATGTATTTCATATTGCGATATGCAATATTACATATTAAATAATTAATAAACAATGTTTTACTTAATTATATTTCATATTGCGATATGCGATATGGTAATGTTTCGAAATACTTGTTTAGTTCCAAATATGGTTAATTATATGCAAAATTCGGACAAAGTATACCACTAACTTCGGAGCAAAGTGAGCCACCCTTGCCGGTCTAAATTGAGCATAGCTTGCCGGACGAAAGTGAGCCACTAAAAATCGTTTCTATTTGAG
>NZ_JAELVQ010000012.1 GCF_016428595.1 Snuella sedimenti | reverse complement strand
GTATTGAGAACAGAAGTTAATTCACTATTTTTAGTGACAGCATTGGTTTTCTTCATTAGATAAATAGGTCGAATTATTATTCTAATATACTGAAAATCAATGCTTTAACCTAATATTCAAACGCTTAATTTGCTGATAGTCAATGAATTATATTTTTGTCATGTACTAAACTTAAAACTATATAGTAATAAATACAACTACGAAGCCACAATTAGCTTGACATAATTACTATCGATATAAGTCTGCGACATTATATCTGCAATTATGTCAAATAGCGCTATTTCGCTAATTGTTGTGAAATGTACTATAATTTACATTATGTAAAATACTTTGTGTTGATAGTCTAATAGGTTCCCTCCTCAAATATTGGAGTTGCAATCGTAAACATTGGTTTTAATGTATTTATAAATCTCTATTTTCAGGCTATATACAATTACTTTTTATGTGTGAAATAATTTGCTTACATTAGACATCCTAAATCAAGGCATGCAATTAGATATCCTTATTTTAAAATTCCAACAAAAAGACGAAAAGGCTTTTGAAACCTTGTATACTATGTATAGCAAAAGCATGCATGGTGTTATTTACAATATTGTTAGGGATAATGATATTAGCGATGAGATTTTACAGGACGTTTTTATTAAGGCGTGGCATAATGCGGAAAGTTACTCCTCCCATAAAGGGCGGTTTTTTACATGGCTTTTAAACATTGCCAGAAATGCTGCTATTGACAAAACGCGTTCTAAAGCATTTAAAAATTCAAAAAAAAACCTTGATGCCGAGTTTTTCGTAGATATTCTTGAAACGGGAAATAGCTTGGACAATGAAACCGATGCTATTGGTATTACAAAATTTGTTAGCAAGCTGGCTAAAAAATGTATTGAGGTTATAGAACTGTTATATTTTAAGGGTTATACACAAAGTGAAGCCTCTGATGCCCTAAACATGCCTATTGGAACTATTAAAACAAGAAATAGAAACTGTATCAAGGAACTAAGAACCATGTTAGTGAATTAAATGGATATAAAAGCCTACATAGAATCTGGTATTTTAGAGCTATACGTAGCCGGGGCGCTTTCTGATGAAGAAAATAAGGCCATTTATGAACTCATGCAGCAACATCCCGAAATACTTCAGGAGGTTTTGGAAATTGAGGCTGCAATGGTAAAATTGACAGCAGCCACTTCGCAACAAAACAATACACATTTATTTGAAGCTGTAAAACAACATTTAGGCTTTAACAACGCTTCAAAGGTCGTTGTAATGGATAAAAAGGCTAAATACAATTGGTTAACTTATACAGGTTGGGCGGCTTCAGTCCTTTTAGCGGCAGGTTTACTTTGGACATTAAATCAAAATCACGCGCTAAAGTCGGATATCCAAAATGCTAAGAATAAGGAATCGTATTTAGAAACTCAGATTGAACTGGCTAAAAACAGTTTAACCGAGGCCAATACTTTAATAAGTGTATTACGTGATGATAACATTGCTGAAATTCCGCTAGCGGGACAAGGCAGTTTCGCCAGTACCTATGCTAAGGTGTATTGGGACAAAGACGAACAGCGTATTTTCTTAGATGCTCAAGGTCTCCCCGATCCGCCAGAAGGTAAGGTATACCAAGTCTGGTCCTTAAAGTTAGATCCGCTTACTCCTACGAGTTTGGGTACTATTGATAGTTTTACCGAAGATGACAATAAGATATTCGAGATCGAGAACCTTAACGAAAGTGAAGCCTTTGGGATTACTTTAGAACCAGCTGGTGGTAGTGCATCGCCTACTATGGATCAGCTTTATACTTTAGGGGTTGTAAGTGCTTCTTAAAGATCCTTCGCTGCTGTCTGGATGACAGGAAGATTCTTCGCTTCGCTGTGCTGCTCTCTGGATGACAGCTTCTTTACTTTTTTGCTTCGCCCAACCCTTCGTCTGAGCTAGGATGGGTAACAAAAGGTCTAGGCTTACACTAAAAGTCAACAAAATGCTACGCAGCCACCCGCCACGGATGAAAAATACCTCCCCCTCATTGCTTCGGGGACAAACAGGATTTTCATCCTCAATCCCTCGGTAGGCCGTTTAGAGTTGGTTGAGATCATTCGCTACGCTGTGTTGCGCTCTGGATGACAGGAAAATGGTAAAGTGCAAATTAAATATGCTATTTTAGTAATGTAAAACAGGGTTATTAATTATATTCTATTTAATAAATGAAAATCATTAGGACGGATATGGAGTTGGAAACACCACTCATTGATCAAACTTTAAGTGCACTTGGTCATGAGTTGGTACTACTCCCCGATAATGTTACTGAAGACAAATTATGTGAAGCGATTACGGATTGTGACATTTTGTTAATGTGCTATACGCCTATTACCAAGCGTATTATCAATTCGGCTAAAAAACTAAAGGGCATTGTAAAATATGGGGTTGGTATCGATGCTATCGATATACCTGCAGCAAACGCACAGGGCGTTGTTGTTGTTAATATACCTGAATATGCCGAGGAAACGGTTGCTGAAGGGGCTTTTGCTATGCTTATGGCATTAGCCAAAAAATTACCAGCTATTCAAAATGAAATGCGTAGAGACGGTTGGGCTTGGCCAAATAGTGATTGGCTGGGACTTGACCTAGCAGAAAAAACAATGGGGATTGTTGGTTGCGGAAAGATTGGAAAAAGTATGGCCAGAATGGCCGGTAAAGGCTTTAGGATGCGTGTTGTGGGCTACGATCCGTATAAGGGCAAAGAAGAGCTAGATAGTCATGGGATTGAAAAATTTGATGATCTAAAAAGCATGCTTAAAGCTTGTGATTTTATTTCGCTGCACACGGTCCTTAATGAGGAAACAAAACATTTAATAGGCCGTGAGGAACTATCGGTACTAAGGGAAACAGCAATTATTGTTAATTCTGCCCGAGGTGCTTTAATAGATGAATTAGCTCTTTTAGAAGCATTGGAGAGTAACCATATTATGGGTGCTGGGCTGGATGTTTTTAGCCTAGAACCCCTAAACAGAGCATCACATCCGTTACGAAAGCTTTATCAGATGGAGAACGTTATCCTTTTTCCGCATTTAACGTTTTATACGAAAGAAGCGATGGGGAGACTTGAAGAGGAAGTGTTGGAAAGGTGTTTGGAAATCATAGAAAACAGGCCAGTAACGATTAAATCATCCGATCAGCGGCTTCAAAATCAGGATAGGCTGCATACAAGTTACTGATAATTAGTTATGGTTAGATTGCGCTCAGCCTAACCAGGAAGTATACTTTTTAAAAATCAAAGCGTCCGGTTATAAATTACCGAACGCTTCTCCCTAACAAAAAACCTCAATAAACACAAGATTTACATTCAGGTTAAAACAATTTCTCTTTTTCAAAAATCGTTATAGTTTGTATGTTATGGTTCCTTTTATAAAAAAAGGTGTGCCCGGTGTGAAATGAATTTCCTCTACTGGTTGTGGTTCATTCTGTAATCTGGATACGGTTGCAAATTGTGTTTCGTTCCAAGCTACATTAAACAGGTTTTCGATTGTTACCCCAAGTTTTAGCTTCTTAAAGCTATAGTTTGCGTTAAAATCGGTAACAAAATACCCTTTGGCCACAATGGTATTGTTTTCATTGGCTGATCGGTCATCGATATAACGGTAGCGAAATCCACCCGAAAAGCCCTTTAGGTTTTTAATCGATGCACCTCCGGAAATAGTAAAATCTGGTGCTAACGGAATATAATTCGCTTCTTTGGGTTCTTCGATACTTCTTGCTTTTGTATAGGTTATATCACTATCAAAAAACAACCAATCGTTATACTGGTAACGTAATCCCAAGTCAATGCCAAAGCGTTCTGTCTCTCCACTGGGCTCAACAATACCGGCATCGCCAACATAGACGAACTCCTGCTCCAAAAACAAATACCATAAAGCGGTATTTAATATAAATTTAGAACCGGGTTTCCATATGGTTCCCAAATCTAGGCCATAAGATTTTGGTAGTATCTCCCCTCTTTGGTTACCCACTACTACCCTGGTATCGTTAGAATGAAAACCAATGCCCGATTTTAAATACCATTGTAAATTACTATTGGCATTGTAAAATACATTCAGTTTGGGACTCAACACCATTTTTGTTTGGGATGCTAACGCGTACTCATTTGCTAATTTATCGTGGTATAAAAACTTGAAATAATCTAAACGCAAGGCTGGTGCAATTTTAAATTTACCAAACTCCCCCTCTACTCCTATAAAGGCATCTATGTTAGTCTGGTTAATATCCCCCAATTGAACATGTTCGATAACAGTTTTACGATCTTTGGTCTTTGACAACTCGGTGTTGTTCGTGGCATCATAGCGAAAGCCTAATCCATAAGAGACATGCAAAGGATTGTTCCACAATGTTGTGTTTTGTGAAATGGCTGTATTGAGTCCAAACAGGTTTCTGTTTTCGTATTGTTTGATTTGATCGCCATTAACAGGGTCTTCTAAAAAGAATGTGAAATTTGAGTACAGCTCGAACCCATAGTGTGAATAAAAAGCATTGGTTTTTAATTTCTTATTTTTAGATAGGTGCTTGCTATATGCTACATTGATGTTGCTTCGTTCGGTATAGCCCCCTTCTGTATCGTCGATAGCTCCAAAGCGAGATATGTTACCGTTATCGACTTCACGCTGCGGAATTTGCCCTGAAGCATCCCATCGGCTTTGAAAGTGCGATACACTTAGTGCCAATTTATCATTGTTTGGAGAAAAGGCCACATATTTGCTAAATACATTTAAACGATTAAAGTTTTGGGGCGAAACAAAAGGGCCATCATTTTCTATGTACTCTACTGCTAAATAAGCATTTTCACGTTTATTGTTTTCCAAAAAATTAAACATCCCGAGTGTCCTTAGTGCATTAAACCTACCCAATGACATGGACACACTGCTTTCTTTCAAACAATTCTTGGTTTCGAAGTCTATGTATGCAGCCGTATTAAAATCGCCTTGTTCAGCATAATAACTTCCTTTACCAAAATTAATCTTGCCTATAGTTTCTGGTATCACAAAATGCAGGTCGCTATACCCTTGTCCGTGTGCATGGGAAACCATATTTACTGGCATTCCATCAACAGAAATTGCTACATCTGTCCCATGGTCTATATCAAATCCTCTTAAAAATATTTGCTCTGCCTTACCACCACCTGCATGCTGACCAATTATAAGTCCCGGTACTTTTCTTAATACTTCTTGTGATGAATTTACAGGATTTGTGTTTAAATCAATTTGCGCAATAGTATTCAAGGCGTCTAATGTTTCGGCGATGACCATTTCATTTAACTGAAAGACCTTTTCACTTAAGGTTATTGCAAGGGTTGTATCTAAATCTGACCTCTTCAAAACATGAATCTTGGTCTTGTATCCCAATAAGCCTATTTTTAAACTATCGCCATCGTTGTTATTGTCATTTATAAATACACCTGTTTCGGATGTGTGCGCATGGCTTTTTGTATTTAAATTGTATATATATACGGCTTCTAGGGGCTGATTGTACTCATCTGTAACAACACCTTTAACTTGCTGCGCATTAATTGCTATACAGAAAAGCAAGCACCCTAAAAAACCAATTTGTTTTAAATCAATCATTTTGTGTGTAATATTTAAAAGACTGTTTAGAGTTTATCAATTTTTTGAGCGATTAAAGGACCTAATTCATAAGAACTACTTAAGAGCTCGTGCTTTATGATTCTTAATTGTTTTGTTTTATCTGCCGCTTTATAGATTTCTGCGATATGGTACAATGTTTCTGGTTCAAATGTTTTTTCTACAACATGTTTTTCTATAATCTCCAACGCCATATAGACATAGCCTTTTTTATAATATGTCCATGCCAGCAAATCATAGGATTCTGGTGTAGGACGTTCAATAACCTCCTCCTGTGCCAGGGTTAAAGCAGTGTTTAATTTGTTAGGATTTTCTGCAAATAACAGGACATTATGTTTGTTGTACATTGCACCATATACTGTATTGGATACTGCCTGGTGGTACAATTCTAACTGTTTATTAAACGAGGTTGTGTCCTTTTTATACTCGGCAATTTCAGCTTTCAATAAGTAATAATCTGGAGCAAAATAATTTGCTGTAACACTATTTAATATTCGCAAGGCTTCATCTGGATTCTTTTCATATGAATAGACGATCCAGGCAATCCCTTTTTTTGCATATGCTTCATTAGGGTTCAATTCCAATGCCTTTAAATAATGATTATAGGATGCTTCAATGTTTCCTGCATGACCGTAAAAATCGGCTAAATTGGTATAAATCCATTGTTTGGTAGAAGCTATATTAGAGCGCTCGGCAATCTCTTTTGCTTGTTCTAAATATTTAATAGCGGCGTTTAGGTTGCCTCTATGGTCTGACCATTTTGCCAAGCGAATTAAATAATCGAAATCAGCTCTATTTTCAATGGCATTCAAATAGGTTTTGGCTTGCTTATAATTGCCAAGTTCTAAGTGTACATCGAAAAGCATCTTTTGTGTGCCTTTAAGCTTCTCTCCTATTAATTCTGCTTTGGTTAGCAAGTTTAGTGCTAATTTAAATTTGTGTTGCGAAATATAGTTTGATGCCAATGCTTTTAAATAGGTACAATTGCTATATTTTGTAAGTTCATTAGCCTTTAAATAGCTTTCTTCTGCATTTTTAAGATAGTTAATGGTTCCGGTTACTGAAAATAACGTACTATATGCATTGCCTTGTTGTACGTAATAAGGGAATTGCTCGGGAGCAGTTTCTAGTTTTTCTTTCCAGAAGCTAAGTTCTTTTTGTGCCGTTTCAAGTGCTGTATTATCTGTAGTATCCAAATACGCATTGTATTGATGACTATCTGTAATTCTTTTAGAAGCCGTTGTGCAGCTATACAATGATAAAAGCATACAGAGCAGCAGTGTATATTGTAAATTCATAATGTTATTTTTAAATATCTTGTTAGGGAGATTTTAAATAGTTACCCTAAAACGAAGGAAATCCCCCGTTTTAGAGTAATAATGTGTTTTACCAAGGTGATGCTAAGTAAGGAAATGAGGTCAAAAAAGGTTTATCGTTTGCGTCTACATTATCGTTAGACAGTCCTGGGTTTTCAGTGAAATCTTCCCCACCGAAAATCAACAACAATTCTACTGTAATAACATCGTCTGCTAACGCTCGTCCTGTTAGTACGTTTGTGCCATCATAAAACGTTGTTGTTCCATCCAAGGATACGTTTAGTACGTCTGTAGCCAATACACTTGTAAATGTGGCAGCATCTAATCCCAACGCATTAGTATCGCCGTTATTAGCATAAGCTGGACTTAATGCTTCTAGGTTTGCTTGAAACATACTTTGAAAGGCAGCATTTTGGTCCGAAGGTACTGTAACATTGAACATGTCTTTGCTATCAGAAGAAACAAACACTGTATTAACAGCAGGGCGTCCCATTTGGTCTTCCTGCACATAAATACCAGAAAGATTTGGGTTGTTGTAGATTCCTTCGCCTTTTGGTGTATCATCGGCTGAACAATTAAATAATAATCCTGCGATTAAAGTAAGTCCTAATATGATTTTTATAGTTTTCATCTGTATAAATTTTACTGTTAATTTTTATTGTTTTCTTTTTGATTCCACCCATGTGTTTATAGTACCAGAACCACCAATCATTGCTTTTGGTACTTCTACGACTACCGACATTACATTAGTTCCTGCAAACGTATCGCTTCCGGGGTTGTTAAAACTTGTAGCAGTGCCTCCAATAATAGCAGAATATTGAGCAAAGTCCATAAAGAAAGGATCGTCTCTAGGGCCAGCAAAGGCTGAAATACCATTTTTAGTTTCTACCATGGCATCCATACCATAGGATGTAATTTTAACACCTAGTACGTCTTTACTGGTTTCGGCTGTTATGGTACTATTTATACCTGTTTGACTAGGAGCGACAGGGCCAATAATATACATTTTGCCATTTCTAGGTACGGCCTGAATAACCAGGTCTTCAATATTGTCGCCCGTATTATCAATATTAAACTCAATCATTACATCCTCATCAAAGGCTGCACTTGCTGTAGCTGTTGGACTCAATAAGCCTTGCAGGTTTGCAACAAATACTAAATTGTTTGTGTTTTCACCTTGAAAGGCGTAAAAATCGGTGATATCACTAGTACCACCTTGTACTACCGGCGCGTCTATGTGATCTGCCGCAATAACGATTAAACTAGCTACTGCCAGTATACCGACTCCTAAAATTTTCTTGAAGTTTTTCATAATTTTAAAGTTTTTGTTAATTAATGTTTGACTTTCAAGCATACCTACGAAGTAATCACTTTAGTGGTTTTGTTAAAATTTTGTTAAAGGAATTATTTGCAAATTTGACATCTAAAAGCTTACATTTACGGCATATTTAATTTAGCTCTATGAATCCATCAGCAAACGGTTGGATAAAGAAATTACTTAAAGTAATTGAACTAAATGATGCATTTTTAAAGTATCCTGAAGATCGCTTTTATAATGCCTTACGTACTTGTGGTTTTATATATGGTAGTAATCTAGATATTGTAGATCAGGTTATTGATAAAAAAGACTTGACTGAAGACGAAATTTGTAAAGCAAATTTATGCATAGCCTTTTTGTACACCCATCACCATGCGGGTTCTAATATTGGGTTTATAAATAGTGTTATTAATTTTTATACTGCTATAAACGAACTTAAGACCTCTTTCTTTCAAGAATTGTTGGGAGGCAAAAAATCCAGTGAACAACTAGAAAAAATAATACACAAGCGCATTCAGATAGATGACAACTTAATTACCAAAAGCTTCAACTATTTTATCATCAATGCGTTGTTGTTTATAGATGTTCTGGCATATCATGAATTTCTGAAGCATGGGACTATCTCTATTAGTTATATAAAAAGCTTGGAAGCTTCCATCGCTTCAATTACTTTGGATGTTTTAAATTCTAAAATCGCAAAAAACCAATATGACGAAAGTCTTATAAAACTTTTAGAGTCCTCTTTAAGGTATCAGGATAACATTCATATTAAATATGATAAAGCTATTGGGTTTATTAAATCAATTCAAGAAAAACGTTATGTTTTGGATCTAGCCTGTATGGCAACCTGGGGAGACAAAACCATCGATAAAGATGAACAGCATTTTTTGTTAAAATTAGGAACAGACCTTGATATTAATAGAAATACCATTGACGACTCCATAAATACGGTCAATGCGTTTTATACCTTACATGCAAACGATATTCCGTTATTGAGTTCTAAAAATATTGTACAGAGTTTTTATAATAACTCCAGTAAAATGGTAAACAAACTGATTACACGGAACAGTAAGCGCCTGTATCGTGAACTTAAAGACAGTAAAGAGCTTATGATTTTGCTTTCGCAATCCACAGTCAGGGATTTGGACAGTGACGAGCAAAAAAAGGTACAAGAACAACTATTGGATATTTTTAAATCCATTCCTAGCCTTGCCATTTTCTTACTACCGGGTGGTGCTTTATTACTACCTTTAGTTATTAAGTTTATTCCCAAGCTATTACCGTCTGCTTTCGACGACAATCGTATTGAGGAATAGATAAAATAGAGCGTTACGATGCATATCATACAAAAGAACCCACAATACTATAAATTCTGTGCCTATGGTTTTTTAAAGAACTTGCGTTTTTTTGATGCTTTCTTGTTACTCTTTTTTTTGGAAAATGGCATTAGCTACACACAAATTGGCGTGTTGTATGCGCTTAGGGAAATAACGATCAATATTTCTGAAATCCCATCAGGTATTTTAGCGGATACTTATGGTCGTAAAAAGTCACTTATCTGCTCATTTATATTATATATTGCATCGTTTCTTATTTTTTATGCCTTCTCTTCCTTTTATGCTTTCCTTCTAGCTATTGTCTTATATGGCATTGCTGATGCCTTCCGCTCTGGCACACATAAAGGTATGATAATGGACTATCTGAAACTACAGGGACAAAGTCACCAAAAAGCAAATTATTACGGACATACACGTTCTTGGTCGCAAAAGGGATCGGCACTTTCGGCTTTAATAGCTGGAGGCTTGGTGTTATATTCGGGTAGCTACCGCTCTATATTTTTGTATTCGGTAATTCCGTACCTCCTTAACTTTATTAATATCTATACCTACCCTAGCACAATAGATTATGCATTAAATGACAGTAATAAAAAGGAAAATATATCGCTGTTGTTTACATTCAAATCCTTTATAAAAACCGTCAAGCAGCGCAAAGTACTGCAAATTATCAATTCGGCAGCCCTGCATACGGCATATCTAAAGGCTATTAAGGATTATATCCAACCCATTATGGTACAGGTCGCGCTTTTAATACCTGTTTTGATGCATATAGAGGCTAAAAAGAAAAGCGGTGTGATAATAGGCATCATCTATTTTTTTATTTTCCTCGCTAACTCCTATGCCTCCAAATCGGCATCATGGATTTCCAGTGCTATATCGGTAAACATCCCTAAGATCACGCTGTTTTTAGGCTTGGTAGCTGGCACAATTACTGGTTTATTGTATTATTTTGAATACTGGTATCTGGCACTTATACTCTTTGCTTGTATTTACTTTTTTGAAAATATTAGAAAGCCTCTTTTGGTTGCCGAAATTGCAGATCATGTGCCTCAAAAAATATTGACATCCGTTATTTCTGCACAATCTTTTTTTAGCACCCTAACAACAAGTATAATCGCCATTGGCATTGGTTATTTTGCCGATACGCTTGGGATAGGTATTGCATTTATCTTGATATCTACTGCATTGTTAATCTTTACACGCCTTGTTGGGTTGGCGCCATCTAGATGATTTGCTATTGGTATTGATTATTGACTATTGACTATTGGCCATTGGTTATTTACTGTTCACTGCTTACTTTTCCCTTTTCCCTTTTCCCTTTTAGCTGTTTACCATTGATTATTTATTATTCACTGATAGCTGTTTACTGTTGGGTATTGGGTGTTGGTGATTGACTATTGACTATTGATTATTGGGTGCTGTTAATTGACTATTTACAATTGACTATTGGCCATTGGTTATTTACTGTTCACTGCTTACTTTTCCCTTTTCCCTTTTCCCTTTTAGCATTATTTATTATTCACTGATAGCTGTTAACATTTCACTGTTTACTGTTCACTGTTTACTGTTTACTGTTCACTGTTTACTGTTGGGTATTGAGTATTGAGTATTGAGTATTGATTATTTACTGCTTACTTTTCACTAATAGCTGTTTACTAAGACAAACTAATTGGTATAAAATAATTTACTAACTTTAAGGGTGCCACCCTCTCCTCTACTAGAAACCACTTTTGGGAACTGTAACTAATTAAAAATATAACATGAGGACATCTATTTATTTCTTAGTACTATTTCTGTTTTTATTGCTATCATGTAATAACGGACCTGAAAAATCGCAAAAACAAGAAGTGCCAACAGAATCGAAAATACCCAAAAAGAAACTCATCGACTTATCACATGTGTTTTCAGACGAAACCATCTATTGGGTCACTGCCAAGGAATTTGAATTGGATACTGTTTTTAAGGGGCAAACGGATAAGGGCTTTTACTATTCTGCCAATAATTTTTGTACTGCCGAACATGGCGGCACACATATAGATGCACCAATTCATTTTGCTAAAAAAGGGCAATCTGTAGACGAGATACCGCTTGAAAATCTAATAGGTAATGCCATAAAAGTTGATGTGTCCTCAAAAGCACTTAAAAATCCCGATTATTTAATAAGTGTTGCTGATTTTATGAATTGGGAAAAAACAGAAAACATCCAAATTCCTGATGGAAGTATCGTTTTGTTGGAAACTGGGTTTTCTAAACATTACCCTGATAAACTTAAATATTTGGGAACGGATAAGCGTGGTGAAGCTGCGATTAAAGAACTGCACTTTCCTGGTTTATCCCCCGAAGCTGCAACATGGCTAGTAGAAAACCGTAACATTCATGCCATTGGCATTGATACCCCGAGTATTGATTACGGACAGTCCCAATATTTTAAAAGTCATGTGATACTACTGTCCCATAATATTCCTGCATTCGAAAATATAACGAACCTTGATAAGCTACCGAGCAAAGATTTTGAGGTTATCGCTCTACCTATGAAAATTCAAGGAGGTAGTGGCGCCCCTCTAAGAATTGTAGCCGTAATAAACACTATGCAGTAAATCGTCTTTAACTTATTAAATATCAATTCAATAATTAAAATCCAAAACGATGACACGTAATAAAAAACTAAATGTAATTTTTGTATTGTTAGTACTCGTTGCAATTGTTATGATTGCCATTGGACTAGTCATGAAAATACCAGCACCAGCCTTGACGGGGATAGGCTTTTTATTGATAGTCTGGGCCATTAGGGAATTGAGGTAGCTGTTAATTGACGATTTGGTATTGACTATTTATTATTGATTATTTACAATTGGGTATTGGGTTTTGGTTATTGGTTGTTTGTTGTTGGTTACATAATTGTACAACATTACACTTTTAACTTTTCATTACTCTCTACTCACTACTCAGTACTCACTTTTAGCTGTTAGCAGTTGGCTTTTAGCCTTAAACTGTTCACTGTTCATTGTTCATTATTCACTTTTCGTTTTTCGCTTTAAACTTTAAACTTTCAACTCTCAACTCTTAGGTACTGGGTATTGGGTATTGGTTACATAATTGCACAACTTTAAACTTCAACTCTTAGCTGTTAACAGCTGGCTTTTAGCCTTAAACTGTTTATTTGCGAGCCCCAAATTTCGTGGGTTGCACAGCAGTATAAACTAATAGGTAATAGTAAGGATGGTAATTTTGAACTTTATGACCTAATAAACGATCCTTCGGAAAAACAAAATTGTATCGAAACATATCCGGAAGTAGCAAACAAACTAAAAAAGGAACTGTTTGCTTGGCAAACCTCGGTTGAAAATAGTAAAAAAGGCTTGGATTATAAGAATTGATTCAAGCCTAACCTAACCTAACCTAACCTAACCTAACCTAACAACTTACTTATTGTACTTAGCCTTTTTACTACCTTCGTACATGACGTATTTAACCAAGCGCGATTCTAACTTGGCATTAAAAAGTTGGATTTTACGGGAAGGACGTAGCCCTACATGCTTTAATGCATCTAAGTTACTAGTTATCAGCCAAGCATCTGTGCCTGGATAGCTTTGTTTTAACGTATCACCAATGTTTTTGTAAAACGCTTGCATATCAATATTTAAACGCTCACCATAAGGGGGATTAAATACCATATGCAATTTATCAGTACCTCCTTTTTGTGTTTTAAAGAAGTCTTCGTGCTTAACGCTTATAAAATCTTCCAATTGGGCGTGCTTTATATTTTCCTTTGCTTTCATAACTGCACTGGGCGCCTTATCATATCCAATAATTTTATGATGGAAATCCCGGGTCTTATTAAGCAGGGAATCTTCTATTTTTTCAAAAAGATCAACATCCCAATCTTGCCAACGTTCAAAAGCAAATTCCTTGCGCAATAAATTTGGGGGAATATTACATGCTATCATTGCTGCTTCAATAAGAATGGTGCCACTCCCACACATGGGATCCATAAAATTAGATTGTCCGTCCCAACCCGATAACATAATCATCCCAGCTGCAAGCACTTCATTAATAGGTGCTATGTTTGTCGCTATTTTATAGCCGCGTTTATGTAATGATTCTCCAGAAGAATCTAAAGAGATTGTACATTGTCTACGATCGATATGTACATTGACTTTTAAATCTGGGAATTTTAAATCCACATTGGGGCGTTGCCCTGTAGTATCCCTAAACTTATCAACAATAGCATCCTTGGTTTTTTGCGCAATAAATAAGGAATGCTTGAAAATATCGGAATGTACCGTAGCGTCGATTGCCAAACTCCCTGTTGACTTTAAATACGAGTCCCAGGACATTTTATAAATTTTATTATACAAATCCTGCTCACTATTTACGGTAAATGTATCGATAGGCTTTAATATCTTGATAGCTGTACGTAGTCCCATATTCGCCTTGTACATAAACCCTTTATCACCAGAAAAACTTACATTACGAACACCTTTTTTTACATCCTGTGCGCCAAGCTGTACAAGTTCTTTAGCTAATAAATCCTCAAAGCCAAATAAGGTTTTGGCAACCATCGAAAAATTTTCTTCCATTTTTTACTTATAATAGATTGCAAAAATAACGTAATTTTGCAGCAAACATCATGATTATTGAAATTTAGGTTAAGGATTGCTATAGCATCCTTTTGTTTTGTTGGGTAAGTCCTTAAATACAGAGCAAAAGAAAAATATAAAAACGGTCCTGACCAAAGTGGTAACCGCCAAAGAATATATGATACAAGACACAACAACATGGTTTACATCGTGGTTTGATACACCTTTTTACCACATTTTATATAAAGATAGAGATGATACCGAAGCACATACCTTTATGGACACGCTTACCGATTACCTGAATATTCCTGTAAATGGGACTATTTTGGATTTGGCCTGTGGTAAAGGGCGCCATGCTGTATACTTAAACAAAATTGGTTACCATGTAACCGGTGTTGATTTGAGTGAAAATAGTATTAATTACGCCAAACAGTTTGAAAATCACTCCCTACATTTTGATGTACACGATATGTGTAAACCCTATAAAAGACAGTTTGATGCCGTTTTTAATTTGTTTACCAGTTTTGGGTATTTTGAAAGGGATGAAGATAATCTTAATACCATTAAGGCCATTAAGTCCAATTTAAATGAATCGGGGTTTGGGGTTATTGATTTTATGAATTCGGAATATATTATTGATAATTTAGTAGCCGAAGAAGTAAAAAAAGTTGATGACATTACGTTTCATTTAAAGCGCTATGTTAGTGATGGATATATCATTAAGGATATTCAATTTGAAGCTTATGGCACCCCTTATGCCTACCAAGAAAGGGTAAGGGCGTTTACATTAAATGAGTTTGAAGCACTTTTTGAAGAAGCTGGTGTATATTTACTGGATATTTTTGGAGACTATAAATTGCATAAGTTTTACTCTAAAGATTCTGAACGTTTAATCATGATTTTTAAATAAGATAAATTAGTAGTCTAAAATTTATATTTTGAGTAATTACGAATGATGAATCAATTTCTTTTACCCGTATATGCTGTTGTTTTAGGAGTTCTCCTTGCGACTGTTACCAAACCTAAAAAACACTTAAACACCAAACTCCTACTCTCTTTTAGCGGTGCCTTCTTATTGGCTTTAACACTTTTCGAGCTACTACCAGAAGTATATCATCACTTAGAGACCAAACTCACCGGACTGTTTATCATGTCGGGCATTTTGCTTCAAATTATTTTAGAACTATTTTCTAAGGGAGCCGAACACGGCCATGTGCATGTACACAAGAACAGTACTGCCTTTCCCTGGTTTTTATTTATAAGTTTATGTATACATAGTTTTTTGGAAGGCTTCCCAATCCACGAGCACAATGATATGGTATATGGCGTACTCATCCATAAAATGCCTATTGCCACACTGGTGACGATGTTCTTATTACAATCGGACTACAATAAACTTCAGATTACTAGCTTTTTGGTGGTTTTTGCTGCTATGACACCTCTGGGAACCTTGATCTCAAATAATGCAGGTATAGCTCCAGAGTACATTCATATAATCAACGCGGTAGTGATAGGTATCTTTTTTCATATTTCAACGACTATTTTATTTGAGAGTGGCGATGGGCATAAGTTTAATTTATCAAAATTTATTGCCATCATATTAGGGGTTGGTATTGCTTATATAATTTAGTCACCATGTTTTCAAAAGAGGAATCCCGACAATTAAGACAGGAATTTTGGACAAGTTTTGGAAAATCCTTTCCTAGAAAATGGATTTTATATGACACCAAATTAAAAGGTTTTAGCTTTAAATTCCATTTTGATACCAAACGCGCGTTGGTTGCTCTAGACCTAGAAGACGATTTGGAAAACCGTATTACGTATTGGGAAAAACTACAAGCTTTAAAATCGATCCTTACGGACGACTATTTACTGGAAGCGATTTTTGATGAAATCCATATATTGGAAAACCACAAAGAGATTTCAAGAATTTATGTGCCCCTGGAAGCAAAAGTATCCATTCATAATAAAAATAGCTGGCAAGTGGTTATGGAATTCTTTAACGTAAAAATGACCTTGTTTGAAGCATTTTTTGAGGAATATAGGGATGTTATTGATGGTTAGATGGTTAGATGGTTAGATGGTTAGATGGTTAGATGGTTAGATGGTTAGATGGTTAGATGGTTAGATGGTTAGATGGTTAGATGGTTAGATGGTTAGATGGTTAGATGGTTAGAAATTATATAATCTGTAGTGTATTGTCAATTATTAAGTGTTAATTGTTAAGTGTTTTCTCCATGAGGTAATCGTCCATAATAAAGCCTTGTCCAATATCTTTAACAAGCGGACCTTTATTAATAAACCCCAGTTTCTTGTAAGCTTTTATGGATTCTAAATTGTATTTGTTTACTGTTAACTGAACAGTTTTTAATTGCATTCTCTTTGCACGTTCCTCTATAAAATGCATTGCGGCTTTCCCTATCTTTTTTCCCCGATAACTGCTTAAAACATATACTTTACTTAAAAATAAAGCATCAGCCTCCTCTTTAACAGCAATATATCCAACAGCGTCATTATGGTAATTAAGAAAATAATAACTGTACCCGTCGGACACCTGTTGGGAAATAGCATCGACCGACTGAAAGGTTTTTAGCATATAATCCACTTGGGCGTTCCCAATAATCGGTATGTAATGCTCGCGCCAAACCAAATCTGCCAGTTCAGCAATTTTCGAATAATCTTTATGCGTGTTGGCTATAGTAATTGTTATCATATTACAGACCTAAAAAAGAATAAGAGTCTTAAGGAACTCTTTTCAATTAAACAACATATAAAAGTATCATAAAATAATGGAATAAAGCTCCCAATAGCACAAACAAATGCCAAATTACATGGTTATATGGGATGCTCTTAATTGCATAAAAAATAACTCCTACCGTATAGGCCAATCCGCCCGCAAAAAGTAAAAGCACACCATTACTACCAATGGCTTTGGACAACATAGAAAAATCGAATACAATAAGCCATCCCATGACTAAGTACAAAAGTGTGGAGAACACTTCAAAACGTCCAGTGAAAAACAATTTTAGTACAATTCCAAAAACTGCAATACCCCATACGACCCAAAATAAAGGCCATCCTAAACTGTCCTTTAAAGTAATTAGCAATACTGGTGTATAAGTACCTGCTATAAGAAAGTAAATACTAATGTGGTCTACAATTCTAAAATAATGCTTTCTTCGCTCACTTTTAGCCAAGTGGTATAGCGTGGAAGCCGTAAATAAAGTAATAATAGAACAGCCATAAACTATCACGCTAAACAAGCTCCAATCCGATCTATGATTATTGGATACGATAAGCATTACCAATCCCACAACACCAAAAAAAGCGCCAATACCATGCGAAATGGCATTTAGTTTTTCCTCCAATGCAGTTTGCTCATACATAAGCACCTTAAGGTTCTTTGTTGTTTAACCACTTATCGGTTAAATCGTAAAAATCGAATTGTAATGCAGGTTTTTGATGTTCTAAAACACCACTTTGAAAATTTCGCTGTAATATATCCTCTATCAAATAATCTTCTTTTACATTTTCGGGATCGAATGTCTGTTTTAACGAAATATCGAACATACTAGCTGTTGTATTGTACCAAAAAGCACGCCAACCGCTACGTAATTCCTTTACCAGATCGAAAGTAGTCATTCCCGTTTGTCGGTGGATTAATTTCACCAATATTTGTCCTTCGGTCCTGGTTAGTTTTTTTAGTTCATCCGAAAACTCACCTTCAATGTACTTTTGAATCATCTTGGTATACCGCTTTCTATCTCGCTTTTTGGTAAGTAAGCTCAAACGCCTATTAAGTGAGTCCAACCTATCCGCAGCCATTTTGGCGTAAGGGTATACTTTAATAGTTTTTCTTCTTAATATTAAATAACGTATACGATCCTTTCTGCTATCAAACTTAAGTTTATGCAGCAGCATCACTTCTTCTAAATCGATAGTCGTTCTAGGTACTGAATCGCCTTTAATAATAAGGTATTCCACAGTTGTAGAGTCCTGTAAATCCTCACTTATCTGAGCTGTGAGAAATAAAGGAAAAATTAACACTATGTATTTAAAAAAGTTCATTAATAAATGGGTTGGAGCCATAATCACCAAAATTAATAATTTACACTTTGGAAACCATTATTTTCTATTTATATTATTATTTTAGTACAAAATTTTAACACATGGCGAAGAAGCAAATTCTCAATAAAAAATCAATTGACTTTTTAGAAAAATATTTAAATAATGCGGCTCCTACAGGCTACGAATGGGACGGACAAAAATTATGGATGGATTATTTAAAACCCTATGTCGATACGTTTATTACAGATACTTATGGCACAGCGGTTGGTGTTATTAATCCGAAAGCAAAATATAAAGTTGTTATTGAAGGACATGCCGATGAAATTTCGTGGTATGTAAACTATATTAGTGACAACGGGCTTATTTACGTGATCAGGAACGGTGGTAGCGATCACCAAATAGCCCCAAGTAAAGTCGTAAACATCCACACAAAAAAAGGGATTGTAAAGGGCGTGTTTGGCTGGCCTGCTATCCACACACGAAATAAGGCTAAAGAAGAAGCCCCGAAGCCGGATAATATTTTTATTGATTGTGGTTGTAAAACCAAAGAGGAGGTTGAAAAATTGGGAGTACATGTTGGGTGCGTTATCACTTACCCAGATGAGTTTCACATTTTAAATGGCGACAAATTTGTGTGTCGTGCATTGGACAATCGCATGGGAGGCTTTATGATTGCTGAAGTGGCACGTCTATTAAAGGCGAATAAGAAATCCTTGCCCTTTGGATTATACATTGTTAATGCTGTGCAAGAAGAAATAGGTTTGCGGGGTGCAGAAATGATAACACAACGCATTAAACCAAACGTAGCCATAGTTACCGATGTAACGCATGATACAACTACCCCTATGATTGAAAAGAAAGTACAGGGGGATTTGGAAATTGGTAAAGGACCAGTTGTAGCCTACGCTCCGGCAGTTCAACAAAAACTACGCGACTTAATAACCGATACAGCCGACACCAATAAAATTCCGTTTCAACGCTCGGCCTTATCACGCGCTACAGGTACCGATACCGATGCATTTGCCTATAGTAACGGAGGGGTTGCTTCGGCATTAATATCCTTGCCGTTACGTTACATGCACACAACTGTTGAAATGGTGCATAAGGATGATGTTGAAAATGTTATTCGACTCATTTATGAAACACTGCTCAATATAAAAGACGGTGATACATTTAGTTATTTTGACTAAATACCTAAAAAGCCTCCAAATGGAGGTTTTTTTATACAATGAAGTATTCCTTAGTCTAAAATTATTCGTTGTTTAATTTTAACTTTGCGCTGTTATAAAAACTAGGACCATTACCGAATGATATACATTCATAATAAAACGTTACAAGATTTAGAATTTCCTACCGTACTTGAGCAGGTAAGCGAATATTGTGTAACCGCACTGGGACATGAAAAGGCGTTACAGATTTCGCCATACAAAACCAAAGAGACGCTTCTTAATAGTTTACAATTAACAAACGAATATTTGTCGTCGTTTTATAACGACAATCGCATTCCCAACCATGGCTTCGATACCATAAGCAAAGAGCTTAAATTACTACGTATTGACAATACTTATTTAGAAGTTCATAGTTTAAAAAAAATTGTAGCAATATCAAATACCGTTAATGATATTATTCTTTTTCTTAAAAAATTTGAAGACTACTACCCTACGCTTTATGTCCATGCATCGCACATTGAAGTTACCAAAGTCATTATTGAAAAAATAGAAACCATTGTAGATCGCTTTGGAGATATTAAAGACAATGCTTCGCCCTTACTTTTTGAATTACGTCAATCCATCAATAATGTAAAGGGCAAAATAAACCAGAGCTTTGTAACAGCCTTAAATAGTTACCATACTCTTGAGTATTTGGACGATATTCGTGAAACCGTAGTAGACAACCGACGTGTGCTGGCTGTAAAAGCTATGTATCGCCGTAAAGTGAAAGGTGCTATTATGGGGGGCAGTAAAACGGGAAGTATTGTATACATAGAACCTGAAACAACCCTTAAATACTCGCGTGAACTTAATAATTTAGAATACGAAGCACACGAAGAAGAAATACGCATTTTAAAAGAGGTTACCAATTATATTCGTCCGTACTTGGGCTTATTGGAACAGTATCAAAGCTTTTTAATAGACATAGATGTAATTGCAGCAAAGGCTAAGTACGCTAAAGCAATGCATGGTATACTCCCAAATATATCGGATGATAAAAGCATGTTTTTGCGTGATGCCTACCACCCCCTTCTCTATTTGACCAATTTAAAGAAGGGCGAAAAGACGTTTCCACAAACCATTGAATTAAAACAAGACAGCCGTATTATTGTCATTTCCGGTCCTAATGCTGGGGGTAAAAGCATTACCTTAAAAACAGTAGGGCTTTTACAGGTTATGCTGCAAAGCGGGATGCTTATTCCCGTTCATGAACGGAGTCAAGTATGTCTTTTTGATAGGATATTAAGTGATATAGGCGACAATCAATCCATTGAGAACCATTTAAGCACTTATAGTTACCGATTAAAACAAATGAATTATTTTTTAAGAAAGTGCAACAAGAACACACTCTTTTTAATTGATGAATTTGGAACCGGTAGTGATCCTGAACTTGGTGGTGCTCTTGCTGAAACTTTTTTAGAGGAATTCTACCATAGGGAAGCTTTTGGTATTATTACAACACACTATGCCAATTTAAAGATATTGGCCAACGAATTACCCTATATGCTCAATGCTAACATGCTATTTGATGAGCGTACTTTGGAACCACTTTTTAAGTTGGTCATTGGTCAAGCCGGAAGTTCTTTTACGTTTGAAGTCGCTCAAAAGAATGGTATTCCATACAGTTTAATTAATCGGGCCAAAAAGAAAATAGAGCGCAGCAAAGTGCGCTTTGATGCTACTATTGCCAAACTTCAAAAAGAACGCTCAAAACTTGAAAAGACCGGCGCATCCTTAAAGCGTAATGAACAAAAGAAGATTGAAGAGGCTGATAGGCTTGAAGAGATCAACACCAAAATCCAAAAAAAGCTGGAAAGCTATCAAGAGCTCTACGATAGCAATCAACGATTGATTTATTTGGGACAAAAAGTTAATGACCTTGCCGAGAAGTATTTTGATAACAAACAAAAACGCGAGCTGATGTCGGAACTTTTTAAGATTGTCCAAATCGAAAATTCCAAGCGTAAGAAGCTATCGGTAAAGCAAAAGAAAGTTGTTAAAGCCAAAGAAAAAGAAGTAAAGCGTGACGTTGAAAAAAAAGTAGAAGTCATCCGCCAAAAGAAAAAGGAAGCTAAAAAGAAAGCAGTCGAAGCTCCCAAACCAAAACCTATTTTAAAAGTTGGTGACCGCGTTCGCATGGAAGATGGTCGGGCTATTGGTACGCTTGATAAAATTGAGAAAAATAAGGCAGTTGTAAACTATGGGATTTTCACCACTAATGTTAGTCTGGATCAGTTAGAACTTGTTGAACGCGTTAAATAGGGGGTGATTGGTTACTGGTTATTGGTTTCTTGTTTCTGGTTATTAGTTGTTGGTTTATAAAACTTTAAACGGTTTGCGGTATTCTTATCAATACCATTTTCTTCTATGAGATTGCCACACTTCAACTGCGCTCAGTACGGGCAACTTTCGTCATTACGAGGAGTTTTTTAGAGCGACGAAGTAATCTCTTGGTCGATTTCACCTTTAAAAAGATTGCTTCTTCGTTACACTCATCGCAATGACGACCTTTTTTTACTTCTAACTTTTCACTTAAATCACTCATCCCTTAAGCTTTCCACTGGATCACGGGTAGCGGCCCTGTATGTTTGCCAGCTTACCGTTAACAGGGCAATAACTAATGTAAATACACCTGCCAAGGCAAACACCCACCAACTCAACACCGTTTTATAGGCAAAGTTTTCCAACCATTTGTTCATGGCATAGTAGGCAATCGGACACGCAATTATAAAAGCGATTCCTACCCATTTAACAAAGTCTTTGTTGAGCATAAGCATGATCTCGTTTATAGTCGCCCCGTTTACTTTACGGATGCCGATTTCTTTGGTTCGCCTTTGTGTATCGTATAAAGCTATTGTAAACAAACCAATGGCTGAGATCAATAGGGCAATGCCAGTAAATATTACGAATATAGATCTAAGGTCTTTTTCTTTTTTATATAGGGCTATAATCTCATCACTTAAAAAAGTGTATTTAAAAGAGCCTTCTGGGTTTGCTTTTTTAAATAAGGCTTCCAATGTTTGTAAACCATCATTAATCCTGTTTGTTTGCAATTTGATAAAACAATCAGCGTTCCAATCTACTGAAGGAAATAGAACCAATGGTTTAGGTTTGGATGACAGATGCTCACTATTAAAATTTTTAACAACGCCTATAATTTTGTAACCTTTAAAGTTTTCATTGGGTGTTAATATAATATCTGCATTGATGTCTTTTATTTTCCAAAATGTTTTGGCGGCTTCGTTGACAATAATTTCATTTTTACTGAATATATTGTTAGTTGCGTTATTATTAAACCACTGGCCTTCTATGAGCGTTAATCCAAAAACGCTTTTATAATTGGCACCTACTGACAAGAAATTTATTTCATGAAATTCTTTATTGCTGTTTTTGGACCTTAAAGGTAATGGAATAGGCATTATGGGAGATTTGCCCTGAGAGAATCCCACAACTAACGGAATTTCTGCCAACTTATTTTTGATGAGTTCAGGTAGTTGTTTTTTTAAATTGTATTGTTCTTCATCATTTTTATAGTTGAAAGTTGGTTTGTTGTAAAACTTGATCCTTACAATATCTTTACAATCAAAACCCAAGTCTTTATTTAACATTAAATGCAATTGTTTTGATACCAATATGGAAGTTATAAGAAGTGTTATTGCTAACACGTATTGAATGACCAAAATAGCTTTTCGGGTAGTTAGGTTGCCATTAACGTTAACAATGGATTTTATATTTGTTACTACAGTTCGCTTATAAATCACTAATAAAGGATAAATCAATGCCAAAAACATCATGAAAATCAATGTACACCCAATAATGGTAAACACCACTAAATTTGAAGGTTGCAATTCTATCTTCATCAAAGCATTAAACTCAGGAAGCACTAGTCTGTAACATATAGTAACAAACAATAAACCAATGGTATAAAGTATAGCATACTCTACAAGCTTTTGATAAAGTATATGTGATTTCTTTGCTCCGTTAATCGTTAGTAGCGCATTGTATTTAATACTATTATTTATATTAATTATTTGTGCATTGGAAAAATTAAGTGCTGAAATGACAATAATTACAAGTATGATGGCAAAAACTATTTTTAGAGTTTTAGTATCTCCACGCCTTGACAAAACATCAGCACGAATAGGCATGTTATTATAGTAAAGAGCATCAAACGGTAAGTAATTTACCTGTAAACCATACTCTTTTATGTAAGGCGAAATAATTTTTAATTGTTTTACTTTCTCTATAAACTCAGATTTTTTGAAGCTGTCATTAATAAGTATAAATTTCATTCCCAGTTGCCCATGTTTTATAACTGAGTTTTCAGTAGGCTTGGGAAATAGCAGATCGAAAGTAATGGAACTGTTGGAAGGTATTTTTATTACGCCTTTTACTGTATAAAAAATCTCGGAGCCAGTTGTGATCTTTAGTTTTTCTCCAATTGGATTCTTATTTCCGAACAACACCTTTGCAAAGGCTTCAGATAATACAACATGATATGGATTGTAAAGAATGCTTTTTTTGTCTCCGTATTTTAGATCAAAGTCAAAAACCTTGAAAAAGGTAGTATCGGCCACTATGCCATCTGTATAATAGCTTTCATTGTTGTGGTAAACTGTGGCACTTTTATATTTTTTATCTAGTTTGGCTACACTGGTTACTGCTTCTACTTCGGGATATGAGTTATAATCTATATCAATAGCCGGAGGAGGGTTTGTCCACACACCATCCGGGTCCGACCTAAAAACTTCAAAGTAAATCTGCTTTTTGTTTTTATGGAAACCATCCGTAGTAAGCTCATTGTAAATGTAAGATAGTAACAATGATGTACAAAGTGTCCCCAAACATAACGTTAGCATACTACTCACTAAAATAACCTTATGTTTTATAAGGTTTCTAATAGCTATTCTTACATAATACTTTATCATATTTAATATTTGTTACTAGGCTATTGCTACAATTTCCTTCTATGAGATTGCTGCGTCCTACGTCCTCGCAATGACAGTCACATTTACACTTCTATCTTCAAATAGCATTTGTTTGTTACTGGTTGTTTGTTGTTAGTTGTTGGGTTATAAAATTTTCAACTGTTTGCGGTATTCTTATCAATACCATTTCCTTTTATGAGATTGCCACACTTCAACTGCACTCAGTACAGGCAACTTTCGTCATTACGAGGAGCTCTTTTTAGAGCGACGAAGTAATCTCTTGGTTGATTTTACCTTTAAAAAGATTGCTTCTTCGTTACACTCATCGCAATGACGACCTCTTTTTACTTTTAGCTTTTCACTTTCAACTTAAATCACTCATCCCTTAAGCTTTCAACAGGGTTACTGGTAGCGGCCCTGTATGTTTGCCAGCTTACCGTTAACAAGGCTATCAACAAGGTAAACAGCCCCGCTAAAGCAAACACCCACCAACTCAACTCGGTTTTATAAGCAAAATTCTCCAGCCATTTGTGCATAGCATAGTATGCAATCGGACAAGCAATAACAAAGGCTATGGCTACCCATTTTATAAAGTCCTTATTGAGCATGAGCATAATCTCATTAATAGTTGCGCCGTTTACTTTACGGATGCCTATTTCTTTGGTTTTACTTTCGGTAATAAAGAGACTAATGGCTACTAGGCCTAACAGTGAAATAAATAGTACGATAACTGTAAAAGCCTCTAATAAGCGTTTGAGTTGGAGTTCTTTTTTGTAGATGTCGTTTAAGTCATATTGAAAAACCACCTCATCCAAAAATGCAGAATCAATTCCTTTTTCTGTAAAAAAGGCCCTGATATCGCTTTCAAGTTGTTTTCTATAACCGTCTTGATAAGAAACCACTAAACTGCCATAATACCAACCATTATAATCTATATTCATAACGACAAGTGGTTGAATAGGATAATATAGTGGAATGTTTTGCACATCATTAACAACTCCTATTATTACAAACTTATAATTTTCTAAATTGAAAACCTGTCCGATCGGCTCTTTCAAATTAGCCTTGCGCACAAACGTTTCACTCACTAATACTTCTGTAAGTGACCCATTCTGTTCGTCATTAATTTGAGATGTGTTATAGCTCGCTTGATTAGATAAATTTTTACCATATAACAATTTTACGTTATTGGTTTTTAAAAAATTTTGATCTCCACGGTGAAGGATGACGTCTGTAACTTGCTGGGTTTTGGTATTAATTAATGGAGCTGTTCCAAAGCTTGGAGTATATAGTAGTTGCGAATATGAAGTTGACTTTACATAACTTTTTGTTTCTAAAAACGGTTTCAATTCCTTATCATTTCTAGTTGAAATATGAACTACGTTATTAACAGAAAAACCTAAGTCCCTTTCCTGAATATAATCAACCTGTTTCCTTACGAATAAAATACAGATAATTAAACCTATAAATATGAACAGTTGAAACCCGATTAAAATTTTCTTTGAGTTTGCAGAACCATGATTATTTGCTTTGGACTTAAAAATAGAGTTGTATGAAAAAAGAAACTCTAATCCTCCTATTGCTATGCCTAAAAAGACTATGATTAAGAAATAGCTTGCTATAAAGATTAAATCGTCTGTAAATGACAAATGATAATTAAACCCTAAGATATAAGAGATAAACTTACCCAGTATGGGATAGGTAAGGAACGTAAGCGCAAAACATATAAAGGTATTTATTAAGGATTCCATAATTAATTGTATGCAAACCCCTGCTTTGGATATCCCCAGATAACGCCGCATATTAAATTCTTCTGCCCTGTTCATATTAAGTCCCAAGTTCATTATGATATAATTGGAAATTGCCAAGAATAACATTAACAAGCCCACGAGTACAATTATTTTTAAGAATTGAAAATCTCCTTTTATCTTCTGTCTGGTGACATTTTCCGAATGCATATAAACGTCATTTAAAGGCTGAAGTTCAAATTGATAATAAGGCTTATCCATGTCTTCTCCTAAACCAATTTTGAACCCTTTTTTCATGTTAACGAACGTAAGCTCTCCTGCCTTACTAGAGATAAAGTTTAAGTCATCTACTTTAGGGATATGTATAAATAAAACAGGGGCACCTACAGTTACCCATTTCATTTCTTCTGTAACATTCGTTTTGTAGCTATTTATATTTATTAAAAAATTGCTTTTTATGGTTGAGGTTTCAGGAATGTCATTTAATATTCCTATAACTACTACGTCTTTGGTTTCAGAACTGTAGTCTTTTAAAAGTGTTAATGTTTTACCTATAGCATCCTGTTTCCCAAAAAGTGATAAAGCTGCATTTTGAGAGATAATAATTCCGTTGGGAGTTTCTTCAAACTCCTCAAGACGACCTTGTTTTAAACTGAAATTAAATAACTCAAAGAATGATGGGTCAATATAAGATACTTCATCCTTTATCGTATTTTCGCCAATTTTGATGATACGGTCGTAATCGTTCAAAAAACGGGCATAATTATTTACTTGGGGTAATGTTTCCTTTAGTAGAGGCCCTAACGGAAAAGGCGATTCCGCTACAAGAAAATTAGAATTTATTGGTTTTTTAATAACCCTATAAATATCCTCCCGCTTCTCATGGAATTTATCCACGCTTAGTTCCTTATACACAAAGTGATAAATATGAAACGAAGCAATAATGGCCACACTCATTCCTAATATGGAAACGGCGTAGATCTTATAGTTTCTTGTAATCCTTCGAAAGTATTCCCTTAGTATTTTAAATAGCATTTGTTGGTTATTGGTTTATAAAATTTTAAACTGTTTACTGTATCATTATAAGATTACCACACTTTTACTGCGCTTAGTGCAGGCTACTTTCATCATTACGAGGAGTTTTTTAGAGTAACGAAGTAATCTCTTGGTTGATTTTACTTTTAAAAAGATTGCTTCTTCGTTACACTCATTTCAATGACGACCTCTTTTTACTTTTAGCTTTTCACTTTCAACTTAAATCACTCATCCCTTAAGCTTTGAACAGGGTTACTGGTAGCGGCCCTGTATGTTTGCCAGCTAACCGTTAACAAGGCAATCACCAATGTAAATAAACCTGCTAAGGCAAACACCCACCAACTCAGTGCTGTTTTATAAGCAAAATTCTCCAGCCATTTGTGCATAGCATAGTATGCAATCGGACATGCAATTATAAAAGCGATTCCTACCCATTTAACAAAGTCTTTGTTGAGCATAAGCATGATCTCGTTTATAGTCGCCCCGTTTACTTTACGGATGCCGATTTCTTTGGTTTTACTCTCGGTAATAAAGAGGCTAATGGCTACCAAGCCCAACAATGAAATAAATAGGACTATCACGGTAAAAGCTTCCAACAAGCGTTTGAGTTGGAGCTCCTTTTTATAGATGTCTTGGTAATCTGTGTATTCTATAAAATCTTTAAAATAATCAAAAGAAGCATTGTTACGTTTAAAAACTGAGGCAATGTCCGACATTACCTGATTTTTGTATCCTTCTTTAAAACGTACTTGGAACATATTTTTAAAAAAAGGAAAATTGTACCCAATAACGATAGGTTGTATGGGTTCATACAAAGGTGTATTATTAACGTTTTTAAAAACGCCTACAATTACAGAGTTGCTATGGACACGTAATGGTGTCCCTATTGGATCTTTAAGGTTAGCTCTTTTTACAAACGCTTCATTAACCAATACCTCAACAAGCTCCTCTCCCCGATGAAGGGCCTTAAAATTGTAAAAGGTTTGAAGTTTAGAAGGATTCAATGTTTTGCCATAAAGTAATTCAACATTATATAACTCTAAATAATCCGTATCTCCCAAAACAACCATGGTTTTTACTTTTTCTTGGTTAGATTGTATGGTAACGTCTTCTAATTGATACTCTGTCTTGAATAATGTTTCGCCTCCAGCAATTTTTTCGACATAAGACTTTGAAAGCAGTTCATCTTTTAATTCCTCTCCATGTTTATCTGGGAAAACACCAATGACATTATGAAAATTAAACCCAACATCTTTAGTTTCTATAAAATCAACTTGCTTCTTTATGATTGATACACAAATAATTAACCCTATAAATAAAAAAATCTGAAAAGTAATCATCAATCTTTTTGTCATCCATGAATTTGATATTTGAGTTTTTGATTCAGAAAAAACAGCTCTATAGGAAAGCAAGTATTGAAAAACACCTATTATAAACCCAATGAATAGTACAACCAATAGGAAAGACAGAATCATTAGGTAATCATCCTTAAAAGTAAGATGGTATTCAACCCCGATTAAAAGAGCAATAGCCCTATTTAATAAAGGGTATGTTATTAAGGCTAAAAGAAAGCATACAAATGCATTTAAAAATGACTCTATAATAAGTTGGATAAAAACATGCTTTTTGGAAGTTCCTAAATACCGCTTAATTTTGAATTCATTAGCCCTTGTTAGACTTAGCCCCAAATTCATAATAATATAATTGGTAATTGCTAAGAGGAGAGTTAACAAACCTACCAAGGTTATGATCTTTAAAAATTGTAGAGAACCTTTATTTTTTTGTTCTCGAATTGTTGTAGAATAAAAATACATCTTATCCAATCTTTGAAATTCTATATTGAAATATTCCCGCTTCATTGGGTAATTAGGATTTCTTACAAGATTGGCTTCATCTATGGTTAAGTCTTTTACTTTTTCGGTAAACTCATTTATATTACTTATGTCCGGGGCATGAATAAACAATTCAACTAGTAACATATTCCAAAGACTATTCTTAAACCTATCACCAACTAAAATTTCAAGGCTCTCAATGTTTATAAAACAATCTCCTTGAATAGTTGATACTTCTGGTAAGGTCTTTAAAACACCAACCACTTCAAGTAGCCATTTGCTTTCATTTCTATATTTTGAAATGGTTATCTGTTTTCCAATGGGACTTTCATTGCCAAAAAGGGAATTTGCGATTTTTTCTGAGATTATAATACCATTAGGAGTATCCGAAAACGTTTGTAGACTGCCTTGCTGTAGGTCAAAATTAAACAAGTCAAAAAATGAAGAGTCCGTAAACCTGGGACTTACCTTTTTTTCTATACCGGTATCCGTTTTTAATTTATGAGGCTCCTCATAAGTAGTTATTCTGGCAAAGTCTTTTACTTCAGGGATTTTATCTTTCAGAATTGGTCCAATAGGTAAAAAAGTGGTTGTGGATTTGGTATTGGTATTATCATAATTATTTACTAATCTATAAATATCCTCACGCTTCTCATGGAATTTATCCACGCTTAGTTCCTTATACACAAAGTGATAAATATGAAACGTCGCAATAATGGCTACACTCATTCCTAATATGGAAACGGCGTAGATCTTATAGTTTCTCGCAATCCTTCGGAGGTATTCCCTTAGTATTTTAAATAGCATGTTTTGGTTACTGGTTGTTTGTTATTAGTTGTTGGTTTATAAAACTTTAAACGGTTTGCGGTATTATTATCAATACCATGTCCTTTTATGAGATTACTTCGTCCTGCGTCCTCGCAATGACAAACCCATTTTACTTCTAACTTTTCACTTTTAACTTCAAAAAGCATTTTTTAGTTACTGGTTGTTTGTTATTGGCTGTTGGTTTCTAAAACTTTTAACGGTTACGGTATTATTATTTTATAAGATTGCCACACTTCGACTGTGCTCAGTGCAGGCTAATTTCGTCATTACGAGGAGTTTTTTTTAGAGCGACGAAGTAATCTCTTGGTTGATTTTACCTTTAAAAAGATTGCTTCTTCGTTACACTCATCGCAATGACAGTCCCATTTTTGCATCCAATTTCTAACTTCCTGCTTCTTCAGCACCAACCAATTCATGAACACTCTCGGCTACAATTTGACCATCAAATAGGTTGATCACGCGGTGAGCGTATTGTGAATCCCTATCAGAATGCGTTACCATTACGATAGTAGTTCCTTCCTGGTTAAGCTCTGTAAGCAAGCTCATGACTTCTCTACCATTTTTAGAATCTAAGTTACCCGTAGGCTCATCGGCCAATATCAATTTGGGATTTGCAACTACAGCCCTTGCTATTGCTACGCGTTGTTGCTGTCCGCCCGATAATTGCTGTGGGAAATGCTTTAAACGATGTCCCATTTTCATACGCTCTAGTACCTCCTTTACACGGCGTTTACGTTCTTTGGCACTTATTTTTAGGTAGATAAGTGGTAGCTCTACATTCTCAAAAACGGTTAATTCATCTATCAGGTTAAAACTTTGGAATACAAAACCGATATTTCCTTTGCGTTTTTGGGTACGCTGACTCTCTTTTAAATTACCCACTTCTTCTCCTGCGAATTTATAGCTCCCAACGCTGGGATTGTCCAACATACCAATAATGTTGAGCAATGTCGATTTACCACAACCCGAGGGTCCCATGATAGCGACGAACTCGCCTTGTTTAACGTGTAGGTTTACTTCGTGCAAGGCACGGGTTTCTACATCTTCTGTTCTAAATACTTTTGATAGATTTTCAGTTTTAATCATGGTTTTTAATGTTTATGCGTTTATATGTTTAATTGTTTATTTGAATCTTGAACATGTTTGTACTAATTTATTCTTGTATTTCAGAATCCTGTCATTTTTTTCCCTTCCCTTCTTTTGACTAACACCATTCTCAATCTAAGGGAGCGTTTTAATTTTTATTTGTCATTACGAGGCTTTTAAAAAAAGCCGTAGTAATCTGTTACTACAGTACTCTCATTGAACAGGTTGCCACATTTCGATTGCGCTGAGTGCAGGCTACTTTCGTCCTCACAATGCCTTTTTTAACTTCCCACTCCTAACATCTAGCTTCTAACTTATTTTAATTGTTCTCAATACCATTTTCTTTTATGAGATTACTTCGTCCTGCGTCCTCGCAATGACAAACCCATTTTTACTTCTAACTTTTCACTTTTCACTTTCAACTTAAATCACTCATCCCTTAAACTTTCCACCGGATTTTGTGTGGCCGCCCTATAGGTTTGCCAGCTAACTGTTAAGAGGGCAATTACCAATGTAAATAGACCTGCCAAGGCAAATACCCACCAACTGAGTGCTGTTTTATAGGCAAAATTCTCTAACCACTTGCTCATAGCGTAATAGGCTATGGGGCATGCAATTACAAAGGCAATCCCTACCCATTGTATAAAGTCTTTGTTCAACATAAACATGATTTCACTTATACTAGCACCATTGACCTTACGAACCCCAACTTCCTTAACACGACGCTGCGTATCGTACAAAGCGATGGTAAACAAACCTATTGCCGAGATCAACAAGGCGATAATTGTAAAAACGATATAAATGGTACTCAAGCGTTTTTCCTTTTGATATAAAGTGGCGATGTCATCGCTTAAAAAGGAAAAAGAAAATATTTCATTTGGGTTGTTTTTTTTGAATAAAGAGTGGATAAACTTTAGTCCTTCACTAGTTTTTCCTTTATTAAATTTTATATGAAAATCTTGAGTAATATTATATATTGGCAATAATATCAAGGGTTTAGGTTTGTTACTTAAATGTTGATAATTAAAATCTTTAACTACACCTATTATTTTATAAGTCCCTCTGTCCTTCTTTTCAATATTAACTTTTGAAATATCACCAATACCCCAAAATTTCTTAGCGGCTTCATTGATTATTATTTCTTTACTATTGTTGTTTTTACCAAAAAACTGCCCTTCAACGATTTGAAAATTATAAACTTTATCATAGTTTGGATTAACGTATAATTCATTTATAGAAATAAATTCATTATCACTTCCAGAACATTTATAAGTACTTTGATAAGGTTTTAAGATCGAACTTCCTTGTGAATATGCCAATATAGATGTTTGATTAGAAAGTTCGTTCCCTAGATGTTGATGCGTTGCAAGAAAAGCATTTTGTTTCTGCTCTCTTTTTTCTTTATTCCAGCTTTTATGATTAGGTTCAAAAGGAGGATCATAGAAAAGTTTTGTGCTAATACTATTTTCCGTATCAAACCCTAAGTCTTTAGTTAGTAATAAGTTTAACTGTTTTGCTATAGTAAATGCTGAAATTAATAGGACAAATGTTAAAGCATATTGTAATACAGTTATTACTTTTTTACCAAAAACAGCTTTTGGAGTCGCCCCCCTTAAACTTGATTCAACTATAAATGAATCTTTATATATGATTATTATTGGATAGATGGAGGAAAGTAAAACTATTAACAAACAAATGAGACTAACTATAGTAATCGTTTTATATAACGAGGGGGATAATACAATCTTAAAAAAGGTATTGAAGTGAGGTAAAAAAAATTGATAACAAATTGTAGCTATAAAAGTAGCAAGTAATATTAGAAATATGGATTCTATTAGTTTTTGGTAAATGATTTGCTTTTTTTTCGCTCCATTTATCTCGTGTAGATGTAATTGTTTTATAGTAGTATTAATATTTACTACCTGAAGATTGCTAAAATTAAGCATAGATATAAAAAAAATAACTCCAATTATAACCAATACAATTAGATTGTTTTTTTTATCCCCTAACTTATCAAAAATTCCTATATAATCAATATTTAAGCTAGAGTTAAAATATACTTCACTTAATGAAATTAACCCTAATTCTTTATTTTGTATATATTGATTCCTATTAGTAATGGATTGTATTTTTTTTAAGAATTCATTTTTGTTAAATCCAGTTTTAGTAAGTATAAAATCACACCCCATCCTACTATATTTATTGGGTTCGTTTTTATTATCAGGTATTAAAAAGTCGAACTGTAAAGAGCTATTGCTTGGGATGTTTAAAATGCCTTTTACTGTAAATAGCTCATCTTGAAAGCGCTCTTCTGATACTTTAATGATTTTACCTATAGCATTTTCATCTCCAAACATTTTTTTAGCAAACGCTTTGGAAAGGACTATGTTATTTAGATTATTAAGAACTGTCTTTGGATCTCCTTGTTCTAGTTTAAAGTTGAAAATTTCAAAAAATGTTCTATCTACTACAAAACCACTAGGATTTACTTTCTTATTGTTATAATTAAATCTGAATCTCCCTTTTGGATATCTCCCTATTTTTACTAAGTTTTCTATTTCAGGGTATTTAGTGTAGTCAAAATTAAAATAGTCTTTAGGGCTGCTTACTCTCCAATTACTTTTTGGTGAATCTCTCATTAACATTAAAAAAATATCCCCTTGCTGATTAAACTTATTTATAGTATCGTTTATTTTATTAGTATTTATCTCTTTAGCTTCAGAATGAAATTCATCCATGGACAACTCATTATCCATGTACGTATATAGCATCGAAATACACAAAGCCCCAAGACAAAGGGTTGCCAAACTTCCCACAAAAATGACTTTGTTAGCACGAAAATTTCTAATGGCAAATTTTATATAGTGTTTTAACATTTGTTATGCATTTTTTAATATCATTATGAGGCGTGACATGAGCACTGTTTATAATCTCATTCCTCTCTTAATAAGATCATTTAACCGGCTTCTTGTAATAGCAGTAACAAGAAACCTGTTGACTTAATCTACTTTATACCCAATACACACGCCGTCATAATAATATGCTGTTCGATTTTTGATTGTTCTTTATTTGTAACTTTTTCATTTATCCATTGTTATCGATACGATTCTCTTAGATTTCGACTGCGCTCAATCTGACAGAAAATCACACGAGCCAATATATTTTTTAATCGCTATATCTCTCTTATCAGATTGCCACGTCCTGCGTCCTCGCAATGACACTACCTATTTACTTCCAACTTCTAGCTTCTTTATCTAAGAATTAACTTATCATTATCTCCAAAATTATCATACGATGAAATAATCACTGTCTCACTTGCATCTAAGCCTTCTATAATTTCATAATATTGAGGATTCTGTTTACCTATTTTTACGTTGCGTTTTATGGCAAATTCTCCAGAGGAATCAACTACGTACACCCATTGTCCACCAGTACTTCCAAAGAAAGCGCCTTTGGGCAACAGCAATGCTTCAGATGGAGCGCCTAGCTGTAATTTTATATAATAACTCTGCCCTGTACGAATGTTAGCAGGCTTATGGTCATCAAAAACCAGATCTACATCAAATTTGCCATCCCGTACTTCGGGATAGACTTTTCTTAAACGTAACTTATAAACGGTGTCATTACGATCGAATGTTGCCATTAGCCCTCTTTTTACCCGGTCTATATAATGTTCGTCTATTTGCGATTCTACCTTAAAATCGGATAATACATTAATTTGTCCCACATTTTGCCCTTTTCCTACCTGCTTGCCTATTTCGGCATCCAGAAACCCTAATTGGCCAGCTATAGGTGCTTTTACATTCAAATTCTCTATCCGCTCGTACTCCATGCTTAATGCCCGCTTCATACGTCCCAAATCACGACTTAAATCTTTAATGCTTCCCATATTTCTGAGAGAATCCTGTCCGGTTTGGAATTTGTGTACTTCATAACTTTTTTGTGATAGCTCAAAATCTTCCTTTGCTCTTAGAAACTCTTCCCGTGCAATTAACTCATCATCATACAGGGCTTGGTATTGTTCATATTTACGTTTGGATTGTTTTAATCGGTATTCGGCATCCAACAAGCTTTTTTGAGCTGTATTTCGTTTTGTTTCAAAATCTATTTGTGTTTGCCTCAAGCTATTCTCTTTAGTGGCCAAATTAGTTTCACTGTTTAAGATTTGTCCATACAACTCACGATTTTCCAACCTAAATATCACTTCTCCTTTTTTTACCATGCTACCTTCTTCTATAAGCACATCGGTAACACGCCCGCCTTCGTAAGCACCTAAATAAACGGTGGTAATGGGACTCACCTGTCCGCTTAAGCTTATATAATCATTAAACTTATCTTTAATAACTTGGGCAATGGTAAGCTTTTCTTTGTCCACTTTTAAAGTAGAAACATTATCACCAAATGCGATATGGGAAATGAAGTATAACACAAATGCCACCAGGCCACCAATTATAATATGCTTGCGTTTTATACCTTTTTTCTTTTCAATAGGGGTGTCCATAAATATTAGTTTGATGCCATGGTTGGTAATTTAAATTTGCCTTTGTAAAAGTCTAAATAGTGCTTTTGGATGCTTTTTTCCACCAGTATCCGCAATTGTTCTATTTTGGCATTTAAATAGGAGTTGCTAGCTATTTGAAGATCGTACAAATTTATAAGTTCTTTTTCAAACCTCTTTTGTGCTACTTTGTAAGCTTGTTCCTTGGCTCGTAACTGTTTTTGGTTTAAGAGTTCCTCTGCATTTAAAGCTTTATTTTTTTGAAGCATTTCCTGAATTTGCTTGTAGGCGCGTTGCTGCTCTAACTTAAACTTTACTTTGGCCTTATTCAATCTTATTTTACTTACTTTAGTTTGGCTCCATACCCTTCCATTGCCAAAAATGGGGAAACTGAACGAAAAACCTACAAACTTATTTTGATTATTTTTTATTTGTTCACTAAAAGGAACAGTAGTTCCTGAAGCATCTTTAATATTATCTGAAAAACTGGTATTAATAGCTGCACTTAACCCTATTCTGGGATAAAACGCACTTTTGCTAATGGCTAAATCTTTTTTTGCAGATGCTACTGAAAGTGCGCTTAGCTTTAGTTGCGGTAATGTTTCTAAAGCACTATTAAAAACCTCTTTAACATCTGTTTCGGGCAATTCATTTGTAGTGAGCCCCACTGTAATTGCTATGGTTGTCTCTTGTAAATTCATTTCCTGTAACAATCCAAGTTTCGCCATGTCCAATCGGTTTTCTGCTTGAAGCACACTCAATGAATCACCGCTAACGGTTGCTTCCATTTCGTATAGATCGGCCTTGGCCATTAACCCCAAAGCGACTTTTTTATTAACTGTTTGATAATGTAGCAGGTTAGATCGTTGTTGTTCCTTAACGATTTCTAAAGCACCTTCAAGAAATAGTACATTGCTAAATAAATCCATGATCTTAAACGCTAAATCGTATTTGGCCTGCTGAGCAAGGTATTTACTGTTTTCATATTGTAACCTTTGATATGCCAATTGGTGCCATTTCCTAAACCCTTCAAATAACGTAATGGAAGACGAAAGCCCTCCCCTTATTCCAGAAACAAAACGCCTTTCTACATAAGTATTGGTTACAGGGTCTAGGGTACGCCCGAAGCTTACATTATACCCCGGATAGGAAACACCAACAACAGGAAGCAGATTGCGTTTACTCTGTTTCCAGTGTTCCTTACTTATGGCAGCATCCTGACCAGTAATTTCCTGTTCAAGACTATGTTCCAGTCCGTATGCAATACACTCGTCTAAAGTCCATAACTTTTGCGCCTGTCCTTCAAAACTAAAAACAAACTCAAAAAACAATACCATTAAACTAATTTTAAAAATCATTAACCTTGTAACTGTTGAATTTTGATCGTAATATGTCTAACACCGTGCCACTTTGCACAAATAGTTAAAAGACAGTATTTTGAGTAAAAATGAAACACAATTTTCAACACCATAGTGTAAAAATTATGGACAAAATGTGTAAAAATATTTTACACTTTAGAAGGTGGAATAATAGGATTACTTAGCTTTGGGTAAATTAAGAGACTGTTTCAAATTTGTTTTTGAAATTTAAGCAGTTTCTAACAAAAATTCTAAATGATCCAGGCCAAAATACTTGTTATAGATGACAATAAAAGTGTACTAAGTGCTCTTGAACTATTATTACAGGCAGAATACCAAACCGTAGCAACGCTATCTAATCCTAATGCCATTACATCCATTACCAATTTAGCTTCTTACGATGTCATTTTATTGGATATGAATTTCTCGGCAGGTGTAAATACTGGTAATGAAGGTTTTTATTGGCTCACACAGTTAAAAGCATTATCCCCAGATGCCTCTATAGTTATGATAACTGCTTATGGTGATGTTGAAATTGCTGTTAAAGCTTTAAAGGAAGGCGCTACCGATTTTATACTTAAGCCTTGGGATAATAAGAAGCTACTGGCTACCCTACACGCTGCTTACAAATTCCGTCAATCGCGATTGGAAGTCAAAGCATTAAAATCGGCGCATCAAAATTTAAAATCATTAATTAATAATGAAGGGAAATATATTATTGGTCAGTCTAAGGCTATCAATAAGATATTGAAACTCGCAAGAAAGGTTGCGTGCACCAATGCCAATGTTCTTATTACTGGCGAAAATGGTACTGGTAAAGAACTGATAGCCCAAGAAATTCATAGAAATTCTAAGCGAAACCAAGGTATACTGGTTAATGTCGATATGGGAGCCATTGCCGAAACTCTGTTTGAAAGTGAATTGTTCGGACACGTAAAAGGGGCCTTTACCGATGCCCATAAAGATCGTCCGGGAAAATTTGAAGCTGCTAATGGTGGCACACTGTTTTTAGATGAAATTGGTAATTTACCCTTGCCTCTACAGTCTAAATTATTATCTGTATTACAAAATAGACAAGTGTTTCGGGTAGGCTCTAATACAGGAATTGCAGTAGACATCAGGATTATTTGTGCTACAAATGGCGATTTAGAAAGCTTAGTGAGCGAAGGGCATTTTCGGGAGGATTTATTGTACCGTATTAACACCATACATATTGAAGTCCCTCCTTTGCGCGACCGTGATGATGACGTTTTACTATTGGCAGATTTCTTTTTAAAAAAATACGCCAACAAATACGGGAAAAAGGTTTCCAATATTGCTGCCTCCGCAAAAAGAAAACTACTCAATTATAACTGGCCCGGTAATGTGCGTGAGTTACAACACACTATTGAGCGCGCCGTTATTTTAAGTGATGGTACTATATTAAACACCAACGACTTTCTATTTAAAACGCCTACCAAAGCAAAAGCGATAGGCCATTTAGAAACTTTAGACGCAATGGAAAAACAAATGATTTCCAATGCTTTGGAACGACATGACCATAATTTCACTGCGGCAGCCAATCAATTAGGAATCACCCGACAAACTTTATACAATAAAGCAAAACGCTATGGAATTCAATAGACTATGAGTAGTAAGGCATTATATTTTAAGATCATTTTCAGGGTAGTGTTTATACTGGCTACTTCTATAGGCTTTGCCTTTTCTATTTTACAAAATCATTTAGATTATGCCATTTATTTGGGAATAATCTTAATCGCCCAAGTTATTGGACTTATTGCGTTTTTAAACCAAACCAATAAAAAAATAGCATTCTTTTTTGAAGCTATTGAAAACGATGACTCTACGGTACATTATCCCATTCATATAAAAAACAAGTCTTTAAAAGCACTTCACGATAGTTTAAATAAGGTAAACAATCTTATTCAAGGTATAAAAATTGAACATGAGGCACAAGAGCGATACTACCAAACCATATTAGAAGAGGCCGCCATAGGTATTCTTACCATTAACAAACATGGGCATATTTATACTGCAAATAAAAGCGCAAAAGCTATGTTATCGCGCAATCAACTAACACATGTAAGACAACTGCAACAAATTAATAAAAAGCTACACGATCTCATTGCCGGCTTAAAGCCTTTTGATCCCAAATTGTTTCAGTTTACCAACGAGCGGGAAATCATCAAGCTATCCGTAAAAGCGACCCCTTTAGTGTTAAATAAAAAAGAATTATTATTGGTGCTTATTCAAAATATCAACTCAGAGATCGAACAAAATGAAGTCGATTCCTGGAATAAGCTCTTTAGTGTGCTAACGCATGAAATTATGAATACCATAGCCCCAATCACCTCTTTATCGGAAACACTTGTTGATACAATAAATAAACACTCCAGTACCAATAATGAGCAATTAATGGATGCCAGTGTTTCTAAAAATATATCAAAAGGATTGAATGTTATTAAACAAAACAGTCATAATTTGGTAGATTTTGTGAATTCATATCGAACACTTACCAAGATTCCTAGCCCAGATAAGAACATTTTATCGGTTGAATCGCTGTTTGACAAAATAAAAATCTTGTGTAGCCAGGAAAAGGGATTCAGTAACGTAACCTTCAAGACCAATATTTCCAACGATTTAGAAATATTTGCTGATGAAAAACAAGTGTTGCAGGTATTGGTAAATTTGGTAAAGAATGCATTGCAGTCTATAGGGGACAATACCAATGGCGTAATAAAGCTTATAGGAACGAAAGGGTACAATGGAAAGATTGTTTTACAGGTAGCAGATAATGGCCCTGGTATTCCATCAGATCTACTTAGCGATATATTTGTCCCCTTTTTCACGACTAAAAAAGAAGGAACAGGTATTGGTTTAAGCCTTTCCAAGCACATTATGCGA
This sequence comes from Snuella sedimenti, assembly GCF_016428595.1. GTDB lineage: Bacteria > Bacteroidota > Bacteroidia > Flavobacteriales > Flavobacteriaceae > Snuella > Snuella sedimenti. The sequence goes on along the minus strand of NZ_JAELVQ010000012.1, from coordinate 84,357 downwards.
CTGCACGGTGGTAGTTTAAGGGTAAGCTCCGTTCCAGAAAAAGAAACAGTATTTACTTTAAGCTTTTAAAGCAGGTAAAACTATATTATTTTTGCATAGCATCTGTACGTATTGATGATGTTAATCAAAAAAATGGAATACACCATGGTAGATTTTCCAAAACATAAAAAACTCATTTTATTTGATGGTGTATGCAACCTTTGTAATGCATCTGTCCAATATACCATAAAACGTGACAAACATGATGTATTTCGGTTTGCTCCACTACAAAGCAGTGTCGGGAAACAAATTATTGAAACCTATCGTGTTGATACCAACAAAACAGATTCCATTATTCTATATACACCAAGCAGTGGTGTTAGCTATAAATCGACTGCCGCTTTAAAAATTGCATCACAATTAAGCTTTCCAAACAATTTGATGGTTATATTTTTAATTGTTCCAGCATTTATTCGTAACTGGTTTTACGATTACATTGCAAAAAACCGTTATAGATGGTATGGAAAAAAAGATGCCTGTATGCTACCAACCCCAGACTTAAAAAGTAAATTTTTAGAATAATTACTCCTGTACTAAAGTCCCCCACTCTGTCCAGGAACCATCGTAAACCGATATATTTTTATACCCAGTTATTTCTGCACCTAATGCCAGTACGCAAGCCGTAATCCCCGAGCCACAAGAAAAGATTATAGGGTCTTCTTTTTTTGCTAATTCGGCATATATAAGCTCTAAATCTTCTTTAGATTTTATTTCGCCATCACTTAACAAATCGGTAAAGGGTAAATTAATAGAATTACGTATGGTTCCCATACGTAAACCTTCTCTAGGTTCTGGTTCTTGACAGTTAAAACGCCCTTTGGAACGGGCATCAATAATGGTATGCGTTTTATTTGTTGATGCGGTTCTCATTTCATCAAAAAACACCATGGCCATTGGGTTTAGCTTTGCTTCAAAATCCCCTGAACCACCGCTATATGGCATCATCCGTTCCGTTTTGTAATTGGCTTTTTGCCATGAGGGTAAACCGCCACTTAGCACAGCTATGTTATGATGTCCGAAGGCTTTAAACAACCACCATACACGTGCTGATGAATAAATACCTTTATCGTCATATACAACAATAGCACTCTCTTTGTTAATACCTAAAGCCCGTGCCTCTTTTTCAAATTGTGCTTCGGATGGGAATGTACTTGGAAATGGTGCGCCTACTTCACTAAACTTATTCTTAATATCGAAAAAGCGAGCCTTTGGTATTTGTTGCTGGGAGGCATCCAATACTTTGTTAATAGTTCCGTCTAAAACGATTAAATTATCAGCATCTAAGTGTTCATACAACCAAGCTACAGAAACTATTGGCATAGAAAAAACAATATTAGAACTCATAACAAAGGGCTTTATGTCTAATCATTTCTTTTTTTATAATTATCGTCCCAGTTTCTCACATGGGGTTCCCCTAGTTTATCAACCGATTTAGCTACCAACATAGAAACTGCTGCATCACCTGTTACATTCACTACGGTTCTACACATATCCAACGGTCTATCTACTGCAAAGATTAATGCCAAACCAGCTTCGGGAATGCCAGCCTGCGCCAATACAATAACTAACATTACCATTCCGGCACCAGGTACGGCTGCACTTCCTATAGATGCCAATGTGGCCGTAACAATAATACCTAATTGCACACCCAAGCTTAAATCCATACCAAAGGCCTGCGCAATAAAAACAGCTGCTACCGCTTGGTACAAGCTGGTTCCGTCCATATTAATAGTCGCACCAATAGGTAACACAAAGCTGGTCACCTCTTCTTCTACGCCAAGATGCTCTTCAACACGCTCCATCGTTACTGGAAGCGTTGCGGCACTACTACTGGTAGAAAATGCTAGCAATTGTGCTGGGCCAATACCATTAAAAAAGAATTTTGGTGTTTTTCCCGTAAAAACAAGGACGATTATAGTATAGACGACAATCATCATAGCCAAGCCCAATAGCACACAAAAGGCATACCACCCCAAGGCGCTGAATAAATCGGCACTTGGCGATTCAACAACCAATGCGGCCAATAGGGCAAACACACCGTATGGGGCTGCCAACATGATTAAATCAATAAGTTTTAGGATAACTTCATTAAAGCTATCAAAAAATTGCTTTGCAGGTTTTGCCTTTTCTTCGGGGATTAAGATCAACCCTAAGCCAAAAAAGATAGCAAAAAAGATAACCTGAAGCATGTTACCATTATCGCTGGCTGCATCAAAAATATTACTGGGTACTAAATCTTCCAAAGCCTGTAACGGCCCTGCTTCTCTTTGTTTTTCGGCAGCCGATATTTTTTTTTCTGCATCGCCTTTATAACTCTCTACCAATTCTGTCCTGGTTGCTTCTGTTATTGATTTTCCAGGCTGAACAACATTTACAACCAATAAACCAATAGAAACCGCTATAACGGTCGTAACGACGTATGTTCCGATTGTCCTCCCTCCCATTTTTGAAAGTTTGGCTATATCCTTTAAGTCAGATACACCCTTAATAAGTGAAGCCAATATTAATGGAACGGCTATTAATTTTAAAGCATTAATGAATATATTACCAAAAGGTTTAACCCAATCCTGAATAATCTCTCTGCCCCCATCAAATTTGGTCATTATTAAACCTACAACGACTCCTAAAGCCATTCCTAATAATATTTGCCAATGTAATGCGAGCTTCTTCATGGATTTATAGTTTTGATAATTTGTTTAAAAGAAAATAATCAGCAAGTACCAATGCCGCCATCGCTTCAACAATAGGCACCGCTCTGGGCACCACACAAGGGTCGTGACGTCCTTTACCCTGCATTTCGACTGTGTTTCCTTCTTTATCGATTGTTTCGTATTTCTGGATAAGCGTAGCCACAGGCTTGAATGCTACATTAAAATAGATGTCCATACCATTACTAATACCCCCTTGGATACCTCCAGAAAAGTTGGTTTTTGTTGTACCATCATTGTTAAATGCATCATTATGGTCGCTGCCGTACATGGTGCTGCCTTCAAAGCCGCTACCATATTCAAATCCTTTTACAGCATTGATAGATAGCATGGCCTTACCTAGTTCGGCATGTAACTTATCAAATACGGGTTCTCCAAGTCCAATTGGCACATTTTTAATAACACAACTAACAATACCTCCAACGGTATCGCCTTTGCTGCGCACTTCTTTGATATATGCCTCCATGTCTTTTGCCATGGCTTGGTCTGGACAACGCACAATATTAGATTCTATTTGGGTAAGGTCAAGTGCTGTATGTGGTTTATTCAATTTCATGGTACCTACACCAGAAACATAGGCACTTATTTCAATACCCTTTAGCATTTGCTTTGCCAAAGCTCCAGCGACAACGCGACAAGCTGTTTCACGTGCTGAACTACGACCACCGCCCCTATAATCACGAATACCATATTTTTTGTCATAGGTATAATCTGCATGACTCGGTCTGTAGCTATCTCTTATATGTGAATAATCATGTGATTTTTGATTGGTATTTTCTATAACAAATCCGATGGAAGTCCCTGTTGTTTTTCCTTCAAAAATACCAGAATGAAATTTTACGGTATCTGGTTCTTTTCGCTGCGTTACTATTGAAGACTGTCCCGGTCTTCTTCTATCCAATTCTTGTTGAATAGCCTCTATATCAACATCAATCCCTGCCGGACACCCATCTATAACGCCGCCCAAAGCAGTTCCGTGCGATTCGCCATAAGTTGTTAATGTAAATAATTTACCAAAGGAATTCCCTGCCATAAATAAATTTTTGACGCTAAAGTAAATCTATTCTTAGAGATACAAAAATGAAAGTTAAGAATTTCTTTTAACCATCCAAGGTAAAGGCTGTGCTAAGCTTCCTTTTTAATAGGAAAGAACGATAATATATCTTATCACAATCAAGGGCGTTACAATTTTTTAACAATATACTCACAGTTAGATAATTGTAACGTAACCCCTAAATAATATATGTCTACGATATTTACAGAAATTTGATATATTTTGAAAATAAAACGTAAAATAGAGATCGCCGTTATTTCTGATGTCCACTTAGGTACCTATGGTTGCCATGCAAAACATTTATTAAGCTATTTAAACAGTATCACGCCTAAAAAACTAATCTTAAATGGTGACATTATTGATGTTTGGCAATTTAGTAAGCGCTATTTCCCTAAGTCCCATCTAAAAGTAATTAAAAAGATTATAGATATGGCAGCAAACGGTGTTGAGATTATCTATATTACAGGAAACCATGACGAAGTGTTACGAAAGTTTAGTGACACCAACATAGGCAATCTTTCTATTGTTGACAAATTGGTTTTGGAATTGGACGGCAAAAAGGCTTGGTTCTTTCATGGCGATGTTTTTGATACTTCCATTCAAAATGCTAAATGGTTGGCTAAGCTAGGAGGCTATGGCTATGATTTACTTATTTTGCTAAACCGCTGCATTAATTGGTGTTTGGAGCGTATGGGAAAAGAAAAACGTTCCTTGTCCAAAAAAGTAAAGGATGGCGTAAAGGGTGCTGTAAAATATATTAATGATTATGAAACGGTCATTTCTGATCTAGCCATAGAAAACGACTACGACTATGTTGTTTGCGGACATATCCACCAGCCTAAAATGGTATACAAGGAAAATAAATACGGAAAAACCATGTATCTAAATTCTGGTGATTGGGTTGAAAATTTTACGGCATTAGAATATCAATTTAAACGCTGGAAGATTTACAATTTCAACAAAGACAAACTAGCACCTTTCTATGTTGATGAAGATGTAAAGGCAATGGAGATGAAAGATCTAATAGCAGCCATTACCATTGTTGATCAACATCAAAAAAAATCAAGCTAAGGCATCCTTTAATATGGTTATAGGGTGCAAGGCCTCACGCTGCGTGCCATCTTTAATTTGATGCCTGCAACTTGTGCCATTTGCAGCTATTATAGTATCATTTGGGGCTTTTCTAACGGCTGGGAACAAGGTTTGTTCTCCAATGGCCATACTAACCTCGTAATGCTCCTTTTCATATCCAAAACTTCCTGCCATACCACAACAACCACTCGGAATGATCGTTACCTTGTAATTCTCCGGAAAGTTTAATACGCTAAAACTGGACAATTGATTCCCCATTGCTTTTTGATGGCAATGTCCGTGAAACTTAATCTGTTTTTCTTTCTTGGTAAATTGTTCGTGTTTAATATTGCCTATTGCCATTTCCTGTTGTAAAAACTCTTCGATTAATAGTGTGTTTTTAGCAATGGTTTTGGCTGCTTGCTTATTGTCTGCCAATTTTAAATACTCGTCCTTAAATGTTAAAATAGCAGATGGTTCAATACCCAATAAAGGCGATTCTGCCGATATCTTATCCTTAAAAACAGCTACATTTTTGTTAGCGGCTGCTTTGGCCTGCTTTAACAGTCCTTTCGACAAAAAAGCACGCCCCGATACATCGTTTTCTAAAATAACAACTTTATAGTTTAATGCGGTTAACAGTGAAATAGCATCCTTCCCTATTTTTGTATCTAAATGGTTAGTAAACTCATCATTAAACAAGTAAATCGTTTTAATTGGTTCTTTTTCAATATGCTGTTTTTTAAACTCTTTGAACCACTTATTTAAACTAATAGATGAAATCAATGGTAAAGTTCTATCTTTCGCTATACCCAGTGCTTTTTTCAATAATGAAGCTGTAATAGCATTTGTGAACACAAAGTTTGTAAGCTTTGGAAACATGCCGCCGTAACGATTCATTGTATCGTTATAGGCAAACAATTTTGTGCGTAGCGATACCCCATTTGCCTTTTGGTATTGGTATTGAAATTCAGCTTTTAAACTTGCTACGTCTACACTACTCGGACATTCACTCGCACAAGCCTTACAGCTAAGACATAAATCGAATACCTCTTTGAGTTCTTTGTGATCAAACCTGTTAGCTTTGTCCGAATTAGTCAAAAATTCCCTTAAAGCATTGGCTCGTGCTCGTGTGGTATCTTTCTCGTTTCGGGTAGCACGGTAACTCGGACACATAACACCACCGAACTCAGGGAGTTTTCTACAGTCCCCAGAGCCATTACACTTTTCGGCTTCCCTTAAAATGCCTAACGATGCCGAAAAATCCATTAGTGTGTCAATTGTGGGGATCTGCTTATCTGCTTCATAACGCAAGCCCTTATCCATAGGAAAAGCGTCAACAATTTTACCCGGATTAAAAATAGTATCGGCATCAAAAGCCGTTTTAATACGTTTTAAAATACCATAGTTATCTTGACCTATCATTAAAGGTATAAATTCCGATCTAACAATACCGTCGCCGTGCTCACCACTCATAGAGCCTTGGTATTTTTTTACTAAATGCGCTACGTCTGTGGTTATTTTTCTGAATAAGTCCACATCGCCACCTTTCTTTAAATCCAAAATAGGTCGCAAATGTATCTCGCCTGCTCCAGCATGTGCATAATAGACCGCCTTTTGTCCGTGGTTTTCCATTAGGGCAGTAAACTCCGAAATATAGCTTGCCAAATCTTCTACTACTACTGCCGTGTCCTCAATACAAGCCACCGCTTTTTTGTCCCCTACAATATTTCCCAATAAGCCCAAGCCAGCACTACGTAGGTTATTAGCTTTATCTACATCGTCACCAACGAGTAACGGATAAGCATAACTCAAACCTGTTTCTTTAATGGTTTTGATTAAAGCATCTACTTTAGATTGTACTTCTTCCTTGGTTTCAGCTTTTACTTCACACATTAAGATCGCTTCAGGATCGCCTTCCAAAAATTGTCGGTTTTCTTCTTGTGTTTTGTTATGTTTAGTGCAATCCAGAATGGTTTTATCCATCATTTCACAAGCATACAAATCGTGCTGCATAACAGGTACAACAGCATTCAAACAGTTTTCGATACTGTGAAAATGTGCTGCTACCATAATATTCTCTTGTGGTGGTAATGCATCGAGTTTTAAAGTTATTCCTGTTGTAAAAGCTAAGGTGCCTTCACTTCCCGATAGCAACTTGCACATGTTAAACTTAGTATCTATACAGGTAGGCTTAAACATTTCTGTGTTCACTAGTTCATCTATAGCGTAACCGGTATTCCTTCGGTGAATTTCCGGTTTTGGGAAGTTGTCTTCAATTTGTTTATGGATCGCTTCCGACTGGAGTTCGGTATAAATCGTTTTATAGATTTGCCCTTCTAAACCAGGGGTTTCCATTTTTATATGGAATTCAGATTTGGAAATAGCCTTAAAAGTAGCTTCACTGCCATCACTTAAAATGGTTTGCATTTCCAAAACTTTATCACGTGTTACGCCATATTGAATTGATGTCGTTCCAGAAGAGTTATTACCTACCATTCCCCCAATCATGCAACGATTGGACGTAGAAGTATTAGGGCCAAAAAAGAGCCCATAAGGTTTTAAATAATTGTTTAAGGCATCACGCACTACCCCTGGCTGCACTGTAATGGTTTGCTCTTTTTCGTTAAGAGCAATAATCTCTGTAAAATATTTGGATACATCTACAACAATACCTTTACCCACACATTGTCCGGCCAAAGAGGTGCCTGCGGTTCTGGGAATTAATGAGGTGTTGTGTTTTTTGGCAAAGTCAATTAACAGCTTGATATCCGCTTTGGTTTTAGGGTAAGCAACTGCTAAAGGCAGCATCTTATATACAGATGCATCGGTGGCATAAATTGTTTTTAACAATTTGTCATAAAATAGTTCGCCTGAAAGCGTTTTGCTTAACTCTTGTAAATGAGCGGGTAATATCATAGTTTAATGAAAATGTTTATAACTCTAACGAGATGTTAAATATAAATACATTTTTGGCGTTATTTTTGTAAAAGTATTCCGAAATTAATTGTGACTTGTTTATATTTAATGAGTCTAAAAGAAACAAACTAAAAACTTAAATTTAAACTTATGAAAAAATTATTTTTATTGTCAATAGCTTTAATTGGTTTTGCTATAAGCTCTAACGCGCAAAGTATTTCTGAAAATGCCCTTGGGTTACGTTTAGGTGACAGTAATGGTTTTGGAGCCGAAATCTCATACCAACGTGCCTTGGGGGACAACAACCGTTTGGAACTTGATTTGGGTTGGAGAGATGGTAACGACGAAGATGGATACAAGCTTACTGGCCTATACCAATGGGTATTCCCTTTAGATGGTGATTTTAACTGGTATGTTGGAGCTGGAGGAGGAATTGCTGATAAAATAAATACTTTTGTATTTGCAGCAGGAAATATTGGTATTGAATACAGTTTTGAAATCCCATTGCTATTGTCCTTAGATTTTAGACCCGAGATTGATTTTGGGGATGATAGCCCGAATAACGATGATTTAGATTTTGATATTGCCTTAGGTATTAGATATCAATTTTAAATATATACATTATATATAACGAAAAGCGCCTTTAGGGCGCTTTTTTAATACCCTAAATAACATAGGTTTTGGAACAGATACGAGAACACTTTGAAACGAACTTCAATATAACGCATCAAGATTGGCAGATTTTTGCGTCAAAGTTAATATGTCAAAAATTTCCAAAAAAATCAACAATTTTAAAAAAAGGAGAAACCGAACGGTATCTGTCATTTATAGAAAAAGGCACCATACGTTTCTATATACCAAACGAGGACAAGGACCTCACTTTTGGGTTTATTTTTAAAAATGCATTTGTAAGCGCCTACGATTCCTTTTTAACGCAATCGCCTTGTACTTATACCGTAGAAGCTATTGAAGACACTGTGCTTTGGCGATTGACCTATGATGACCTTCAAGTTATATACAATACTACCAAAATTGGTAATGTTATTGGCAGAAAGGCATGTGAAGATTTATTCCTTAAAAAGTCGAAAAGAGAACTATCCCTTTTAAATGAAACTGCCGAGGTACGTTATTTAAATCTTTTTTCTGAGCGGCCTGAGCTTATTAAGCAAATTCCTTTAAAGTATATTGCTTCCTATATTGGTGTTACGCCCCAGGCATTAAGTCGTATTCGTAAGCGGATTTCTTAACTTGGGTTCATTGTAAAAAAACGTGCCAACATAGATCTTTGTAAAATAGATTTTCAAGATTTATGTTAAATACAGAATTTCTTGAAACGAACTATCCCCATGAAAGAGCCATAGGGGTATACTTCGACTATTTCAGTACAGGTTTCGCTCGTTTCATTTTGACCTCACAAGGTCAAAAACCGAAATTCTGTATTTAGATTCCCGTTTTAACGTGAATGACAATTTCAACGGAAACCCCGACGCTGAGCGTCGAGGAATTCTTTTTGATTAAACAAAAGCAAACAAATGAAACGAACATCAATAAATTTTAAGCATTTTTCACAAAGGGGATGTTTAAAATTTTTAATGTGAGAGCGTAGCGATTGCATACGTTCTCAATTTTATAATTAATTTACTATTAAATAATTACTAAAACTTAAACGTATGAAATGCCCATTAACAATAAGTTGCAAACCCAACCAATATGATAATTTGGGCATCGCATCTGACCTCTAAAACAATAAAATTTAAACAGATGAAACCATTGATTGTACTATTAGGCACATTTATTATCTCGATTACAGTTTTAAAATTAGTTAGAAACACTATTGACTACCGACTAGCTGGTCGAATTGCTATGGCTGCCATGTTAACATTTACAGCTATTGGACATTTTGTGTTTATTGATGGTATGAAGGCAATCATTCCCGATTTTTTACCTTTAAAAACTGAAATGGTTTATGCCACCGGCATTTTAGAATTAGTTTTTGCCGTTGCTTTGTTTTATCCTAATTACAGCGTATTAACGGGATGGGCATTAATCATCTTCTTTATAGCAATTTTACCGGCTAACATTAAGGCCGCAATGCACCATATAAATTACCAAACTGGAGCCACCAATGGTCACGGTTTAACCTATTTGTGGTTTCGCGTACCCTTGCAAGCCTTTTTTATAGCTTGGGTTTACCTATCAACACTAAAACAGGTTCAGTAATGCTGGTATATCTAAAATAACTTGAATAATGGATAAGGAATTTATGTCAGTTTGAGTGCCAAATCTGTGATTTGGTGTATCGAAAACAAATAAATTTCCCACTAAAAGTACTTCTCGACAGCTTTACTGAGCATCTCGACAAGCTCGATACGGGCTTAGTCGAAGTACTAAATTCTTCCAGAATTTCACTCGAAGAGACATTTGGAACTCTTATCCATTGTTCATGTTAAAATAGCGTTATTTGTCCTTCATTATCAGTGTCGGCATCGTCATTCGTAATTTCTGCAGCAACTGTATCAGAATTTCTAACTTCCGTATTGTCTGACTTTGAAACCGTTTCCTCATCAACGACATCTATATCGTCAGCATGTTTTGGTTCGGGAGCTTCAAACGGAATTGGATCCAATAAGTTAACTTGATTAACCTTGTCTTTCGTCAACTGATTACCTAAAGCTGCAATACCTTTAACAGCTATAAACGCATCTAAATTAATTTCTAAATTTTCTTTTCTATCCTTACCACGCTCTTTAGCAAAAACGACTTCAGCAACAGGTTTCCAATCGGTTGAGACTACTTCTAAAACTGAATTAGGGTGCTCTGAAATAAATAGTTCCTCTCTTCCTTCATTCTCAATTAAAAAACGTTTTACATAGTACAGTTCCTTTTCTCCATTGTAATAAATTGCTGAAATAGGTTTATTGGGAATCCACTTTTCAAGAACAATCATATCATCATCAAAATGAGCGGTAAGCTCGGGTATAATTGTTTTTGCAACACCGGACTGGTTAATAATAAGAATACGATCTTCGCCTCTAAATTCCCCAACCAACTCACCTCGGCCATCTACATTTAGGCGTTGTACAGCATCATCAAACCAAATCTTCCGCGGTTTTAGGGTTGAAACACCTTTCTCTTTCAGTTCCACGCGCTTTATCGAATATTTAGTAACTAAATTCCCTTTAGAAACACGTCCTTTGATTAAAATATCGGCAAAATCGATATCCCATTTTAATTTCTTAATACTGCCAGCTTGTCGCAACAACACCGTAACTACCTCTGCTTCACCATTAGGATTATCAGAAAAATACAAGACAACAGACCCTTTGTTTCCGTTTGTTAAATCGTATTCTTTATCACGTGTTATGGCCGTTACTGCAAATCGCTTTATATAGGAAGGCCCACTTTTTCCATCACGATAAATCATATTGTAAATGGTACGCTTGTCTTTCTTTTTAAATACAGCTACATGAATAATGTCTTTTCCTATAAAGGTCTTGGTGTCTACTTTTGTTACCATCATGACACCTTGTTTTGTAAAGACGATAATGTCATCGATATCACTACAGTCGCAAACATATTCATCCCTACGTAGCGATGTTCCAATAAAACCTTCTGCCCTATTTACATATAGCTTGGTGTTTCTAATCACGACCTTGGTTGCATCAACATCATCAAATGTGCGAATCTCCGTTTTACGTTCACGTCCTTCGCCATACTCCTTTTTTAGTCTGTTAAAATAGGCAATGGCATACTCTATAATATGGGCTAAGTGGTGTTTTACCTGTGCAATTTCTTCCTCTAAAGCATCTATTTTTTGTTGTGCTTTATCAATATCGAATTTTGAAATACGCTTGATACGAATTTCTGTAAGACGCACAATATCTTCTTCGGTAACCACACGCTTTAGGTGTTTTGTGTGCGGTTTTAAACCTGTATCGATCGCTTTTATAACACCTTCCCAAGTTTCTTCTTCTTCAATATCCCGATAAATCCTATTCTCAATAAAAATACGTTCTAAAGAAGCAAAATGCCACTGTTCTTCAAGCTCACCCAATTTTATTTCCAATTCACTTTTTAGCAACGCAACGGTGTTATCGGTCGAGCGGCGCAACATTTCGGTAACACCAACAAACAAGGGCTTATTATCTTCTATAACACATCCTAAGGGTGAAATAGAGGACTCACAGCTTGTAAAGGCGTATAGGGCATCAATAGTTTTATCTGGTGACAACCCAGAAGGTAAATGCACTAATATTTCTACCTGTGCAGCTGTGTTATCTTCGATTTTTTTAATCTTTATTTTTCCTTTGTCATTGGCTTTTAGAATAGAATCGATCAAAGAAGAGGTTGTTGTACCGTAAGGCAACTCGGTAATTACCAAAGTGTTTTTATCAAGTTGTGATATTTTGGCACGTACACGTACCTTGCCACCACGCATACCATCATTGTAATTGGAAAAATCGGCAATTCCAGCTGTTGGGAAATCAGGCAAAATTGTAAACCTCTTACCTTGTAAATGCTTTACAGAAGCATCTATAAGTTCTATAAAATTGTGCGGCAGTATTTTTGTTGAAAGTCCAACCGCAATCCCCTCACCTCCTTGCGCCAATAACAATGGGAACATTACGGGCAGGTTAACCGGCTCTTTACGACGTCCGTCATAACTGGCCTGCCACTCGGTTATCTTAGGGTTGTAAACAACGTCTAGGGCAAATTTAGACAAACGGGCTTCTATATAACGCGATGCGGCTGCACTATCGCCCGTTAGTATATTCCCCCAGTTACCCTGGGTATCTATTAACAAATCCTTTTGCCCTATCTGCACCATGGCATCGGCGATACTAGCATCTCCGTGCGGGTGGTACTGCATGGTGTGCCCAACTATGTTTGCCACTTTGTTATAGCGCCCGTCATCCAAATCTTTCATAGAATGCATGATACGTCGCTGCACCGGTTTAAAACCGTCTTCAATAGCAGGAACGGCACGTTCTAATATAACATACGATGCATAATCCAAAAACCAATCTTTATACATGCCCGTTACCCGGGTAATGGTTTCCTGTGGTTCGTCTTGATCGTTAATCAAATCGTCGTTTTCTTCTATCATCAACTATTCATTTTTTTTCTATTAGCCTTCATCATTTTTCGCAATGATTGCTTTATATATTTGCGCTTTTTTCTGCTCACTAAGGTAACATTAAAGTGTACTCGTTTTGTTCCGCTATGGTTATTTTTAATGTGCAACACCAAACTTTTAAAAACAAGGTAGTTGTATATTTTATAGGATACCAACTGTTGCTTTTCAAACTCAACCTTAAATTCCCTATAATTTAAATAATCTGAAAGCAGTAGGCCTCTATTAATTAACACGACTTTCATACCGTCACTGTCATACTCAAAGTATTTAGAAATGGCATGTACAATAAAAAACAAAGCGATGAAACCAAATAAAAATAATAAAAACGTAAGTGTTGGGTTTCCTGTAATATTTTTAAATGCACTAAATACGGTCGACATAACGATAGCTAACACGATTAGTATAAAGTATACCGAAATAATAACGTTCCTTATTTTCCCATTGTTGGTTCGCATTAATTTTTGTCTTCTTCAATCAAATCCAGTTCCACTTTTAAGTTGTCAATTATAAACTCTTGTCGTGTTGGTGTGTTTTTACCCATATAGAAAGCCAATAATTCTTCAATAGACATATTATCGTCCAGCATTACAGGATCTAAACGGATATCGTCCCCTATAAAATGTTGGAATTCATCTGGCGAAATCTCACCCAATCCCTTAAATCGCGTAATCTCTGGTTTGGGCTTTAGTTTTTCTATGGCTTGGCGACGTTCTTCTTCAGAATAACAATAAATGGTTTCCTTTTTATTACGCACACGGAACAAAGGTGTTTGTAAAATATACAAATGGCCTTCTTTTATCACTTCAGGAAAAAACTGCAAGAAAAACGTGATAAGCAACAGTCGAATATGCATACCGTCTACATCGGCATCGGTTGCGATTACAACGTTGTTATAGCGTAAATCTTCTAAAGATTCCTCTATATTTAAAGCGGCTTGTAACAGGTTGAACTCTTCATTTTCGTACACAATTTTTTTACTTAAACCGTAACAGTTTAAAGGTTTTCCTTTTAAACTAAAAACAGCTTGGGTATTCACGTCTCGTGATTTAGTAATACTTCCTGATGCTGAATCTCCCTCTGTAATAAATAATGTGGTTTCTAAATTGCGTTCGTTTTTAGTGTCTCCAAAATGCACGCGACAATCACGCAACTTTTTATTGTGTAAACTGGCCTTTTTGGCGCGATCCCTTGCTAATTTTCTAATACCGGACAATTCCTTACGTTCACGCTCGGCCTGTAATATTTTACGTTGTATCTTTTCGGCTGCTTCTGGGTTTTTATGCAAATAGTTGTCTAGGTTCGTTTTTATAAAATCGTTTATATAAGTGCGAACCGTTGGTAAATCGCCACCCATATCTGTTGACCCCAACTTTGTTTTGGTCTGACTCTCAAATACGGGTTCCATAACCTTTATAGCTATGGCACTTACTACCGATTTTCGAACATCAGAAGCATCGTAATTTTTACCGTAAAATTCTCTAAGTGTTTTTACTAAAGCTTCCCTAAATGCATTTAAATGTGTTCCTCCCTGTGTAGTATTCTGTCCATTTACAAAGGAATGGTATTCTTCACTATACTGTGTTTTGCTATGTGTTAGCGCTATTTCTATATCATCTCCACGCAAGTGGATAATAGGGTACAATAAGTCGGAATCATTAATGTTTTCACTTAATAAATCTTTTAGTCCGTTTTCGCTGTAAAATTTCTCACCATTAAAAACGATAGTTAAACCAGGATTTAAGTAGACATAGTTTTTAAGCATTTTAACAACATACTCACTTCTAAATTTATAGTTTTTAAAAATACTTAAATCGGGAATAAAGGACACTTTTGTTCCTTTTCTGCGCGAAGTTTCTTCTAACAGATCTTCGTTAATCAGATTGCCTTGTTCAAACTCTGCTGATGCCGAGCGATTCTCGCGCGTTGACTCTACTCTAAAGTAAGATGACAAAGCATTTACCGCTTTTGTTCCCACCCCATTTAGTCCAACTGATTTCTTAAAGGCTTTTGAATCGTATTTACCACCAGTATTCATTTTAGAAACAACATCGACGACCTTTCCTAGGGGAATACCACGACCATAATCGCGTACGGTTACTTTAGTCCCTTGAATGGATATTTCAATGGTCTTACCGGCACCCATCACATATTCGTCAATGGAATTATCTAAAACTTCCTTTAAGAGTATATAAATACCATCATCTGGTGACGATCCATCCCCTAGCTTCCCAATATACATTCCCGGTCGCATTCGAATATGTTCTTTCCAGTCAAGTGAGCGTATATTATCTTCGGTGTAATTGGATTGTACAGACATAGAATTGAGCAAAATTTATGATAGAACGCTAATATAATACAACGCTATAAAAAATGAAATAACGATGAGACAAAATAATTAACAATATAGCACTGTTTTTGTTGAGAACACTAAATGAACTCATCTTGACTTTTTCCAATTGGTTAAAAAATTGCTCTTTTGAGCCTACTTTTCGTCATTTTCTCATTCCGTAGCCCTGCTATGCAACTTAAAAATGCCTTCCATCAAGCTCAAAATAGCTAATTTTCACTTCAATCAAAAAAGTCAAGATGAGTTCAATACAACAACTTTATCGCTTCGTTTTTAAAGAAACGAAACAAATCCCTACAATAACAGCCAATGCTCCAAATAATTGAAGCATGGTTAAATGCTCATTTAAAAATATAGCAGCTAAGACTATTGTAGAAATAGGTCCAATACCAGCTACAATCGCAAAATTGGATGACGTGATCATTTTTATAGATGCAGATACCAAAAAAGACGGAATAACTGTTGCGAAAACGGCTATTAAACCTCCTAAAAGGTATACTTGCCAGGGATAACCAAAAAGAGGGGCCTCAACAACTAAGCTATAATGTACAAAAACACACAAACAGGATACCAACATAGCATAGGCTGTGAATTTCATTACACCAAATTTGGGCAGCAACCAACCGCTACCCACTAAATAGGATGCATATGTTATGGCACTTAGTAAAATATAAATACCTCCCAAATAGGTATTGCTTCCAGACATGGCGACCTCATCCCAAAATGCTATAACGATCCCTAAATAAGTTAGAGCCATAGCACCTGTTTGCACCTTAGTTATGCGTTGTTTTAAAAACACTTTATTTAACAATAAAACAATTGTAGGGTATAAAAATAAAATGATACGCTCCAAACTAGCCTTAATATAAGTTAACCCTACAAAATCGAAATAACTTGCCAAATAGTAGCCTACAAAGCCAAAAACAAATACCCAAACATAATCCTTGTACCCTACCTGGACAGCAAATTGTTTCTTTCTATACAGTAATATCACGAATACATAAAACGGAAATGCAAACAGCATACGAAGCAATAACATACTTAACGCATCTATTTGATATTGATACGCCATTTTTACCATAACGGCTTTAGAAGAAAACAGCACCACCCCTAAAATACCAATCAATATACCGTAAATGAATCGCCTACTTAATTTCATGCAACGAAAGTAGGATTGCATTTTAAGGTAGTTTTATTGGATAGATTGAAATTACGACGTTCAACGCAATGAAGTACACTTTAACACTTCTCTATAAAGACATCTCAAATAAAAGGAAAGTGCGATTACGAGGATTCCGCTACAGCTTTCAAAAAATAAATTCTAGTTTTTAAAAGTTTCTCCATGTAGCGCCTTAAAAACAAGAAATTTGCAAGCTTTCCCAAAATGCCATATGGCGACTCGAAATGAAATTTACCCACGATTAACGTTTTATTTGCACTTTCATAAAAATGATACTCATGACGAAACCATTTAAAAGCGCCAAAGACCATTTCGCCGACAAAATAATTGGGTTCGTTAAACTCGACGATCTTGGATGTTAGATGCTGTACAAAACCAACATGTTTGGCTTCCCAACTAACCCACTCGCCCTGTTTTATTAGCCCTGTAACTTTTCCCGCAATAGCCTTTTCGTTAGAATGTTTTAAGGATTCTTGATGCAAATCTATGTTCCTAGCTAAATCAAAACAGGTTTTTATATCTGAATTTATTTCAGTCTTTATTTGAACTATGGGCATGGTTTAATTAATATTTGCTTAAGGGATGTCAAATATAATTAAATTCCTACAATATAAAAACTAACTTTTAAAATAAATGATTTACGCCCAGTAAATTATGAATTGACGAGAAAACAAATAAGGCTATAAACCCTAGAAAACGCTACTACTACACGTTAAATAAGAAATGCATTACATCGCCATCTTTAACAACATAGTTTTTTCCTTCTACACGCATTTTTCCAGCTTCTTTTACTTTGGCCTCACTTCCAAAATCTATATAATCATTATAACCTATTACTTCCGCTCGAATAAATCCTTTTTCAAAATCGGTATGAATCACCCCTGCGGCTTGTGGTGCCGTAGCACCTATATCGACAGTCCAGGCACGAACTTCCTTAACGCCTGCGGTGAAATAGGTTTGTTGATTTAATAGCTTGTAAGCTGCTCTAATTAATTTTGCTGATCCAGGCTCTTCCAGTCCTATATCTTGTAAAAATAGCTGGCGTTCTTCATAGTCATCCAATTCATTAATATCGGCTTCAGTTCCTACGGCCAATACTAACACCTCCGCTTTTTCACCTTTAACAGCTTCTTTTACTTGGTCAACATAAGCATTTCCTGAAACGGCAGAACCTTCATCCACATTACAAACATACATAACTGGCTTATCTGTAATAAACTGAGAAGGTTTTACAAAATCGGCATAATCATCATCACTAAATTCCAAAGCACGAACAGATACACCAGCTTCTAGCCCAGCTTTTATCTGTAACAACACTGCTTCCTCTTTTTGCGCATCCTTATTTCCTGTTTTTGCAGCTCGCTTTACCTTATCTAGTTTTTTTTCAACAGTTTCCAGGTCTTTAAGCTGTAACTCCATATCGATGGTTTCCTTGTCTCGTATCGGATTAACATTTCCGTCTACGTGAACGATATTATCATTATCAAAACAACGTAAAACGTGCAGAATAGCATCGGTCTCTCGAATGTTAGCTAAAAACTGATTTCCTAAACCTTCTCCTTTACTAGCGCCCTTTACCAACCCTGCTATATCAACAATTTCTACAACAGCCGGCTGCACACGTTCGGGGTTAACTAGTTTTTCTAATGCTTCCAATCTTGGATCTGGCACATTAACCACTCCTAGGTTTGGCTCTATAGTACAAAACGGAAAGTTTGCACTTTGGGCTTTGGCATTAGATAAACAATTAAATAAGGTTGACTTCCCTACGTTTGGTAATCCTACTATTCCTGCTTTCATAGTTGTAAAAATTAAGGCTGCAAATATAATTATACTTCGCTTTATTTCTACATAATTTGGTGTTAAGTCACTAATTTTTATTTTGTCCCTTAAAAAACCAATATTAATGTTGCTTTAGAATTGCATTAAACATAAACTTCATGAGCACATAAAAAATTAAAGGAGACCATTATACTCAATGTTCGACTACCTTATTTTATCAAGTAAATTACTGAGCTGTAATGCTTCTTCCTCTGACAAATTGTTCAAAAGGTCGTCTTTAAGTTCTTTAGATATTTCCTCCAAAAGTTTTAGTCCTTGTTCGGTTATTTCAATAAACACTACACGTCGGTCACCCGGACATGGCGAGCGCTTAATCAATTGTTTATCACATAACTTATCCATTAATCGGGTGGCATTAGGCGAACGTTCTATCATTCGTTCTTTTATGGTCTGTACTTTTGTAGGTTTTCCGGCGCCTTTAAGAATTCTTAATATGTTAAACTGTTGCGGGGAAATCTGAAACGGTTTAAAAAAAGCATTTTGGTGGCTATTTATCCAATTAGCCGTATAAACAATGTTTAGCATAGCTTTCACCCTACTGCTAGGGAAAGTAGAGTTTATTTCTTTTGACAAATCTCCCATAAACATCAATATTTTGAACCAAATATAAAGAACTTACCGTAACTCTTTTCTATATAGTTATAATGCTTCTTGAAAGCTTTTAATTTCTTCTTTTAAAACAGCATTTAATTCTGGATCATTAATTTTTCCGTTGGTAAAGTTTGCGTTAAATGAAGGCAATGAAAACGCCCCTGTAATATTGGCAGTATGCCTCGGAAATCTATCTTGGGCCATTCCCAAAACCGATTTCCCACCGCGCGCACCAGGAGAGGTTGCCATTAACAGCATCGGTTTACCATAAAAGGTTTTTCCCTCTATACGTGACATCCAATCCAATAAGTTTTTAAATGCTGTTGAATAGGCACCGTTATGTTCTGCAAGTGATACGATTATACCATCAGCCATTTCTATATGGCTTAGGAACTTGTGTGCATTTTTTGGCTGCCCCCCTATCTCTGCTTCTAAGTCTACCCCAAAAAGCGGCAACTCAAAATCGTTTAAATCTAAAATGGAGACTTCATTGTTTTCTACCAAACTAGACGCGTACGTTACTAATTGTTTGTTTATGGAATGCTTACTGTTACTTCCTGCAAATGCTATAACTTTCTTCATTTTTATTTTTTAATGCTATTACCAAGTTTATTAATTCTATAATTAGATACGTAAGCCACTATTAATAGTGTCAATGCTAAAAAAGCTCCTGTTTGCTGACCATCACCAATCATATAATGAGCAAAGAACGCTAAAATGAAAGCAAAGAAAAACCCTGAATAAGCCCACTCTTTTAATGCTTTAAAATTTGTATTCCAAATAGCAAATACCCCCAAAAGCTTAGCTACGGCATACGGATATATTATATATGATGGATATCCAAAATTAGCAAACATTTTAGAAACATCATCATGCTTAAAAAAATACATTGATGCCGAAAACAAAATCAGTAAGGATAATAAACCCGTAGATACATAATAAATAATTTTAGTCTTTTTCATTTTTTAATATTTAAATTCATGGCAAATGTACAAAGAATAAATTTACTTACCAAGGAATATATTTCCATGTAACATATATTATGATTTTATTAAGAAAACAATAAAACATTTGAAACTTTTGTACTTTAGCAGCAAACAATTTATGGTATGGACATAAACTTCAACAAGAACGAAGACCACAATAAACTTTTAGTATCCGAACTTAATAAACGACTAGGCAAAGTAAGCCTTGGCGGCGGAAAATCCAGAATTGAAAAGCAACATAGCAATGGAAAATTGACCGCTAGGGAACGTATAGGTTATTTATTGGACGCTAAGTCCGAATCGATCGAGATTGGGGCTTTTGCCGGGGAAGACATGTATCCTGAACATGGTGGTTGCCCTTCAGCTGGTGTTGTTGTTAAAATAGGTTACATAAAAGGAAAACAATGTATTGTTGTCGCAAATGATGCCACTGTAAAAGCCGGTGCTTGGTTCCCCATAACCGCCAAAAAGAATTTAAGGGCACAAGAAATTGCTATAGAAAACAAACTACCAATTATTTACTTGGTTGACTCTGCTGGTGTGTATTTGCCAATGCAAGATGAAATATTCCCGGACAAAGAGCATTTCGGACGTATCTTTAGAAACAATGCCATTATGAGCAGTATGGGAATCACACAAATAGCTGCTGTTATGGGGAGTTGTGTGGCAGGAGGCGCCTACCTCCCTATTATGAGTGACGAAGCATTAATTGTTGATAAGACCGGAAGCATCTTTTTAGCTGGCAGCTACCTCGTTAAAGCCGCCATTGGGGAAACTATTGACAACGAAACCTTGGGTGGCGCCACAACACATTGCGAAATTAGCGGTGTTACCGACTATAAAGCTGAGAACGACCAAGCTGCCCTGGATAAAATCAAAAGTATTATTGACAAGATAGGTGATTACGAAAAGGCGGGTTTTAATCGTACAGTTTCTAAAAAACCTAAAGAAAATCCCGAAGATATTTTTGGTATCCTCCCCAAATCTAGAACAGATCAGTATGATATGTACGAGATCATTAAACGTATCGTAGATAATTCGGAATACGATGAATACAAAGCAGGTTACGGACAAACTATCATTACCTGCTATGCACGTATCGATGGTTGGGCAGTGGGTATCGTTGCCAATCAGCGGAAAATCGTAAAGACCAAAGGCGCTAAAACCAAACCCAGCGAAATGCAATTTGGTGGTGTGATCTATAACGACAGTGCCGATAAAGCCACCCGTTTTATTGCCAATTGTAACCAGAAAAAAATCCCATTGGTATTCCTACAGGATGTTACCGGTTTTATGGTGGGAAGCAAAAGCGAGCATAGCGGCATTATTAAAGATGGTGCTAAAATGGTAAATGCCGTTAGCAATAGTGTCGTCCCAAAATTTACCATTATTATTGGTAACAGTTACGGGGCTGGTAATTACGCCATGTGCGGTAAAGCTTATGACCCTAGGTTTATTGTCGCTTGGCCCAGTGCAGAATTGGCCGTTATGAGTGGTAATAGTGCTGCCAAAGTATTGCTACAAATAGAAACAGCTTCCCTTAAAAAGCAAGGTGAAAAAATAACACCAGAAAAAGAGGCTGAACTTTTTAACAAAATTAAAGATCGCTACGACAATCAGGTGTCACCATATTACTCAGCTGCACGTCTTTGGACGGATGCCATTATTAATCCCTTAGATACACGACAGTGGATTAGTATGGGGATTGAAGCTGCCAACCATGCACCTATTGAAAAACCTTTTAACCTAGGTGTTCTGCAGGTTTAAATGGGATACATAATAGTTAAAAATCTGTTACAAGTCTAAATCGTTCCGATTGTAATTGTATGGAGAAAACAATAGATGAAAAAGAAATTGGAAAACTAAATATAGTCCGATGTAACCAAATAAATCTATTATAAATCCTTCCATATTTACTATCTTGGTAGTATAATCCTTAGTATATGGCTACCAACAACAATTACAAAGATTTTGAAACACTCGATCCTAAAGACTGGAAAGAATCGAAAGCCTTAATGCACCAAATGGTAGAGGATGCTTTCAATTACATTGAGAACGTTAGGGAACGTAAGATTTGGCAAGAGATGCCAGAGGCTGTTTTAAGCAGTTTTAGCACACCATTACCTGAACATCCCAGTGACGCCAAAACAGTTTACAAGGCATTGCAAGAAACAGTACTGCCCTATCCTATGGGCAATATCCATCCGCGTTTTTGGGCATGGTATATGGGCAACGGAACCATTTCTGGCGTTATGGGCGATTTTTGGGCTTCGATACTTAATCCCAATTTAGGAGGCGGTAATCATGCCGCCCATAAAGTAGAAGAACAAGTCATAAGTTGGATTAAAGACATTGTGAAATTCCCACAATCGGCTGGAGGCCTTATGGTGAGTGGCGGATCAATGGCCAACTACACAGCCCTAGCGGTTGCAAGAAATGCCAAAGCTGGTTACGACGTACGCAAAGAAGGATTAAAGGAAAATAATTTGGTATTCTATGCCTCTACCGAAATCCATAGCTGCAATACCAAAGCAATTGAACTCTTGGGGCTCGGCACCAAAGGTCTTAAGAAAATCAAGGTTAACCACGATTATACGATTAATGTGGAAGCTTTAAAGCAACAAATCCAAGACGATAAAAATAACGGCTTGCGGCCCATTTGTATCATTGGCTCTTCAGGAACGGTAAATACTGGTGCCATAGACGATTTAACTACCGTTGCCAATATTTGCGAACAAGAAAATCTGTGGTTTCATGTTGACGGCGCTATTGGCGCTATCGCCATGCTGTCACCCAAAATAAAACCACTACTAAAAGGTATTGAACGCGCAGATTCTGTTGCCCTAGACCTGCATAAATGGCTACACATGCCTTTTGAGGCTGGTTGTGTGCTTATTAAAGACAGTGTTCAACACAAGAGCACCTTTTCGTTAATACCCGAGTATTTAGAAAAAAATACCAGAGGTATTGCCTCGGGAACCGATTGGTTTAGCGAGTACGGTTTACAATTATCCAGACGCTTTAGAGCCTTAAAAGTTTGGATGTCCTTAAAAGAACACGGCAGTGAACGCTTTGGCCGTATGATTACCAGAAACATCGAACAAGCACATTATTTAGGCAATTGCATTGCAAATAACAACGATTTGGAGCTTCTGGCTCCCATAGGTATGGATATTGTTTGTTTTCGCTATAATCCGGGCGGATTAACCCAAGAACAATTAAACACACTCAATAAGGAAATTAAATTACAAATTGAAGAACGAGCTATTGCGCTGCCAGGATATACCACTCTTAACGGCAACTACTGTATACGCTGTGCCATTTCCAGTCATAGGGTAAACACCAACGATTTTGACGATTTTGTAAGTAATGTTTTAGATATTGGAAATGAAGTTTTACAAAACAGTGATTAAACGTTATATAAACCATAAAAAAAGCTGTTTTTATTGTTTTTCGGTTAGCTTTACAACTATTACCTTAACGCAAACATACCGTCACTTTAATGAAAACATATAACATAGAGGAGATTAATGACATTTTAAAAGGTGAATTAATTGGAAATACTTCCCGAAAAATTACTGGTCCCGAACAATTACAAAATGCCCAAAGTGCTCACATTTCCTTTATAGGAAGTAGCAAATACATCCCCCTTTGGCATAGTTCAAAAGCATGTTCGGCTGTCATTAGCGCCAACATAAAACTAGAACCTGATCCTAATCGTGCTTTGATAAAAGTAAAAAATGCCGATTTGGCAATGGCCAAAATATTAGAACTATTTACTCCGCCAACACCCGAATTCAATATAGATATTCACCCCACTGCCGTTATTCACAATACAGCTATAATTGGCAATAATTGTAAAATTGGTGCAAACTGCTATGTTGGGAAAGACGTTGAACTGGGAACAGGCGTCATACTCTATCCCAATGTATGTGTTTTTGATGAAACCACTATTGGCGACCATACGGTTATATGGTCGGGTACGGTTATACGTGAGCGTACCGAGATTGGAAGTCATTGCATTTTTCACACCAATGTTAGCATAGGTGCGGATGGCTTTGGGTACCGGCCAAGTGATAACGGTCAGGGATTGACCAAAATCCCACAGATAGGGAAGGTTATTATTGGGCATCAAGTAGAAATTGGCGCTAATTCTTGTGTCGATCGTGCAAAATTTAGTGCAACCATTATTGGAGATGGCTGTAAAATAGATAACCTCGTTCAAATAGCACATAACAGCACTATGGGACGCTCTTGTATTATGGCCGGTCATAGTGGACTAGCTGGCTCTGTAACTTTGGGAGATGGCGTTGTAATTGGTGGCAGTGCCTCCATAAAAGACCACACAACCATTCATTCGGGTGCCACTGTAGGGGCTGGATCAGGTGTAATGAACAACGTTTCTGCTGGTCAAACCGTTTTAGGATATCCTGCGCAAGATGCAAGAGATATGTTAAAGCAATGGGTTACCATACGACGATTGGCCAAAAACACCAAATAGAAAAATTTATTTCAAACGCTTTCATATACATGTAATACAGTATCATATCGACTCCATTTTAAAGTATATGGGAATTGCATAAGATACTTTTACAGGTTTACCGCGTTGCGTGCCAGGTTCCATTTGCGGCAACAACTTTATAATGCGTTCTGCCTCTTTTTCCAAAATTTTATCTGGTCCCCTAGATTTTACATTTATGGTATGCCCTTTTGAGTCAATTACAAATAATACAAATACACGTCCCTGAATACCTAAATCCACAGCCGAATCGGGATACTTAAAATGTTTTCGTACATGTTCTTGGATTTTGGTTTGAAAGCACGCCTTAATTTCACTTTTAGTCTTTCCTTCGCAACCAGGAAACACAGGTACGTTTTCCAATACGGCAAAGGGCACCTCTACATCTTCAGTCACTTCCTCAATCTCAATGTCTTCAACATTCACAACACGCTCTTCAATTGCTTCTTCCTGAGTCGTTTCGGAACTTTCAATAACCGTTTCTTCAATTTCGACAACATCTTCAACAATTTCAATAGACTCTACAACAGCTACAGGTGGCGGTGGTGGCAGCTCTGTATTTACTGGTACAACTGGGATGTCCTCTTCAATTTGCGCTACCATTTCTATAACATCAATTGATGCAACTTTTTTTTCATAGGTCTTAAATTCCAAAGCTTGCCATGACAACAACAACATCAAATTAAGACCTATGGCAAAATAGAGGCCACTATTTCGCCCTACATCTACTTTTGGATTTTTTTTCGAGATCATGATAGTTGAATTTACTCGACAATCCATATACAAATTACTCCGAGACATGTCAAGGAATCAAAATGTTCAACCTATAAATGCCTCATGGTCTTGCCAGAAGTTGTTCATTACTATAAATTTAGCAAAACTACCGCTCAAAAACAATGATATTTATCACTTAAAATACTTAAAAACAATTAATTGCATTCGAAAAAGCTCATTTACCTAACAACCACAGCAACAATTCGAATACCCATGCTAAAACCCCTAAGCTTTACCTCATGCCATTTTATGAATAAAATGTTTTGACCTTTGCGGCATTGACTACTCTCATCTAACCTTTGCCTTATTTGGAAAACTGTTATTTTAACTTTGAACAAAAAAAAGCAGCTCCATTGAGCTGCTTACTTTAAGAAATCTTTATTTCACGGGGCGGTTTTTGTTTAGCCTCTTCTTTTTTAGGAAGGTGCACATGCAAAATCCCCTCGCTATAATTAGCTCGTATCTTGCCTTCTTCTACCGTCTCTGGCAATGTAAACGCTCTTTTAAATGAAGAATACCCAAACTCTCTACGAGTATAGCCTTCATTTTTATTTTCATTGGATTCGTTAATTTCTGCAGAAATGGATAAAGTATTGTTCTCTAAGTTTATATGAAAATCTGTTTTTTTCAATCCCGGAACAGCCATTTCTACAATATAAGCGTCTGTTTCTTCTTTTATGTTTACTTTAGGCAATGACATACCTGTATTAAAGCTAGAATTAAACATAGACGGAAACTCGCTTAGTGAAAAATCATCAAACCAATCTGATAATAACGGAAAACCTGAAAACGGTCTTGTTCTTTTTGATAGACCTCCATTTTTTGGCAATGTTACTAAAGTGCTCATAATTGAAAAATTTTTAAGTTAAACAATCTTCTAAGTTTCGTTTAACAAAAAACAAAAAGAATACCAATATCAAAACAAACTATTTTTAAGCTATAAATCCGTTATCTATGAATTAAAAACAGACAATTTTTCACTAAAACAACATAAAAATATGTCAAAATTTCAGTATTTTGCTTTGTTTTTGTAGTTTTTCACAAAAATCAAGACAACAATATTTTATGCTCATTAATTGCGACAGTACTAAGATTATGGTCATTAACCAATTATTAGCTTTTGATAAAATATTCATACAAACCAACTAGCTAATCAAATTAACACATAACTTTATAATTGAACTCATCTTGACTTTCTCCAATTGGTTAAAAAATTGCCCTTTTGAGCCTGCTTTTCGTCATTTTCTCATTCCGTAGCCCTGCTATGCAACTTAAAAATGCCTTCCATCAAGCTCAAAATAGCTAATTTTCACTTCAATCAAAAAAGTCAAGATGAGTTCATTATTTGAAAGCTTCAAGATTCATTGGAAGAAATACAAAACTCACAAAAAAACCTGCATAGATTTTATCTATGGTTGAAATATAATTAATTTAAAATCAGCAATTTACAACAGTAAACACGAACAATAAGTTTAATTAATCGCAAATGAATAGGCGCAGAAAAACAACCTCAATACACCAAGCTTTATTTAGCTTAAAATTTTATATTTACAATTGTTTGTAACATTTTAAACCACCAACATACTAACATTATAGCTAACCCAATTACATTGAACAAAGAACAGGAACATAATTTTATCGCTCTACTAGAAAAGCACCAGAATATTGTACATAAAGTATGTCGCTTATACACCAACAACCAAGACGCTCATAACGACTTATTTCAAGAAATAACCATCCAACTCTGGAAGGCTTTTCCTAAGTTTCGAGGAGACGCTAAATTTAGCACCTGGATGTACCGAGTTAGCTTAAATACAGCAATAACACTGTACAGAAAATCGAAACGTACAATAAGTACGCAAGATTTTAACGGTGTGGCATTTAAAATCAAAACTGAACAATATGACGACACAGAAGAACAACAACTTAAAACGCTTTACAAGGCAATCCATCAACTGAATGATATTGAAAAAGCCCTTGTTTTCTTGTATCTAGAAGACAAAGACTACAGAGAGATTAGTGAAACTCTGGGAATTAGCGAAGTCAATGCACGTGTAAAAATGAACAGAATTAAAACCAAGCTAAAAACCATACTAAACCCTTAATAACATGGATGAATTAGAGTTATTGAAAAAAGACTGGAACAAAGAAAATGGTGGCTTTACAAAAAAGACAACAGCCGAACTATACGCAATGTTGCACAAAAAATCGTCCTCCATTGTTAAAACACTATTTTACATAAGTGTAGCGGAATTATTATTTTGGATCGTTATCAATTCTATACCCTACATGACATCTGAGGAATACCAGAAAAAACTCAACACCATTTACGATAACGAATTCTTGTTTACCGGCCTAACCGTATTAAGTTACGGCATCATCCTTCTTTTTATATACCTGCTCTTTACATCTTATAGATCTATTTCTGTGACAGATAGTGCAAAAAAACTAATGGAAAGCATTTTAAAAACACGTAAGATCATAAAATACTATGTGTTATACAATCTTATTATGGCTGGTTTTTCGTTAATTATAGGTTTTTATTTTGCCTTTAAACACAACCCTGCCGTATCCGGAAAATTCAGTCATCTTGGTAACATGGAACTTATTGTCACAACAATAGTTATCATTGTATTTATCACGGTTTTCATCCTTGTTATCTGGTTTTTTTACAGGATCATCTACGGCCTACTACTAAAACGCCTCAACCGAAATTACAACGAACTAAAAAAACTAGAATTCTAACCAAGATTAGCAAAACCAGCAACCTCAACCACATCGCCCGGTTGCATTTCGCCTATCTTTATATTTCCAACCCGTACCCGCACTAAGCGTAAGGTTGGACATCCAACTGCCGAAGTCATTTTTCTCACCTGACGAAATTTACCTTCGTTGAGCGTTATGGACACCCAAGAAGTAGGACCATGCCTATCATCCCTGATCTTTTGCGGTCGCCCAGGCAAATCTGGCACGCCATTCAGCTTAACCACCGTACAAGGCTTGGTTAAATATTTCTTGCTATTAACACCGATTTCAACCCCGCTTTCCAGCTGCTTTACGGCTTCGTCCGAAATTCTACCGTCCACCTGTGCAAAATACTCCTTGTCCACTTTTTGACTGTTTACAAAATCACTTACCTTCCCATCTGTTGTCACTAGCAACAGTCCTTCCGACTTCTCGTCCAAGCGGCCAATTGCCATAGCTCCTTCAGGAAAATTCGCCAGACTCCCTAACAACTTTTTTGACCGCTGCTGTCTTGAATTTGTTTGAAACTGGCTCAAAAAGCCATAAGGTTTAAAAACAATATAGTGCTTATGTACCACTTTACTTAAGATCTTTTAATAGATTATAAACCAGATCTTTTGTTGCAACCCTATCTCCTATTTTTTGTCTTAAAGTTTCGAAAGCCACCTTAAAGTCGCAACCCAACTTATGGTCACTACACCCATAAGCCGCACGCCCCTTGACCACAGTTCCTTTCTTACATTTTGGACACGCTAAAATATCTGGAACAGCCTCAGTTTTTTTATGGGGTTGCTGTTTGGGCTCTAAAACAAGTTGAAAACTATCATTTAACCGCAATAAACCTTCTACAGTGCCAGAATCAGTTTTAAACCCCTTTAAATTAACGGTAGATCCTTTTTGCAGCAATCTCACAAACTGCTTTTCCGAAACCTTTTTTCCTTTAAATTTAAAAGGCAACACAAAACCACACCCCTGTGCATATTCCGTACAACCGTAAGCTGCCTTTCCTTTTATAAGATGTCCATTCTTGCATTTAGGACATGATTCAGATTCAATCCCTACCTTGCTCTTTACAGGCTTTTTAATAGCTTTTGATTCAACTAATGCTTTATGCGAAATATTAGCCCGTTTGGTCTCGCTTCTTACCTCATACACCAGAGCATCAACCATACGTTTCATATTCTTTATAAAAGCGCCTGCCTTAAAAGCTCCTTTCTCAATATCTTTCAATTGCTTTTCCCATAAACCAGTTAATTCGGCTGATTTTAGTAATTCATTTTGAATGGTATCTATCAGCTGAATACCGGTTTGTGTTGGTAATACCTGCTTTTTATTCCTCTTAATATATTTACGTTTAAATAAGGTTTCTATAATGCTTGCGCGGGTTGAAGGACGTCCGATGCCATTTTCTTTCATCAGTTCTCTTAAATCCTCATCATCTACCTGTTTTCCTGCTGTCTCCATAGCACGTAACAAGGATGCTTCTGTATATTGCTTTGGTGGTTTCGTTTCCTTTTCTAAAAATGACGGCTCATGTGGCCCTTTCTCTCCTTTTGTAAAAACAGGTAAGATACCTGATTCCTTTTCTTTCGTATTAGGTTTTTCAAAAACAATACGCCAGCCTTTATCCAATATTTCTTTACCAGTGGTTTTAAAAGACACATCGTCTGCAACCCCAACAACTGTGGTGTTAGCTACCGAGCAATCATCATAGAATACAGCAATAAAACGCCTCACGATAATATCATAGACCTGTTGCTGATTGTATTGCAGATTGGCCTGGATACCAGTTGGGATAATAGCATGGTGATCGGTTACTTTTTTATCGTTAAAAACCTTGGATGACTTTTTTATCTTTTTCCCTGAAGATAACAAAGGTGTCGTTAGAACCGAATATTTAGTTAATTTTTGAAGGATCCCCGGTACTTTAGGATAAATATCACTAGGCAAAAACGTTGTATCTACCCTCGGATAGGTCACAACCTTCATTTCGTATAGCTTTTGAACAATTTTAAGCGTTTCGTCGGCAGAAAACCCAAACTTTGTGTTACAGTATACTTGCAATCCAGTTAAGTCGAATAACTTAGGCGCATATTCCTTCCCTTTCTTTTTTGCAATGGACACGATCTCGAAATCGCACTTTTTCACTTTTTCAGCAAGCACCTCACCGTCTTCCTTTTTAAAAAAGCGCCCTTCTTCATAACTAAAAAGCGTATCTCGATACAGTGTTTGCAACTCCCAATATGGCTGGGGTTTAAAATTTTCAATCTCTTTAAACCTATTAACTACCATAGCTAAGGTAGGCGTTTGCACCCTTCCAACCGACAATACCTGTTTGTATCCCCCATGTTTAACAGTATAAAGCCTTGTTGCATTAATTCCCAATAACCAGTCGCCAATCGCCCTTGAAAAGCCTGCATAATACAAATTATCATAGTCTTCGGACGGTTTTAAACTCTCAAAGCCTTCTTTAATAGCCTCTGTAGTCAAAGAAGATATCCACAAACGCTTTACAACACCTTTATACCCTGCTTGATTTAACACCCAGCGCTGAATCAATTCTCCTTCTTGACCAGCATCCCCACAGTTTATAACCTCTTCGGCTTTATCAAAGAGGCCTTTTACAATTTTAAATTGCTTTTGGATTCCTGAATTAGCTACCACTTTCGTTTGAAACTTATCTGGCAACATAGGAAGGTTGTTTAAATCCCAGCTTTTCCAATAAGGCTTATAATCGTTCGGCTCGTAGAGTGTACATAAATGACCGAAGGTATATGTGACCGCATAACCGTTACCTTCGTAATATCCATCACGTTTGGTATTGGCCCCCAACACCGTAGCAATCTCACGCGCCACACTTGGCTTTTCTGCAATACATACCTTCACAATTACGAATTGGCTTTTAATTTTGGATGCAAAATAGGAATTTTACCAAATCTTGAAAAATGGACTTATTAGGAGTTATTAACTATCTTGTTATCTCATTTTTAACCACCACGACCACTATTCCCTTTCCAATTTAAATTTTGCCAAAGATAGATAGTAACCTGAAGACTCCTTTTGCTGCTCCAGAAATATATATTTTCTTTAAAAGCACACGCTTGAGGCAGAAGCACAAGATTTTCGTCTGTTTCATTTAGACCTTTTAGGTAAAAAAAAAAACGAAATTCTGTCATTTAGATTCCCGTTTTATTTATATATCCACATCCTTAAATCTTCGTATTCATGAATCTTCGATTCCCACAGTAATGACATTTTAGACGGAACACTGACAATGCGTATTAAGAAGCCCTTTTTGATTCAAAACCATAACATTAATGATGTCTTTGATTAGATTGGCTTTATAAACATATAGTCGATATGTTGTTTTTCTATACCCATATTACGTTCTTCAAGATAAATCACTAGTAAACAATAAGCTTTTTTACTTCTGTATTATTGTTTGCATCTTCAATATGTAACAAATACACTCCCTTCTTAATATTACTGATATTTAGCTGACCGTTATTAAGTTTAACTGTTTCCAAAACTTGCTTTCCTGAAATATCAAATAATTTTATTTTGGTAATTCTGTCTACAGCTTTAATATTTAATATCTCACTAGTTGGATTAGGATATAATGAAAACGTCAACTGATCTAACTTTTTCATGTTTAAAGTTGGTGAATTGTCAAAAACTATTCTAGAAATGGTAATTGGATTCAAATCTACAGCTGCACTTCCACTATTAGAGAATACTATTCTCCAATCTGTAATGTCTGCCGTCCATTCTGCTTTTCCACTTAAATCCATATCTATAGTTGAAGCTCCTAATGCTAAGGATTGATTTCCATAGGTTTGAGTAGCTGAAGCACCATCAACAAATTGAAATTTTATTTGATCTGCATTTGAAGTATTGTTATCTACTACAACATGCACATATTGATAACTTGAAGCATCAATACTAAAAAATTGTTGAGCAAACTTAGGTGCAGTATTTGTATCATCCCCGGTAAAAGATAGTTCTGATCCAGTATAAGAGACACTCCCTCCATTAAGCCCATCAAAACCACTAGCATTATCACTTGAAAAATCATAACTGGTTTTAGAAAGTATACCAGCATTAACGATCTCAATTTTTTTAATTATTACATTGCCATTTGTAGCACTATCGCCTGACAAGTTAGTTGATCCATCAGCTTGTCTAAAACGAATACCAACATATTCCATATTGGCAATATTATCGGTATCATTTAGGGTGCCATCTCCAGGGTCATTAGTGTAATTGTTCGATTGTAATTTGAACACATAGGTTGCCTCAACTCCAGAACCAGGTGAATTAGCTTGAATCATCCCTGTTTGATAACCCAAGAACTGTGTCCCCATATTTCCATTATTTTTATCAAAAAAACCTGAAAAACTTCCCACCTCCGCACTATTGTTTATAAGTGTTACAACCATATGCGTGCCATCAGACACTACAAAAGGATCTGCTGCTCGGGTAATGTCTACCCTTGGGACACCTGCATTAAACTCTAAAACCAAACCTTCGGCAGAAGGTGTTAAGGATGTACCACTCCCAGCTGCAACCCAACTACCTGGATTTGCAGACCCCGTAAAATCATACACTTTCTGTGCGTTTCCAATAAAAGCAAATGCAATAAATGCAAATAACAATGTATTTTTTTTCATAACTTAAAGTTTAAAGATTATTAATTAATAGTTTAGAATTCTTGTGTTGTCCATTTTTAAAAATGGTTTTTAATATATACATCCCGTTATTTACTTTAGGGAGTTTAATTGAGGGATCGCTATTATTGTAATCTAAAGGAAAGATTCTTCCGTTAATATCAACCAAAGCTATATGATCTATAGGTTTTCCAGTTTTTAGCTTTATAAAAGTGGAAGCTGGATTTGGAAAAAGCCTAAACCCTTTGCTAGTTTTAAAACGAGGTGTACCTAAACTGTTTCCTAATAAAGCATCCTTAACATCTTCTACCCAAGTTCGGTCACTTACTTTATAAATGGTTTTATTTGCCTCATCACCAGCATCCCAAGCGGTAAAGGCAAAACCTAAACTGATTGCTTTTTCGGCGAGATACTCATGGTATGCTACACGTGAAGCATTTTCTGGTCCACCAAAGCTTCCATAGGTCATGGTTGAATAATTATATCCGCCTTCGTTATCGGCTCCAAATTCTCCAAGAAATACTGGAATGTTTTTAGACTGTGACCAAGATTGTACGGCTCCAAAATTTGAGTCTATTTCAGATTTATCAGAAGTATTACCCCAATCGAAGTCATTATCATTCTCTCCAGAGGATGCTGTAAAAGCTCTAGGCCAATAATAGTGAAATGTTGCTATTAAATGGTTATCACTATTTATAACAGCATCATCTATTTGCAAAGGCGCTTCATAAGCATTTTTACTCCCTCCAGTAATGATAATATTTCTATCGACATTATTACTGCCAGAATTTCGGATAATATTTATAACATCCGCATTTAACACATCCATTTCTACATCGGTCAGGAAAAAATACGGCTCATTGACAATTTCAAAAAGCAAATTATAAGAGTAGTCCTTAAATCGTTCTGCAATTTGCGTCCAAATAGCCCTAAATTTCTCATTATCCGCTATACGCTTGGCTGAAGTTGGTTCAGTATAATACGCTGCCCATTTATCTTTTGAACTAAAAGTGTACAAAAACTCTTCTTTAAGAATTTTTCCATGAAAATCTAAAACTACAACGAGTCCTTCGTTTAACCCCCAATTAATAACTTCTTCAACTCTATCCAAATAAGTGCTATTAACTACGTAATCGGACATAGTACCTGTATACGAAGCCGAAGTACCCACCGTTTTAGAATATATACTGGTATCACCCGTCGTACGATCTCCAAAAAAATCCATAGGGATTCGAATGGTGGTAAATCCCGCCGCTGCCACATCCTGTATATAGGTAAGATCTAAGGCTGGCGCCCAATTGCCTTCAACAGGAGCACTTAAAACATTTCCCAGGTTTATACCTCTTCCCATTTTAGCAACCATTTGCTCTGGGGTCACCTGAGACATAGCATATTGAAAATTTAATACGATAAACGTCATAAATCCGGAAAATGTTAAGTACTTCATCTGATCGCTATTAATCTATTTTGTCACCTTTCCTTTTAACTCTCTTAGCACTTTTTTCTGCTCCTTTGTCAATACATTACCAAAGATTTGTTGGTAATATTTCTTATTGATTTCTTGATTTTTTTCCTTATTGAAGCCTTCCTTTTTAGCTACTCTCAAGGCTTTCAAACGTCCAATATGAATGTCCTTAATTTGATATTTTTGATTGTTTGTTAAGGCTAAGGATTGATTTACAGAAGCAATGTCTTTGTTTAATTTTTCCACCAAAACACCTGCCTTTTCGGCTAGTTTATCTGACTGCGCAGATGCTGCAAGGGCAAACCCGAAACACAATACACATAGTATTACAATTTTTCTCATATTCATTTAGTTTTGTTAGTGATACAAAAGCTCCAACCCGTTTTACGTTAAATAACACGGCTTTTGATATTGTAAAATTGAAAAAAGGAATACGGATTGAGGTTTAATTTCCGTCAAATAAAGTTTGCTTATCGTAAAAGCAGTAACTTAAATCAATTCTTAAGGTTAAATAATCTATATAAGCCCTTCAGGTTCTGTTCCAAGATAATTTCCGGATCACTACCTTTTACGTGTCCTAAAATACCAAAAGGCCCTGAATAATTTAGATCAAGTAATTGTTGTATCATTTCTTTTTCACAGTTACCCGCCCCTATAGTGATAATTTTAGGCCCTTCTTTTTTCATTCCGTTCAGGTTTACACACCATAAATAGGGCAATAGCATTTTTATATTTTCGGAATACGCATCCAACTGATCATGTGCGTGGTGAAAATTAAATACAACTCCTATATCTTCATCTGGGAGCGCCCTAATGATCTTTAATTGATTTACAGGATTTCCAAACCATCCTCCATGATTATAAAGTGCAATTTTGCAACCAATTTTTGAGGCTCTTACGGATAAATAAGAAATCA
Organism: Snuella sedimenti; assembly: GCF_016428595.1. GTDB lineage: Bacteria > Bacteroidota > Bacteroidia > Flavobacteriales > Flavobacteriaceae > Snuella > Snuella sedimenti. The sequence goes on along the minus strand of NZ_JAELVQ010000012.1, from coordinate 49,397 downwards.
TATCAACGGCTTGCTTTAAACGAACCTCTTCTGTTAGACTTTCAAAATAGGTAGGTTCGAAGCCGACCCATATTTGCGTTTTTAACCCCACCTTTACCAGGTTTTCAAAAACAGCCTCGCTTTCCGGTTTAAGCGCATTGGGGCGATCCTTATTTAAGTTAACATAGAGCCAAACTGCCCTGATAGTGATATTATGTGATTTAGCAAGTTTCCATTCGTATGCCATCGTAGAAATGTGTTTAGGCCTGTTTCCATAAGCATACTGATCATACCCTAAACGTTCCAACATGGCTATACGCTCGTCGGGCGTTCTGTCTTTTACATCAAAACCAACAATAGACCAAGGTATGAGATTGTCTTTCCTAAAAACATGTTTGTCTTTAACAAAATGATCTACAGGTGCTTTACAGCCAATACACCCCAAACACAAGCATAACATAATATAAACAGACTTCATCTTAGCGCTTTTCATAATCCGGATTCGGTCTTGGGCCTTCATATTCGGTTTCTCGTTTCCATCGTTCCAGTCTTTTTACCAATACCTGAAGGATTTCGGGTGCTTCAGTCGCAATGTTTTTGGTTTCATAAGGATCTTTATTTAAATTGTAAAGTGTATAAGTACCGGTATCGACATCTTCTGTTAATTTATACCCCTTCATTTGGATCACATTTACCCATTTAGAAGCAAACGTCTTTTGTTTTACATTGTAATTCGCATAATTAGTGTATTCCCATATTAAAGCGTCCCGACTGTTAGAGGTTGTATTACCCAAAAGCACCGGACTGATATCTTCTCCATCTAAAATATAATTTTCTGGTGCTTCAGCATTTACCAATCCTAAAAATGTAGGATACAGATCCACGTTAATAATTGGTTCTTCGGATACGGATCCCGGTTTAATTTTATGCTTCCACTTAAAAATATAAGGTACACGGATACCGCCTTCGAGCGTTTGCCCTTTTACACCACGATAAGGCTTGGTAAAAATATTGCTCTCCGTTTTATAATGTCCGTTATCGGAAGTGAACACTACTATGGTATTATCTTCGATATTTAGGTCTTTTAGTGCGTTCATCAATATTCCTACAATGTCATCCAATGCTTTTATCATTGCCAACACACTGATTTCGTCCTTTCCTACTTGATTATTTCCTTTATATCGGGCTTTGACATATTCCAAATCTTCCGGTTTTGGTTCCAGGGGTTTATGCACCAGATAGTACGGCACATAGGCAAAGAACGGTTGATCTTTTGCTGCTGAACGTTTTATAAAATCGATCGTTCTTTCTGTTACCAGATCTGACGCGTATAATGAGGAATCTAAATTCTTCTGTTCGGGTGAGGTTTTAAAATTATAATGCCCTAAGATCTCAAAGCCTTCATCAAACCCTTGATTCTTAATTTGTAATTGCTTTTTACCTAAATGCCACTTTCCAAAAGCAGCCGTTGCATAGCCATTGGCTTTCAGTGCTTCGGCGATAGTGACCTTTTCAAGTCCCAAGCCGCTTCCACTCCCTTTTACCGCATTGATAGCAGGAGGCAGATATTTCATTGCATGTAGGGTCTTTTTATCATTTATGTATCGATCGGCCACCCTGTATACTCTATGCCTGGGTATATACTGACCAGACAGGATAGTAGCTCTCGAAGGAGCACAGGTAGGGTCGGAAGCGTAGCCATTTGTAAAATGCATACCTTCCGCGTACAATTGGTCTATGTTAGGGGACTCTACAAAAGAATTACCATAACAATTCAGGGCATTAATCCCTAAATCGTCTGCCAGAATAAATAATATATTCGGTTGTTTATTGTCTTCTATCGAATCTTGCCCCAAAACTAAAGAGGATTGCATTATTACAAAGGAGGTGATTATAAATACTATTCTTTTCATGGTTGTTGTTTTTGAGGTTTCAGCCAAAACAGTTCTTTCCAAATTTTATCGCCTTGATTATCTAATTTTTTACCATCCGTACTTCTTCCATTTAAAATAATATCATTTAATGCTTTTGAAAGCATTTCCTTTATATGATCAAACGATGCATTATAAAACAGATTATTCTTCTCTGAGGGATCTTCTTTTATATTAAGTAAAAATCCTATTATTTTATCTTAACAATTAAACCATTACGACCATATAGCAATAGTTTAATCGCCTGTGATGTTGCTTTTGTAATTTGTATGTAAAATGCTATGTAATCGCGTGACCACAGACTTATATTCGGGATAACGCACCACATTTTCGTTTTCATCCATATCGTTTCTATGGTCATACAACATCGAGTCAATGACACTATCATCCTTGCTATTGATGTACTCTGTATAACAATAATCTTTTGTTTTTATGGTAAAACCGTTCCCTTTCTTAATTAAAATATGGTCTTTACCTCTTTGTTCGGGATGGTTTAATACGGGCACCAAACTTTGACCAGACAATTGCTCTTTTGGAGGCTCTAAACCGCAAAGCTCGGATAAGGTTGGATAGATATCAACCAGTTCGGTTAAGGCATGCGTAACGCCCCCTTTTATCTTAAATCTTGGATCATATATTATTAGTGGCACCCGGGTTGAAGTGGTATAATTAGTAAACTTAGCCCATTGGGTATGTTCCTGTAAATTATAGCCATGATCTGCTACCAATACCACGATGGTATTAGTATCAAGCTCCTGCACTTTTAATTCTTCCAGGATATTTCCAATAAGAGCATCCACATAGCTCACTGTTGCATAGTAACCGTGAATAAGATCTATGGCTAGCGAATCGCTCACCTGTCCCGTTTTCGGAATGTTAGAATAGGCTCTCATTTCCGGCCAATTGCTAATAGACATTTTAGGTGCATTTTTCGGAACGTAATTATTATAGGGTTGTTTAATACTATCCCTATTATAATAATCCCAATATGTTTTAGGGGCATTAAACGGTAAGTGGTTACTAATAAAACCAGCTGTCAAAAGGAATGGCTTTTCACTTCCCTTCAACCTCCTAATATCGCGAATTACCTTTTGGGCAAGCCTTCCATCAATATAAACCGAATCAGTCACCTTGGCATTTTCATAGGCCGGACCTGTATTGGTTTTCATATATATATCTTTATTGACAGGCTCCTGATAGTCTTTCCATAGCGATTGCCAGTAATCGGTCGGCGATAGTCCTTGATTGTTGGCATCAAAGGCATAAGGACGCCAGACCTCATCCCAGTCGGTTTCTCTGTCGTCTAAGTGATGGTAAATTTTGCCATTTGAAATGGTTGTATAACCGTGTTGCCTAAACAATTGAGGCAGTGTAATGGCCTGTGGTGTTTCCTTTTCTACAAATGTATTATAGTCGAGAAATCTATTTTTTGTGGGTAACATCCCCGTTAACATACTGGCTCTTGAAGCCCCGCAAACAGGCACATTGCAATACGCATTATCAAACTGGATGCCCATTGAAGCCAACTTGTCCATATTTGGCGAATGGATCTTATCCCTTCCATAGGTTCCTAACTCTGGACGCAGATCATCCATTAACAGTAATAAAACATTCGGTTTTATTTGTTCCGGAATCTTATTAGAGCAGTTAATATTAGCACAAGCCACGCACAATAACACAAGTAAGGCCAAACCTGGTCGAAACATATTATGTTTGTAATTTAAGGGGTTATTTTATTGCATTTGAAATACATCAATTTTACTCTCTATATACCCAATGCGCTGAGCCATAGCATAAACCGTTTGCCCTTTTTCAACAGAAAACGGCTCTGTATATAGTTTCCATTTACTATTGAAATCAAAATGTTCATTAGGATTGTCTGAAACCATATAAGCTATGGATGCGCCTCTGGTTGCACATGAAAGTGATACGGTTTTACCCTGAGACATTTCAATTACGTTAACCGTGACAGACTTAGTAATAGGTTGTTCAAAATCGGGCCACATCGTATTGATAAGCTGTGATTCCGGTATTAATCCAAGATCCGGCCGGTTAGTCATTTGGTCCTTTAGTGCCTGACGCATGGTTTTAAGTATGGAACCATAGACCGGATCATCAGCCAAATTTTCGATATTATACGGGTCATTGATACAATCGTACAGTTCTTCATTTGTTTTTGTTTCAAACCACAGGTGTTGGATAGAATCTAATTTCCTTTCATCTCTCAATCTTAAGAAAGTTGACATCATAGGTATCTGCTTTCTATACCCAACATCCTTGTATTTGATTAATTCAGGATAATCATTTCTCAGGTATAAAAATTGTTTATTCCTTATGGCTCTTATTCTATCTGTGTACTCATCAAACCTATCTGATGTTCCTAAAATATAATCTCTTTTATCAACCTGACATGCTCCTAAGAATGCTTTTCCTTCCATATAATCAGGAGGCTTAATACCAGCCAGACTCAACACAGTTGGCGCCAGATCCACAAAAGAGATCATACGATCCGTGCGACCGCTTTTGGTTTTTATCCCTTTAACCATAAACGGCACTTTTAACCCAGAATCATAAATTTCGCGTTTTTGTCTTGGCAACGGTCCGCCGTGATCACTATAAAAGAAAATAATGGTATTATCATACAGCCCGTCCTCTTTTAGTTGTTTGATAAAAGCACCTACTTCGGCATCCATTAATTCAATATTGCTGTAATGCCTCGCGACGGTTTCGCGAGTAGCGTCATTATCCGGAAAATAAGGCGGTACAGGAACGGTTTTCGGATCAACGGTTAAAGGTAGATCGCTTTTTTTCCATAGCTGACTTTCGTGCGTAGTGCCGATGTTAAAAACCGAAAAAAATGGTTTATCCTTTGGTGCCTGCCTCCAATGTGCTTTACTATTATTTTCGTCCCAGGCAGTGACAGGAGCTGCGAACTGATAATCGGTCTTTTGATTATTCGTACAGTAGTAACCTGCAGCGCGCATATATTCGGTAAAACACTTCACATATTCAGGAATAACAGCGGCATACTGTCGAATCGGATTTCCTGAAATATCATTTCTATCTACATGGTCTGCATAAGAACGGTTTCCCCAAGACATGACATCCTGCCCAGTTCGCATATGCATGGTGCCAATACTGGTTGGATACATACCTGTAATTATAGAAGAACGGGTTGGCGCACATACACCAACAACGGCAAAGGCATTATCAAAGACAAGACTTTCCTTAGCCAGCTTATCCAGATTAGGGGTTTTAGCTGTTTGATCACCATAAAATGACAGTGTCGGACTAATATCTTCTGTAACGATCCATAGTATGTTCGGTTGCTTTTTTAATTCTACTTTTTTCTCCTGGGATTGACAGGATATTAAGGTCATTAAGCTAACCAATAGATATATATGCTTTATCATTTTATACAATTAAATTGTTGGTTCTCCTTTTAAGTAACCCAATGACACCAAAAAAGCATCTACTTTCCTTAAAGTATCAATGAAATAATCGCCCTTATTAAAGAATGCATGTTCTGCTCCTTCATATAAAAACAGGTCGCATCTGCTCCCAACAGTTTTCATTTTATTTTCGTAAAGTCTGGATGATGCTACTGGAGTCGTTTTATCTTTTGTCCCAAAAAACACGATGGTTGGCGGAGCACCTTTGGTTACATTATGTAATGGTGAAATTTCAATGTAACGTCCATTCATTCTGGCATATCCAAATCCATTTTTACTATTGTCGTACACAGGATTAAATAATATCAGAGCGTTGGGTTTAGAGCTTATACTCAAGTCTTCACATGGACCTTCCAAACCGTCTATATTCCCGCATGCAGCAGCTAAATGTCCACCCGCCGATCCGCCGCCTGAGGCTATCATATTTGGATTAACAGATAGATCTTTAGCATGTTTTCTCACATATCGAATGGCCGATTTTGCGTCTTCAACAGCATCAAAAGGTGTGGTTCCATGAATATTTTTAAGCCTATAATCCGCAGAAATGGCGATCATACCCCTAGAAGCCAAGTATCTCGACTGCCTTTGAAAGGCTTTATAATTACCTCCATTCCACCCACCGCCATGAAAAAACACAATGCAATTATACATCTTGTTTTTATTGAAATTTAGGGGTTTATAAATATGCAAATTGAGTTTAACCGTATCTATCGATTTATATGTTATGGTTTCTGGTTGTATCTCTGAAATGAAAGATTGTCCATGTGTTGTATATCCCAATATACTTATGCAAACAATTAAAAACACTCTCATAATTTATATTATTTAAATTTAGCTTTCCAGTCGTTTAGATTATTCAACAATGTCTGGGCTAGTTTTGTTTTTTTATTAATCAAATTGTTAGATTCTGAAGGGTCTTCAGCTATGTCATACAACTCTACTCTTCCTTCTTCATACCAATTAATTAATTTGTAATCCCCTACTCTTATCGCAGAAGACTTTGTGTCCCCTGTATTGATCGGGCGTGCCTTTGAGGAATGCCAAAATACAGTTCTGTTATTCCATTGCGCTTTATTCTTGAGTACAGGAAGAAAGCTTTTACCATCTGTCTGTAAAGATTTCCCTGAAATCATATCGAGTAAAGTAGGGAATACATCCATTAGCATGACAATTGATTTATTGTCTATTCCCGGCCGAAAGTGATCTTTCCATTTTACAAACAATGGCACTCTAATACCGCCGTCGTACAACCAGCCCTTACCAGCCCGAAGCGGATAATTTGATGTTGCTAATTGACGCTTGTTAGTACCGTCATTCGACAGGCCTCCATGGTCCGACGAAAATACCACAATGGTTTTTTCTTCTAACCCCAATGTTTTTAGAAGCTGAAGTAACCGCCCTACATTAGCATCCATATTTTCCACCATAGCAGCATAAGTGGCATTATCCTGACGCATTTTGGTACGACCGGTTCCTTCCAAAATGTATTCAGGCTGATCACCATAATCGAAGGCATTGATTTCTTTTCTGTTGCGTTTAATATCGTCTTCTTTGGCTTCCAATGGCTGATGTACGGCATAAAAGGCCAACATTGCCATAAAAGGTTTGCTTTTATCCCTTTCTTGTATATATTCAATAACTTGATTTGTCAGTACATCTGTGAGATAATCACCTTCTTTACTAATCTCTTCTAAATCCTTGATAGGTGCTTTTTTGTTAATCCCTTTGTGTTTTGGTGTGTTAAATGGGTAAATAAAACTAATTGGAGAGCCCGCATGTCCTGCCGCAATACTGGTGTTAAACCCTAAGTCTTTAGGGTCTTCTCCTAAATGCCACTTACCAAAGTAAGCCGTTTGATAGCCTGCCGCATTGATGTGCTTAATGAAATTTTTATTATTGGGGATATTGGCCATCTCAAAACCATCATCCGGTACATCCCTATTCTGAACGGGGTAATTCCCTGTCATCATAGCAAAACGAGACGGTACGCAACGGGGATAATTGGCATAGGCATTGGTAAACCTAACGGATTGGTTTGCTAATGCATCGATATGAGGGGTTTGGTAAATTTTTGAACCATTAAGACTTAAATCGTGATATCCTAAATCGTCTACATGAATAATTAAGACATTCGGTTTTTGATTATTGATTTGTTTGTACGCAGGTTTATTTGCCTTACAGGAAATAAAAATGATAGTGAGTAAAAACCCAAAAACATAACGACTTATTATTTGTTTTAAAGCTTTCATGGATTACTGGCCTTTAATGCCCTTTGGATACTAAAATAAGACGCAGTGGGTTGGAATTTTTTATTATAAATAGATTGGAAATCACCTGTTCCCTTCTTGTGTCTCACTCCCAAATCCCATAGATTAAGGGATACTTCTCCTTGTTTACTTTTCTCAATAAGCAAATCAACTATTTTATCATATAATTTCTTTTGATTTTCCCGTTCGGTCTTTAATTCTTTTTTGAATTTGTCTTTTACAAGATAATCCAACTCTGTAACATGGAAAGCCAAATCATTTGCATGTGCCCAATCAATTAAATTAGCCATTTTTTGGATGGTAATATCCATATTATCAATAAAGTCCTGTTTCTTGGCTCCTAACTGAATATGTCCTTGCCAACCTATACCATCTACTCGATAGCCTTTAGATCGTAAATAGAATATGGTTTCTTTGACTTTATCCCATAATGTATCTTCCATTCCTGCATTTTGATTGTAAACTAATTTAATATTTGGAGCATATCTAGTAGCAAGTGCAAAGGCTTTCAAGATGTAAAGCGGATAACCATTTTCATCAAACCCCATTTTTAGCCAAGGGTTCTCCCATTGATCCACCCCCTCTTTAGGGCCAAACCAATCACCATTAGCTAATATAGTTTCATTAACAACATCCATATATTTAATACACTTTTCTACATTAAATCTTTTGGAAATAGCCAACATATACGCTTCCATGTTTTTTGTAAGTTCTTCGGCGGTTCTGTTATCAGCTTTGGCCCATTTTGATGCTTGTGGACTTACGGGTGAATGCATACGAACTATCAAATTGTTCTTATTGGCAAAATCAATAAATTCGTTGATTTTTTTCCAATTCCATTTACCTGGCTCTGGATGTATAGCACTTTGCTTGGCTGCATTGGCTGGTGTTAAGTACTTAAAATCCTTAAGAAATAGTTCTTCTTTTATCGTGTTTAGCTCTTCATAATTTAGTGTAGCACCAACAAGCAAATTACCTTGCTTTATCGACTTGTTAGAAGACTGCGCATAAAAATGCTTTGCATTAATTACAATTAGTATAAAAAAAACATAAAAAAAATATTCTCCAAATCCTTTCATTTTATTCCTTTTGCTTTATTTTTTCACATGTTTTATCTAAAATATTTAATCGTTCTGGAACCAAATAGTTTTTTTTCCAGTCTTTAAGTAATTCAAGCATTTGTGCCGCCTTCTCCGGTTCTTTATTTGAAAGATCATAAGCTTCGGACACATCGTCTTTTAGATTATATAGTTCAATTGCCTTACTGTCTAAAAACTGTATGAGTTTATAGTCTCCTGAGCGTACGGCTGCTGCCTTACTATCTCCTGTACTATGAGGTCTGGCCTTTCGGCTTATCCAAAATACCGTCCTGTCCGACCATGCGTCTTTACCTTCCAAAACCGATGCATAACTCTTACCATCTATTCCTTTCACTTCCTTCTGAATGGCTAAGTCCAGCAAGGTCGGAAACACATCCATTCCTAAAACAATAGATTCTTTTTCCTTACGAGGTTTTAATTTATCAGGCCATTTAATAAATAACGGCACTCTGATGCCGCCTTCATACAAATGCCCTTTACCCGCTTTTAATGGTAAATTGGTAGTAGCTAAATGACGCTCACCTGCATTGCCATCGTTAGACAAACCACCATGATCTGATGAAAACACAATAATCGTATTGTTATCTAGTCCCAGATCTTCTAAACATTTGAGCAGCTTGCCTACATTTTCATCCACATTTTCAACCATGCCTGCATAGGCCGGATCATCCTGACGCATCTTTCGGCGTCCGGTACCTTCTTTGATATATTCTGGCGTATCACCAAAATCGATAGTTTTTAATTGGGTCTTGTTTCGGGCTTCGTCTTCTGCTTTCGCTTCGATTGGGGTATGTACGGCATAGTATGCCAGAACGGCTAAAAAAGGTTGGTTTTTAGGGTTTTTCTTTATAAAACCTATCGTAGCCTCTGTTAACATATCGGAAGCATAATCACCCTTTTTGCCATCATCTTCAAGATCCTCTACCTGTTCCTTGTGTTTTTTTCCTTGTTTATTATAATTAAAAGGGTAAAATCTACTTCCTAACCCACCAGCTCTTCCCGCAGCGTAAGTGTTTTTAAAACCAAATGAATTTGGATGACTGTCACCATCTCCTAAATGCCATTTCCCAACATAAGAGGTATTGTATCCAGCTTTTACAAATTGTTTTATAAAATTCTTTTCTTCCGGAAGTCCTCCCAAATGCCCTTTATTTTCGTTTACAGGACAAGTACCTGTCATCATACCATATCGAGATGGTGTACAGCGGGGATAGCTACTATAGGCGTTGGTAAAGGTTACAGATGCTCCTGCCAACTTATCAATATTAGGCGTATTATACAATACGGATCCTGTGCAGCTTAGATCATGATATCCCAAATCGTCTGTATGGATAATGAGGATATTGGGTTTGTTTTGTGAAAAAACAAAAAACGAGACGCTGAAAGCAAGGAATAATGAAGCGTATTTCATCTATAATCTTAATTTAATATCTATATCTTAATACTTTTAGAGCTTATTGCTTGGTCAAATGTGATTTAAGTTTTGATTTCAACTCTCTAACAATGGCTTTATAGGCTTGTTCTTTTACATGATTTTTCGTCTCTAAAGTATCTAGCTCATAGTCGTAAAGTTCCCTCCCAATAATATTTTCATCCCTATAGGCCTTAAAACTTCTGTAATCATTATCATGCCATTCGGTATAACGATACCGATCCGTTCTAATACTATATCCCATACGTTTTCCTCTTGCATATTGATGGTAGGCATAATCCATAGGTATTGTAGTAACCGGATCATTGTCTAACAACGGAACTAGTGATTTCCCTTCGGTTTGGTTACTTTGCGGTACGTTGGCTAATTCAAAGACAGTAGGAAATAAATCCACTAAGTTTACTGGGTGGTGGTCTTTTATATTCTTTCCAACTCCTGGGCCTGCAAACATGAACGGAATACGTGTAGCCTGTTCAAAATTTGAATGTTTACACCATTCGGTGTGGTCTCCCAAATGCCAACCATGATCGCCCCAAAGTACAATGATAGTCTTATCCAAAATACCTTTGGTTTCTAAAGCATCCAGAAGTTTCCCTATTTGGGCATCTATATAAGAGGTGCAAGCCATATAACCGTGAATAAGCTCCCGCTGTTTTGCTTCGGGCAATTTATCCCCAATATTCAAATTGTTATCGATATCGCTAAAGGCCCTTAGCTCGCCAAACGAATGGTATGCTAACTTAGGGGTTCCCTCTGCCAACTCCTGAAATTTGGCCAGTTCTATTTTATCCCTGTCGTATAAGTCCCAGTATTTCTTGGGTGCTACAAACGGTAAGTGCGGTTTTTGATACCCCACGCCCAAGAACCATGGTTTTCCGGTAGCCTCCAAATCTTCTAACTGCTTGAGTGCTGTTTGCGTATAGAGTCCGTCCTGATAAGCTTCATCACTGACATTAGCATTCTCTGTACTAGGCTTTAAGCGTTTAAACACATAGGTACGAAGCTTACCTCCCCTTAAACCTTTGGCTTCACCCTCAGCCTGTAACAAAGTCATTTGCTTTTTAGTTTCCAGATCCTGATAATACTCGAATGCGGCATCCCCATATTTAGGATCGTAATTTTTAGGTAACTGATGAGGCTGACTCCAGCTTTTACCATCATGACCTGACGAAGAGGACCCCTTATGATAGATCTTACCAACAGCCGTTGTTTCGTACCCCTGTGATATCAGGTACTCGGGCATGGAGATCAAATCGGGAGCCGATTCTCTAAAATCGGTATGTAAATCCCAAACTCTTGTACGATCGGGATTGGTTCCTGTCATAACACTGGCCCGCGATGGCCCGCATACCGCATATTGTACATGCGCATTTGTAAAACTAATCCCGATTTTAGCTAATCGGTCGAAATTGGGCGTGATCATTTCCGAATGCCCATAATTAGATAGGAGTGGTTTTAGATCATCGACGGCTATAAATAGAATGTTCTTTTTATCCTTAGCTGATTTAGCGTCTGATGTCGTATTTGCTTGTTGCGCCTTACAGGTATAAAGCGCCAAACACATTATAATTGCCAGGTATTTAGTTATTCTCATTATTACCGTTTCTGTTTGTTAATACATCCTGCACTGAGGTTTCATCATCTTTTTTATCTACTATAGACCCAAAATCGGCATCCGTAATGGCTCTAAAATCGGCTAAAGGCCTATTATTTTCATACTTTATCATTAACGTTTTAAGTTCTTTTTTTAGTGAACCTATAACGTTGGCATACTGCGGATCATTAATTATATTATGCATTTGATGCGGATCTTTTTCCAAATCATATAATTCCCAAACATCAATATTATAATAAAAATGTGCCAAAGTGTACTTCTTCGTTCGAATACCATAATGTGGTTGTACATGGTGCCAATACGGAAATTCATAATAATGATAGTACATACCCTGCTGCCAGTCTTCCGGTGTATTGCCTTCCAATACAGGCTTAAAGCTTCGGCCTTGCATCTGTTGCGATGTTTTTATATTTGCTAGGTCAAGTAATGTGGGCGCAAAATCAATATTAGTGATGATGTCGCTATTAACACTTCCGGACTTAATAACCCCGGGGTATTTCATTATAAAAGGCATACGTAGGGATTCCTCATAAATAAACCGCTTATCAAAAAAGCCATGATCTCCCAGATAAAACCCTTGATCTGAGGTGAGTACAATAATGGTGTTATCTTCCAAATTATTAGCTTCAAGATACTTTAAAACACGCCCTATATTATCATCAACCGACTTAACACATGCCAGATAATCTTTAATATAGGTTTGGTATCGCCATTTTTTACCCTCTTCATCACCCATCCCTACCGGTTGTACCACTTCTCCGGGTTTTGCGCCGTAGAACGCCCAGGCAATTTTCTCCCTTCCGGTTAAGTTTTCGGGTTCTTTAAACTTCATATCACGACGGGAAAAATAATCCATGGTCATTTCGGTATCACCGGCAGTTAGCTCCCTACCGGCATAGTTGTCGTTAAAAGTCGTTGGATAAGGCATCTCCACATCTTCCCAAAGGTTTTCATATTTTTTATCGGGTTCCCAGGGACGATGGGGTGCTTTATACTGTAAGACCATCAAGAAAGGCGCCTCTTTTTTTCTTTCCTTGTCAAGCCAATTAAGCGCAAAATCAGTACTTAAATTAGTAGCATAACCTTTTTCTTTGACATCCACACCATTCTCGTTATAAACAGGATCCCAATAATGTCCTTGCTGACCAGCCGAATTATGGTATTTAAATACGTTGAATCCTTTGGGTTCCGTTCCTAGATGCCATTTGCCAAATAAGCTTGTCTGGTATCCTTGTTTTTGAAATTCCTGTGGAAAGGTCCATTGACTGTCATCAAACTTCCCACCACTTTCATTTTTATAATACCCGTTTTTATTGCTGTAATTTCCAGTTAAAATAGCTGCCCTACTAGGACCACAGATAGCGTTAGTACACAAGACATCCTGAAATAGCATTCCTTCTTGTGCCAACTTATCAATGTTTGGTGTTGGAGCTATATCTTTATATATTCCTCCATAAGCACTAATAGCTTGCGTGGCTAGATCATCTGCCATGATATAGATAACATTAGGGCGTTCTTCACTCAGCCCTTCTGTTCTATTATTTTCAACAACTTTATTTGATTCCTTGCACCCAAATACAAGCAACACACAGGCTAAAACGATATATATTGTCTTCTTCATTCTCTTATTTATTTTTATCAATGACAATAGCCTCTTTAACAGAAACGATAGCGGTTTTAAGATCTTTATCTCTTGAAGAGTTACCTGTCATAATGGTAAAATCACCTGGCTCTACTATAAAATTGTAATCATGGTCATACATGGCCAGACTTTCAGTAGTTATATCTATAGTTACTGTTTTTGATTCTCCGGGTTCCAGTGCCACACGTTTATATCCCTTTAATTCTTTTACCGGTCTGGTAAACGAACTAATATTATCCCGTATATACAGTTGCACCACTTCTTCTCCCGCAATCTCACCTGTATTAACCACATTTACACTTACTGTGATATTATCGTCTATTCCTGAAAAAGTTTCCTTGGAAAGACTAGGCTTGGAAAATTCAAACGTGGTATAACTCAAACCAAAACCAAAGGGATGTAAAGGCACTTTCTTTTCGGTATTGTACTTATGAATATAGGCTGTTGGTTTATGATTGTAAACCATCTGTAACTGCCCCACACTGCGAGGAATGGTTAACGGCAATTTACCTGATGGGTTCACCACACCAAAAATAACCTCAGCTGTAGCCTGTCCTGCAAAAGCACCGCTCTCCCATGTATTGACCACCGCTGAAGCTCGTTGCTCTAGCCAAGGTTCTGCTATGGGACTACCACTTACATATACTATAATGACAGGTTTACCTTGTTCCAGAATCTTATCGGTCAGTTTCATTTGGTTACCAGATAGCCTCAATGTGGCCCTGTCTATATTTTCTCCTGTTGTTTTCCGTTTCCAATCATGTCGAAATGAGTTTTCTCCTAAAGCCAACACACAAATATCTGCCTGCTTAGCCATTTGGGCGGCTTTTTCGATATTAGCTTCGGTAATTTCCTTAGATCGATCTCCAGAATCAAAATAATCTATTCTATAACCTTTTTTCTCACCTAGTGCAGTAACTCCTTCAAGCATGGTTATAATATTATCTTCAGGTTGTGGTGACACCCAGTCTCCCAAAGTAGTTTGGTTATTGGCATTAGGTCCTGTTATAAAAATGGTCTTACCTTTTCCGTTCGCTGATAAAGGCAGGAAATGGTCTTTGTTCGTTTGTAGTACAATGGAGCGTCTTGCTTGTTCCAATGCTATTTTTTGATGGGTTTCCGAAAAATTAATCGCTTTCGCTTTTTCGACATCCACAAAAGGGTTTTCAAACAGTCCCAACTTGAATTTAGCTTCTAAAATCTTACGACATGCATACTCCACCCGAGATTTATCCACCTTTCCTTCGTTAACCAGTTCAATTAACAGGGTATCGAAAACGGGGCCATGCATATTCATATCCATGCCTGCATTTACCGAAAATTCGATGGCCTGTTTGAAATCTTTGGCCACATGGTGCCAAATAGCGATTCTGGATATATCATTCCAGTCACTTACATAAAACCCCTTGAATCCCCAACGGTCACGCATCAGATCGTTCATCATAAACTTATCCATATGACCGGGCATTCCTGCTACTTCATTATGAGCGGCCATAATAGAAAACACATTGGCTTCCTGTACTGCTCTACGATAAGGTGGTAAAAAAATCTCAAATAAAGTACGTTTAGACACATCAGTTGGTGATGCATTTAATCCGTTAATTGAAGAACTTCCCGCAATAAGGTGTTTAGCACAAGTAATAACTGAATCGTCTCCAGTAAAATCATCAGATTGCAACCCCTTAATAGTGGCTATTCCCATGTTACCCACCAAATAAGGATCTTCTCCAAAGGTCTCCCCCGTTCTTCCCCAACGAGGATCCCTTAACACATCAATATTTGGTGTAAAGGACCAATGCATGCCATTGGCTCGCATCTCCAAAGCGGTTTGCCTGCTTCCTTCTTTTATGAGATTATCGTCAAATGTGGCTGCCTGACTTATTGGTGAGGGGTAAATAGTTGATCCACTTACCAAACCATTGCCATGAATAGCATCAATACCTATTAACAAGGGTATTTTTAAAGGTGCTTCTTGAGCCAGCTTTTGCAATGCATTTGCTTCCTCTGGAGTTACCACATGCAAAAACGACCCTATTTTCCCTTCTTTCGTAAGTTCTGCAACATCCTTACTAAGCATTCCTGGATAAAATCCTAAGGCATCATTTTTTTCCAAATCGGCTGCAGTAATATTGTTTTCTGCATGCTTCATATGCTCCAGTCCAACATATTGACACATCTGATATACCTTATCTTCTAAGGTCATACGTGACATCAGGTCTTCTATTCTTTCTTCTACAGAAACTGAAGCATCCAAATAAATAGGATGTTCATTATCAGACACCTCATTAATACCTTCCTTGCAGGAAAATGTAAACAACAATAATCCTGAAACAAGTACACGATTCATATACTTCATAAAGCTGACTATTCGTTTATTAAATTATTTCCAGATAGTTCAGACAACGGTATAGGTAAGAGCATCTCAGACTCAATATTATCGAAAATAAAATCTCTATTGCCTTCCGAAGTATAAAAATTTACTGCTGCATTATGATGATCGACTTGTTCTTGAAAACGCCCTAGACCACGTCTTCTCATATCAAACCATTCATGCCCTTCACCATTCAACTCATACTCCCGTTCTTTCATAATACGCTCTCTAAAAGTTTCCTGATCGGGTACTGAGGTAGCATCCCAATCTGCTGGCTCTTGTGTATTACCCGTACTTGTATTCCTCGCTCTAGACAATACCTGGTTAACGAAAGCATACGCTGTAGATGGCCCATTAATCTCATTTTCAACCTCTGCTCTTAATAGTAACACATCTGCATAACGCATCATGATGTGGTTCTTAATGGTAGTAGTTCCATTGTATGTTAAGTCCTTATATTTATTAAGATGTGCATAAGCGTTATTACCCTTATTAACACGGGGAAATATGTTTACATTCCGGTTATTATTCGTTCTGGTGTAATTATTATAAATGTAAGTCTCGTTTATCCTTGGGTCTGCAATAGCATCATCCAAGGTGATTATGTTAGATGCTTTCCCTGCCGGAATAAAGTCTGCTCCTGAATAATCGATGCCTGAGTATTGTATAACATGGTCACTGAACATTTCTTTGTTCGGACGGATACGACCAAATGTGGTGGTTCCTTCTGCAACTATCGGATGATTCGCCAGCACCACATCCCTAATGATATCGTTTGTCCTAGTTGCTCCTGTATTACCATACTGTAATTCAAAAATAGATTCCGAGGTATTTCTGCTACTCACGCCTTCCTTAAACAAGTCGGCATAGGTATTGGTAAGTTCGTAACCTCCATTAGCAATTACAAAATCCAATTCAGTTTTTGCTTCTTGCCAGAAATCAGAGATATTAGCGGCTGAAATTTCGGATTCCGTTACGGAATTAAATCCTGTGGGTTGTACGGAAGCGTCATTCTCTCCTGCCAGTGTTATGTATACTTTAGCCAAATATGCATTTGCAGCATATTTCAATGGTCTGCCTGACATATATTCTCCCCTATCGGGTAAAAGTGTCGTCGCCTTTTTTAAGTCGTCTATAATAAGATTGTAAAGTTCCTCTTTGCTGCTTTTGGCTATATGAATGTCATCTTTGGTTGTAGGCTTTAATCGAATAGGAACTTCCTCAAACATTCTAACCAGATCGAAATACACCACGGCTCTCATGAAATATGCCTGCCCCAGACTTGTTGCTTCATTCTTTAATCCACTACCTTCAACATTAATAATTACTAAATTGATCTGATTAATGGTTTGCCACATACCAGCCCAAAGCTTATCAAGATTGATGTTGGTATTGGTTACATCCAACTTATTTGCATCATCGTTAGCCCCTTGTTTTGACTGGTATTTACCAGAGTGTGGCCATAATAACAAGCGCATTCTCGCACCGTAGTAATCGTATCCCTGTAATTGGGCGTACATCCCATTAATGGCGGTTTCAACCCCTTCTTCGGTAGAAAAAACCTGTACTTCAGAAAATTTATTTTCCGGAAGATCAACCAACTGGTCTTCACAACTTATAAAAGAAGCTGTTACAAGTAGTACAAACAATCCTATTATTTTATTATAGTTTTTCATAGTTCTTAATTTTTAAAATGTAACATTTAAACCGACAGTGAATGTTCTTTGATTAGGAAAGGATCCTGAATCAATACCAGCGCGTAATGGATCGTAAGCAAAGCTGTTTACCTCGGGATCAAACCCGGAGTAATCTGTTAGCAACCATAAGTTTTGGCCTGAAAGTGTTAACTTCATACTATCGATAAAATTGATATCTTTAACAGGAATATTATAACCTAGTGTGACATAACTTAATCTTAAAAAACCGCCATCTTCTACCATTCTATCATTAAAGTCTGTGGTATAATTAACACCTAAACCACCAACTCCCACGTAAGGGTAATTACCGTTGGGATTGTTGACCGGATGAAACGCATCGGTATAAGCAATGGTTTGTACATTTTTTGTTAAATGATTCGCATATCCTAACTCAAATAAGTTCGCATTGGCAATATTATTCCCATATACCCCATTAAAGAGAAAGCTTAAAGAAAGATTCTTGTATTCAAATGAAGAGCCAAAAGCATAAGTAAAATCAGGATTCGGATTTCCAATAATAGTCTTATCTGCATCGGTGATATCGCCATCACCATTCTGATCCACAAAATACACGTCACCAACTCTAAGGTCGGTACCTCCATATTTTAATGGTTCTCCACTAGCCGTATTGATCAGATCTGCATCAGATCTTATGATACCCCTTGTTTCAAGCCCATAAAAGAGTCCGATTTCTTCATCTTCAATAAAAATATTCGCCGGTTGCTTAAAGTGTGTTCCTCCCGAAACATTGTTTCCCACAAAGGCTACAACATCTCCTAGGGCACCATATCTTTGAGCCGGCGTACCTATAGTAACAACCTTACTCTTGTTTAAAGATATGTTTCCAAAAACATTCCATTTGGTATTCTCATTACTAATTATGTCACCACTTAAAGAAACTTCTACGCCCCTATTCTCTATATCTCCCTGATTGGCTGTTATGAAACTAAAGCCAGCTGTAGGTCCAACCGGAACGCGTAGTAACAGATCTGAGCTTGTTTTAAGATAGGTATCAACCGTACCTGTTAAGCGCTCATTAAAGAATCCAAAATCCAGACCGGCATTGTATTGCACAGCAGACTCCCATACCAAATCGGGATTGGCCAGGTTTTGTGGTACTACAGCGATTAAAGAGCCATTACCATCTGCATCGGCCAAAGCCTCTTCTGTTCTTCCAAATGGTGTTAAAAAGCTGTAAGAAGGTATGTTTTGGTTACCTACCTCACCGTAACCTAATCTAAGTTTTAGATTCGAAATGGTTTTTTGATTCCTTAGGAACGGTTCATTTATTGCCTGCCAGGCAAAAGAGAAGGCCGGGAAATATCCCCACCGGTTTCCTTCGGCAAACTTACTACTTCCGTCTGCCCTAAAGGTTCCTGTAAACAAATATCGGTTGAACAATGTATAATTTAGACGGCCTATATAAGACAAGATCGTTGGATATTCACTATCAAGGATCAAAGGTGTATTTACTCCTGCAAATGATATACCATCAGCTCGCAGTGATTTGTCTGCAAAATCGGAAGCAGAATAGCGTGTCTTTTGTATGCTTGTCTTATCTATAAGATAACCAACAGTAGCATTCACTTTATGATTCTTGTTAAAAGTCTTTCTGTACATTAAAGTATTATCAATGTTATAACGGAATCTGTTTAATGTTCCAATACCTGCTATACCATTCGGTGCTGCTCCTTTAAATAGGGCTGTCCCGTACCAAAAACTTCGTTCCTTTTTTCTGTAATCTCCTCCAAAACGGAACCGGTAGGTAAGTGATTTCGATATTTTGTAATCCAGATTCAACGATCCCAATAATCGTATTTCAGTGGCATCGTCGTCATAATCGCTTGCCCAAGCTCTTGGTCCATCCAACAGGTCTTCCACATCACCATTATCCAAATTGTTCTCTGAAAAGTTTAAAATAGGTGCAGCCAACAAGACCTGACGTACCATACTGGTATTTGTACTTCCGTTTTCATCTGTTCCTTTGGATGAATTCAATTCGGTATAAGTTGTTGCTATTTTGGCTGTTAATGTTATGCGGTCTGTAAGATCCTGATTTATATTTAAATTAAAATCAATGGATTCGGCCAAGGCATTAGGAAAGGATCCCTGGTTACTAAGCATCCCTCCGGAGATATAGTAACTTCCTTTATCGCCGCCTCCAGAAATGGACAATCTATTTCTTTTTATGATAGGGTTTCTATAGGTATCCTCTCCCCAATGCACCCCTTCTATTTGAGTTGGTGTGTCACCAGTGGTAAAAATCGTCCCATTGGGGTTGATCGTATAACGTAGCTCTTGTCCCAAGGTCTCCCTTATATCGTTTTGATAGTTGGCATAACTTTCGGTATCCAACACGTCAATATCCCTAACAACACTTCCTGTGCTTACGGAACTGGTGAAATTAAATTTAGCTTTACCTTTTTTACCTTTTTTACCTTTTTTAGTCGTTATGATTATAACACCATTGGCTGCTCTAGAACCATAGATAGCCGTTGCAGAAGCATCTTTCAACACTTCAACGCTTTCAATATCCTGAGGGTTAATCCCAGAAATCCCCCCTTGCTGTGAAGCATAACCACTAATCGGATTGTCGGTATCTTCAGTAGCCGTATCCATAATAATACCATCAACCACATACAAAGGTTCCGAGTTTCCAGTTAAACTACTTGTTCCACGAATCTTTATGGATACCGATGCCCCTGGTTCGGAGCCATTGGCACTTACCTGCACCCCAGCTGCGCGTCCTCTTATAAGGTTCTCTATTCCATTGGATTGTTCTGCTACTTCCGCTGTCGGTTTGATAGAGGTTACGGCTCCTGTTAGATCCTTTTTATTGACTGATCCGTATCCGATAACCACTACTTCATCCAAGGTCTCCTGATCTGATTCTAAAATGATATTGACCGTCGTTTGATTTGTTATGGTTATCTCTTGAGATACAAATCCCAAAAAACTAACTTTTAAAACTGCTGGTGTTGTATTCACATCAATTGTAAAAGTGCCATCAAAATCTGTAACAGCCCCCTTAGTCGTTCCTTTAATAATAATTGAAGCTCCTGGTAACGGTAGGTTTTGATCATCGGTGACCGTACCCTTTAATGTTTGTTGAGCCAAAAGAACAACAGGCATTAAAAATAGAATTAGTAAAAATTTAATCTGTTTCATGTCAATGCTTAAATTAGTTTTGATTAGTTATTGCTAAGTTATCCAACAACCATTTTCAAGTGGTATCAAAAAACATCACAAAAGGTTTGATAATCATCAAAATGCTAAAAATCAATTAATTAAATAAATTATTCCTACCTTATTTAATGTAAAAATGCCGCATTATTTTTTATGATCTACAAACCGAAAGTCAAAAACAGTGTATTTAGTAGATCTAATTTTGCTTAAGACTATCTAAAAATCCACTGGGGGTCATTTTATAAAACTTCTTAAAAGAAGTACTAAAATATTTGGGATTTGAAAAACCGGAGCGATAGGCTACTTCTTTAATACTACACTCGCCTTCGATTAAAAGTTTTTTAGCAAATTTTAGTTTGGTATGAATGATAAAATCCTGAGGTGATAAATCGACAAGGTTTTTTAGTTTCATGTATAAGGAGGTTCTGCTCATACTGAAACAACCGGACAGGTCGTGTACGGAAAAAGATTCGTTCTCAATATTTTCGATAACCGTATTCTCTAAATTCTCGAGAAATTCCTGATCGTTCTTATTTCGAAATAATAAGGCATTATCGGTTTCATTGTCATGGATATATTTTTCACGAAGTTGTTTCTGCCACTTCAACGTATTGATCATTTTAGCCAATAGGAACTTAATATCTATTGGTTTTTCAATGTATTCGGATATGCCGGTTTCAATGCTTTCCAGCTTTTGTGCTGAATTTTGCAAGACGGTTAGCATGAATACAGGGATATGGTTAAGATTGATATCTTCCTTTAGCCTCCTGGCCATTTGCATACCGTCCATTTCAGGCATGATCAGGTCTGTTAAAATCATATCTGGAAAAACCTGTAACGCCATGTCAAGTCCTTCTTTACCGTTACTTGCTTCGAACACCTGAAAATATACGCCTAAGGTATTCACCAATACCTCCCGTAATTCGTCATTATCCTCTACTACTAATATCTTGCTATCACTAAATGCATCCAATTCTGAGCGATCTTCCGTCTCTACTTCTAATTCCTTAACAGTGCTGTCCTTAGAAAATATTTTTTTATCGTACTCAAATTTTAAGTTTTTCAATACTACTCTAAATGTGGTTCCTTTATTCTCTTCACTCGAGAAACTTATAGAGCCTCCAGTTTTTTCCAAAAGCTTTTTAATCATCATTAGACCTAAACCTGTCCCTGGGCGCTGACTGTTAATGACATTTCTAGCCCGGTAATAACGTTTAAGTATAAACTTTTGTTGATCTTTTGGAATACCAATACCTTCGTCCATGACCTCAATCCTTAATTCTCGCATATTCGTTTTCGTAAGATTGATAATTATTCTCCCGTTTTCTAAAGAATATTTTATGGCATTGGAAATAAGATTTAGAATAATTTTGTCTAAAATATCCTTATCAAAATAGAACGAGGAGCCTTCCCACTCGTTATTTACTATAATCTTTAAATTATTCTGACTTGTTAAAGGCTCAAAGTTATTAATGCGTTTCTTGATATAACTATCGAGGTTGATCTCGGAAATGTCTATAGAAAGATTATCTTCTGAAGTTACTTTTTGGAAGTTTAGCATCTGTTCAAAAAGCGAGTTAATGCGTTTAACTGTGGTCTTTATCCTTTTCTTCGAATCTTCGGCAGTTCCTACATGCTCCGTAATATTATCTAAAGAGGATATTAAAATGGTTAAAGGTGTTTTTATTTCGTGGGTAATGTTATTAAAGAAATTTATCTGTTCATCGGCATTCTTTTTCTTTACAATAACACTGGTAAAATGAACTATAGTCAGTATTATTAGTACCAAACCAATTGCGTAAAGCACGAAAGCCGTGTTAGTAGCCCACCAAGGCGACAAAACCGTTATCGCTATATTTCTTTCTTCTCCTGGAATACCATATTTATTAAAGGCTTTTACTCTAAATGTGTACGTATCTGGGCTCAAATTAGTATAGGCCGCATAATTTGACAATCCCGGCTCCGACCAGTCGCTGTCGAACCCTTCTAACTTGTAAGCATATTTAATTTTAGACGATGCATTGTGCTGTATACCCGTAAAATCAATTTCTACAGAATTTTCACTATGTTTTAAAATAACTGCATCGGTTACATTAATATGCTTTTTTAAAGGTCCTTCTCCCGGTTTTACTGACTTATTAAATAATTTAAAGGCATCAAAAACAATCTTCGGCTTATAGTTATCTCCCTTAATAGCATTTGGATTAAACAGCGTAACCCCATTAACTCCTCCAAAAGCAAACAAGCTGTCTGTAAGCTTTCTATAACTTCCATAATTGAATTCCGTACTGGCCAAACCATCGCCTTTACTATCAAAAACATTGATTATAGTATCGTTCTTCTTAAATACAACATTTACCAGCCCTTTGGTTGTACTCGCCCAAATACTAGAATCGGAAGCAGTTATAACACCCTGAACAATATCCGAAGGCATTCCCGAATACATGGTTAGTTTACTAACGGTTTCGTTTTTCGGATTATAGAACACCAATCCCTCTCCATTGGTAGCAAGAACCAACTGATTCGTATTTATTTCGGCAACGCCATTAACCGTAGAATATGCCAATGTATCAACTCCTGGTTCCAAGGGCTCTATTAACCCAAACACTTTGGTTTCATGATTGATCTTATATACACCAAACCTTCCTGAGACCAATATATCTGCGCCTTCGGTTTCACAAATCGATCTTACATTCTGAATGGGATACGATTCTATTGTATTCGTGCCGTTTATTACAGATAGATTCCCTTCAATGCCTCCTACCCAAATGTTACCTTTCGAATCCTTATGAACCGCATATACTTTTTTTACCAGATCGGCATCCTCAACAAAATCAGGATTAAAATCCACACTTTGAAGGGTATTAATATTTATCTTAAATAGCCCATGGTTATAAGTCCCAACCCACATAAATGCATTATCGGGCTCAAGGGCCATAACAATATCCTGTATTTCCTGTTTTTGTTTTGATAAATTAGGAATATGAGACCATTTATTGGTTTTTCTATGCCATACACTCACTCCCTTTTTGGTTCCAAACCACAAGTTTTTATTAGCATCTTCGGCTATGGCCTTTGTGAAATTGGAAACAATACTGTTCTTATCATTAAAGCGATGTTGAATATTTGTAAATGGTAACCGATTAGAATCAAAATAATTGATCCCGCCACCATAGGTTGCAATCCATAAAATATTTTCTTCACCCAATAAAATATCATAAATACCATTACTTGATAAGGCATTCTGATTGTTGGCGTCTTCTTTAAAATGACCAATAACCGAATAGGCAGCATCCATCTGATATAAACCACTCCCATCGGTCGCAATATAAATACCTTGTGATTTGTTTTTTATAACATCTGTTATGGGGTACTGGATCTTTACCTTTAAATGTATTGGAATGGCTTCCTTTAGACCAGCATCTAACCTAAAAAGAGCTCCCGTTTTGGTTCCAACAATAACGTCGTTGTCTACAGTGGTAATAAGGCTAATATTACTCTGATCCTTATCAATGTTGATCTCTTGTAATGTATCGTCGTTAGGGCTATATACAAACAGTCCTTTGTTGGTTCCGAAAATAACCCTGTCGTAGTAAGGCTTTACAGCCTGAATATTAGTAACGCTAATCGTTTTAACCAACTCCTTTGAAAGGCCATCTACATTATATTTCCATACGCCATGATAGCCTCCAACCCAAATATTGCCCTGGTTATCCTCTGTTATACTATTAATTAAAGAAGGATTTATGTCTCCATTACTTTTAACGGACTTGAACACATCGAGGTTAGCATCATAAACACATACTCCCCTTTCAAGTCCTATCCAAACCTGCTGCTTTGAATCGACAAATATTTCGGTCGTTCGGTTATTAAACAGTTCCGGCAAACCGTTGTAGGTATTATATATTCTATAGAACTTTGAATTGTGTTTTAAAACACCTTCTTCCGAAGCAATCCATAGGTTACCAATAGTATCCTGAGCCACTGCATAGGTAATACTTTGTGTGGACACGTTCTCGCCTTTTAACAGCTGAAAAACAACATTACTTTGTGAAAAAGAAGCATTGAAAATCAAGAAGCTAATGAAGCACCATATGGATATTCTAACATTCAATATTGCTATTGTTAATTTTGATTTAAGTCTAAATTTAACAAAAACAGCATACACTCTTTTATTCTGTATCAATAATTTTCAAATTTGAGCATATACAGCATGTCCGTTAGTGAAGACAAATCCAACAAACAAGTTAATTAACTTACCTTAACTTTGATTTCGTCATGAATCGCTAACAGGTCTTAATACAAAGCTAAGTAGTAATATCCGAAAAGAGGTTTGCTAATGGTTTGTTCTAGGGTAACAAATCGTCAAATACAAGACTGAAGCAGTACTTTAAATGAATTTTAACTTGCTAAAAGATTTATTAAGTATGCTTTGATCGTTCACTTCTAGCCATCTATCCAAAATGGTGGCATAAACCGATCTAAAATCAATACTGTACTGCACATCGCCGTTGGTATCTAAATGTAAAAGATCGGGATCTTCGTTATAAAATCCCGGCTTATTGAGGTGCTTCCCAATAATGAAAATATTATTGGCAGCACCGTGATCGGTACCAATAGCCGCATTTTGTTTTAATCGGCGACCAAACTCCGAAAAGGTTAAGATTAAAGTATCTTTAAACGTATTGTTCTGTTCCAGATCTTCTATAAACACTTCTATACCTGAGCTAAACACATCTAACAACCTGCTTTGCTTGTTCAATTGACCGGCATGGGTATCAAAGCCCCCCATAGAAACATAATAGACTTTACTATGCAACCCCGAATTAATAAACTCTGCGGTTGTTTTTAACTGGTTTCCAAAAGGATTATTAGGATATTCCTGACTGGTTTTAAATGTTCTCGAGGTCTCATAAATATATTTAGCTGACGATTTAGCCGCTATCATGGTTTTATATAAATATCCCAAATTATGCTCGCTTAAATGCGTATCTGTCTGAGATGCCAGTATTCTTTCGAAATACGGAGTTCTCGTGTTATTATACAGAATAGCTGGGTTCTTAGTGGCTATTCCGTTAAGTTTTTCTCCCTTTAATATCAATGAAAGGCTGTCATCTATCTCAATTCCTCCATAATTGTGTTTCTCATAAAGATCCAAATAGCGCCCCATCCAGCCGGTAGTAAGATATTCATTATGATCACTGGCAGTTTGCCAAATATCTGTCGATCTAAAATGCGAGCGGTTTGGATTTGGGTATCCAACATTATTTATAACTGTAAGATAGCCCTTGTCGTATATCCTTTTTAGTGGTAACAGCTTATTATGAAACCCCAAGTCATCAGTAACCTTTATAAGCTGTTGCTTTGGAATGGCTATTTGTGGTCGGTTTTTATAATAAATATCGTTGGTGTATGGAATAATGGTATTTAGCCCGTCGTTACCTCCTGCCAATTGGATAATAACCAACTTTTTATGTCCCATTACCTGACTCGTAACAGACTCAAAAGCCTTAACAAAACTTGGCACCAAACACAAACTGCTTACCAGAGTAGCATGTTTAATAAAATCACGTCGTTTCATAATTGTATATTTAACAAAGTTGATATTCCGGTATAGACATGAGTTGAATACAATAGGCGCGTTTATCAGAGACTTCCAAACTAGACATAAAGTGCTCCGTATCTTTATCTACAGAAGCTATGATCAAAAGATCCTTCAATGCTTCAAAAGAAACTCCTTCGTATTTGGAATCAAAAATTCCCCAAGACTTAGTAGTCTTGATGAATCTTTTTCTATTTGCCTTTTCCCTGTAAAAATCTTCAAAATCATCTTCAAGCTCGCCTTTAACATCCATATCAATAATGGCATCGTTTAAAAGGATGGATGCCAATTTAAGTCTTAGCATCAATGTATTGGGGTCAATCCAGCTCTTATCGCCTTTCCATCCAGCAACATTCGGTGGATAAAGTAATACCTGCCCCATAAGTTTCTGTAAATAGATAAGCTGCTGCTTTTGATGGTATGCAACAGGTACTACCTTATGAATACCAACCAATAACTCTATTGGAGACTTGATTTTGGCTCCGATGTTCTTTTCCTCATAAAACCAACCTCTAGTAAAAAGGTATTCCATAAGGTTCTTAATATCATAATCTGCGTAAAATATATTAGTCAACTCCTCTACATGATCTATATCCTTCACGGGATTTACAAAATATCGATATAGTTTTTCACAAATAAATCGGGCACATTGCTTTTGTTCTAAAATAATATCTATAATATCTTCTCCATTAAAGTTTCCCGTTTTACCGAAAAACTGTTTTTCACCGTTATCATGCTTAAAACGCCTGAGAAAAAAATCACCATTCAATCTGAATGACCAACCTGTAAAGGCTCTTGCTGCCTCCTTAATATCATTTTCTGTGTAGTTACCGATGCCCAAGGTAAACAACTCCATTAGCTCACGAGCAAAATTTTCATTAGGACTCTCTTTTACATTCTGTCTGTTATTAAGGTATTTACTCATCGATGCCGATTGCGCTACTTCTTTTACTAAGTCCCTAAAATTCCCAAGAGCATTACTCCTCAAGAGATTGTTGTAACGTTGCATATACCATATATTGTTATCCCTACACACAAAAACATTAGCCCAAAAAAGCGTCATTTTTTCTGCTAAAACTGCATTAGATGTAGTTAATCTTTCTATCCAAGCCACATTGAAGTTAATTAACTTTTTTTGACTTTTAGTGACCAGTGCTTTTACAGATTTAGTTGTTTCTCTGTTTTTAAGTTGACGATATTCTAAATTCATCAGTGCTTCTAACTCGGAAAGATCGATCCTTAAATGCTCAACATTACTGCTATCCTTAATCAATTGCCTTACCACCTCATGCCTTGATTTTAAAGATAAGCTTTCCAGGGTTTGAGTTTCTATACCAAACCCTGCTCTGAAATAAAGGTGTTGAATGTGTCTTGCCTTCATATTTTATAATTTAGCAACCAATTATAGTATAGAGACTTCAAAATGTAATAAAAGTTTAATTTACTCCTATGATATAAAGGCGCTTAAACTGCAGTTGATATCTTGTAGTTTCTTTTGTTCTACAACTTTAAAGTATTATGGATTTTCTAACCGGAACGTAGCCATCAACGGATAATGATCTGAAAGACCCTCTGTTGCTCCAGAATTAAATACTTCAACGTTTACGCATGACTTTGATAAAATAGGACTTGTAAAAATATAGTCGATCCGTTGTTTTTGCTGATCGATTTTCTCTTTACTGCGATCAGGACTTACAAGAACAGGCGTAGGGAAAGTATATCGCTCATCAATGGACACAAAGTCTTTAGTCACATCTATAGCTGGCAAGGAAATAAAACGTGATATAACAGCATAGTCGTAAGCTCCTAAACGCAAATTAGAATATTTATCATCTTTACTGCCCCGGTATTGTTCCAGTAACGTTTTATTCCCCCTTAATGATGACTCATCAAATGGTGAATGCGCATTAAAATCACCCAGAATAACATAATTATCACCGCCATGTAATGTTATCCGATCGGTTATATTATAAGCTTCTTTGAGCCTAAAATCACTATCTGCAGGTGACAGATGCACCACAAAAAAATCTATACCAAAGGTTTCACAATGTAACATCCCGTGCCAAAACCCCTCTAGTATGCGTTGTTTAAGGGTAATTGGCTGTTTGGAGGTAATCCCAACTGGATACCCTTTCGACTTCAATATTTTCACATACGGATGTCCCCATTTTTTTGCATCAGCTTTTAGTTTATCTTCATTATAGCCACATAACTCTTGTAAGGCCAGTACATCCTGATCCTTTTCATTTATCCAGGCAATCCATGCTGCTTTTCGTTCTGTATCTTTACCCCAGTCAAAACCATTCCAAATGTTATAAGTCATTACTTTCAGGGTCGACACGTCATTTTGGGAATGTCCGAGAGACACATTCAAAATTAAAACAAGCAACAATTTGTATAACTTCCGATTCATAAAAACATAAGTATTAGGTGTATCAAGCAACTAATTTAGCTATTTCCATACAATTTGAACTGAGCCACAAAAAAACTTAATGAATTCAACTACACTAAATTGCTCCTATTCCCCCTTATCGATCATGCTCAATACCAAACGAATTTTAAAATAATCCATGGACTCATTAAAGTATTCAAAATAAGGCCGCAAGGCTTTAGGAGACTCTAAGGCTTCTTTT
The DNA here is from genome assembly GCF_016428595.1 of Snuella sedimenti. Taxonomy (GTDB): domain Bacteria; phylum Bacteroidota; class Bacteroidia; order Flavobacteriales; family Flavobacteriaceae; genus Snuella; species Snuella sedimenti. The sequence continues at coordinate 20,490 of NZ_JAELVQ010000012.1, read as the reverse complement.
GCTTTCTTAACAGCTTCTACGTCACTTTTAGAGACAAAATCGAAGATATTAATAGCTTTTCCATCACTATATAGTTTTGCTATATGGGAATATATGGTCTGAGACTTCAATTTTCGTTCGGCTGAAATCTCTTCGATTGTCAACCCCGACTTATAAAGTTCGTAGGTTACTAAGTGGGTATCTGTTTTTTTAGGCTTTTTAACCTTTGCTCCCATAAAATCCAAAATCTCTGCAATAAAGGCATCGCCATACACTTCTAGTTTTCGCTGTCCTACCCCACTAATAGTTAAAAAGTCGTCTTCACTGATAGGGCGTTCCCGTTCGATTTCCTTTAGAGTTGCATCACTAAACACCAAATAAGCTGGAATCCCTTCCTCTAAAGCAATATTGTAGCGCAGCAGACGTAAACGCTCGAACAAGGTATTCGTTTTTGTCCGCTTAGGCTGTTCTCCTCTTTCTTTAATTTTCTTAACTTCTGTATAATCTACAGGTTTGGTTAACGCAACTTTAGCGCCATTAAATAATACTTTCTTTGCGAATTCAGTTAACAACAAGGCATTATGTTTGTGAAATGCGATTTCACAATAGCCTTGGTTTATAAGCTGTATAATGTATTGCTGCCAATCTTTCCAGGCAATATCACGACCAACACCAAACGTTTTTAGGTTGTCATAACCTTTTTCCATAACAGCCGCATTATGAGAACCCCTCAGTACATCAATCACCATACCCGAAGCTTCAGATCCTTTCAAACGGTAAATGGCCGACAATATTTTTTGGGCGACAATGGTACCGTCAAAAAACTGTGGTGGATTTTTACAAACATCACAGTTGCCGCAATTTTCCTCCAGTAATTCTCCAAAGTATCCTAACAGAATTTTACGGCGGCAGGTAGTGGCCTCAGTAAATTGCTGCATACGCTCTAACTTTGCTATTTGAACTGTTTCATTGGAAGCACCACTTGCAAAATTACGAAGTTGTATCACATCAGCATAACTATGAAACAATAAGGCATTGGCCTTTAAACCATCACGGCCAGAGCGTCCTATTTCCTGATAATAGCCTTCGATGTTCTTGGGTAAATTATAGTGAATTACCCAGCGTACGTTAGACTTATCTATTCCCATTCCAAATGCAATGGTCGCACATACAATTTGTGTTTTATCAAAAATAAAATCCTCCTGTACTTTGCTACGCTCTTCAAAATCCAACCCGGCATGGTAGGAAGCTGCATTTATACCATTAGCCTTTAACTTCTTCGCCACTTGCTCGGTAGTCTTTCTGCTTAAACAATAAATAATACCTGATTCATTAGGTCTTTTATTGACAAATCTTACAATTTGAGCCAATCGGTTATTAGCTGGCCGCACTTCCAATTCTATATTCTTCCTATCGAAAGAAGCAATAAATTGTTTTGCCCTTGGTATTTTTAATTGTTGCAAAATATCCTCTCGTGTCGCTTTATCTGCCGTAGCCGTTAAAGCAACAACCGGTGTATTGGGCAGGGAGCCCTTTAAAAAGCCCAATTGCTGATAGGAAGGCCTAAAGTCGTGCCCCCAGGAAGAAATACAATGGGCTTCATCAATAGCAATGCAGCTAACGTACTTTTCGTTTAATACATGTTGTAATCCCGACAAGCTTTCTGGCGCTACATAAAGTAATTTTAATCCGCCTGTAACAGCACGTTCTATAATGGCTTGCTGCTCTTCATTTTTCTGGCTACTATTAAAAAAGGCTGCGGGAATACCATTGGCATTAAGGCCATCTACCTGATCTTTCATTAAAGCGATAAGAGGAGAAATAACCAAGGTTACTCCTTTAAACAACAAGGCGGGTAATTGAAAACAAATGGATTTACCTCCCCCAGTGGGCATGATCACCAAGCAATCCGCTTTAGCGAGGAGCGTTTCTATAATAGCTTGCTGATGCCCCCGAAAACTATCGTAACCAAAATACGTTTTTAAGGTTGTATACAGCTCTGTCTGATGTTCTATTTTAGACATAAAAAGACTTATAAATTAATAGCCTTAACCTACCACTCTCGTTTTTTATTAAGTGCTTCTTGTTCCTCAAGCGCTTTTTGGGAAATTACCTTTAAAAAGGACGGATGCTGTTCTATGGCATACTCTATTCTTTTTACGATCTCTTCGGTGGTTTCATTATCATAATCAATTTGCAACGGTTCCTTTATTTCAAAAGATTGTAATATATTTTTCTTTTTAACTCTCAACCCTTTTTTGTCAAAAGACCTACGAAATCCATCTATAACAATTGGAACAACTACTGGTTTGTACCGTTTTATAATATGCGCCGTTCCCTTTCTAATGGGCTTAAACGGTGTTGTTGTCCCTTGCGGAAATGTAATAACCCAACCATCATCAAGGGCTTTGCCTATGTTGGAAATATCACTCATCCTTACTTGTCTGTTAACATCTTTGCCTTCAGAACGCCAAGTACGCTCAATACTCACCGACCCAACATAAGCCAATATTTTTGGAAGTAAACCGGCTTTCATGGTTTCTTTGGCTGCTACATAATAAATATTTAACTTCGGGTGCCATAAATAGCCAACATTCTTGATAGAATCTACGCGACCGCTTAAACTTGCATTGAAAACATGAAACATGGCTACCACGTCGGCAAAATAGGTTTGGTGGTTTGAAATAAAAAGGACATTGGTATCTGGTAAATCCTTTATGATTTCAGAGCCTTCTATTTGCAGCTCGTTAAAGCCCCTAAAACGTTGGTGTGTTAGAGCTCCTAAAATTCTGATTAGCCATTTTTTAATAAAAAGTATATGCCCAAATGGATTTCTTTTGAATAATCCCATAAATCTCGCTTCAATTTGGTTAGTGCCACAAATGTAATAAATATGAAAAACCTAAAGCGCCTGTTTTAACAAGTCTTTAATTTCACTCAATATCATAGCCGTTGCTCCCCAAACCACATATCCATTCAAATTAAATGCGGGCACCTCAACATCAACACTATACGATGTGGTTACGTGTTTTGTTATTAAGCGTTCATGTTCTAAAAAATGTTCCAATGTTATTTCTAAAACAGCTTCTACTTCGTCCTCCTGCCTAAAAAACCGGGGAACATCCTTTATGACCCCAATAAAAGGGTGTACAAAAAAATTACTAGGTGGGATATAAACTTTTGAGAGCGCTTTAATTACGCTAATTTTCTTTTCTGGGACACCTACTTCTTCAAAAGTTTCCCTTACTGCTGTTGCCTCAATAGAGACATCTTGTGTTTCCAGCTTACCGCCCGGAAAACCAATTTGAGCAGAATGAACCCCTTTATAGGTTTTACGGAGTATTAAAACAAACTTGGTTTGCGCATTCGAATCGGGATAAAACAAAGCTAAAACGCCCGCCCTTTTTGCATTGGGAACTGCTTTTTGATGGTGCTTTAGCAGCTCCTTGCGAAATGGCGGAACCATTTTATAGTGTGATACTTCGCCCGGAAGCGGTATATTTTTTATTTTTGGCAACGATTTTAAAAATTCATTGAAGTCCATATTTCCTAGTACCTTTATGGCTTTTAATCATTAAAGTATCGAATCAATGCAACTCAAATACGTTTTTTTTCTTTTTATCTTGTTTTTAAACTGTGAAGATAAACAATCCGATAAAAAGAAAAGCTTAAAACCTAAAACGCCAACAAAAGCGAAGGTTATAAAAGAAGAAACTGAGCGTGATACGCTAACAGGGCTTAATAGGGAGTTTCCGCATCTTGATTCTAAAAACGCTATGGAATTCTTTTTAGATTATGAAAAGCACAATAAAGAAAATAAAGTGCGTATTACAACCGATTTTGGCATTATAGAAATTCTTTTGTTTAATGAAACAAAGTTTCATCGTGCCAATTTTATTTTTCTAACAAAGCAAAAGTATTTTAACGGCACACAATTCTATAGGGTTATTAACAACTTTGTTGTTCAGGCAGGTAATGGAGACGACAAAAAAACTGCTGTTAAACGCACACATATTGGAAAATACCTGCTCCCAACGGACACTAACCGCGGTTTTAAACACGACAGAGGTGTAATATCAATGCCCAGTAGTGAAATTGACAACCCCTATAAACTGGCTTCTCCCTATGAGTTCTTTATTGTACAACAAAAAGGTGGCGCCCACTTTTTAGATGGTGACTACACTATTTTCGGAAAAGTAACCAAGGGTATGGAGGTCGTTGATAAAATAGCTGCCGTGAAAACGGACGACGCCGATTGGCCCTTAAAGAATGTTTATATTAGAAATGTAGAGATCATTGAATAGGGAGCGTGCGAATGTAAAATTTTTATAGACTAAAGCGAGAAGTGCTAAAGTGTATCGTTTCCACTAAACTTAATACCAACTTCAGTTCGATTAATAAATCTGCCCTGAATAATGTAACAAACTAATAGTCAATTCAGAAGCGATATTGTTACTAGTTTAACTTTCAGAAATATAACAATCGCGTTGTCAATAAAGCGTAATCACAACCTACCCTCTATCTCGATAAATATTAGGCAAAGCTATCTTAAACCTTACGGCTAACAATCTTATTACAATGGTTACCAGTCCGGATATAACAAATACCATATTTTTTTCGATTGGCAATCCACCTAATAAAAAATAGGATATACCCCCAAGTATACAAGCTGTTGCATAGATAGTTTCCCTTCTAAAAATCACAGGGATTTCATTACATAAAATATCACGGAGAACACCACCAAAACAAGCCGTCATAGTCCCCAGAGCGATGCAAATTATTGGATGTAAATCGGCATTTACACCTTTTTCCACACCAATTAAAGTATATAGACCAATACCAATAGTATCGAATAATAGCAACGATGTTCGCAAATAATCTAATTTGCTTCTAAAAAGAATAGCAAAAATTGCCGACACGATTATCACATAGGTATAGGTAATATCCTTCATCCAGCCAACTGGTGTATTACCAATAAGCAAATCTCTTAAAGTGCCTCCTCCCACCGAGGTTACAAAAGCAATGATTAAAATCCCGAATAAATCCATTCTTTTGTCGAACGCTACCAACACGCCCGAAATAGCAAAAGCAATAGTTCCTAAAATATCAATGGTGTATAGCATTACATGTGTTGGGTATAGTAATTATAATCTTTAATTACCGTGTTAACGAAATCTATTGGTTTCTCTTGGGTTTCTATCTGCATGACCTCCACAAGTCTTTTATGTAGTGATAGTACAATATGATGTTGCCCTTTAAAAACTGCAGTTTTATATAAGGATTTTACAGTTTGCATTTCCGAATCCTTTAATAAAGTTACCTGACTATAGGTTGGGATATAATCTACGGAGATTTCCTTTAAGATAGTATCGTTAATAGACACTCTTTTCTTTTCAGATATTACCGAAGTACCTGCAGCTATATCTCCAACACGTTGTCCTTTACCCCTTATTAAAATCGTTAATATTGCTACACCGCCACTTGTTAAGGTTACATCTACAATGCGCATAATCCACCTTAAAAAGTAACTTGCAAACGAAGGTTTGGATCCGTCTAGTTTTACAACCCTAAGCTGCATTAGCTTCTTACCGATTGTTTGTCCGTTAAAAAAGGTTTCCAACAAAACATAATACAAAAAGGCCGGTAATGAAACTAACAAATAAATAGCCCATGTATCCCTCATGTCCAGATCCATAAACAATAACAACATAATGACTCCAATCAAATAAATATAAATAACAAAGCTATCTATAATGTACGCCAGCATTCTATCCCCAAGACTAGCAATGTTTTGATGGATACTTACATTTTGCGCTGTTTCTATTTGAAATTCTTTCATATTTTCTTTTCTTTGAAAGCAAATACTACTCTGGATGCGTGAGGCTGCTTTCGTGAAGCAAAATAAAGATAAATGGTTAATATTTGAAAATGTTCTTTCAAATAAAACACATGTTGCTCCCGATGAATTATCAAGCCTATATATTGAAATAACAGATCACTTAAGCTACGCAAAAACCTTTTACCCCAATAGTAATACAGAAGCATATTTAAATCAACTGGCTTCACAAGCACATCAAAGCATCTACAAAACCCAAAAAGAGCCAAAGAACAGAATAGTGTCATTCTTTAAATTAGAATTCCCTTATATGTTCTACCACCACCACAGAGAGTTACTAATTGCCTTTTTGGTTTTTGCCCTTTTTGTTATTGTTGGTGTGTTTTCGGCTGCAAACGAAGGTGATTTTGTTCGTTCTTTTTTAGGAGACGGCTATGTAAACATGACACTTGATAATATTAAAAAGGGGGATCCCATGGCGGTATATAAAGAACAGGCTGCCTTTAACATGTTCTTGGGTATAACCCTTAATAACATAAAAGTGGCATTAATGGCCTTTGCTTATGGCATTTTACTAGGTATCGGTTCACTTTATATTATGCTCCAAAATGGTATTATGCTAGGTAGTTTCCAGTATTTTTTCTTTGAAAAGGATTTGCTCTGGGAATCGGCCCGAACCATTTGGATTCATGGTACTATTGAAATATCGGTTATTATTATTGCAGGATGTGCTGGTTTGGTACTTGGTAACGGTTTGCTATTTACAGGCACATATACACGAATGGAAGCCTTTAAGCGTGGTGTGAAAAATGGATTGAAAATTTTAATGAGTACTATTCCCTTTTTTATTATTGCAGGTTTTTTGGAAGGTTTTGTTACAAGACATACCGAAATGCCCGATTGGCTGGCTATTTTTATCATAATTAGCTCACTGGCATTAATTCTGTTTTATTACGTAATCTATCCAATACAATTGCATAAAAAAACACTTAACCCCCCAACAGATGAAATCATTTATTGAATTTAAGAAACAGCGCGAATTAGGAGATATTATAACCGATACATTCGGTTTTATTAGAATGGAGTTAAAACCCTTTTTAAAAACAGTTTTAAAAATATCTGGACCCTATCTGGTAATTTTTTTATTAGCTATGGCTGCTTATACCTATACCGTTGGCGATATATTTAACTTAAGCGATTTTAACAATCAAACCGACAATATTCTACTATTGTTTTTTGTTATTATGCTGTTTCTTGTTTCAGCTATATTGGCGTATACTTTTGCTGCTTCTGCCATCTTACACTACATAGAATCGTACATTAACAATAACGGCAATGTTAATATTGAGGATGTAAAGCACAATACAAATAATACGATCTGGAGTTTTCTTGGGTTGAATGTTTTAAAATGGCTAACACTTATTGTATCTGCTTTCTTTTGCTTTTTTCCTATCTTTTACTTCATGGTACCTATGACTGTGGTTTTATGTCTGTTTGTTTTTGAAAAAAAAGATATAGGCAGTTCTTTTAGCGATAGTTTTAAGCTCATAAAAGACGAATTCTGGATAACTTTCGTCACCATTTTTGTTTTAGGTTTAATTGTTATGGTTGCTGGCTATGCCTTTAGCTTACCTGCAAGTATTTACAGTTTTATAAAGCTTGGCGTGTTTTCTGGAGAAGTAGATCCAACTACAATGTCTTCCTCGTTTGTAGATCCTATTTTAATTCTCTTAAACATAATTAGTTACTTGTTTCAATTTGTATTAAATTTTATTTCGGTTGTAGGTGCTGCTTTTATTTATTTTAACCTAAACGAACGGAAAAACTTTACAGGCACCTTAGAGCGCATACAATCTATTGGTAAAACCGAGGACTAAATGCGAAGCTTTTGTTTACTTCTATTTATTTTGATTTTTAGTGCATTTAGCTTTGCACAACAGGATTCTTTAGTTTTAAAATATGATGATTCAAATCTAAAAGTACAGGAAATAAGCTTAGACGATCTGGCGGATTATAAAGCCCAAAAGGCCTTTAATTATTCTGAAACAGAAAGCAAAAACACTATACTTGATAACATATACAATTGGCTTTATAATGTGCTTCTAAAAATGTTAGAAGCTGTTTTTGGTGTTGGCCATGCTACTGGTATCGTAAAATTTATTCTTAAGTTTATGCCTTACTTGTTATTGGGCGTACTTGTTTTTATTCTAATCAAATTCTTTTTAAAAGTGAGCTCCAGAAACATCATACAGAATCCTCCTAAAAAGGCGAGCATTCAATTTACCGAGGACGAAATCATTATAAAGGACAAGGACATACAAACACTTATCGATCAAGCAATAACAGAAAGCAACTACCGCCTAGCCATTCGCTATTTGTATTTACTGGCTTTAAGGCAACTTGACGAAAGTAAACGGATATCTTGGGAACAACAAAAAACCAACGAAGACTATATTAAAGAATTAAAAGCCCACATTGTTAAAAATCAATTTATAACCATTACCCGTATTTACGATTATGTTTGGTATGGTGAATTTCCAATTGATGCCTTGAAGTTTGAAACACTACGACCAGCATTTTCCAACTTGATTAAATCTGTTTAGCATTGGATAAAAAAGGTAAAATATACATCGTACTCACTATAATAGCACTATTAGGTATTGTAGTATTTGAAAGTACAAAACCACAAGCCTTAAATTGGTATCCAAGCTATACCAAACACCACAAAATTCCGTTTGGCACCTTTATTCTTCATGAACAATTAGAACGTTTATTCTCTAAACACAATATAATAGATGTAGAACGTCCACCCTACGAATACCTAAACTCCAACGATTCTATTACTGGAACTTACTTGTTTATTAATAACCAGATCGGGTTTGATAAAGCCGAACTCGACAAATTGTTAGACTGGACATCCAAGGGCAATACACTTTTTATTGCCTCTGAGACTATCAATAAAACCTTGTTAGACACTATTAATGCTAACAATTCCGTAATTAGTAGTTTGAATAATTTTGACAATGTTTACCAGTTCAAACTTAAAAATAAAGCACTAAAAAAGAACGATTCATACACATTCGACAAGGCTGATTTTATTAATTATTTCAATAAAGTGGACACCTTAAACACGTCCGTGATAAGTGTAGTAAATAATGCAGCCGATGAAGATTTACAAACTACCAAAGACTATATTAATACGATAAAACATCCATTTGGAAATGGGCACATCATATTAAGCACGTTACCACAGGCTTTTACCAATTATTTTTTGCTTACAAATCCCAACCAAAATTACACGGCAGGCCTGCTATCTTATATCCCCGCTTCCCAACCCATATATGTTGATGCTTATTATAAATCTGGGAAAACATTTTATAGCTCCCCCATGCACGTTTTTCTAAACACTAAAGAACTAAAATGGGCCTATTACATCATGCTCATTAGTGTTTTTATATATGTCGTTTTTGAAGGCAAACGTAAACAACGTGCTATCCCCGTTATTAAACCTTTAAAAAATCAGACGCTGGATTTTACAAGAACCATTGCTAATATGTATTATGAAAAGCAAAATCATTATGAGATAGCACAGCATAAAATTCAGTTATTTTTAGATTATATTCGTACGCAGCTGTATTTAGACACCAATGTTATTGATACGTCTTTTGTAAAAAAGCTGGCAGACAGAACCAACAATAGTGTAAAGGACACACAGCAACTTTTTAAAGGCATTGAAAACATCAACAATAAAACGACCCTAACCAAAAACGAACTAGAAGCCCTCAATACGCGCATTGAATCATTTAAATCCAATAACTCATGGAAGAAGACATTTTAGATTTTAATAATAGAATTCATTTAGAAGACTTAAAACATACAACTAAAGCCATTAAAGCTGAATTAAGCAAAATAATTGTAGGTCAAGAACATTTCGTTGAATTACTTATTGTGGCACTTTTAGCAGACGGTCATGTACTTATAGAAGGCGTTCCTGGGATAGCAAAAACGATAACGGCCAAATTATTTTCCAAAGTTTTAAAGACCGATTTTAGTCGTATACAATTTACTCCAGATCTTATGCCCAGTGACATTCTGGGTACTTCGATCCTAAACATGAAAACCTCTGATTTCGAATTCAAAAAAGGCCCAATTTTTTCAAATATCATTCTAATTGATGAAATAAACAGAGCGCCCGCCAAAACGCAGGCAGCCCTATTTGAGACTATGGAAGAACGCCAAGCAACCATTGACGGGATTACCTACGAATTTGAACCGCCATTTATGGTTTTGGCTACACAAAATCCTATTGAACAGGAAGGTACTTATGCCTTGCCCGAAGCACAGCTTGATCGCTTTCTGTTTAAGATTAAGGTTGATTACCCCTCATTGGAAGACGAAATAAAAATTATTGAAACCCACCATAAACGAAAAGGTGAAGCTCCACAATCGTATATCAATCCATTACTAAGTCCAGATAGCCTCATTGATTATCGCAACAAAGTACAGGACATTACAGTTGAAGAAAAAATTATTAAATACATAGCAGAAATCGTTACGAAAACAAGAAATCACCCCCATTTATATTTAGGGGCTTCCCCTAGGGCTTCGATTGCTATATTAAATGCAGCCAAGGCTTTCGCCGCTATTAACGGCCGTGATTTTGTAATTCCTGAAGATGTAAAAAAAGCATTGTATCCCGTATTAAATCACCGTCTCATTCTGACGCCCGAGCGGGAAATGGAAGGTATGAATACCGACATAGTTATTAATATGGTCGTACAATCGGTTGAAGTACCTCGTTAACCTATTAAAAAAGTCTAGCATGCCTCATTAAATATGAAGTTTATAAAATCGTTATATATAAATAAAGGGTTCTATACCTATATGGCAATTGTATCGGTATGTTTTTTACTGTCATACTGGATACCTCTGTTATACCCATTGGCTTGGATAGGCATCCTCTTTATCTTTATACTATGCTGTACCGATTTACTGCTTCTTTACAGGTCTAAAAATGCCATACTTGCAAGACGCTTATTACCAGACAAGTTTTCTAATAGTGACGAAAACCCAGTTCCTATTACCATAACAAACAAATACCCGTTTCGGGTATTATTGGAAGTCATTGACGAATTGCCCGTTCAGTTTCAAAAACGTGACTTCTTATATACAACCACTTTAACTCCCAATGAGGTGCATGACTTTAGCTATCAAGTTCGACCACTTGAGCGGGGAGAATACTTCTTTGGCTACCTAAATGTTTTTGTATCGACCAAGCTCAAAATCATAAAACGTAAATACCAATTTCAAAATAGGCAAATGGTTGCTGTATACCCTTCGTTTATTCAAATGCAGAAATACGACTTTCTGTCCATTGGAAACCATTTGACCGAACTGGGACTCAAAAAAATTCGTAGAATAGGACATACATCTGAATTTGAACAAATAAAAGATTACGTTCAGGGCGATGATTTTAGAACGATAAACTGGAAAGCAACGGCCAAAACCGGGCATTTAATGGTTAACCAATACCAAGATGAAAAATCACAGCCTATATATTCTATTATCGATACAGGTCGTGTTATGAAAATGCCTTTTAATGGTTTGAAATTATTAGATTACGCCATCAATGCATCCCTTGCTTTTAGTAATGTGGGGTTAAAGAAACAGGATAAGATTGGATTGATAACATTTTCGAAATCAATTGAAAGTCTTCTCCCTGCAACTCAAAAGCTAAGTCAATTAAACATGATTTTAGAGCGTTTGTATAACATATCGACCCAATTTCATGACAGCGATTACAACTTGTTATATAGTCAGTTAAAACGAAAAGTAACACACCGAAGCTTGCTACTGCTTTATACTAATTTTGAGCATATTAGCGCCCTAAGGCGACAGCTTCCTTATTTGCTGGCCATTTCTAAAAAGCATATGTTGGTCGTTATATTTTTTGAAAATACAGAGCTAGACAAGCTTATAAAGGCAAATGCAGAAGATTTACAGGGTATATACCACCAAACGATAGCAGAAAAGTTTGCGTTCGAAAAGCGTTTAATGGTAAAAGAACTTAAAAATTATGGCATTCAAAGTATTATTACCGCTCCCGAAAATCTCACCATTAATGTTATTAATAAATACCTCGAAATAAAATCTAGAGGTCTATTATAACAATAAAGGCCTTCAAACCTAGATTCAAAGACCTTTCTCATTACTACTAACCAACCTTTAGACTGTTTCACCAAGCCAAGCTTTCATCATCCAAACGGTTTTTTCCTGTTCCGTAATAAAATCACTCATCATTGCGTTTGTCCCCTCGTCGTTTGCATCTCCAGATTTATCTAAAATACCCCTTTCAATTTTTAATAATTCCTTTAACGAATCAACAATCAATTTTACTGCTTTTTCATCTTGAGAAATAGCTTTTCCAACAGGCACTTGAGCTGTTGCCATATAGTCTTCGAAAGTATGCAACGGTGTCACTCCTAATGTTAAAATACGTTCGGCTATTTCATCCACCTTTACATTGGCATCGGTATACAATTCTTCAAACTTAACATGCAAATCAAAGAATCGTTTCCCTTTAATGTTCCAATGAATTCCTCTTAAATTCTGATAATATATCTGAAAATTCGCCAAAAGATGATTTAAATCGTTAGCTAATTCCTTTGCCTGTTGTGTATCTAAACCTATACTATTTAATGTCATGTCATATTGTTTTTTATTTCTTACAAATTTAATTTATAATTAACGGCACAAACTATAAGTTTTATTGATAGTTTTTATATTTTTATAACCTAAATTGATTACACATGACAATTACACAATTATATTATGTCTTGGCTGTTGCCGAAAATCAAAATTTCACGAAAGCAGCTGAAAAATGTTTTGTTACGCAACCAACCCTAAGTATGCAAATTCAAAAATTGGAAGAACAGCTCGACGTACAAATTTTTGACAGAACCAAAAAACCGATCGAACTTACAGAGGTAGGTAAAAAGATTGTAACGCAGGCCAGAAACATAGTTAATGAGTCGTACAGAATCCAAGATATTGTAGACCAACAAAAAGGATTTATAGGAGGCGAGTTTAAATTAGGTATTATTCCTACTGTAATGCCAACACTCCTACCTATGTTTTTAAAGAACTTTATAAAAAAGCATCCTAAAGTAAAGCTAAAAATAGAAGAACTAACGACCGAAGAGATTATTTCCAGAATTAAAGAAGGTCATCTTGATGCTGCCATTGCTGCCACTCCCCTTGAAGATGAAAATATAAAAGAGCGCGTACTTTACTACGAACCATTTGTTTGTTATATTCCACAAAACCACAGACTTTATTCCAATAACAAAATTGATGTATCCGATTTGGATATTAACGACATGTTACTTTTAGAAGATGGCCACTGTTTTAGGGACGGTGTTATTAATTTATGTAAAGCACTTAAGAACAATACCGATGAAAGCTTTCAACTAGAAAGTGGTAGTATAGAAACGCTTATTAAACTATCCAATGAAGGCTTAGGCATGACCTTGTTACCTTTTTTACATACATTAGATATTAATGAAAAAGAGAAAGAAAGTTTACATTACTTTAACGAACCCATTCCAGCAAGGGAAGTAAGTATTATTTACCACAAAAGCGAATTAAAAATACAGATTATTGAGGCCCTACAAGATATTATATCAGGAATTATTAGAGGGGCTATAGCCTTTCAAAATGTTAATATAATTAGTCCTATAGCTAAATCTAAACCACACCCTAAAAAATAAGCCATTATTTTAAGTGGCTTATTGGCTTTTATTTTAAGTAAGTAAATAACTAAGAGACTGTTTAAAATTCGTTTTTGAAATTTGTTATAGATCATTTTTTTGCCAATTAAGGCTTTAAAACCGGAGTTTAGCAACGCTAAATGAGGATTTTCATAACGAAAAGTTGTGAAAAAAGGGGCATAACAAAACCAAAAGGTGGAATTTAAACAGTCTCTAAATATATGTCACTTCAAAACTTCCTTCTGTTATTTCATAACTTGCTCCTTCAGAAATCAAAGGGCTGGCTGTAAAATAAAAGGTGCCAGAAATTTTTTTGTTAGCAACATCATGCTCCGTAATAACTAATTTACCTCCATCTTCAGACACTACAGCTTCTGTTAAAGACAAACTATATTGTCCCATAGGTGGCTCTAACGTAGCAAAACTATATTCTCCTGCAGTAATATTGGCATCTACAGTTATAGTTATTGATTGTAAATTATTCTTAGTTGCCGAAATCATAATAGTTGATGTTCCGGACAACGATAATAATGCGCCTTGAACGCCGTCTTCTTCAAAAATAACCCCATCAACTTTAGCAGAAAATGTGTTATCTCCCGAATTCGGTAAGACATCAGTTCCATATGAAATTTGATTAAAAACACCTTTTGTAAATTCTTTATTTTCCCCTGTTGTACTATACCCTGTAAAGAAAAAGGATCCTGAAATTGTTTTATTGACTTCATCAATTTCTGTAATGGTAACCTCACCATGTGAAGTAATAAAATCACTTGCCGAAATCCATACTTCTCCTACAGAGCTATTTATATATGTTACCGCACTAACTTTGACTTGATCAACAGCTACTCCTAATTGATAAGTCCCTGTTGTATTCGCAAAAACTGTTAATGTCAACACTTCCCCATTCGCAGCCCTTAATCCATTAATATTTATTACATCACTAAGTACTGTTGCGGTCGTTGTTTCAAAAGCGACTCTTTTACTATCAAACTCTACTTGTAAAACTCCTGGAGCTACACTTATAATTTTGTCATCGCCCTCATAAGGTTCAATGTTACAAGAAGTTAACAAAAAGGTAAAGAGAAGAACAAAACTGACTTTAAAAGCTTTCATTAATATAATATTTTTTCGAAGTAAAAATACTACTTATTTATTTTTCAGACACTCTAAATAAAAGAATTATTTCGATTAAAAGGTAACACAAATATGATTTCAAATCCTTTATACATACAGAACTCATCTTGACTTTTTTGATTGAAGTGAAAATTAGCTATTTTGAGCTTGATAGAAGGCATTTTTAAGTTGCATAGCAGGGCTACGGAATGAGAAAATGACGAAAAGCAGGCTCAAAAGGGCAATTTTTTAACCAATTGGAAAAAGTCAAGATGAGTTCACAATCAGTATTCATCAATAGGGATCGCATAAGAATTTTTAATTTCCCCCATAACAAAAGTACTATGGGCACTTCCTATATTCTGTATACTCCCTAAGCGATCCAAAACAAAGTTTTGGTAGTCCTTCATATTATGTACCAATATTTTAAGAAAAAAATCGTAATCACCAGAAATATTATAACATTCAACAACTTCAGGTAAAGCTAGTATGTCTTTTACAAATTGATTACCAATATCTCGCGTATGCTCTTTAAGTGTTATATTGCAAAAAACCATCAATTCCTTGTTCAGCTTTTCGGCATCCAAAACAGCTACATAGTTTTTTATATAACCATGTCTTTCTAATTTTTTAACACGTTCAAACACTGGTGTCGGTGATAAATTCACCCTAGCCGCCAGCTCCTTAGTTGTTAAACTGGACTTGGTTTGCAATATTTTCAAGATACGAATATCAATAGTATCCAACTGCATTGTAGAATTATTATCTGTCAAACTCATTATTAGATTAAGTAAAATATTATTATTCCGCAATAATACTAATAAACAGATAATATGTCCAAATGCACAAGCAAATTCTATTTTTTTATTCCTTAAATGTAGTTTTGAACAGTATTTAAACCTAAAAAATAAATTATGAAAACTACCTCTTTAGGGCATCCAAGAATTGGAAGCAAACGAGAACTTAAAAAGGCCTGCGAAGCGTTTTGGTCTGGAAAAATGAATCAAGAAGAATTAATAAAAGTAGGCCAAGACATAAAAAGACAAAATTGGACACTACAAAAAGAATTAGGTATCGATATAATTCCATCTAATGATTTTTCATTTTACGATCAAATTCTGGATAGCTGCTTAACTTTTGGTTGCATCCCTGTGCGTTATAAAGAAATCAACAAAAATAACTTTCTTGAACTGTACTTTGCCATGGCCAGGGGGCTTCAAAAAGATGGCATAGATGTAACAGCTATGGAAATGACAAAATGGTTTGATACCAATTACCATTACATTGTTCCTGAATTTGAGAAAGAACAAACATTCGAGTTCTTTTCTAAAAAGATTATAAATGAGTTCAAAGAAGCTCTAGAATTAGGTATTACAACAAAACCCGTATTAATTGGACCTGTTACATTCTTACTCTTGGGAAAAGAAAAAGAATCGGGGTTTCACAGACTTGAATTACTAGAAAGGCTATTGCCTGTTTATTTTGAGGTTATTGCGGAATTAACAAAACTTAAAGTAGAATACATACAATTTGACGAACCTTGCTTAGCACTTAATCTCAATAGTAAAGAGCAACATGCTATAAAATTGACATATGAACAAATAAACACCAAATTTCCCGAACTTAAAATACACCTAGCCAACTATTTTGATTGTTATGGCGATAATTTAGATGTTGCACTTAAGCTTCCTGTAGATACGTTACATTTAGATTTGGTAAGATGCCCGCTTCAACTTGATGATGTTTTAGAATCTAAACACTTCAACCCTTACACCAATTTATCTTTAGGACTTATCGACGGAAGAAACATTTGGAAAAACGATTTTGAAGCCTCCTTAAAAACCATTGAAAAAGCCTCCAGAAAAATAAATCCTGAAAAATTATGGATATCTACCTCTTGCTCATTATTGCACGTTCCATATGATTTAGATTTAGAAACAAACATGCTTCCTGAAATAAAAGAATGGCTGGCATTTTCGAAACAGAAACTTCAAGAGGTTGTAACCTTAAAAAAGCTTTCTTCATCTAAAAAAGATATTCACCTCCCCCTTTTAGAAGAGAATAAACGATGTAATCTTGCAAGAAAAAAATCTAAACTAATACATAACCAACAGGTAAAAGAACGTATTTTAAACCTTAAGGATTCTGATAGCCATAGAGAAAATAACTTCTCTATTAGGCAATCCAAACAAAAAAAGGCACTTAACCTTCCCTTATACCCAACAACAACCATTGGTTCATTCCCACAAACCAATGAAGTTAGGAGTTGGCGGTTAAAATATAAAAAAGGGCTTGTATCTCAAGAAGAATATGATACTTTCATTGCCAATGAAACAAAAGCCTGCGTTCGTTTTCAGGAAGAGGTTGGATTGGATGTACTGGTTCATGGTGAATTTGAACGCAACGATATGGTTGAGTATTTTGGGGAAAAGCTAAAAGGATTTGCCTTTAGTGATTTCGGATGGGTACAAAGTTATGGCAGCAGGTGTGTTAAACCCCCTATTTTATACGGTGATGTTTACAGAAGCGCTCCGATGACTGTAAAATGGTCTAAATACGCTCAATCTCTTACAAGTACCCCTTTAAAAGGCATGTTAACTGGTCCCGTTACAATTTTGCAATGGTCATTTGTAAGAAACGACCAACCTAGATCAACAACCTGTAACCAAATAGCATTGGCTATAAGAGACGAGGTCATTGATCTTGAGAAAAACGGTTTAAAAATAATACAGATAGATGAACCAGCAATTCGTGAAGGCCTACCTTTAAGGAAAGAAGATTGGCCGCATTACTTATATTGGGCAGTAAAAGCCTTT
Source organism: Snuella sedimenti (assembly GCF_016428595.1). GTDB lineage: Bacteria > Bacteroidota > Bacteroidia > Flavobacteriales > Flavobacteriaceae > Snuella > Snuella sedimenti. The sequence goes on along the minus strand of NZ_JAELVQ010000012.1, from coordinate 2,977 downwards.
AGAATTTCAGCAAGTGGCGTAAAGGACGAAACCCAAATCCATACACATATGTGTTATTCCGAATTTAACGATATCATTGCCAGCATAGCAGATATGGATGCCGATGTTATAACCATTGAGACATCACGTTCTGAAATGGAACTACTGGATGCCTTTGTGAATTTTAAATACCCTAATGAGATAGGCCCAGGAGTTTATGATATCCATTCACCCCGAGTTCCTTCGTTAGATGAAATAGAACATTTACTTATTAAAGCAAAAGATGTATTGCCAAAAGAGCACATTTGGGTAAATCCAGATTGTGGTCTAAAAACCCGTGATTGGCCTGAAACAAAAAAAGCATTGCAAAGTATTGTAAAATCAGCTATTAAACTACGGGAAAAAGAAACCAAATAGGTTGAAATAATAAACTTACCCTAAGTTTTTGCTTTTAACCGAAAATGAGATGAAATTTGTTCAAATAAGGCATTTTTTGTTTGGATGAGAAAGGGTAAATTTAATCCTGTTCTTAAAAGAAATTCTATTGATTAAGTCTGAATTTTATATTAAAATTCAGGCTTTTCTTTTTCTTTAGGAACTCTAAACAAAAGAATTATTCCGGTTAAAAAGAATAAAAACAAAAATAAAATGGCATTTCTCATGCTCCCAGTAATTTGAGCAATAAAACCATATAAAAAAGTCCCAATTATAATTCCTATTTTTTCTGCTACATCATAAAAACTAAAAAACGAAGTCGTATCGGTAGTCTTAGGCAAAAATTTAGAATATGTAGATCTTGATAAAGCTTGGATGCCTCCCATAACAATGCCAACTAAGCCAGCGGCAATATAAAAATCCATAGGTGTTATTAGAAAATAAGCATATACACAAATCGTAGCCCAGATTACATTTATTACTATAAGTGTTTTTATGTTTCCAAAAACTTTTGAAGCTCTGGCCGTTACAGTAGCGCCTATAATCGCTACAACTTGTATAACCAAAATACTAACAATAAGCCCAGTAGTACGTTCTATGTCAGTCCCCCAAGCTATTTCTTCTTCCCCAAAATAGGTAGCAATAAGCATTACCGTTTGCACAGCCATACTATAAACAAAAAAAGCTCCTAAATAACGCTTTAATTTCATATTTTCTCCTAACTGATTCCAAACTAATTTCAGTTCTTTAAAACCATTTAGGATAATATTTTCCCTAGGGCCTTCTCTTTCCCTTCTATTGCCAACGGGTAAATAAAAAAATGTATACTGACTAAAAACGATCCACCAAATACCTACCGATACAAACGAATATTTCATGGCTTTAATTTCGGCCGCTCCATTTGCATCTGTGGTTATACCAAAAAAATCCGGTTTCATAACCATAGCCAAATTGAACAGCAAAAGAAGAACACTACCAACATACCCTAAAGAAAAACCTTTAGCACTTATTTTATCTTGTTGTTCTGGAAATGCAATATCTGGTAGGTACGAATTATTAATAGCAAAGCTCACCCAAAAACCTACCAAACCAAAAAAATAACACAGTAAACTAAATATAATATGATCCAAAGAGAACCAATACAAACCAATACACGATATACCGCCCAAATAGCAGAAGAATTTCATAAACATTCGTTTATTTCCCAAATAATCGGCTATACCAGAAATTAACGGTGTTACCAATGCTATAAAAACAAAAGCCAATGAGGTTGTATAACTTATAAGCGGTGCTCTTGAAATTTCACCACCAAAAACATTAACTTTTTCTATATCGCCCATTCTAAACAGAGCCCCATAAAAAATTGGAAATATGGCAGAAGAAATCACTAAGCTATAAACAGAATTAGCCCAGTCATAAAAAGCCCAAGCATTAAGAAGTTTTTTGCTCCCTTTTATAAGTTGTTCTTTCATAAAAAAAGCCGCTCTTTTATGAGCAGCTCGTAAAGTAACTAAATATTTTTATTTACAGCTAATTTATTTTCTAAACGATGTAACTCCAAATTTCCTTGCCTCCGCCTTTGCTTGTGGTGCTAAGGCTTTAAGGTTCGCAATACGTGTGTCATTAGAAGGATGTGTACTTAATATTTCAGGAGGTGCTTGCCCTCCACTGTTAGCCTTCATACGCTTCCAAAGTTCGGCTGCTTCATCTGGGTTGTAACCGGCTATGGCCATTAAATAGAGTCCAATTTTATCGGCTTCGGTCTCATGAGCCCTACTAAACGGCAACATAACCCCTACTTGCGAACCAACACCATAATACTGATTAAATGCATTTCTTGATTTTTCATCCTTAATAGCCACATTTCCTGCCACTGCTAAGCCTTGCTGTACCAAACCTGCACTCATACGTTGTTGACCGTGGTTAGCCAACGCATGCGCAACTTCATGTCCCATAATTGCGGCTACTCCAGTTTCTCCTGCTGCTATAGGCAGAATCCCTGTATAGAATACTATTTTCCCTCCGGGCATACACCAAGCATTAACCGTTTTGTCATCCACCAAATTATATTCCCATTTATAATCTTTCAAATAACCTTCATTACCATTGGCGTTTAACCAACGCTCTGCAGCTACAGCTATACGCTCACCTACCCGGGTAATCATAGCTGCATCACTGGTTCCTTTTACGACTTTGTTATCCGACAAAAACTTATCATACTCTTGAAAAGCCGTTGGAAATAATTGAGAATTAGGCACCAAGGCCATAGTTTTCTTTCCTGTAAAGGGATTGGTTGCACACGATAATATAATACCTGCAGCCCCTAAAGCTACTAATGCTTGTTTAAGTTTCATAGTAATCATTTTATTTTTTATAAAAGTACAAAAATCGTACCTTTTAAATTTTAGACACAGCTCTGTTTTTAATAGTCACTTAAAAAATACATTAGTGTCCGATAAAGTTTTTTAAAAGCGGGATTTCCATAGTTGGATTTCCCGCTTTGCTTTATATCTTGTTTTACCACAAAACCAGATATGAATAAAAGTACAAACTTTAGCGGACA
>NZ_JAELVQ010000011.1 GCF_016428595.1 Snuella sedimenti | reverse complement strand
AAAAACGCTCTTGAAATTCGAATAAGGATAGGCTTTTGAATCTTTGCTCCATAAGTTTATGTATTTATCCCTTGAATTTACTCATATTATTAATATTTACAAAACGCCTAAGTCGATAAAATAAATTGAATGTTCCTAATGTGTCATAATATAAAAAACACTGTTTTGTCATTCCGATATTTCGACAAGCTCAACACAAGCTTTGGAGGAATCTCTTTGATTATCAAAAGATGCTTCACTTCCATTTCGACTTCGCTCAATGTCCGTTCTGAATGACAGTGCGTAAACTGACATTCATTAAAATAAATACGTTTATTATATCTTCCGTTTCATCAATATAATTCAATCGCGCAGCAATTTCAACCTGAGTTTCTACTTCCGAGAGCGATCCTAATGCAATATACAGAAATCTAGTAAATTCCTTGTTGTCCTTTTTACCGGCACCTTCAGCAATGTTAGATGGTATTCAAACTAAAACACGGCGTAATTGAATGGTTAATCCAAAAACCTTCATTTGACGGGAATTGTTCTGTCAAGTCATAAATCGCAACCATCAAATCCATGGATTCCTGCCAAACCTTTAAATCTTTATGCGATTGTATGCTACTCACTAAATTCCAAGTATTTCTACCAATAACTATAAAACTTTACCTATTGTGCTTTTTGAGTCAAACTAGTTTCAAAAAATAACTCGAACCCACCTATTTTAGTGAAACTAAACAATATTTATTCATTTCTTTTGCTTGTCCAAAAGAAACGAATCAAAGAAAAAGACACTTTTTCGGTAGGAATTTTTCAGCTCTAGCCGAAAACCATTTGACAAACTCCGCGTCGCCATGCTCCTGAATCTCGGAGTTTTGTCTGCATTATTCTTACGAAAAAGGACGACTTAGCTCTACTTTATTCTTCGATTTTAAATAGAATTGACAAAATTTTATCGAAATGCCCAACGGGTAACCTTATCTCCTCTTAACTTTCTAACCTTATCACTTTATAACTTTTTAACCTACGTAGTATATTTCTCCACATACCACTCAACCGTTTTTCTAATTCCTGTTTCAAAATGCTCATCAGCTTTCCAACCCAACTCCTCTTCTATTTTTGACGCATCAATGGCATACCTAAAGTCATGTCCGGGTCTATCCTTAACAAAAGAAATTTGTTCTTTATACGACGCTTCTTTAGGCATAATCTCATCCAGAATATCACAAATAGTGTTGACAATATACAAATTGTCCCGTTCATTCTTACCTCCTATATTATAGGTCTCACCCCCTTTTCCTTTGTAAAATGCAAGATCAATGCCTTTACAGTGATCCATAACGTATAACCAATCCCGGATGTTTTTTCCATCACCATAAACGGGAATAGGGTCTCCCAAAAGCGCTTTTCTTATAACAGTTGGAATCAATTTTTCGTCATGTTGTTTGGGCCCGTAATTATTGGAACAATTTGTTGTAACTACTGGCATACCATAGGTGTGATAATAACTGCGCACTATAAAATCCGACGACGCCTTAGAGGCACTATAGGGACTGTTAGGGGCATAGGCTGTTTCCTCCGTAAATAGTCCTGTATTCCCTAAACTCCCATAAACCTCATCGGTTGAAATATGATGAAACCGGCATTGCTCATATCCTTTTTTAAAGACATGGGGTGCCTGCATCCAATACATTTTTGCCACATCCAATAGCGTAAAGGTTCCAAAGACATTGGTCTTTATAAATGCATCTGGCTTATCAATAGAATTATCGACATGCGACTCTGCCGCGAAATGGATAACCCCTTTAAAATCGTGAACCTTAAAAAGTGCTTCTAATAAATGCCTATCACAAATATCCCCTTTAACAAAGGTATATCGTTTATCATCACTGACTTCCCTTAAATTAGAAAGTGCACCGGCATAGGTGAGCTTATCTATATTTACAATATTAACATGCTGATGCGCCTTTAAAAAATAGGGTATAAAATTAGACCCTATAAACCCGGCGCCACCAGTTATTAAAAGTGTCATGTTATTTTGTTTTCAAGAGATTGCTTTGCTTTTCTAGGTATTTACCAATACCTATGAATGTAAATATCGATAGGGTAATTGCAAATAAAATTATTGGAATTAAATACTTCATTTTATTATACCATTCCCTTATATCATAACCAGTGCCTGGAAAACCTGCCAAGACATTAATAACATTTTTTTGCTCAACAAGACTTTTATTCACCTGTCTCCTTTGTTCTTCTAGCTCTAGGCGCTTTTCAATAATTTTAGACTCATCAACTAGCAAATTACTAGATTCAGCATTACCCATATACAAATTCGTACCTGCTCCCGGAACAGGTTCTTTATCAGATTCATTAACTCTTATCTTTAAATATGCATTGACTAATGAATCTGTCTTCTTTACTTGTGTGGCAAGCGCCTCTTCCTTCTTTTCTAAATTATCTTTGTTTACCTCAACCAACTCGTTTAAATAAAGGTTATCTGAGATTTGTGCCGCAAACGTTTTTTCTATTTTTTTATAGATGGCTTTATCGGTTGCAGCGACTCCTATTTGATGAATTTTATAATTAAACGGTGTTAGCGATTCTTTATATCTATCATAAGTCATTTCCATACGCGATAAAGAATCCAACTTAGAATAAAATGCTGAATACTTCTCGGCAATGTCATTTTCATTCAAGTCCGGTTGGATATAAAACCCCTTTAATTTAGCAGCCTCATTAGTTGAGATCCCTAAGCGTTTTCCCAATTCCACACTATCTTTATCGACATTAGCTAATTGATGGAATTGCTTTATATTCTCATACACCTGACGGGCAGAGTTAAAATTGGTCTCAACAAACATATTGGCACCATAGAGTTTTTCTGACTTCATATCTATAACAAAACCTACCACCACTCCTATAATAACAGCTCCTGCATACCAAACAAATCGCTTATAGAAATGAATTAACAACAGTAGTACAACACTGTAAATGCCAATAAAAATACTCGCTATAAACTTAAAAAAACGATCGAATGCATTCCCTATTAGTTTAAATAATTGTCCCAAATCGACTTCTTCAGATTGCTGGGGTTGTGGCAATTCTTTACTCATACTTCTTTCTTTTTTAATTTAAAATTTGTTCTAATATATTTCTGGTTATTACATAGGTTGGTTTAACTCCTGAGGTCCCTAAGCCTCCCGATGCCAAAGTACTCCCTGTTTCTAACGGATTATCACTCGCATAATAGGCATAACGCACTTTCACATCGGGGCCAATATTACCTCTTATTTTTGAGGCTGCCTGAATGGCTTTTTGGTAATGTGCCCCTTCCATCTCCAAGCCAATTACTTGCCAAGTGGAATTGTAAAAAAACTTCAATATGTCCTTGTTTTGCAACGAGGTTCCTAAAACAGTGATCATAGTGCCTTCGCAAACATCGACACCCTCACATACCACATCTTCCTTTTTTAGCTCATTTTTGAAAGGGTAATTATCTGCGGTGCCTTCAAAAATATGTGCTGAGGGGATCATAATATCGCCTTTTTTTCCTTCTAAAATACCAGCTTTCCCCATAACGGATATAGATTCGACATTCAAGTGTATTTTTTCACCATTCACTTCGTAAGGCTTTAAAAGCTCATCCATGGTTTCATACGCTTGTTCTCCAAACGCATAATCCATGACTAAAATAATCGGTTTTTTTGATTTTAACAGTGTTTCATCTACATTAACATCCAATTTGGAAATATCCAACTTACTGGCATCAAAAATCTGTACATCAATATTGGTTCCGGACCTGTCTTTTATATAGTACATCCCTTTTTGCAAAGCTTCCTTGGTTACCTTTTCGCGAAGGTTTCCATTTTTATTATGGCTTAAGGCTTCATACACGTCAAAAATATCCTTCTTAGAAGCCAATGCCTTTAGAGCATTTGGAGCAAATACGGTATTCATAACACTGTGCATATTAGCACTAATGATATGAATAGGTCTCTCTAATATATTATTTTTATAAAGTACATCCTTTATGTTGTCTGCCCAAATTTCACCATGAATATGGTGCCCTATACGCTCCCGTAACATAGGGCTGAAAGTCACGGTACGCTTATCGTTGTTTAGTTGTTCTTCAATAGCTAATTTTCCCAACCAGTATACAATATGGAGCAAACGTTCGGGTTGTGCTTTAGTAGCAAACTTTGAATAGACTTCACTTATTTCACTAAATGTCCTCCCTAAAATACTAGCGGTATGTGTAATGGCTATTTCTCTTGCCTCCTGTGTTAACTTCTTGGCCTCTAAAACTCCTTTTTCCAATTTTTTCCAATCACGCGTAGTCGTTCCTGCCTCATCTATCAGTACTCGACTGCTTATTTTATGAGACTCAACAAATAAAAAGGTAAGATGGGTTAAGATATCATAAATCTCTGAGCGCCCTCTTGTTATCTCAATATTCATCTGCTCATTATCTATTCTATAACAGTTACGGCGTCTCTTTTCCGGAATGATGGGTTTAAAGTGTGAATTAGAGTAGCCTTCATCACTTGTTAAATTGATAAACTTACACTCTTCTATTCCCCTTGGCAATCTATCAATTACATAGAGAAGCCCCTCTAACTCCGCTTTTTGATCGCCTATGGAGCCATATATTTCTGGACGCAACAATAATAGCGCCTCACGTAAGGTTTCTCCCGAAATCCCCATAGGCTTATAAAAGCCCCTATTAAACAAATGACGCATGGTTATGTACATCCTTTCGATAGCCCCAGAACTTTCTTGGGCACGTGTTCTATCATGATGTTTTTGATTGCTCATTTGTCTTCTTTTTCGGATGCAAAGATAGCATTATTTCACCTAAACTAACTGTGAAAATTCATCGACTATTTTTCTATCATTCGATAGTCGCGGCATTTTATTCTGCCCTCCTAACTTACCAACAGACTTCATATAGTCCTGAAATCCGTCCTTTTTCACTTTGGTGATTTTTAGCGGTTGCAATACCTTCCCTTTTATTAAATCGAAATAATAACTGTTTTGCTTTTGAAGGGATGTGTCAATTCGTTTTGCAAACGCCTGTAAGTCTTCAGGTTCGTTTTCAAACTCTACAAACCACTCATGGAAAGGCAACCCTTCTTTCGGATTTATTTGAGGCGCCACGGTAAATTCTGATACACGAACCGAAGTGTTTAATATAGCCTCCTGAATGGCTTGCTCTACTTCTTTACCAATAACGTGCTCTCCAAATGCTGAAATAAAATGTTTAATACGCCCTGAAACGATAACTCTATAGGGTTTTATTGAGGTAAATTCTACGGTATCTCCAATGTTATAGGCCCATAGCCCAGCATTGGTAGAAATGATCATGACGTAATTGACGCCCAATTCTACGTCTTTTATTGTAATGCGCTTAGGGTTTTCATTATAAAACTCGTCAGCTTTGATAAACTCATAAAAAATACCAGAATTTAACTGTAACAGCATCCCTCTTTCATTTTGCTTATCTTGAAAAGCAAAAAACCCCTCACTGGCAGGATACAATTCAATGCTATCGACTGGTCGCCCTATAAGATTCTCGAATTTAGCACGATAGGGCTCGTAGTTTACACCGCCAAAAATGAACAAATTGAAATTTTTAAAGATCTCACCTACTTTCTTTCCTGTTTTTTGCTGTAGTTTTTCAAAATACATCTGCACCCAAGAAGGAATCCCAGAAATAACTGTCATGTTTTCTGGCAAGGTCTCTTCTACAACCGCATCGACCTTGGTTTCCCAATCTTCAATACAGTTGGTTTCCCAGGAAGGCAACCTGTTTTTTTGAAGGTATTTAGGGACATAATGCGCCACAATACCAGAAAGCCGCCCTAACTGAATACCGTTTTGCTCCTTAAGTATAGGACTGCCTTGTAAAAAAATCATTTTCCCATCTACAAAACGGCTATTCCCCGTTTCGTGGATATACATCAAAATAGCATTCCTAGCTGCCTCTACATGACTGGGCATGCTTTCCTTGGTTATCGGAATGTATTTTGCTCCTGAAGTGGTTCCAGATGTTTTTGCAAAATACAATGGTTTGCCCGGCCAAAGTATATTTTCACTTCCTTCTACAACTAATTCTACATACGATTTTAAACCTTCATAATCTTTAACGGGCACACGCTTTACAAAGTCTTCATAAGTGTTAATGCTTATAAAATCATGGTCTTTGCCAAATTGGGTAGATACGGCTTTCGCTATTAAATCTTGAAAGACTTTCTCCTGCGTCTCAACAGGACTATTAGCCCATTTTTGAATACGCTTGTAGATTTTTTTTGCAAATGGTTTTGCTAAAGCTGATTTTAATGATAGCATCTATATTACAATTCTTATTTTTAACGGTTTGGAGTAACTATTCAAAATCTATAAAGTTAGTTGGATTAATGGGATAACCGTCATTCCACAATTCAAAATGTAGATGTGGTCCAGTGGAGAATTCGCCTGTATTTCCGGCCGTTGCAATAACCTCTCCTGCTTTAACCAAATCGCCTTGCTCTTTGGTTAAAGAGGCATTGTGCTTGTATACCGATATTAAACCATAGCTATGCTCTAAAATAATTACATAGCCAGTACTTGCCGTCCACTCCGAAAAAATAACCACGCCATCGGCCGTGGCTTTTATTGGTGTGTCTTTCGCTACTACCAAATCGACAGCATAATGCTTGTCCTCTAAATTATAAGGCTCACTAATAACTCCCTTAACTGGAGGGAACAATATAAAGTTTGCTGCCGATGTTGCCGACTCAAATAAATTGTATTTATCTTCTTTGTCTACTTTTTCCCGTAACAACGAATCTTCTATAATGGGATTTAAATCGACTTCGCTTATCTCCAATTTCACAGCCTCGACGATGGAGTCTTTATTAAAATCTAAAGCACTTACATCGCCTTTTAACACTTTCTTAATGGATTCGTAATAACGTTCGTTCATAGTAATAACTTGTTGTAACGAATCTGTTTTATAATTTAACTCCGTGGCTTTCTTTTTTAAAGCTGTAGAAGAATAACCTGGAATATATTCTCTAAGAGGGGTAAATGCAATTAACAAAGAGGTTGCTACTACTAAAAAAATAGCAATCAATGAGGCAAAAACAAAAACATTTAAACGCGATAACTTAAACGAAAGACGCTCTTCAAAGGTATCTTCATTTAGTATTACCAACCTGTATTTAGCCAGTAACTTTCGTCTTATTCTTTTTTGGACTCTTTTTTTTTCCTTCATGCGATCACAAAAATAAAGAATTTCTTGAAACGAATTACCCTTGAAGCAGAGCCATAGAGGTATTTCGCTTGTTTCATTTTAACCCGTTAGGACAAAAACGATCCCAAAAGCTTTCGGGACTGTTATTTAGCCCCCTGTCTTCAAGGGAGTGGCCATTTCTTCTATAATTCCAAGGCTTTACCTCGGGAATTTCTTTTCTACCAATTAAAATTCTTGTAAGGCGTATTCTCTTTATACTAAAGTTCTAATACATAATCCTAGTTAAAACGAGTTTATTAAACTTTAATTATTAACTTTGTGACATCAAATAAATACATTATGAGTTTATATACGTTACCATTAGCGATTGGAGCCCCACAAATTATATTAATTGTGGTTGTTGTTTTATTATTATTTGGAGGAAAAAAAATACCAGAATTAATGCGTGGTTTAGGTAGCGGCATTAAAGAATTTAAAGACGCTAGTAAAGAAGAGGGCTCTAAGAAACCATCTAAAGAAGATAACAAAGAATAAAAAATATTCGCTTGTTTATAACAAAAGCCAACATGGTCTCCATGTTGGCTTTTGTTATATATACATGTACTCACAACCATCCGAAAGATGGCTACGCTTTTAGATTTAAGAAATTAGACTGGTTTATTTTCGGCAAGTTAAAACTTCTGTCTTTTTAAAAAGTAGCTTTTATTCACGAAAAGATAAATTCGTTAGAAGGTATCATGTTATGCAAAACAGAAAAGTCCAAAGTATTGATATTCAATTTGTCTTTTGTCTAATAGTGAAACGGTCTTCTTCAAAAGTTTTGGAGGCTATGACCTGTACTAAAGAAAGATTTAATCTATCTTAACAGACTTAATTATGGCATCCAGTTCAAACATATAATTTCGTTTATCCACTGAGGGTGCAAACACAAAACCTTCTACAACCACCCATCTATTATTTTTCTTGTCCTCTATCGCATAATTTACATAAGGTCCTGCCATAAATCCGCCCTTCATATCCCATAATCCTTTCGTTTCCAAAGTAGGTTTGTTATCTAAAATTATTTCTGCGTGGAACGGCGTATACGCATTTTCGGTAACCATATAGTTTTTTTTCGGATCTGGCCCAGGTATATGTTTTTGTCCTATAGAATCCCTAATTTTTATAATTTGATTTATAATACTATCGTTTCGCTTTATCGCATTATAAGGCAATTCATAAACCAACAAATTGGTGCTTCCCGTTGTAATGTCTTTACGGATCCAAAAAAAATTACCTTCTTCTTTTGCTATTCTAAAAACTGAAGGAAACTTAAGATTTACTCCCATTTTTTCCTTCATCGCTTTATTCTTATGCAAAGCCTTAGCTATACGCCGCTGTAGCTCTTTTAATTCCTCCTTTTTAAATTCTTCTAATATTTTATCTGAATTTGTGTCAATAACCTCAATAAGCGCTTCCTTGGTTGGCCCAGAAACAACAATTACTTTTTGGGGCTTTGCGTATACATCTTTTACAATTTTCAGTCCTGCTACTTTCCCTAATTCTATTTTTAAAAGCGTTCTGTTTCTAGTTACAAAACCAGAAAAAACACTTGGGGGAATTTGGCTGATAACAAATGTTGGCTCGTCTTGCGGTAAACCATAAATGGTTGTTGTAAGCACTTTTCGTATGGCTTCACCAACGCTACCACCCCACATCTCGTTATCTATAACAACTGAGACTTGATTGATATTGCTTGATGAATCCAAAAGTGTTTTTTGACTTTTGGAATTAGAATCAAGGCAAGATATAACAAGCAACAATCCTAATATCGCTATAAAAATGTTTCGCATTGTGATTTCGATTTAAATAGGAACTTAACCTTTCGATATTTTCAGCTTCATTCCCGGTTTTAACTTTGTCCCACTAATATCGTTCCAATCTTTAATATTTTGTACAGAAACTCCTGAAAATTTTTGAGAAATACTCCACAATGAATCGCCTTCTTTAACAGTATAAATTGTTACATTGCCTGTAAGTTTTGATTTTGTCGTTACAGTAGCCGATGGGATATACTGTTTTCTTGGGTATATGGTTAATCGTTGCCCTATTCTTAAATCATTGCTTCTTAAGCCGTTCCACTGTTTTATTTGGCTTACACGCACACCATAACGTCTAGATATTTTGCCCAAATAATCACCTGCTTTTACTTTATATCGAATTCTACTATCATTATTAAAGAACTGTGGCAACGGTTTTTCACGTGTATCAAATTCAGCTTTGGCAAATGCGTATATCTCTTTTTCATTATTTACAAACCCTCCCACTACGTCATTAGGCAGTCTCAAAACATAATTCTTCCCTTTTATAATTGGAATGATATCCAGCTTATAAGAGGGGTTTAAAAACTGTAATGCTTCAATAGGTGTACCGGTTACTTCGGAGACCTGATCTAATGTTATCATTTGTTTTACCCGCACCGTATCGGTTTCAAAATAGGCGAACTCTGGCTTTATACGTTTGAACCCATGCGCATCTGCGTATTCAAAAATATACATGGTTGCTAAAAATGCAGGTAAATATCCTGCCGTTTCCCTTGGTAAGTTATGTCGTATATTCCAATAATTTTGATAGCCACCAGATCGCCTTATAGCTTTTGTTACATTTCCGGGTCCCGAATTATATGCCGCTAACGCTAAATCCCAATCGCCAAATATTTCATATAATTTGGACAGGTATTTAGTAGCTGCCTTCGTAGATTTTATTGGGTCACAACGCTCGTCAACATAGCTACTCACATCTAAGTCATACATCTTACCTGTAGCAAACATAAACTGCCATAAACCAGTTGCACCAACCCTGGATTTAGCTCGCGGTTTTAATGCGGATTCTACTATGGCCAAATATTTTATTTCCAAGGGAATGCCTTGATTATCTAACTCCCTTTCAAACAATGGAAAGTAAAAGGTACTTAAAGTTATCAGTTTTTGTAATGTTTCCCTACGATTTTTCAAATACGACTTAATAACACTTTCTAGAGATGGGTTATAAGCCACATTAAAAGGTGTTTTCGCATCTAACTCCTTTAACCTTGCCTTTAGCGTGTCTGTTGGTAATTCTGGGTAGTCAACGGCTTCAAAAGTCAGATCTGTAACCGACTTATAAATGGTATCAAATAACGTATTGCTGTAGAGTTCCTCATACCATTTCTTATCTATGACAGCAAGCTCTTGAATGTCTGCCATATCCTTTACTGAAGTACTGTCTGCAACCGCCGGAATTTGCTTTTTTACATTTAAATCTCCGTCAATTATTGAATCTACAGCGCTCTTTTTAAGTTGTTGGGGAATAGAATCCTGTACTTGGGCAAAGCCAACATAAAATGTACTTAAAAATAGTAATGAAAGAAAAAATTTAGCCATACCTGTCGTTTCGATTACTTTTGGAACGATGATACGGCTAAATTCGTATATTTTATGGTAATTTAAAAACTAAATGGGTGTTATTCCAAAATAGCGGCAATCCCTGGCAGTGTTTTCCCTTCCAAGCTTTCTAACATAGCACCGCCTCCCGTGCTTACATAACTCACTTTATTTTCAAATCCAAATTGCTTTACAGCCGCTACAGAATCTCCACCGCCAACTAACGAGAAAGCGCCGTTTTTGGTTGCTTCGGCAATTGAATTACCTAATTCAATGGTTCCCCCTGCAAAGCTCTCCATTTCAAAAACACCTAATGGGCCATTCCAAAGTATGGTTTTAGATTGCAATACGACTTCGTGAAATTGTTCTCTTGACTTTGGCCCAGCATCCACGCCTTCCCATCCTTCAGGAATGTTACGAATGTCTACTACTTGGGTATTGGCATCATTACTAAAAGCATCGGCAGCAATAACATCTACCGGAATATGTACTTGTACGTTCTTCGCTTCGGCTTGTTTTAATATATCTAAAGCAAGTTCCATTTTATCGTCTTCGCATATAGAATTCCCAATTGATCCTCCTTGTGCTTTAATAAAGGTAAAGGCCATACCACCGCCGATAATCAAATGGTCTACCTTATCAAGAATATTTTCAATAATAGTGATCTTAGACGACACTTTAGCGCCTCCTAAAATAGCAAGAATCGGTTTTTCCCCTGTTTCCATCACTTTATTGATACTCTCTATTTCTTGTGCCAATAAGCTTCCAAAGCATTTATCTTCTGGAAAGAATTGTGCGACTATAGTTGTGGAAGCATGTGCCCTATGTGCTGTTCCAAAAGCGTCATTAACATAAATATCACCTAATTTAGAAAGTTGTTCGGCAAACACCTTGTCCCCAGCTGTCTCCTCCTTATGAAATCTTAAATTCTCTACTAATAAAATTTCTCCAGGCTGTAAAGCAGCAGCGGCAGCTTCAGCCTTTTCACCAACACATTGGTCTACAAATTTTACTTCAACACCTAATATATCTTCTACCTTAGCTACAATATGACGTAATGAAAACGCATCTTGAACACCTTTTGGGCGCCCTAAATGCGACATTAAAATACAGCTTCCCCCATCTTCTAGAATCTTTACGATTGTTGGCTTTGCCGAAACAATACGCGTCGCATCGGTTACTTCGAAGTTTTCATTTAATGGTACATTAAAATCAACACGGATCAATGCTTTCTTATTTTCAAAATTAAAGTCGCTAAGTGTTTTCATTCGTTTAAATTTTAGTAATTATTTTGACTATATGTTAATTATAAAATTAAGAACGAATGTAAGCTCTCGCAGCACTCGTTCTCACATTAAAAATTTTAAATATTACTTTTGTGAAGACATTTTTAAAATTTTTAATGTTCGTTTCATTCGTTTAAATTTTTATTATTTTATAGGTCGGATGTGATGATTCACATCTTATTTGTTAATATAAGGCTTTGGGATTGCAAATATAAATTAAGAATCCGAGTAACTTAATAAAAAATTACTCGGATTCTTAAATTGTTGTATATAAAGTGACTTAAACTTTTACTTCTTAATTATCTTTAAGCTTTGCGATATTGTTCCGGATGTTATTTTTGCTATATAAATGCCACTTGGGTAAGTTGATAAGTCTATCTCCATGCTCGTCGAATGACCTTTTTTACGAAATAATTCCTTTCCCAAAATATTATAAACAGTAACATTATCCAATACTGTGTTCGCTCTAAACGTCACTTGACCTTCTGTTGGGTTAGGCCCAAACGAAAAACCTTCGATCGCATCGTACTTTGAAGATAAGGTAGCTGTTTCAATTTGAAAATCATCAAACCCTAAATAGGCATTTCCATTTTGATACACGATCAAACGCATACGCGCATGCTCATGTCCTGAAGGTATATTGTGCTTAATTTCTTTCCACCCTTGGGAATTATACCTGCCATTTTGGTTTGTTTTAAAAATATCCTCCTTGTAATCGTAAGCATTCCATTCAGTATCATCATTATAGGCGACTTCATAACGTATATAGTCTCCTGAATCTAAACCTACATAATGTACTCGAAAGGATATTTCTGCCGGCAAACCATTTAGATTAACAGCATTGAACATAAGAATATGTTCTGGTGAAGCTTCCCCTGTTACTACTTCTGAATAGGCATTATCCAAGTCACGACCGGCAATATAGGACGTTCCAGAAAAAGCCCTAGCTATCCTGCCGTTTGCTTTGGATAACTTTCCCCAAATATCGGTACCATTGTTTTTTGAATAAAACGGAATATTAGATGTGTAGTCCCAAGTATCTTTATTGCTATTGTCAAAGCCCTGTTTTGAAACCTGTGCTTTTAAAACAAACGAACTGGCAACCAAAATACATAAGATTAATGTAGTCTTGTTCATAACATTTTAATTTAAACAACTAAAACAGAATAGATTAATGAGGGATTCAAATCTAAAATAAAATCGAACTAAAGCCTTACAAACTCGATAATCGGCTAGGATTTTAGTCTTAATGCATTATTTAGAGACTGTTTAAATTCCACCTTTTGGTTTTGTTATGCCCCTTTTTTCACCACTTTTCGTTATGAAAACCCTCATTTAGCGCTGCTAAACTCCGGTTTTAAAGCCTTAATTGGCAAAAAAATGACCTATAACAAATTTCAAAAACGAATTTTAAACAGTCTCTTAATGTGTAATCTTTTATGAATTCGGTTATATTTGCCCTATGTTGTTTTCAGAAATTATCGGACAAGAGCACATAAAAGCACATCTCATTCAAAGTGCTGAGAATAATCGTATTCCACATGCACAGTTGTTTGTTGGTCCCGAAGGAAGTGGCACCTTACCTACAGCTATTGCGTATGCTCAATATCTTTTGTGCAATAACACTGAAGGAGAAAATCTTAATGGGAACGAATCGTGCAACTTAAAGTTTAAAAACTTTTCACATCCAGATCTACATTTTGCCTTTCCTGTTACAACGAGTAGTAAAGCCAAAAGCCATCCAGTTTCTAGCCATTATATGGAAGAATGGCGGCAATTACTAAAAGAGCAACCTTACGGTAATTTATTTGATTGGTACAAACTGTTGGGTGTTGATAACAAACAAGGGCAAATAGGTGTAGACGAAGCTCAGGATATTGTAAAATCATTATCCTTAAAATCCTACGAAGGCGGCTATAAAGTTATGCTTATATGGATGGCTGAAAAAATGAACACAGCCTGTGCCAATAAGCTTTTAAAACTTATTGAAGAACCTCCAAATAAAACGATTTTTATTCTCATTGCTGAAGATGAAGAACAAATAATAAACACCATTAGATCGCGTTGCCAGGTATTGCATTTCCCCCCACTGGCCGAAAACGCAGTAAAGCAAGCCTTAATTGATAAATATACTCTAGAGGATGCTATTGCAACTAAGATTGCACACCAAGCCAATGGCAATTTTAACAAGGCTTGTGATCTTGTGTATCAAGATTCTGAAGACCTGCAATTCGAAACCTGGTTTATTTTCTGGATTCGCAGTGCTTTTAAGGCCAAGGGCAATAAAGCGGCTATACATGATCTTATTTCGTGGAGCGAGGATATTGCTAAAACCGGTCGTGAGACCCAAAAGCAGTTTTTACACTTTTGCTTGGATTTTTTTAGGCAAGCACTGTTATTAAATTACAATGCTACAGATCTTGTTTATTTAGAAACGAAAACAGACAAATTTAAACTGGAAAATTTTGCGCCTTTTGTTCATAACAACAATATTTTAGAAATAAACCAAGAGCTACAAGACGCCATTTACCATATTGAGCGTAACGGGAATTCGAAAATTATTTTAACCGATTTATCTATAAAACTAACCCGCTTACTCCATAAAAAATCAGTTTAGGCTATAGCAAATAGACTATGAACTTCTCATTCCAGCTCTGCTATGCAACTTAAAAATGCCTTCCATCAAGCTCAAAATAGCTAATTTTCACATCAATCAAAAAAGTCAAGATGAGTTCTATTTAAAATTCAACTCTAAAAACAAGATTTGGTGTTAAACCAACAGACGTTTTATTAATTTCACGAAGCACCTGGCTATCATCAGTATTACTTTGACGTTTCTCATATTTTCTGCTCAAAGTGTTTTTCTCATTATAAACATTTAATACGGAAACACCTATTTTACCTTTCCAACTTTCTTTTTTAGACATGTTAAATTTATAGGTAGCTGAAACATCAAGCCGGTGGTAGTTTGGTAATCGCGCTCCATTGGTTTCTTCAAAATCAATAACGGGTCCATCTGGAGTATCTCTAAGCCCACTCGCTTTTGTATAAGGGATTCCTGTTCTTACATTCCAACCCAAGGAGACATTGATGTTTTCCCATTCATAGGTATGCGACCATGTAAAATGATGCGTTATATCTGCATTTCCAGAGAAAGCATCCCCATCGTTAATGTTACCAAATGTGAAATCATTATTCATTAAAGAATAACTTAACCATGTTCTATAGTCCTGAATTTTCTTCTTTAACAACACATCCAAGCCCAAGACCTTACTCTTCCCCTTTGAGAAAAAATCATCAATATTATCAAAACCCAGCGTAAAGGACGTTAACCCATTTATCTTCTTAAAATAACCTTCTACATCGATATGCCAGCCATTCTTATTAAAAACAAATCCTGAAGTAAGCTGCATACTTTCTAGCACTGGTATTTCGTCGCCATCGGATAGTACCCAAATTTGGTTTTCCAACCCAAATTCCTGCGTATTAAATTCAACAACCTGGCTTACAGACTGATGCAATCTCTCACCTGAAACCTTAAATTTTAAATTGTTGAACAATTTCGTTTCCATTTGAAATCGCGGTTCAACAAATAGCTTATTCAATACCGAAAAGTGATTCGCTCTTAAACCAACATTTAACAACCATTTATTCGATCTTTTAAATTTATAATCGGCATAAACAACATGACTATTATTCGTTTCAATATTTGATTCATTAAAATTATTCTCTGGCTCTTCACTATCTTGAAACTCTAAAGCATACTTAACCTGATTAGAAGCAAATTGATAACCGAAACCAAGTGTGATTGTTGAATTAACAATCCAATTAGTGTCGAACGCTAACCCTAAATCATCAATTTTATTTTGCTTATCCAATCGATCATTAAATTCGTCGGTAATACTGTTACTACCTATGTATTCCAAATCAAAACCCGAATAATAGGCGTTAATGGTATGCGAAAAAGCTTTATTGTAGTTGTGATGCCACTTTATACTCGATCCTTGATTTTTAATATCTAATTGATCTCGTGAAGCTTCATTATAGTCCTCAATTAAAAATCCATAATCTAATTTATTCTTGGTAAACAGGTTACTAATTAAAATAGTATTGTTATCATTTGGTTTCACGATGGCTTTAACCGTGAAATCCGTGAAATAAAATAGATCCTTGGTTGTCGTTACCTCATCATCTTCAAACACTTTATTGCCTTCAGATATTTTTGTTTCCTGAAACACCCGCTTTGATAAATTCCTAAATGTTTCTGTATCCAAAATATCGGTAAAAGATCGCCTAGCAGATACCATTATTGCTGTTTTAGCACTTACTGGAACTTTTAAATGCGCATCGGCATGTGTCATATTAAACCCAGCTCCCCCTTCTATTTTTTTGGGAATCTTGTTATCTGAAGTAATATCGACAACACCGGATATCCGATTTCCATAACGTGCTTTTGTGCCATTTTTATATAACTTCACCTCCTCTGTTATATAAGGGTTTAATGCTGATATTGTTCCAAAAAAATGTCCTGAATAATACATCTTAATACCATCCCATAGTACTAAATTCTGATCTGGGGTACCGCCTCTTATAAATAATCCAGATGCAGTTTCTGTAGGACTTTGCACGCCTGGAAGCATTTGAATACTTTGTAAAACATCTGGTTCTGTTAGTCCTGGTAAAATACCTAACTTTTCTGGTAATAAAGAAACGGATGTATCTTCATTTTCCTTACTTATACCGGTAGTTAAATACTCTTTAATGTAGACTTGCTGTAAATGTTGTGTGTCTGTTAAACTCCGTTTGCTAACCTTCTTTACTATATAATAGCGTTCTGATTCTTTTTTAAAACGAATGTTTATCTGAGCTTCAATAGCAAATAATAGCTCAAGTAATGTGGCATCATCTATATTTAAGTTGACAAATTGATCATTGACTATTTCTGAATTATAGGAGAATTTAATATTGAACTTGGTTTCTAAATCTGCAAAGACGGTATTTAAAGCCGTATTGGAATAGTTTACTGTTGCCTTTTCTTGAGACATTCCAAAAAACGTAACAAATAATAAGGGAATTGCTAGTTTGTATTTCATTTAGGCCATTGGTTCATTCAAATAACACCTTAAATTTAAGATAATATTCTAAACTAATTATAAAATCTAGTTTTTGTTATTTGAATTAAGAACGATAACACCTTTAGCTTCATTAAACGTATAGGAATATTCCATTGGTGTAGTAACCATTTTTAAGGCCAATTTTAAATCGTTATGTGGAAACCCACCAGTAAAACGCTTGTTTAAATCTATATTAGCGACATCGCAAGTTATATTGTATTGGTTTTCCAGAGCTATTAAAACTTGTGAAATAGGTGTATTTTTAAATGTACTTTCCCCTATCAACCAAGAGGGCTCTGTTATATTAAAATTCCAAGTTTCCAAAACATTATCAACTAGTCGAAGCGCATTTCCCGGTAGCAATACAGCCTCTTTTTGTATTAGTGTACAGGTTACTTTTACCTTGCCTTCTTTGCATTGTACTTCAAAATAACCATTTCTCGCAATAACATTAAACTCGGTACCTAAAACTTCAACAATACCCTCTTCTGTAAGGACTTTAAAGCTAGCTCCTTTTTCCACATCAAAAAAGGCTTCTCCTTTAAGATGCAATAACCTATTATCGCTCCAGTTTATCTTTTTAAAATCCAACTGCGAATTGGCATTTAATTGCACTTTAGAATCATCTGGAAGTACAACAGCTAGTTGCTCACTAAAGCCTGTTCTAAATTGTGTTCCAGTATTTAGAAAATAAAACACGCCAAAAGCCAAAACAATCATAGCCGCCGCCGCATAAGCCCAATTAGGGATAATGTTACGTTTATACCCAACGAACTCTTTTGTTTTGGTTAAGTTTCGTTTACTTAATTTGATAAAACTGGTTTGTGCATCAAACTCAGGAGCCTTAAGCCGTGTAGAAGTTTCGTTAATTTTATTGAAAAGTGAATACTCTTTAGACCTTTTAAAAGCGTCAAGCTCTTCTGCAGATAATTCTCCCGAAATCCATCTTGCCAAAAAGGAATCATCATTATTAAATGCTTTCATATAGTAATGTTCTTATGCTTATAAAACAGTTGATTAGAGATTTACCCTACTTTATACCTTTTTTATCTTAAAAATTGCTACGTTTATTTTGAGCATTATAAATCTGGTGGCATTATATATCCCCTAATTGCTCTCTTAAAGTAACCAAGGCTTGACTCATACGCTTCTCTACAGCCTTAACAGAGATGCCTACTATTTCAGAGATCTCGGCATATTTCTTCTTGTCTATCCTACTCAACAAAAAAACCTCTCGCTGCTTTTCGGGCAAGCTAGCGATGACTGCCTTGAGTTTTTTCATAAATTCTTTCTCTTCCAATAAAAACTCAGGTGTCTCATTTGTACTATCATTAACAGAAAGTGCTTGGTGTTCAAGAACTATTTTTTTGTGTGCTGCCTCATTATAAAAAAGGTTTCTTGCAACAGTAAATAAATAGGATTTAGCCTTTCCGAATATTACCTTGGCACAATTATCCCAAAGTTTTATAAACGCTTCTTGAACAATGTCTTCCGCCTGTTGTGTATCTCCACATTTGTAGTATACAAAATTATGTAATGTTTTGGCATGCGCATTAAAAAGGAATTCGTAGGTTTCTTCCTTACATACAGATTGGGTCTCACTATTCATATACACAAAAATACAACTAAACTTAGCTGTCAAATTTAAAAAAATTAAATATAAAAGTAGGGTGTTTCCTTTTATAACTGTTATATATACATATAGTCGGGATATTGCCGCCCCAATAATGTCCCGATATTGCCCCAAGCCCCATTTTTGATCTACCTACATTTTATTGAACAACCTAAAGTGTTATGTGCTGTTATGTCAGATTAATAATCTGAAAAGGTTGAGTTAGCTAATTTGCGCCAAAGCATGTCCCCAAATCAGTAAGTCTTTGACGCAAATCGGCAAACTTTAAAAAAAATTAGTGAAAAAAAAGACAAGTCCCAATGAACTTGGCATCGTATTTTAAAAACAATCATAAAGAGCTCCCTAAGCTTAGTGAGGCCTTTATTAAACTTTCTAAAGGGAAATCCTTGAACGGATGCCCTGTTTTTGATTTATGGTTGTTTGAAAACGGACATGTTATATACCATGGTATTGATAATGTAGAGAAGACTGGCACTTATAATGGTTCTGTGCCACAAGAAACCATAGAAAAATTAAAAACGTGTTTAAATAGTATAAAACCAGAAGATATTGGAGAAGCTAAAGGTCGTGATAAGGCCTTAAGCATCCTTAAAACACCTAATAAAAAAATAGTTTTCCAAGCTTCTAAAACAAAAAGAAGTTTGTATGAAATTAATAAGGTGTTAGAATATATCGCTGAGAATATATAATAAACGATTTTAAAATAACAGATAAAAGAGAATGAGGGTTCTAACTTTTATTGTTAACTCCTGCTAAGCTAAATGGCAGGAGTTTTTTATTGCTATTATCAGATAAAAAAACCCTTTTGAATTTTATTCAAAAGGGTTTAAATACAATTTTAGTCTTTAATAAAGCTTTCTATTACTTTTTATATTCTGCGTTTAGAGCATCTAAAATAATTTGCGTTAAATCATTCTCTTCGGTTCCATATAAAACTGTTGCTGCGGCATCGCTAGTCCCTAAGATATATGTATAGCCATTTGTTTTTCCATAATCCTTGACAAAATCCTTAACCTTAATTATTACAGAATCGATTTCCGATTGGAATGCTTGCTGTAACTGCTGCTGCTCGAACTGCATCTGTTGCTGTAGCAACTGTTGCTTTTGTTGCAATCCCCCCATTAATTCTTGCGCTTTCTTTTGAGATGATTTTTGAGCTTTTAATTGCGTCTCTTGCACTTCCAACTGAAATGCTTTCCCAATACTATCTGCCCTCTTTTGAAAAGCTTCATCTTTTCCTTTAAACTTTTCCTCTAAATCTTTCTTCTTTTGAAAATCGTTAACAACAATGCTGTTATTTACAAAACCAATTTTTTGTGCATTCTGACACGACGACAACACAAACACAAAAAGCAATACGTAAAATATATTCTTCATTTTTTTATTTTTTTGATTCGGACAAAAGTAGCAAAGTAAAATATAATTTAAAGCAAAAATAATTCAGTTTCAATGATATAGAAAAAAACTATTTCGAAACCACCATAAAATAGAAAATAATTATAAAAAACAAGCTCAAATAAAGCGTTTTAAGAGGCTTTAAAAAAAACACAAGGTGTTTGCTTATTTAAAAAGACCTAAAAACAAACAAGGGGCTTAAAATTATTTTTCTGTGTTTTTAATGATGTAAATCAAAGAAGAACACTCCTTTGTGATCAAGGCTTTACAATTTGAAAGACACCCAACCCAAAAACCCATAATTGGATTCATCTTTCTTGTCTTATATTTTTCGGAAAGCATACTTACATAAAACGCATCGAACCACATCGGCTTAATTTTTTTAACCACCATATCTTGCTTTTCGAATAATTTTGAAACAGATGTCCTTGAAAAATGCCAAAGGTGCCTTGGCACGTCGTAAGCAGCCCAATACTTTTTATAATAGTATGCATCATAACTTTTATAATTAGGAACCGCTATTATTAGTACGCCATCAGGTTTTAATAATTTTTTAAACAAAATTATTTGTTCATGTA
The DNA here is from genome assembly GCF_016428595.1 of Snuella sedimenti. Classification (GTDB taxonomy): domain Bacteria; phylum Bacteroidota; class Bacteroidia; order Flavobacteriales; family Flavobacteriaceae; genus Snuella; species Snuella sedimenti. The sequence goes on along the minus strand of NZ_JAELVQ010000011.1, from coordinate 125,865 downwards.
AATTCGGCAAATGTTCCAAAACATGCCAAAGCGAAATAACATCAAAACTGGCTTCTGGGAATTTTAAAAGCCGATCGGTTTCAAAAACAGCGTTTCCTGTTTTTTGATTAGCCATTGTTCGAGCCTGTTCATTTGGTTCGACACCAAACACCTCCCACTTATCATCTTTAGCTACTTTTAGAAAATCACCAGTCCCACAACCTACATCCAAAAGTTTTTTTCCCTTTAAGCCGAACGAATTGATTAAACTCAACTTACGCTTCAAGGCCATTTTTCTAACAAAATGATATGCCTTTTCAAAAGTGTTTCGCTTGGTATCTGTATGCGAAATGTAATCTTCGCTTTTATAATATTCTGGCAGTTTACTTTCGGAAGGTTTTGGAAATGTTTCTAAAAAATCGAATTCAGAATTTAAAACCAAATCAAATTCTTCTCCGGAAACGGAATAGTCTTTTACTCTTAAATACGTTTTTCCTTTAACCATTAAATAAATCTCACACCCCTATAAAAGGGAAATAAAAACAAATTTCCACAACACGTTCCACGTGGAACATGATAAAACATTTATTGAAACTACAACACTAAGTGAATTATTCTCTAAAACTAGAACACAACTTAACGTCCCATATAAACCAACAATACAGAAATATCGTTTGGTGACACACCGCTAATTCGTGATGCTTGAGACACGGTTGTTGGTTGCACTTTTTTTAGCTTTTCTCGCGCCTCAAAACTCATAGATTTAATCTTCGAGTAATCAAAATTTTCTGGAATTTTCACATACTCCAATCGGCTCAGTTTATCGGCATTATTCTTTTCTTTAGCAATATAACCTGAATACTTCACCTGTATTTCTGTCTGTTCTACGACCTCATTGTCTAGGTCATGCTCCAAAATATACTCCTCGACCGCCGCGAATTTTCTAACATCTTCTATGGTAATATTTGGTCTTGAATATATTTTAAACATTTTATCCGATTGCTTGACAGGCGCAGAACCTTTAGCTTCTAGAACTGGATTAGCCTCCTCTGGCTTAACGCTTGTGTTTCTAAAAAAAGACACAAACCCTTCAGCCTTATCACGCTTTTCTTCCATTCTTTTCATGCGCTTTTCAGACGCCAAACCTAGATCATACCCCTTAGGCGTTAACCTAAAATCTGCATTATCCTGTCTGAGCAAAGTTCTATATTCTGCTCTAGATGTAAACATCCTATAAGGCTCCTCCGTACCTTTCGTAATCAAATCATCTATCAAAACGCCTATGTAAGCCTCGTCTCTTTTTAAAGCGAATGCTTCTCGCTCTTGTACTTTTAAGCTAGCATTAATACCAGCCATTAAACCTTGCGAAGCCGCTTCCTCATAACCGGTAGTACCGTTTATCTGTCCCGCAAAATACAAGCCAGCAATCAGTTTTGTTTCCAGGGTATGTTTAAGCTGTGTTGGCGGAAAATAATCGTATTCAATAGCATATCCTGGTCTAAAAAACTTAACCTTTTCAAATCCAACGACAGAACGCAAGGCTTTAAATTGAACATCTTCAGGAAGCGAGGTTGAAAACCCATTAACATAAACCTCGACAGTATTCCAACCTTCAGGCTCTATAAACAATTGATGCCTATCCTTATCCGCAAACCTATTAATCTTATCTTCTATTGACGGACAATATCTTGGCCCCAGGCTCTTGATACGACCGTTAAACATAGGCGACCTATCAAACCCTTCGCGCAACAAATTGTGAACCAATTCACTGGTATAAGTCATGTAACACGAACGTTGTTTCTCAAGAGGCTTTGTAATATCCAAATAAGAAAACTTATCTGGATTATCATCTCCTGGCTGCTCAACCATTTTAGAAAAATCCAAAGAACGCCCATCAACCCGTGGCGGCGTTCCCGTTTTCATTCTTCCAGAATCAAATCCAAGATCTACTAATTGCTCCGTTATGCCCGTCGCTTGTTTCTCTCCTGCTCTACCACCACCAAAATTTTTGTCTCCTATATGAATCAATCCATTTAAAAAAGTACCATTTGTCAAGACAACCGACCTGGTCCGTATCTCAACACCTAAAGACGTCTTTACACCAACGACCTTTTCCTTTTCAATTAACAAACCAGAAACCATTTCCTGATAAAAATCTAAATTAGGCGTTTTCTCAAGCATTAATCTCCAATCTTCTGCAAAACGCATACGGTCACTTTGCACCCTAGGACTCCACATAGCGGGCCCCTTTGATTTGTTGAGCATTTTAAATTGAATTGCCGACGTATCAGAAACAATACCACTATACCCACCAAGAGCATCAATTTCTCTAACAATCTGTCCTTTTGCAATACCACCCATTGCAGGGTTACAAGACATCTGAGCAATATTTTGCAAATTCATTGTAATAAGCAAGGTCTTACTACCCATATTTGCAGCCGCAGCAGCGGCTTCACTACCAGCGTGACCAGCACCAACCACGATTACATCATAAACCTCGTTAAACATAATTATACTTTTTTACTTTCACAAAAGACACCACCCAAAGAAATGCTTTTACATTGTTCCACGTGGAACATCGAATTCAACTGTTCCTAAAAATAGTTTGCAAATATACGCCGAAATAAGGAATATTACACAAAAGCATTTAAGTAATGGTTTTCCTTATCCCTCATTAAAGAGGCGTCCTCATCACTTTTATCCTTATAGCCACAATAATGCAACACACCATGAACCATGACGCGCCTTAACTCTTCATCAAAAGGAACTTCAAAATCATTTGCATTCTCCACAACACGCTCTATAGATATAAAAACATCTCCTTGAATGATTTTTCCTACCGTATAATCAAAACTAATTATATCTGTTAAGGTGTCATGGTTTAAGAATTCAACATTAATTTTATGCAAGTATTCATCATCGCAAAAAATGTAGTTAACCTCATCTTCTTTAAATCCTTCAGAATCTATTACACCAGAAATCCATGCTGAAATCCTGTCCTCTTCCTTTAACCTAAAGGCTGTCTCATAATTAAAGTTAATCATCCCTTTGTTTAAAATACAATTGTACTTTCTTTTTATAAAGTTGCTGCAAAGGTAATGTTTGTCTGTTCAATATTTCTGTAGTCTGAAAATATTGTTTAGCCTTTTGAATCTGATTAAGATCGACCCCATCAAAATTTGTATTATTGGTCTCTGACTCTCTTTTATTATCCTTTCCTTGCTGGAATGTAGCATTATCCAATTTTAATAATTGATGCTGGAGATTCATCATTTTCCTTAAAGTTTGATTGGTAAAACCTTTGTTTAATAACTCCAACTCGATATGCTCCATCTCTTTAAGCAACCTATTATTGTCTCCATTACCACCTTCTTTAATCAGTTTCTCTTCTAACGCTTGACGCAATCGTTGCTGTTCTTGGTAAATTTCATATAACGCACCATTCATTCGCTCGCTATCCCCATCACCTTCACCTGTTGTATTCCCCTCTCTCCCCTTACCGTCTTTCTCCCCATCTTCTCCTTCTTCTTCTCCTTCTTTACCTTTTCTTGATTCACCTTTGTTTTGCTCTCCCTCTTTCAACCCTTGTTCCATCTTCTTATTCAATTCTTCTTGACTCATGATAATATCTGGTAACTGCATCTCGCCTTTTCCTCCCTGCCCAGGTGACAAACTCATATTCTCTTGCATGTTATCAAGGACATCGCTTAGAAAGTCCGCTAGATTATTAGCAGATGTAACAGCAAATTGCTGACTAGCTACGCCTTGGTAAATTTGATTTTCGGACAATTGCCCTAAGGACTTGTCTATGTTAAAAAAGACTTCGTTTATTTCTTTGTTCACCGTTTCAGATAACTTGGGATTTCTAAGCGATAAGGCAAACAAACTATCATCAATATGCTCAAAATGTTCACGCAGACTGTTTTGCTTTCTCAAAAAAGTAGCGTACTTATTATGGTTTTCCTCAATCGTTTTAAACTGTTCCATGAGCGCCTCTTGGTCGAAAGAAAACAACACGAGATTATCCAATATTTGACGCAACATCTCAATATCTTCTTGCATCTGATCTCCCCCGCCAGACATCATGGATTGTGCCATATTCTGACTCATTTTCATCATTTTCTTAGCAGCCTTCTTTTGGCTTTGCTTAGCCTTATTAAGCTCCTCTTTACGCTTCTCTTCAGAGGTTGGGCCATCACCTTCTGACGATGATTCCTGTTCCTTTTTTTCCAGAGATTCTGACGCCTTATCCTGCTCTTGGTCTATCTCACGCTCATCTAGCTTATCTTGTGGGATATCTATTGGCTTTTTTAATTTATCGCTCTCTTGCTTTAGCTCCTCTAAAGACTTTTTAAAATCGTCAAACTCCTTATTTAACGCCTCTTGTTTCTCCTTGGTATTATCATCATCATCAGTATTAGACAGCTTTTCTTGTTCAATTGCTTGCTTGGCCAAATCTTCTTTCAACCTTTCAAGTTTCTTTTGCACATAAAAACGCTTTGTCAATTCCAATAGCTGCTCTAGACTTCGTTTTTTGTTCTTATTTTGCTTAGCTAACTGTTCTAACTTTTGAACCAGTTCTTCTTTATTTATTTTTTCTTGTAGCTTTTCCAACTCCTTCAGCAACTCCTCATCTCTCTTAAGCTGGTCTTCATTTTCTTTTAACCGTTGTTCTAAGTCTTTTTTAAACAAATCCTCCTTTTGATGCTCGTCTTTTAAATTCTCTAAATTGTCCTTCAATTTTTCATTGAAATGCTTCATCATTTCATCCTGCTGCTTCTGTCGCTTTAAAAAGGCTTCTATTTTTTTCTTATCATTAAACGAAAGGTTTGTTTTTTCCTTTTGCGTATTCGTTAGCTCCATTAGCTTTTTATCCTGTTCATTAAGCTTCTCAAAAGCCTTATTCAAATCCTGAATTGTCTCTTTCTGGCTCCCCAATTGCTTTTCCACTTCCTCTTCACCGGTTCGCTTACGATAAGAGAAAACATTACTTTTAACGCTTTTGTACCTGTTAACTGCATCGTTGTCAAAAACTTCGAAATAAAGTTCGTAAGGAATACCAGGCTGAATGCTTAGTCCATTAGGGAAAGCACTAATAAACTCAGAAATATTCGAATTAGAAAACGGTATTGATTCAAAGTGCTTATCCTCCTCGTTTCCTGAAGGGTAATAGACCAACTGTAGTTTACTGAAACCGTAATCGTCACTTACCTGCCCATAGAAATAAAGTGTTTGTAAATCCACACTATCTTTTACCATCCTTAATTTCATCTCGGGATACTCATCCTTAACTACATTGATAGTAAAAGCCAAATTCTCATAATTGGGAAGCTTTTCGTTGCTAGCGCTTAAGGTATATTCAAAATTTGAAAAAACGCGCTTAGAAGCGTTAAAAACACCTTTATCACTTAAAGCAAACAAAACGGTATCCTTAGCATACAAATGAATGTGCTCTGCCGCATTAGCACGTAGTTCCCAAGTCACCCTCGTTCCTTCTGGAACTATTGCATTACCGGTACTCATAAAGCGATCGCTATTCTTATTTGTATAAGCAGGATAATCCAAAATCATATCGAAACTAGTGATGGCAGGCACTTTAACAACGTCTAACTTATACTGCCTGGACTCAATATTATTAGCTTTTAATCGAAACTCAATATCTGTTTTAGGAGAAGAAAACTTAAAAGCAAAACTACCAATACCTGTTTGCTGCATAATATAAACCTCGTCACTATAAACAACCTGAACATTTTCCGGAACAATATCTCCAACCGTTTTAACACTTAAAGTATAATCCTTGTTTTCTAGAGCCGTTAAATCCTTATTTAAAATAAAAAATTGAAATGGAGCAGGCGGCACATAAGCCATTTTATAATGTACAACACGCTCATAACTATCGCTAAACCATTTTAAATTACCCGTTATCGTAACAGCCAAAATAACAAGCACGGGTATCATGGCGTATTTAAGATACTTTATATTAGCCCCATAGTTAACGGCCAATTTAAACGGTACTGGTTTAAGCTCCAATGACTTTTGCTCTATACTTGCCAACAACAACTCCGATTGCCTTGAACTTTGATGCAACTGGAGTACATTTAACAATTTATCGTTTACTTCCGGGAAGTGTTTGCCAATTATCAATGAAGCGCCTTTATAATCAATACCCTTCTGTAACTTGAACAATTTAGCCAATGGCAACACAATGAACTTAGCCAATAAAACAAGCTCTACAGCTATAAACAACCAAAACAAAAACGTTCTCGCTAGAGGATCTAACCATAGAATATGCTCAATAAACAATGTCAACAAAAAATACAAAACACCAATTGCAAAAAACAAAATAGCACCTTTAAGCAATTCGTTTGTGTAATATCTTTTGATAAAACTTTCTAACTTTTCTTTTATGATACTAAAACTATCCATTCTGTAAATAAACTGACACTCCGACTTATATTATAACTTACTAAACTACAATTTTATTTAGTACACTGATTATAATTATGTGTTAATTGTATCTTTGCAACCAAATTCTGAGAGTCATTATCAACCGGACACAATGTAACACTCGCCAGAATTTCTATTTCGACCGTTAATTGAACTTAACATAAGTTAAAAACTATATAAACATGACCAAAAACGTTCGCGTGCGGTTTGCACCAAGTCCAACTGGCCCATTACATATTGGAGGTGTTAGAACTGCCCTATTCAACTATTTATTCGCCAAAAAATACAATGGTACATTTATCCTAAGGATAGAAGATACCGATCAAAACAGGTATGTTCCGGGTGCCGAAAAATACATTATAGATGCCTTAAATTGGTGTAACATTCCGTTTGATGAAGGGCCAGGTAAAAACGAAACATTTGGCCCCTACCGCCAAAGCGAGCGCAAACACCTCTATAAAGCTTATGCTGAAGAATTGATTGCTTCCGGCAACGCCTACTACGCATTTGATACCGCCGAAAGTCTTGATTCACATAGAAAAGATCATGAATCTCAAGGAAAAACGTTTATTTACAATTGGCATAACCGCTTAAAATTAAACAACTCCTTATCCCTTTCAGAAGCAACCGTAAAATCAAAATTAGATGCGGGAGACGATTATGTAATACGTTTTAAATCCCCACAGGATGAGGTACTGCATTTGAAAGATATTATTCGAGGGGACATAAAAATTGACACCAATATTTTAGACGACAAAGTACTATTTAAAAGTGATGGTATGCCCACCTATCACCTTGCCAATATAGTAGACGACCATTTAATGGAAATCTCACATGTTATTCGTGGCGAAGAATGGCTGCCTTCCTTAGCATTACACCAACAGCTATATACCGCTTTTGGATGGGAAGCTCCCCAATTTGCGCATTTACCCCTGATATTAAAACCAACAGGTAAAGGAAAATTAAGTAAACGTGATGGTGATAAATTAGGGTTTCCTGTATTTCCACTTCAATGGCAAGATCCAAAGACCCAAGACATCTCCCGAGGCTATAGAGAAGATGGTTATTTTGCCGATGCCATGATTAACTTCTTAGCCTTTTTGGGATGGAATCCTGGTACCGAACAAGAAATTTTTAGCTTGGACGAACTCATTGGTGCTTTTGATTTAAGCCGTGTTAATAAATCTGGTGCTCGTTTTGATCCTGATAAAATTAAATGGTTTAACCACCACTACATGCAGGAACAAAGTAATGAAACTCTGGCAGAAGCTTTTAAAGCTGAACAACCAGCATTGGCCAATATTGATATTAACTATATAGCTTTAGCTGTAGGCCTAATTAAAGAACGTGCTAATTTCGTTAGTGATTTATGGAATTTAAGTCATTATTTCTTTCAAGCACCTATAACTTATGACGAAAAGGCTGCTAAAAAAGCCTTTAAAGAAGAAACGCCAAAACTTTTGTCTGAATTAGTAACAACCATCAATTCTATTAATGATAACGATTATAGTGCTGAGCAGCTTCAATCAACTATTAAAGGCTGGATCACCTCCAATGAAATAGGCTTTGGAAAAGTTATGATGCCATTACGTTTAGCATTGGTAGGCGCCCTACAAGGCCCCGATGTATTCGATATTATGTACTTAATAGGCAAAACAGAAACCATAAAGCGTATCGAAACTATGATGCACCAATTACAATAAAAACCCTTTAAAGGCAGTTAGTCTTTTGGTTAAAAGCAAAACATTGCACCAAAAACCAACATGGACTGATTGCCTTTAAAACTCTCGTTTTCACCTTTAAGCGCATCTTGTGTATTTAACTTCTTCAATATATTGGTGACCCCATAAATATACTGCGCCTTCAACTTAAAGTTTTTAATGCCTGCTGTAGCTCCCACTACTCCATTAAAGTTAACTTTCGAGATATTAGCAATGTCCGCGGCAGATACATTTGCATAATCATTTATATAATAACCTTCCTGGCTTTTATCCTTTAGCTCCAATTTACCGTTGTACTGAACCATAGGCCCGACATCGATAGTAAAATAGTTTCCTGCTAGTTTTATATGCCCCAATAAAGCCAATTGGGCAGCAAAGAGTTTGTACTCAATAAAAGTTTCTTCAGAACTAATTAAATCTGGACGCCCCAAAATATGAATATAATTTTCCGATAGCTGCATCCCATAGCTCATATTATACCATCTATGGGGAATATCGACCGTTGCAGATAACCCTCCCAAAAAGCCATCTCCTTGTTTCGTGACAAAATTGTCCGTTTGGATATCAAACTTTGTTAGCCCCCCAAAAATACCAATCCCGTTGGTAATGGCATATGTTTTATGCTGTGAAAAACTTTTTGTAACAAAACCCATGGTTAGTGCTACTAATAGAATGTAATGCTTAAATTTCATTCGTTTAAATTTTAGTAATTATTTTGACTAAATGTTAATTAAAAATTAAGAACGAATGTAAGCTCCCGTTGCACTCGTTCTCACATTAAAAATTTTAAACATTACTTTTTGTGAAGCAATTTTTAAAATTTGTTAATGTTCGTTTCATTTGTTTATTTTTTATTGCATTTTCAATAGTGAGACCGCTTTTGCCGAAAGACAGACATAACACACACATAATCATTATGTTGTTTAACAAAACTTTTGGTCATGGATGTTTTATTGATTAACTTTTTGGTTGTTTACTGCAGTGCATACTGTTTGGTAAACCTCAAATATAATATAAATTTTATATCTTAATTTTTTAAACAGCTATTATGAACTACTACTTTATTCCTATCATTTTTATTGGATTAATTATTTTAATCTCATCTTTTTTTATTGTAAAGCAGCAAACTGCTGGCATTATTGAGCGCTTTGGAAAGTTTCAGAGTATTCGCCATTCAGGCCCACAATTTAAAATCCCATTAGTCGATAGAATCGCTGGTAGATTAAGCCTAAAAATTCAGCAACTGGATGTTATTATTGAAACCAAAACATTGGATGATGTATTTGTACGCTTAAAGGTTTCGGTGCAATACAAAGTTATAAGAGACAAAGTGTACGATGCGTTTTATAAGCTTGATTACCCACACGATCAAATAACAAGTTACGTCTTTGATGTGGTACGTGCCGAAGTTCCTAAAATGAAGTTAGATGATGTGTTTGTTAAAAAAGATGACATCGCACTGGCAGTAAAGGCCGAACTTAATGATGCCATGTCGGATTACGGTTTTGACATAATAAAAACCCTTGTTACCGATATTGACCCGGACGCTCAAGTAAAAGAAGCCATGAACCGCATTAATGCTTCGGAGCGTGAAAAAATCGCAGCTCAATTTGAAGGAGATGCCGCTCGTATTTTAATTGTTGAAAAAGCAAAAGCAGAAGCAGAAAGCAAACGTTTACAAGGCCAAGGTATTGCAGACCAACGTCGTGAAATTGCACGAGGCCTTGAAGAATCTGTAGATGTCTTAAACCGCGTAGGGATCAATTCGCAAGAAGCCTCAGCCTTAATTGTTGTTACGCAACACTACGACACGCTACAGGCTATTGGCAGCGAAACAAACAGCAACTTAATTCTTCTGCCAAATTCACCACAAGCTGGCAGCAATATGCTTAACGACATGGTAGCTAGTTTTACGGCCAGCAACCAAATTGGTGAAGCCATGAAAGAAGCGAAACAAAACAAAGGGGATAACAAAGAATAACCTAGTACCTAGTAAATTATCTTGGGGGCAAGCCCAAGTCATTTACAGGAAACGGTGTTCTGATTTCGAAACAAAACTCGGAGCATTTAAATCTCTGTTATCGAGTAAAAGAAGCAACTGCTTAAAACATTTGTTTTAGCGGTTGCTTTTTGCTTATTCACGCTCTCCTTTATAATCGCTTAAAAGGCGCTCTAAAGTCTCTAAATACTCATCCATAGAAGCCGCGTCGATATTAGGATGCGCCTCGTTAGGAATTGTCATCGGACTTTCATCCAAATACTTGTAGAGTCCTGGATAATTCGTTTCAATTTCCCTAGTTAGTTTCGATATTTTTGACAGTGTTTCTTCTGAAGATCCCATAATACATCCTTTTAAAAATATTACCCTTAAGTTACTAAAAATAAAACACTTATTAAAGGCTATTTAAAAGGATGTCGTTCGTTCCATTTTTGCTTAGGATTCATTAACCAAAAAATTATCTTTAAAACCGTATTCATAACACCATTTGTATGCTTTAAATACACTACCATAGCTTTAGGCTCTGCACCAACCGAACTTTTAATTTCCATAGCTGTTCTAGCATAAACAATCGTAGAAAACTTATTTTCGATAGCATATTGAGCCATATCATATAACATATTTAAATACAACTGATTTGGGTATTGGTGCTCTTTGTCGTAACCCAAAAAATAAGTTTCGAGATCACCTTTATTAAGCAATAGTGTATAAAAACCAACGAGCTCATTATCGATATAATAACCAAATATTTTAAAATGATTTCCCAATCGTAATTTTAAGCTGTAAAAATGATTGTCTGGTAATAAAAATGTATTGAACTTAGCATTATTAGACACATTTAGATACAGCTTATGCAACCTGGGCGCTTCTTTATAAACAGCTTCTAAATCCAATTCTGTAATATGAATCGTATTAAACTTCTTTCTGGCCCGTTTATAGCGATCTCTGTACTTTTTAGTTAAACTACCCACATAATCTCCAAAATTTTGCCATTGTTGCCTAACAGGCATGATCATATTAGGTTGCACTACTATTTTGTACAACATTTGCTTCTTAAAAAAACCCTCTTCAATATGAATAGGGTCGTCCAGAAAATAATCTTTCCACAAAATGGCTCGAATTTTTTTATTTTGGGTTGCTTTAATTTCTTCTCTAAGCTCTTCTAAAGCATCAGAAACCGTATTTAAATATCTGGCCGTATCTATTTTGTCCTTTAAATAAAAAACCCCATGCTGACCCGTATGGGTTAAATTACCAACCACCAAAATATTGCCTTTTAGCACTTTTGAAACAAGATCTTGTACAAATTCTTTTACACAGGACACTTTTGTTTTCCTAAACATATCTTTTAGGTACAACTGTACCCGTTGTACTATAGCACCACCAACAAGATTATCATCCTTAAAAACCCCTATATAGAACAGTTGTATGTTATTTGGCGATGCTTCTTCAAGCGCCTGTAAATAAGACGCCTGCAGAAAAATATCATGCCCAACAAGGTCATTCCATGTGCTAGGCAAGTCTTCGGAAGAATAATAAATATGGTATGTTTCCAATAAACGATATGTTTCCAATAAAAAAGACCGAAAGTGAAACCTTTCAGTCTTTAAATATGCTAAAAAATTACAAAATTATTTCCACCCACAAACTATAGCTCCCATAATAGCCAATGTTACAATCCAGTAGCCACTATTTATTAAAATATATTTAGTGCCCTTACGCTCAAACAAAGCATTGGTTCCAATTATTGGTAAAGCTATAAAAATACCAGCAATAACACCATGCAATGCGCCATGCTTAAAGGTTCTAAATGCATCTCCATAATCTTCCATAAATGCAGCAAACGATGGCAAAGCATTTTCAACATCGCCTCCAACCATACTAATGGCTCCTGTTTGGTGAATAGCTAAAAACTGAATAGCAAAGGCTAAAAAGAAAGCAAAGACGAAAGCTAAAATAAAAATCTTCGCCATATTAGCGCCTTTCATTTTTTCTTCGGTCATATCGGCTGCTTGCATCCAAGCATTACCAAATACCTTTGGATTGTACCAAATAAATCCCATTACCAAAGCAGAAGCTGCTGAAGCTAAGAGTGCTAAAAAATTAAATTCCATGATAAAAAATGTTTAGTTAGTAAGCTAAATGTAATAAAATTTATCTTACACACATCATCTTAGCTTCTTGAAAATCAATATTTTTATATAATACCTTGGGCTTCGGCTACCAAAATATCGTTTTTATCTTCTAGTGCTTTAGTAATAAATTTGTGTATTTCATCATTACGCTCAACGCCTTTCTTTAGCAAAACATCAAGCGTTATAGCAACAGCTATACGCGTTCCCACCTTTTTAACAGCGGTATTGAATAAAGGCTCTAATTCCTCATAGTTTACCTGTTCTGCCAATTCTTGAATTTCAGCTTTTACTTTTTGTTGCTTCGCTTCTGGTAAATTAGTATACTTTTTACCCAATTGCTGAATAACATCAATAGCTTTTCTCTTAGGTTGCGTTTTAACTTGAGGCTTATTTGATACTTCTTTAGGTTTTTGTTTGGCCCAAGTGTCCCGTAATCCGACCGTTTTGTTAAATATCAACTTGCCTTCAGAGGCATCATCATCAACATTAAAATATCCCAAACGCTGAAACTGAAACCGCTCTCCTACTTTCGCTTCTTTTAAACTTGGTTCAACAAAAGCTTCAATCACTCTTAAGGATTTAGGGTTTAAAAATTCCATAAACTCTTTATCCTGATGACTATCTGGAGCCTCATCCATAAATAACCTGTCGTACTCCCTTACTTCTGCTTTTAAAGCATGCTGAATGGAAACCCAGTGTAATGTGCCTTTTACTTTTCGTAAGCTTGCCTCGGTCCCACTTCCGCTTAAAGTATCTTTATCATACACACAATGGATTTCTAAAATATTGCCATGGGCATCTTTAACAACGTCTTCTCCTTTAATTATATAGGCATTTTTTAGTCGCACCTCTTTTCCTAAAGTCAAACGGAAATACTTACTATTGGCTTCTTCCTTAAAATCATCTCTTTCAATATATAATTCACGGGAAAAAGGGATCTTTCTATAACCAGCACTTTCGTCCTCAGGGTTATTTTCTGCCTCTAACCACTCCTCTTTACCTTCTGGATAATTAGTAATAACGAGCTTAACAGGATCCATAACTGCCATTACCCTTGGAGCTGTTTTATTTAAATCTTCTCGAATGCAGAATTCCAAAAGTGAAACATCAATTACGTTATCGCGTTTGGCTACACCTACACGTTCTACAAAATGTCGAATCGCTTTGGGTGTATACCCCCTACGCCTCAAACCTGAAATAGTAGGCATTCTAGGATCGTCCCATCCGTATACTATACCTTGCTCAACCAATTGAAGCAGTTTACGCTTACTCATTATCGTGTAACTTAGATTTAAACGTGCAAACTCACGCTGTTTTGGCCTAAGCTTATTAACATCCACTATTTGATCTAAAAACCAATCATAGAGTTCCCGATGGGGTTTAAACTCTAAAGAGCATAAAGAATGTGAAATTTGTTCAATATAATCGCTCTCACCATGCGTCCAATCGTACATCGGATAGATACACCAATCATTTCCAGTTCTATGATGGTGTTTTTTTAATATCCTATACATAATAGGATCACGCATTAGCATATTGGGATGCTTCATATCTATTTTTGCACGTAGTATGTGTGCTCCTTCCTCAAATTCTCCTTGCTTCATGCGTTCGAACAAGTCCAAGTTTTCTTCAATACTTCTATTTCTGTATGGACTATCTACACCGGGCTGTGTTGGTGTTCCCTTTTGCTCAGCCATAACCTCACTGGATTGAGAATCGACATAGGCCTTTCCTTTCTTAATAAGGATAATGGCCCAATCGTAAAGCTGTTGAAAATAATCAGAAGAAAACAATTCTTTATCCCACGTATATCCTAACCAAGCAACATCTTTTTTTATAGCATCTACATATTCTTGTTCTTCCTTTGCTGGATTCGTATCGTCAAAACGAAGATTTACTGGGGCATTGTATTTTTCACCTAACCCAAAACTAATTCCTATTGCCTTGGTATGTCCTATGTGTAGATATCCATTGGGTTCTGGAGGGAACCGAAAACGCAATTTATTATTTGATAAGCCATTGGCTAAATCTTCTTCTATAATTTGCTCTAAAAAATTGAGCGATTTATTGTCATTCACCATGTAACTTCTAATGATTTGGGCAAAATTAAGCAAAATTGAGATACAAAGACGGGCAATATGTGCTATAAATCATGTATGCTTTTTACTCTAAGTTTGAAAAAAAATTGCTCAATCGAAAAAAAAAATTTACTTTATATCGTTAAAATGCTTATTTTTATCGACGAAATACTGAATTATTGTTTTTAATTATCCCTTTGTTGGGGTTCAATAGTAACAAAAAATACGTTTAACCAGAAATGTTATATATTAGATCACACTCTAAACAACAGTACTTAAAACACTTATTAACAGCATTTTAAAACAACAAGAAGCGCCTAAACGATCTTAAATATGGAAAACCCATAAATTCAATATTATGCATGAATTAAAACAATAACTCTAAATTCAAGTTTTGATCAAAATACCCGATGAAATGATTTTTTTAACGATTAATTACATAGATTTGTTTTGTTAACCCTTAAGTCTTAGATATGAAAATGAAATTTATTTTACTTAGCTTCAGCCTATTTTTTATGACCGGTATTGGTTATGCGCAAAAAAATAAAGGTCCCAAAAGCATTATTAGAGAAGGAGCCGCTATAAAAAAATACCACAATGTAGAAGAATTGGAACGTATGCAAAAAGGAGAGTTATTAGCATTGTATATAGAACGTACAGAAAGCCTTATTAAAATACTACCTTATATAGCATTTGCAACGAAACCAGGTGTAACTATGGCGACTCTTGGTATTCCAAAAAACAACGATAACAAAAAAGCATTAGAGAATCAATTTGAAGCGACAGATAATTTTCTAGAAAACACCGTTGAATTTCAAAAAATGATATTACCCTATTCCGATACCAATAAATTAATATCTGCAATTCTATTTTACGAAGAAACAATGAAACTATTGCATCAATATTCTGAATTTAATTGATGCATCGTTTCAATAAAAAACACAAAGTATAGTTTGGTATTAACGCTTTGATCTTTAACCTATTTTCTGTAGAAAGTAGGTTATTTTTTATAAAAAACATGTCTAAAATATCAATTTGTGAAGCCAAAATTTTACAATACGTAAAACTGTAAATACTAGCACTATGTGCAATAATTACCTCAGTATTTGTAAACAGATGCAAATATAACACATATATTCTTACAAATATTAAATATTTAGTGCATTTTATCGAAATAATTGGTATTTCATAGGTTTTTTTATATATTTGAAGACTCAAATTGATGAATATATTATTGTTTTAATGATAAATTTTTAACCATGAAAAACGTTACCCAAATCGCATGCGTGTTTCTACTAATAATAGGAAATGTTTTCGCTCAACAGGAAAAAGGAATAATTGGTTCCAATAATTGGTTACATAATTGGACAAATTTTAAGCCCGGTATTCAAGACTATGATACACCTACACAAATATTAGCCGGAAACATTACAAAAGATACAAAGCTATTAAAAAGAGACATCTACTTATTAATGGGAAATGTTTTCGTAACCAATGGCGCTACGCTTACCATAGAACCAGGTACCGTAATAATAGGTGATTATGAATCTAAAGCTTCCCTTACAATTGCCAAGGGCTCTAAAATAATTGCAGACGGTTTAGAAACAGATCCCATTGTTTTCACCTCAAACAGAAGTATTAAAAAAGAAGGTGACTGGGGAGGTATCATTTTACTTGGTGATGCTCCAACAAATAGGTTTGGCAACGGTTCGGTAGCTTCATTTTATCCGCACCTTACACCTTCCTCATATGGAGACACAAACTATGGTGGTGCAAATGCCGAAAGCAACTCAGGCATTCTACGTTATGTAAGAATTGAGTACGCTGGAAAACGAGTAGGGAGACAAAGCTACTTTAATGGATTATTATTGGCCGGAGTAGGCAATGAAACCGTATTGGAAAACATCATGGTAAGCTATTCTTCTGGGAACGCCTTTGAAATATGGGGCGGAGAAGTCAAGTTAAATCAAGCTGTTTCTTATAAAGCAAGCAACAACGATTTTAAATTTAATTTTGGAACCCAATCGCAATTACATAATTCCCTGGCAGTTCGTTCGCCTTATACTTCTAGCAGTAGTGGATCTCGATGCATGCAAATTAACTCTTATGATAAGCGAGAAGAAGTAGACTTCACTAAAAAGGGAACCTCAGTAATTGCTAAAAACCTAACGTTGGTAAACAGTAGTAACAATTTAAAGGAGGATATGGAAAAAGGTCTAGTGAAAGAAGCCTTGTTTGTTGGAGAAAATGCATCCCTTGATATGAACAAAAGTGTTATTTCGGGTTTTAACCCTGCCGTAATACTAGAAGATAAAATTGCTATTAATCAGGAAAATTTGGAAAAAATCAAGTTTACCGATATGTATTTTAACAATTGTAATGGGAATATTTTTGTTGAAAATAATTCAAATAATGAAGACTTAGAGAATTGGTATGGAAATAGTGCGTTTTTTAATGTATACTCTAAAAGTTCAAATTCTGAAACGTTTATCGATTTAAAGAACGATAAAAGACCCGATTTTAGATTACGGATTAATAGGATAATACCTGCGCCACAAGAATATTTTGCGTCGGAGGATCTAGGCATTGATGACTAGTAACAAAACTATTAGGTAAGTATTTAATTAAAACGAGTCTGGGAATTTCTTTATACTTTCAAGTTTACTTTTAAAATTCTTTTTTTTGATAAGCCAGCAATAATTGTATAAGTAATTTTAATTCTAGCATAAAGCCTTGTTAGTTCCGATAATTGTTTCTAGAAATTAATTTAAGAAAATAATATCGTATGAGAAAATTTACTACTATCAAAATTGCTGCTATACTCTTTCTTTGTTTTACTGGAACAATAAGAGCTCAACTTGTTATTAGTAAACCTAACCTCGGGTTTAGTCAAGCTTGTGCCGGGGCCACATTTAATACTTATTATGTTACGTTTAGCTTTTCTCCAGAAACCGAATTAACAGCAACAAACCAATTTACTATTGAATTATCGGATGAAACAGGAGATTTTAGCACTCCAACAGTCGTTTACACATCTACACAAGGCGCTGTTACTAGCTCTCCAGCTACTCTGGAATTTTCAATACCCGATACTACTGCGGGAGAAGCCTATAAAATTAGAATTAAAAGCACCTCTCCTGTTGCTACAAGTACCTCATCGAATGCGTTTGCGGCTTACTATAAAATACAGGATACACCTTTTTCCATTAATAATCTGATCGAAAATGCGGTATACTGTGCTGGTGAGAGCTACTTATTAACTATAGACAACCCTGGTTCTGGAGATAACGATTCACCTTTACAATACCCATCCCTTACTTTTAACTGGTATAAACAAGACGAAACCAATACTTCTACATCTGTTTTTGTTGCTTCAGGGTCCAGTTTGGAAGTAACTGAAGCCGGAACCTATTTTGTTGAAACGAATTATGGTAGCTGTACTTCAAATTCGTATTCTAACCGAGTTACCGTAAGTGAAGCAACCACATCGAGTACTACAGCAATCAATTCCAGTTTAGGCAATCCTTATTGCTCCAGTGAGGGCGCAACAACCTTAAGCACCATTAATGGTAATAGTTACCAATGGTATAAAGATGGTGATGAAATAGAAGGTGCCACAAATCAACATTATATTACCAGTGAGTCTGGAAACTATTCGGTTATTATAGACCTAGGGGACTGTGTAACGAATGCTTCTATTGACCTTGAAACGACAGGCTTTAATAGCAGCATAGATGTTCAAGACAATAATACCATTCAAGAAGGAGAAACAGTGGTCGCAACAGTATCGACCAATGCCATGAACCCACAATTTGAGTGGTACCATAATAACACCTTAATCCCAACAGCTACAAGTGCTAGTTATGAAGCTTCACAAATAGGCAATTATAAAGTTGTTATTACCCAAACCGAGGGATGTGTTGCCTCACATGAGATGACTTTCTCTGTTAGTGAACCTTATCCGGACGTTGCTAAAATACCCAATGTTATAAGTCCTAATGGCGATGGTGAAAACGATACTTGGGTTATTCCTAAAGCCTATGTAAATGGTACAAATACAGAAGTTTTGATTCTAAGTTCAGTAGGAGAGATTGTACTACAAACAAACGATTATCAAAATAACTGGCCCACAAATGAATTAATTTTTACAGATATCAATCCTGTTTTCTACTATGTTATCACAACACAAAACAAAAAAGTAAGGAAAGGATCGATAACGGTCATAAAATAGAATGAAAATATATCTATTACATATCATTATATTATTGTGTTTAACACAACACTTCTATGCGCAAGAAGATGGTGTGGTAGCGCTTTCTTTACCTGTAAGAAACGCATTGAAATTTAATAGATATATTATAAATCCAAGCTTTAGTTTTGTTAGAGAACAAAACAAATATTTAAGTTTCTATAATAAAAAACAGTGGGCTCAATTTGATGATGCTCCTCAAACTTATTTGTTCAGTTATGCCGGTAGGTTTAAAGAACGTATAGGGGCTGGTATTGGACTATTTCAACAAAACCATGGTGTACTGAACACCTACGGAGGTATTTTAAACTTTGCCTATAATGCTAGCCTTAACAGGGATAGCAATTTAACTTTTGGAGTGAACTTAGGTTTCTATCAAAGTGGCATTAATAGAGGGAAAATCATAACAAACTTTCCAGATTCTTCATTGGATAATATACCTTCCAATACACTAGTAACCATAAACCCTGGGATAAATTACGGTACCGCCTTTTTCGATTTTGGTGTATCGGTAAACAACCTTGTTTCTTATAATTTTAAAACCTCAAAACTAATAGAGGACAATCCAGAACAAAGTATTCAAGGGCATATAATGTATACTGGTTATATGAATGCCCGTGGATTTTTTGATGAAAGCAAGTTTTCGTTTTTAGCAAGATCCGAATTTAAGACCAACAAAACCGTTCTTTCTGGTGTCGCAATGCTTTCCATACCCAAAGGGCTTTGGGGGCAAGCTGGTTACAATAGCCTTTATGGGCTATCTGCCGGTATAGGCATCAACATTAGCTCTCAAATAGCCCTAGAGTATAATTATGAGCAGGCTGTAGGTGATCTGTCAACCTTTGGTAACTCCCACGAGATCACATTAGCTTATAAATTTAAAAACAAGACTAGGTATAACTATAATGGCGACGATGACGAACAAGCCCTTTTTACACCATCAAGAAAGTCAAGACGAGTTATTGCTAAACCAAAAAAGACCACAAATACTAAAACAGATAGACAATCACTTGTAGAGGCAAGGAAAAAAGAAAAAGCAGAAGCCGTAAAACAATTAAAAGAAAAAGCGGCGGCCAAAGCAGCAACTAGAACTAAGCAAAAAGCAGAAGCGGAAGCCAGAATTGCTGCCAAATCCAACACAATAGAAAAAGAACAGGAAGCAAAATTGGTTGCTGAAACGAAAGTCAAACAAGAAGATGCGACCAAAGCTAAAGCCCTAGAAAAAGCTAAAATAGCTGCTGAAATAAAAGCTAAACAAGAGGAAGCGGCTAGAATTAAACGCGAAGAACTTGCCAAGGCCAAAGCCATAGAGGATGCCAAAATAGCTGCCGAGAATAAAGCCAAAGAAAAAGCGGCTATAATAAAACGAGATGAACTTGCCAAAGCTAAAGCCCTAGAAGAAGCTAGAATTGCTGCTGAAACAAAAGCTAAACAAGAGGAAGCAGCTAGAATTAAACGCGAAGAACTTGCCAAGGCTAAAGCTTTAGAAAATGCCAGAATAGCTGCCGAAAACAAAGCTAAAGAAGAAGCGCTAGCTAAGACTAAAGCTGCAGAAGAAGAAGAAGAAGAAGAAAAGGTCGCCTCTGAAAATAAAGTAGATGATGAATTTGTGATTCCAGTGTCAACTGATGCTAACACCGATGCTATGAGCAAAATAACCCAGTTGGCTAGGGATTCCAAATTAATACAACAAGAATTAATGGCTAAATTAGGAGAAACCATTGCCAGTAAGGAACAAGACCTAAAAGACCTAAAAGAAGAAAATGATTTAAGTGAACAAGGCGTTTATGTAGCCCCTAAACCATTTAAAAGTGTAACAGCCGAAAACAGAGCTTTAGAAGCTTTAACATCAGAGATTGATGTAGTTATAAAATCACAAGAAGAAAAAATTACGACACTAGAAAATCTTTATAGTGAAAGGCTAAAAAAGGTACGTAGTAAAAACGATGCCACTAATATATTTTACTCAAACGCTATACAAGATTTAAAGAAAGAACAGTCTAGAATTAAACAAGCCAAAGAAAGTTTAATAACTGAATTGGAATCTATTAAAGTAGCCACAGAAATAGAGAGAAAAAGACGTATAAAACGTGCTTCTTACGACAATCAAGAAGTAAAATACATGAAAGACATGGCGGCATTAAATCAAATAAAACAAAATACGCCTTTAAGTACTGTACCCCTAACAGTTGAAGACTTTGATTTTGGAGAAGATCTGGGAACCAATATAAAGATTTTAACTAACGTTAAAAATACAGAAAGTGGTTATTACCTTGTAATTGCTGTACACAGCGATGTGGTTAAAAGAGATGACTTCTTAACCAAATCTGTTGCAGCTGGTCAAAGTGATATAAACTTCTTCTTTGATGTAAAAACAAGTAAATACTATATTTACCACGAAAAATTCAGTAGTTTGGAAGCTGCTAATCAAGCTTTACAGTTAAAAGGAAGTAAACCGTATAATGGTAAGATGTCAATGGTTAAAATAGAAAATTAAACATGTAAAAGTAATTTTCCCCAAATGTACCAACAGGAAAGACAATGCAAAATATTACTGCTATGAAAAAACCTACTATTTATAAGTCCGCATTTGTTGTTCTATTTATATTACTATGTATCAATGGTATGGCTCAAACTTACGAGCCTTTCTCCGTAAGAAAAAATATCGATATAAAAGGAAGTATGCTTGTGATAGGCAATAGCATTCTAGGCCAAGACAACAATGATTTTAACGATGCTACTCAAGACAACCAAGACATCTCAATGCAATATATTGATATTGATGGCGATACATCAACCTTTAGTTCCAGTAGTGCCGATCTCTTATTACCTGATCACGAAGATGGAAGCGCCACCGATTGTTACCGGGTGGCTTATGCAGGCTTATACTGGGGTGCCATACTACAAAGTGGGAGTCGAACCGATATAAACAATGTTAAGCTAAAAATCCCTGGAAGTACGACTTATACCGATATTACTGGAGAAATTGTTTATGATGCAATTGTTAATCCGATTATTGCAGAAACAGGCGAACCAGGAAACACGCCTTATGCTTGCTATGCCGAGGTAACAGACTTACTATCCAGCTTATCGGATATAGAAGGAACGTATACCCTAGCCAATGTAACATCCAGCTTAGGTTTTAATAATTCTACAGGTCTAGCTGCCGGTTGGACACTTATAATAATTTATGAAGACCCCGAACTACATACTAAATCGTTTACAACTTTTGACGGTTTCAGTCATATTTTTGATGGTCACCAAGAAACAATTCCCGTTACGGGGTTTACAACACCCCCAGCGGGTAATATAGACCTACAATTTGCCTATGCTGTATTAGATGGTGATAGAACAAAGCGTGCTACCAAACTTGAAATCAACGGTAAAGAAGTTACAACACCTCTAAGGTCTGCCAATAAGTTTTTTGGATCGGTTATAGAAAACACCAATGGCGTATCTAATCCTAGAAATCCTAATAGCTCAAACACTTTAGGTTATGACACAGGTTTTTTGGAAATATTAAATTCGGAACCGGAATTTATTAAAAACAATGATTCTTCAGCAGATTTTAGATTACAGGTAGCTAGAGGACAAGCCGACCCTATATTTGCTTTTCTTAGTGCTTTTGCAGTAGATATTATTGCACCCGATATAGACCTTACCAAAGTGGTACTAGATACTTCTGGTGATGATATTGATGGTGATGATGTTAACTTAGGCCAAAACCTTTTTTATGAAATAACGTTTCAAAGTACGGGTAATGATAACGTTACTGAATTTACGATTAAAGACATTCTTCCCGATAACATTATTTTTGATCCGGATACTGACATTGATTTAACCAATGCTGGTGGGGCAACCTTACAATCCTACGACCCAGCAACGCGAACTCTTATTTTTAGTATTCCAGATGCATCTGTAGAAGTAAACGACCCTGCCTTTGTCATCCGCTTGGCTGTTCGTGTAGTCCCCAATTGTTACGACTTAAGTCAAGCCTGTTCTAATGAAATCCAAAATCAGGCCTTTGCAACTTACAGAGGGGTTATTAATACCAATTGGATTCAAGATGAAGGTAGTTTTGCTACAACCGAATGTTTGGGTATTCCGGGGTCTACTAATTTCTTGGTAGATATTTCAAATTGTAGTTTCGAAAGAACAGAGGTATTATGTGGAAATAGTGTCGTTATAACAGCTGCCGATGGATACGACAGCTATTCTTGGTCTACAAGCCCAACAGGCACACCCGTAATTGGTACTGGGCAAACTTATACTGCTACAGGCACAGGAACCTTTTATGTAACCAATACAACATCGGCTACTTGTATATCAATAGTAGAACAAATTACGGTAATTCCATATGGTAACACCATTACTAACCCGGTAATTCCATTTGCCGACCAAACACCTGTTTGTCCAAATGATGGAAAAGTACTGCCTTATATTTTTCTATGTGGCGCTAACGATACAAGAGCAATCACAACAGGCATAAGCGATGCCGTTTCCATAATTTGGGAAAAACTAGATGAAACTAGTTGTGACCCTGTTACTGTTGATGATTGTGCCAATGAAAATGATGCCTGTACATGGAACCAGGTTGGTACCGGCCCTAATTATACAGCCGATCAGGCAGGTGAATTTAGAATTGTAATAAACTACCCGGGAGGTTGTTTTAGCATATTTTATTTTAATGTCTATCAAAACTTATTAAACCCAACTGTTATTGCCAAAGATATTATATGTAATACACTAGGAGAGATTACCGTAGGAGGTGTTCCCTCTGGCTATGAGTACAGTTTAGATCCTAGTGGTTCCTATCAATCGTCCAATGTGTTTTCTATTGATACTGCTGGTTACTATACTGTTTATATTAGACAAGTGGGCGTCGATACCAACCCCTGTATTTTTGAAACACCTAATATCTATGTAAGAGACAGAGACGTTTCGGTATCGTCCGTAGTTACACAACCCAACTGTAATGGCGATAAAGGAAGCATCCAATTAGCTGTAAACAATGGCTTGCCACAATACTACTATAGTCTTTCGGAAGGAGGAACGTTAGTAAACAGTGTAGGCCCTATAACAAACAGCGATTATACTTTTGCAAACCTTAATCCTGGGACTTATACCTATACAGTATCAACCGATGATGGTTGTCTTTTTACAAGTGATATAGAAATAATAAATCCACCGGTATTAACCGCTACAGTAGCACTTACAAGGCCTCTAACGTGTACAGATGGCGAAATTACTGTTTACCCCGAAGGTGGTACACCTCCCTACCAATATTATGTAAATGGAGCTACCATTTCTCAAGACAGTCCAATAATAACAGTGCCTACAGCTGGAGATTATAATATCACCGTTATAGACGCCAACAACTGTAGCACAGCAACATCCATTACCGTTGAAGCCATTTCGGCTCCAGATTTTACAATATCGCACACTGATATTTTATGTTACGGCGACAATACGGGACAAATACAATTTAATGTTACCAATGCCAATGGATATACCATTGAATATAGTATAGATAATGGTACTACATACCAATCTAACCCGACATTTTCCAACCTTACTGCTGGTACTTACACAACAAACATTAAATATTCATTGAATGGTATCGAGTGTTTTAGTGCTTCTGAAGATATAATCATAACACAGCCAGATACAGCATTAACGGCCTCAGCTGGTGTTTCCGAATTGGCAGGTTGTGGTCCTAATGGTGAAGGTAAAGTACGCATTACAAACCCACAAGGAGGTACCCCTCCATACGAGTACAGTTTTGACAACCAAGCTACTTGGACAAGCACGAATGAAGCCTATGTCGCTCCCGGAACTTATACACTGTATATAAGGGATGCAAATGGATGTATTTATGCGATGCCAGGCATTATTATAGATCCAGAACCAGTACCTCCAACCATAACTGTTTCCGATCCAGATTTTAATTGTGATGGCACAGCCAACGCAACAGTAACAGTAACCAACGAAGGATCTAATTCTTATACTTACACCTATTTGCTGGACGGTGCCGAAAACCCCAATACAGCAGATCCTAAAACCTTTTTAGATGTCTCTGAAGGATCACATACTGTAACTGTTACTTATAAACTGGAGACCGTTCCTACTTATAGTAATTTGTTGAACGAAGATTTTGGAAGCGGGGCACCAACTACTTCACCGGGAATAGCAAGTGCTTATTGTTTTAACGACCAACGTGTAAACCCTCCTTATCCTTGTGGCACACGCTCTGTAGAAGATAATCAATATTCTGTAGCCAGTTTTTTCTGGAGATCTGATGACCCCTCATCTAACAATTCTGGTGCATGGTATCACTTTCAAGACCATACTACAAACGGAGCCGATCCAGACGGTAGATTTTTGCTTGTAAACATAGGATCTGCAGCAGGGCCTTATGGTATATTGTATAGCAAACCCATAAACGATGTTATTCCCAATCAAGATATAAAAGTAGATCTCTATTTAGCAAACTTAATGCGATCTGTTTATACTGTTCAGGATGATCCAGATTTCAGAATACAGTTGGTAGATGGCTCAGGAACCGTAATAGCCGAACAATTTACAGGCACTATTCCTAAAAACGAACAATGGAATTTTAGTCAGTTAACCCTCAACCCAGGCAACAATACCAACTTAACCTTTGTAATACGCTCTGGAAGCGTTGAGTATTTCGGAAATGATGCTCTTATAGACGATATTAGTGTTTACCAGCTTCCTGTAACTTGTATAGAACAGGTAGACTTTCCTTTTGTTGTAAACTCGGGCAATGCCTTTACTGCTGATGTTACTGGAACATCGAATGTGAGTTGTTCGGCAGGAGCAGACGGAACTATAACTATTGCTGCCCAAAATTTCGATCCTGCTAATGGTTTTCAATATTCTTTAGACGGTGTGAATTGGAATACCCAAATGACATCTCCTTACACCATTACCGGACTAACAGCAGGCAGCTATACCATTCAGGTACGCTATGAGGATGCTGTTGATACCTGTAGTTTTACTTTTAATCATGATATTGTTGCTCCTACGCTATTAGAAGTAAATGCTTCTGGAACACCAGTAACCTGTCTTGATGGGTCAACCGTTACCGCAACAGCAACAGGCGGAACACCTGCCTATTCCTATGAATTATTAGATAATACACTAAACCTAATCGCAAATTTCCCTAGCAACGGTATTTTAACGAATGTAGCTGCAGGAAACTATACCATAAGAGCTACCGATGCAAATGGCTGTGTGGCAACAACGACACTTGACTTAATAGCACCAACGGCGCCAACGGCATCTATAAGTAATGCCGATTATTGTTATGATACAAGTAACGGAGCGACACTAGAAATTACGGCATCTGGAGGCCAAGCACCCTATGAATATAGCATTAACGGTGGTGCATTCCAATCTAGCAATAGTTTTACAAATCTAACCCCTGGTAATTATGATATAACCGTAAGGGATGCCTATGGATGTACTGTTACTTTACCAACTGAGACTATTGCAGCACAAGTAAACGTAGATGTCGTTTTAACAAAAGCATTAGACTGTACGGCGTCTCCCAATGCGGTAATTACGGGAACTATTTCAGACGGTTACCCACCATACTCTGTAACATTAATACAAGGTTCGGGAACACCAAACCTAACAGGAAACACCTTTACCTTAACAACTGGAACCGATGGCACGTACCAATTTCAAATAACCGATGCTAATGGCTGTCAGGCAGTATCGAATGTAATTACTATCAATCCAATAGAAAATCCCACGGCAACCACTACAACCGTGAATCCGGGTTGTAATGGAGACTCTAATGGATCTGTACAAATAATACCAGCCAACGGTGTAGGCCCCTATTCCTATAGTTTTGAAGGAAGCCCGTTTACCTCTACATCACTATATACTGGATTGGCAGCTGGCTCTTATGCCTACCAAGTACAAGATGCTAATGAATGTATTTTTAATGGTACGGTAACCTTAACAGAGCCTACCACTTTAGTTGCTACAGCAAGTGCAACAACATTTAGTTGTGATGCTAACAACACAAAACAATCGGCAACAGTAACCATTGCTGTTCCCTCGACAGGAACGGCTCCTTATCTATACAGTTTCAATGGATCTGGTTTTAGCTCTAATAATACCTTAACAGTAAACGACAATGGAACCGATCAAACCATAACCTATGCTGTTCAAGATGCCAACGGGTGTACCGATAATGGCTCTATTACGATATTACAATTGGATCCCCCAACGGATTTAGATTTTAGCGCAACCGATGTTACCTGTACAACAACAACCTCAACAGTAACAGTAACCGCAACAGATGGTGTAAGTCCATTGGAATATGAAACGATCGCCCCATCTCCTATTATAGTTGGAAAACAAGCTTCGAACTCTTTTTCAGGATTAAGCCTAGGTACTTATATTTTTAGGGTTACCGATGCTAACGGATGTTACTATACAGAATCCTATACTATAGATCCTGTTACACCAATAGCTATAACAGGATTGAAGTTAAGTGATGTATTATGTAACGGCGGTAATACAGGAGCTATACAATTCACAGTTTCTGGATATACGGGTAGTTATACAAGCACTTTAACAAGTGGCTCAGGAACATTAGTGCAATCTGGAAACACCATCGATTTAACCAATCTAATAGCAGGTAGTTATACCGTAGAGGTTACAGATTTAACCACAGGATGTACAGCCAATGAAACCATAACTATTTCGGAACCGGCTAACCCCGTAAGTCTTACGGCAACGGCGACGAATGTACATTGTAATGAAGATAATTCTCAAATTACCGTAACACCTTCTGGGGGAACACCTAATTACACTTATGCTGCTGTAATAACAGGTGCTCCTGCGCCTACAACTTATAATAGTAGTAATGTAATAACTGTAGATACTAATTCTGCTACAAACTTGGTTTGGGATGTATACGTTAAAGATGCCAATGGATGTACAGCAATGACCGCTGTAACAATTACAGAAGATCCATTACCAACGGTAACCGCACCAACGGTATCGAATCAATGTACTGCTTCATCTGGGTTTACCTTTACCGTTACGGCAACAGGGCTTGCTCCACTTTCATATAGCATTAATGGTGGCTTATCCTACCAAACCAGTCCAACATTTACCGTAAATGCTGCAGGCAGCTATACCATTACAGTAAGAGACGCTAATGGATGTACAACAACGAGCGCTACACAAACAGACGTTTTTCCGCCAATTGCAACCAGTGCACTTCTAACAAAAGATTTAACATGTTCATTACCGCAAGAAGCAAGTATTGACATATCTGTATCGGGTGGCAACCCTCCTTATACCTACGAAGTAAGTACTGATGGGGGCAGTAGTTATTCACCCATTGCTGGGTCTACATATACAACTACTAGTGCAGGTACTTATCAATTCAGGGTTACGGACGCTAATGGATGTACCCAAGAAACAAATGCAATAACTATCACGAATCCTACTAACCCTTCAATTACTAGCGTAATAGAAACCCAATCTATTGCATGTAATAGTGAAGAAACAGCAGCTATTCAAATTACGATTGATAACGCATCTGGTACACCACCTTTTATTATTAATGTAAATAATGATACAACTGGAACCGACTACGGTACACAAACCTCTGGTTTAGCCGCTGGAGATTATACTATTACCGTAACAGATGCCAGGGGATGTACAGATACAGATACCATTACTATTAGTGAACCAACTCCTTTAGTTCCTACTTATCATGCAGAACCAATAACCTGTCAGGCTGGTGGTGTGTCTAAAGGGTCTGTTATTGTAGATGGCGTAACAGGAGGAACAGCTCCTTACAATTATTATGTGACAGGCGTAAATGGCTACTCAAATTCAGAATTAAATGCTACTGGTTCAACATCCGTTAATTTTGATGTTGTTGATTTTGGATTGTATCAAATCAATATAGTAGATGCCAATGGCTGTTCTGTATTAATTCAAGATATTTTAGTAGCGTCTCCTCCAGATGACCTAGATATTCTAATAAATACTACCGCAGATTGTATAAGTGGAGGTACTGCAGAAGTGTCTATTGGAACAACCTTGAGCGGTTCAGGCCCCTACCATTTTGCTATTTATTCTGGCCCAGGAATGACCTATACTGCTCCTACTACAGCACCATGGCAGGATGAGGATGCTCCGGGAAGTGAGAAAACAACATTTACTAATTTAATACCCGGTGTGACTTATACGTTTATTGTTTTCGATGAACTAACCGGCTGTTATTATTATGAGATTGCAAATGCGCCTGTACCAACCAATTCAACATTAACAACTAGTGCTCTCGTTTCAAATAATATTACGTGTACGGGAAGTGCCAATGGTAATGTAAGCTTTGATATAACAAGTATATATGGTTCGTCAACAGATGTGACATTCGAAATATTTAATTCGCAATCATTAGCCTCAACAGGCATTACCGGATCAGGAACAGTGCCTGCCAATGGAACACTATCTGTGTCTAATTTAGGACCCTTGCCATTTGGTAATTACTTTGTCTTAGTAACAGAAGATGTGGGAGCGACAAATGCGGGATGTAGTATTGCAACAACTACCTTTAACATCACCGAATCTACCATAGATTTGAGTCTTACTGCCTCTGTTTCAAAAAATGAAAATTGTAACGAATTAGGTATTATTTCTGCTACTGCCAGTAATGGAACTGCTCCATATACATATCAGTTATTATTAGAATCAGATCCAGCTCCAACGGCATCAAGTGGGGGTTGGGCTAGTGCAAATACATTTACTGCATCGGCAAATGCTTATACCGTTTATGTAAAAGATGCTTATAACTGTATTAGGGAATACGATATAACATTAGCGGCAGATCCAACTCCAACAATCGATCCTGTACCCCAACAATGTTTTGATGGTACGCCATTTAATATCACGTTGGTTGAAGGTACTGGTAGTGCTATTGGTCCGCTAACCTATAGTATCGGTGGTGCTTACCAAACCAGTTCAACATTTACCATTAGTATGACAGGTACCTATACTGTGAGCGTAAAAGATGGTAATGGATGTATCGCTTCTACAACTTATGTTGTAGAACCTCCATTATTATTGGATGCTAACATGACACAAGATTTAACCTGTACCCTTGATGCCAGTATTACTATTACTGCTAGTGGAGGAACCGGTACCTACAGCACTTATGAAGTTAGTTATAATGGTGGTGGCTATGTTGTTATAGCTGGTTCACCATATACCACTACTATAGATGGGACTTATCAATTTAGAGTAACAGATTCTCAAGGATGTCAAGCGATATCTAATGTCATTACAGTCACACCAAACACAACGCCTACACTTACAGAAATACATACAGATGTGAGCTGTAACGGTGGCTCCGACGGAAGCATTGTTATAACGGCGGCCAATGGTATAGCCCCCTATCAATACAGTATCGATAATGGTGCTACGTTCCAAGCATCCAATGTGTTTAGCGGTCTATCAGGAGGCATATACAATGTGGTTGTTAGAGACAGTAAAAATTGTGATTCGGCAGCAACACCTGTGACTATTAACGATCCTACTGCTGTGGCAGGAACAGGCAGTTTAACCCAAGGGTTAACCTGTGGTGCTGGAAACGCAACACAACCAGCCATAGTAACCATTACAGGTAGTGGAGGTACAGCCCCATATACTTATAGTTTTGATGGTGGTGTTAATTACACCTCAACAAACACCTATGCAACATATGCTGCAGGAACTGTAACAGCTTACATAAAAGATGCCAATAGCTGTATTATTGCAACGCCTATAGATGTTAATATTCCTGCATTAGACGTGCCTACGGATTTGGATTTCTCATCTACGGTTGTAACTTGTATAGCACTAACCAGTGATGTTACATTAACACCAACTGGTGGTGTCGCCCCTTTAAGCTATGAAATAATTTCACCGGCAAGTGCGACAGGTAATACAACAGGAGCTTCCTCTGGAATCTTTACAAGTTTAGCTCCAGACACCTACGTATTTACCGTAACTGATGCCAATGGTTGTTATTATACAGAATCATTTACTGTAGATCCGGTAACCAATATTACTGTATCCGGATTATTGGTTAATGATGTGAGTTGTAATGGCGGTTCAGATGGAGCTGTTGACTTTACAGTGTCAAATTTCTCAGGAACCTATAGTTACACAATTAATGGAGGGGTTGCTATCGTTGGACAAACTGCTACTACAATTAATTTAACAGGGCTGCCAATAGGAGATCAAACCATAGTGGTAACAGATGATACAACAGGATGTACCGATACAGTTACAATAACCGTTAGTGAACCAGCTACATTAACCCTTATTGAAGCTGATAATATCAATGCAACTTGTAATTTTGGTGCCCAGGTAACCGTAACAGCAAGCAATGGAACACCACCATATCAATATGCTTTTGTTATAGACGGTTTTGCTCCAACTGTATCGGATTACACCAATAACAATACAGCTGTTTTAGATCCTGCAACCAATACCGATTGGGATGTTTGGGTACAAGATGCAAACGGATGTACTGCTCAAATAGATGTTGTTATTTCAACAGATTCTTTACCAACAGTAACAGTTCCAACTTTTGCTGATAACCAATGTAATTTAAATGGCGATCCTTATACATTTACGGTAACAGGTACAACAGGAATACCGCCATTTGAATATTCTATTGGTAATGGCTTTCAATCGAGTCCAACATTTACGGTATCCACACCCGGAACCTATGCTGTAACCGTAAGGGATGGAAACGGTTGTACAGCTGTTAGCGGAACATCAATAACTATTTATCCGTCCTTAGACCTCACACCATCCATTACAACCTTACCTAGTTGTACAGATGATGATGGTGTAATTACGGTAACAGGTTCTGGAGGTTCTGGAAATTATACATACAGTATAAGTCCGTCTGTTGGAAGTATATCTGGAAATGTCATTTCAGGTGTGCCATCGGGAACCTATACAGTAACTATTACCGACACGGTCACTAATTGTACAAAAGATGCAACTATTACTTTGGATGCTGCCACACCAGTAACGTTTACACCAGTACCGACAGATGTAAGCTGTAATGGAGGAAGTGATGGCAGTATAACAGTAAACTTACCTGCCAATAATGACAATCCTATTTATACCTACGAAATTACCGCTCCTATTGTAGTAGCGCCTCAAACTTCTAATGTATTTACAGGATTAGCACCAGGAACTTACACCATTCAAGTAACTTCAGGAAGAAATTGTATCGCAACTCAAGATGTCATTGTAGGCGAACCTAATAACATTGTAGTTCCCGCTCCAACAGTAGTAGAATATGCTTGTACTGCAGGTACGAATACAACAAACTTTGCGAGTATTACAGTAAATAGTATAACTGGTGGTTCTGGAACCTACATTATTTATGAATTTGTAAAAGGCGTAACCGTTGTACAGTCTGGATCTAGCAATGTTTACATCGAAAGTGATTTATCGGGCGGTAATTACACCATAAATGTTTATGATGACAATGGCTGTTCTGGATCAACAACAGCTACTATCGAACCTTTTATAGCTTTAGAAGATTTAACCGTTAATATTGATAATGCCATTACTTGTACTAATGATGAAGATATTACTGTTTCGGTAACGAGTACAGGCGGCACACCAACCAATCTGGAATACACCTTAGAAGATGCGAATGGTGTACTCCCTAATCAAACAAATACAACAGGCATATTTACTGGATTGCCAATAGGTAATTATATCATTACCGTTGAAAACTTAGACACCCAGTGTAGTTTACAAACCGTACATTATGTAAACGACCCTAATACCTTTGATTTAACAATAGATTCTGTGGTTGATGTTACTTGTTTTAATGATACCGATGGTAGCGTGAATGTAACGCTCATAGATCGTGTGCCAACACCTACAGACGAGTCTGGTCCCTTTACTTACAATGTAGTAGATGCTTTAGGTGCTACTGTTGCCTCTGGAACAACTGCCAATGCCGGGCCAATTACAATTTCTGGTTTAGCTTCAGGAACTTATACTGTAACAGCAACGTTAACCAACACACCATTTTGTACGATTAATAAAAACTTTACCATTACAGCGCCTACAGCTGCTTTAAGCATTACAGAAACACATACAGAAATAACCTGTGTGAGCGGTAACAACGACGGAACCATTTCTGCCAGTGCCACAGGTGGATGGTCAGGAGGGTATGAGTACCAGTTAGAGTTAACCAGTGGAACAATCATTACAGCATTTAGCGCAACATATCATTTTACAGGACTAACAGCAGGAGATTATATTGTTAGCGTTAGAGATAGTAAAGGCTGTATCGCTTCAACAAATGTAAGCTTAGTAAATCCAACACCTATTGATGCTACAATAGCGGCAACTCCAACATTATTATCATGTTTTGGTGATACTAATGCAACTATAACGGTTAGTAATGTTACTGGCGGACAAGGTAGTAACTATACCTATACCTTAAACAGAACTGCACCAACACCTAGTTCTTCTGGACCACAAACGTCTCCTATATTTACTGGTTTGGGATTTGGCTCCTATAACGTTACTGTAACTGATGGTTACGATTGTGAATTTACTACAGCCGATATCGTTATATCTGAACCTTCTCAATTGGTAGCAGATTTAGTCAAGGCAAGTTCACAAACCTGTTTAACACAAGCGACACTAACTTTAAGTGCAGTAGGAGGGATAGGCCCCTACGAATATAGTGATGATATAACCCTCAACACTGTTCTAGGATCATTCTCTACGGATGTCACATTCTCTGTACCAGTTGGCACCTATGTTTATTATGTAAGGGATACGAATGGTTGTATAGCTACTGTTTCTAACGAAATTACCATAGAACCATTAGAACCGCTAATTGTAAATTTAGACACAACCAATGCAACTATTAATTGTGCTGGCGAAAGTACAGGTGTTATTGTAGCAGAAGCGCAAGGCGGTTTAGGAAACTATATTTATACCTTACAAGACGGCTCGGGTAATGATATTACACCAGTAACCCAAGACACACCAGGTGTCTTTACAGGATTACCTATAGGCACTTACCAGGTTTTTGTAGAGAGTGGTGATTGTGACGTAACATCAGCTACTGTTACCATAACTGAACCTTCAGAGCCATTAACAGCACAATTCATAACTACAGACGTAACCTGTAATGGTTCTAATGACGGGATAATAGAGGTAATAGCTTCTGGAGGAACAGGCATTATCAAATATGCAATTTCCCCTCAAATGGATCAGTTTTTTGATGAACCTATCTTTGATGATCTTTTCCCAGGCACTTATCAAGTGATCGTACAAGATGAATTAGGGTGTTATATACTTGAAGATATTACCATTGTAGAGCCAACACCCGTAATCCTTAACATTGTTCCAAACTCCATCATTCCAGAAATTTGTGATGGCGATATGAATGGAGCGTTTAGTATTGAAATTTCTGGAGGCACAGCTCCTTATAGCGTTGCCTTAGACGATATTAATGGCACATACACTACAGGTGTTTTAGAAAACACACCATTTACTTTTAGCAGCCTAAGTGGAGGCGACCATATTGTATATGTTATGGATAGTGAAGGCTGTGAATCGGAATGGAACATTACTTTCCCTGAATCGGTTAAAATTGAGCCAGTGGCCATCGTCGAATATGGATGTACTAACAACATGTCTACTAATACTGTTACCGTAGAAGTTGATGAAAGCATAACGGATCCTTCTGAATTGGATTATTCATTAAATGGTGGGCCATACCAATCCAGTAACGTATTTATAAACGTACCAGCTGGATTGGATCACTTTATTGATGTTAGACATATAAATGGTTGTATACAAAGAACCGAAAACTTTGATATTGAACAATATGAACCTTTAGAACTTGTGCTGGAAAACGGTGGCTTAAATGAAATCGTAGCCGTAGCCACAGGTGGTACTGGTAATTATGAATTCACTTTAAATGGTGAATCGTATGGAAGTGAAAATACATTTATTATTTACGCCTCCGGAGATTATACAGTTACCGTGACCGACAGTAATGGTTGTGTGGCTACAGCTACCAAATATTTTGAATATATCGATGTATGTATCCCAAATTATTTTGTGCCACAAAATGGCGGTTGGGGCCCAGGATGTACCTCACAATATAAGGATATGACCTTTGATATATTTGACAGGTATGGACGTAAAATAGCCACTTTACGCGTAGGAGAAAAATGGGATGGAAACTACCGTGGTGCTCCTTTACCTTCGGGTGATTACTGGTATGTTGTAAAGCTAAATGATCCAAAAGACGATCGCGAATTTGTCGGCCATTTTACGCTTTATAGGTAATATAATTAATGGATAAAGCCATTAACCAAAAAAATTGAAGCAATGCGAAAACTAATCATATATACACTGTTTATAGTCATAACGACCAGTAGTTATGGACAGGAATTAAACTTGCCTGTATTTACCCAATATTTAGCCGATAACAATTTTGTGGTTTCCCCGACCTATGCTGGTATTGGAGATAACCTAAAAATTAGGGCTAATGGTTTAACGCAATGGGTAGGTATAAAAGGAGCCCCCGACAACCAATCGATATATGGTGATTTTAGAATTGCCGATCGCTCAGGTGTTGGTATTTCTGCCTATAATGACAAAAATGGTAATACCATACAAACAGGTGCCAAATTCTCGTTTGCACACCATCTTATTTTAGATTATTATTCCAAGCAGTACCTATCTTTTGGTATTTCTTATAATATTAATAATTTTAGAATTGATATTAATAATTTTAATACCACATACGAAAACCCTATTATAGATCCATTCGTTACAGACGATAGGCGTACTTCCAACAATAACTTTGATGTAGGTTTCCTGTATAGAAACCATGGCTTCTTTTTAAGTTTTAATGCTAATAATATTTTAAAGAAAAACTTTGATGAAGATATTAGGAAATTAGAGCCTAACTTACTGTTAAACTACCAAATATACACAGGTTATACCTTTAGGGGGCCTAGAAAAAGTGGTTTAGAGTTTGAACCATCCATGTACTACCAAATGTTTAACAGTGACAAGCGTTCCAGTACCGATTTAAACATTAAGGTACGAAAGTACGATAGGAATGAAGATTATTTTTGGGGAGGGATATCCTATCGTTTCCTTAACGATCAGTTCTTAAAGCCTTTAAATATAGGCCCTATGGTAGGCTTTAAAAAGTCGATCTTTTATTTTGGATATGCCTACCAAATAACAACCAATGCGCTATCGTCATTCAATTCAGGTACGCACGTTATTACCATAGGACTCGACTTTTTACAAGGTATTAGTAATTGTCCTTGTACGCAAAGTCCAGTGCATTAAAATATTTATGCTCTTACTAAGAAATAATAAGTATTTTTACCTCCTTTAAAAGAAATAAGATTTTGGGACTTATAAAAGTTGAAAATATACGTGTTTTTGCCTATCATGGCTGTTTAAAAGAAGAAACAAAAATTGGTAGTGATTATCGCGTAGACCTCCAGGTTAAAGCCAATTTACAACCCTCGGCAAAAACCGATACATTAAGTGATACGGTAGATTATGTTTTGTTAAACCGTATCATTAAAGAAGAAATGGCAATACCTTCCCATTTGCTAGAAACTGTTTGTAAACGTATTTTAAAGCGAATATTTATTGAAGAATCAAAGGTGGAAAAGGCAACTGTTTGGGTGAGTAAATTAAATCCCCCGATAGGAGGGGATGTTGAAAAAGTAACTATTAAAATGACTAAAAAACGTAAAAAGTAATTTTAGGTATTGTAAACTCTTATTTTTTTTTACATTTGCACAAGATTCCTGTCATTACAGGAATGACAAATAAATAAGGATACATCGAAGCATATTATGGTGTGTTTTTTTCGAATGGCGTCATGGCCGAGTGGCTAGGCAGAGGTCTGCAAAACCTTCTACAGCGGTTCGAATCCGCTTGACGCCTCTTAAAAGCTTTCAGTTTCTTTCTGGAAGCTTTTCTTTTATTGGATTTATTTGCTCCAATTTTTCTTTAATAAGCTTTTTTTCTTTTGGGAAAAACCCCTGAACCAAAAGTAGTATTCCAAAACCTAAAATAACTAAGGCTATTACTTTTTTGGTTTTAAAAATAAGCCGAGGCGTTAATTTGTTTCTTAATTTTTTAGCAATCAATATCTTAATTATGTCTACTAAAAAATAGACCAATAAAATAGTAGTTAAAAAGGTAATGACACCTTCTGTAGAGCTTGTTAGGGTGTTCGCTATTACAATAAAAGCAACCCAACCTAGCAGAACACCTATATTAATAAAATTAAGCAGGAAACCCTTTAAAAATAGCTTACCATACTTCTTTTGGATATCAATTCTATGATACTCTTTAACAATTTCCCTAAAAGACTTAGAGGTTTTTATAAAAGATATAAATCCATAAACAGCCAATAAAACACCCCCAAAGATTAAAAAATTAGGGTCTCCTTTTATTTTTTCAAGCAATTTATTGGTACTAAGGAACGCTACTAAAATAAAGAGTATATCGGCAAACATGACGCCACAATCAAATATTAAAGCACTCCTAAAGCCCTTTGTTGCACTGGTTTCCAAAAGCACAAAAAAGACAGGGCCAATTGTAAAAGCCAAAATAATACCAAAGGGAATAGCTGCTAAAATATCATCTAACATGTATAAAGACATCTTTACACAAAGAAAAGAAATATTTTAAACTATCTTACGACATTGTTTTTTCAATTTTATTTTAGGGCCTGTTAACACTAATCCCAAAAGTCGCTTTTCCGCCCTTTTTCCGCATTTCTTCGTCTATTTTTGACAACGTAGCCCGCTATGTTTTACAAAAATAGCCTCGAAATCCGAAAAAATCATCAAAAAATCCGTGCATTACGTTTAGTGTTAACAGACCCTAGTTCAAACCCCATTTCCAGAATAGTATTTGAGCTTCCTCCAACAAATACCATAAATTCACCCGGTTCTACAACAAATTTACCTTCATTGTTATAAAACCCTAATTCTTCCTCTGTTAAAGTAAATGTTACCGTCTTCGACTCATTAGGCTTTAGTGAGACCAATTCAAAACCTTTTAACTCTTTAATTGGCCTTGTAACACTAGCTATCATATCCCTAATATACAATTGCACGACTTCTTTTCCTTTTACAGTTCCTGTATTTTTCAAATCAACAGCAACCTTAAATGTACCTTCTGAAATCGTATCAATTTTTAAATTACTATAAGAAAACGATGTATAGCTTAAACCATGACCGAATGGATACAAAGGTGTATTACTTTCATCGATATAATGAGACCAAAACACTTGGTTGGGTGCAGGTATTACAGGTCTTCCCGTATTCTTGTAATTATAGTATATTGGCACTTGTCCTACACTTCTTGGGAATGTCATGGGTAACTTACCACTCGGGTTGTAATCACCATATAAAACCTGGGCGATTGCATGACCACTTTGCGTTCCCAATTGCCATGCTTCTACAATAGCTGGTATATGTTTATCTGCCCAGTTTATGACTAATGGCCTTCCATTGTTTAGTACCAAAACAATATTTTTGTTTACTTGGTAAACAGCTTCTAAAAGTTCTTGTTGTACACCGGGTAGCCCTAACAAAGCCCTGCTTCTTCCTTCACCACTTTGGAATCCATGTTCTCCAAGGACCATAATAACAACATCAGCATCTTTAGCTACAGCTATTGCTTTATTAAACTCACTTTTATCTGTTGTGTTAATATTTACTTCAAAAGGAAATCCTGTTTCACCAAGGGCAACATCGGCCCCTTTTGCATAGTTTAACATATTACCGCTGTACTGTTCCATCCCTTCTAGAACAGAAACAGCGGTATCATCATCTGCCGCTAATCGCCAACTTCCGAGAGGACTTGTTTTATCATTGGCCAGCGCACCTATTATAGCAATTTTCTGCCCTTCTTTTTTAAGGGGTAGCAAGTTATTTTCATTTTTAAGGAGTACAATAGATTTTCTTGCCATATCCAAAACAGCCTCTTGAATTTCCTTATTGCCCGTTACTTCTTTTTCTCTTGCTTCATCGCAATATTTATAGGGATCATCAAATAATCCCAATTCGAACTTAACTCTTAAAATACGCGTAACTGCATCGTCTATTAGTGTTTCAGAAACCTTTCCTTGTCTAACCAATTCTGCCAATTCGTTTACATAAGCATAGGATTCCATATCCATATCTGATCCGGCATTGACTGATAATTCTGCAGCATGCCTTTTATTCTTTGCATAACCGTGTGCCATCATTTCATTTATTGAGCCCCAGTCGGACACTACAAAACCATTATACTCCCATTTTCCTTTCAAAATATCACGTTGTAGAAATACGTTACCAGTGGCAGGCACACCGTTTAATTCGTTAAACGAATTCATAAATGTTCTTACACCGGCATTCGCAGCTGCTTTAAATGGAGGAAAAATGATATTGTACAATGTTGATGTGCCAACATCTGCTGTATTATAATCCCTTCCTGCTTCTGCAAAACCATAACCTGCCCAATGTTTGGCACAAGCTGCAATGGTTGACGGCGAGGATAAATCATCACCCTGGAATCCCTTAACTCTTGCAACACCAACTTTTGCCCCTAAAAAGGGGTCTTCGCCGGCTCCTTCCATAACACGTCCCCAACGTGCATCCCTTGAGATGTCAACCATAGGCGCAAATGTCCAATTAATACCAGCAGCTGCCGCTTCTTTGGCTGCTACTTGAGCCGATCTTTGTATTGCTTCCAGATCCCAACTAGCCGCTTCTGCCAATGGAATAGGGCTTATGGTTTTATAGCCATGAATTACGTCGAATCCAATAATTAATGGAATGCCTAAACGGGTTTCCCCTACAGCTATTTTCTGAACCGCTCTAACCTCTTTAACACCCTTAACATTTAACATGGATCCTACATATCCTTTTTTTAAGTGCTCATATTTTTTGGCTGCATCACCAGAAGACGGAGAGGGGCCAGTAACATCCCAAAAACCATTGTATTGGTTCATCTGGCCTATTTTTTCTTCCAAAGTCATTTTGTCAAGTAAGCTTTCTACTTTACTATCTATTGACTCCGAGTGTCCTTTATTGATACTTCCTGAGCTATTGGTCTCTTGACTATTGTTACAGGAAACTCCTATTAAAAAGGAAATAAGGACTATGTTTAAACGTTTTAAATCTTTTCTCATTGGTAAATTTTTATATAGTCTATTTCCATGGTTGATTCGGTAAAATTTTCATCGATTGTAAACCAATTTCCACCCATTGCAATGTTTAAAATCAAAAATTGAGGTTTGGTATATGGCCAAGTATTACTGTCTTTAACATCTGGTTTATAAGTATATAAAATGGTTCCATCTAATGAAAAATGCAATGCGTCTTCTGTCCATTCTAAACCATAAACGTGAAATCCACTCGAAAAATCATTCACGGTTGTTTCTCCTACTTTAGTTCCAGAACAACCACCTGAACAAGCTGGGGTATGGGTTGCACTGGATACAATTTTAGGGTTATGTCCCCAATGCTCCATGATATCAATTTCTCCACAAGCAGGCCACCCAACAGTATCTATGTTGGCACCTAACATCCATATGGCAGGCCAAGTACCTGATCCACTTGGTAATTTAGCTTTTACTTCAACCTTTCCATAAGTGAACTCATATTTGTCTTTTGTTAACAATCGAGCCGAGGTATAATTAAATCCTTGATAAGCCTCCATTTTAGCGGTTATTTTTAAAACCCCATCTTCAACTTTTACATTCTCTGGTCTATTGGTATAATATTGCTTTTCTCCATTGCCCCAACCACATAAATTTGGACAACCATTTCCTAAATCGTATCCCCATTTTGAGTCGTCTGGTTCGCCATTTACATCGAATTCATCTGACCAAACCAATTTAAGTGGTTTTTCTCCAACATAAACAGTAATAGTTTTAAACAAACTAATGGTATGTCCTGTGCTTGAGTAAGCAAAAACTGTTACCAAATAATTGTTAGTCCCTTCTCTGGAAAATGTATAATCCAATTCACCACTGGCACTTTTTACCTCGGCTTCATTTTCTATTTTAAAACCATAGGTAACCGCATTAAATGCTGTGGCTTTACAAGTTATAGTTCCTGAACCGTCACCATTAGGGTTTTCAGTGTCCAATCCTAAAACATCTATGGTTAAGGACAAATTACTGGGAATAATCGCTACTTCTGTTTCTGGAGATATCATCGAATCACTGTTCCCTGAACAAGAAACAAAAAACAATAGGATGACATGTAAAACTTTATTAAGCATACGTATTTGATTTTTAATTAAAACTTAAAGGAATCCTACTAGAAGTAATGAATGGATATACTTCTAGTAGGGATAAAATCAACTATTAATCATTTGGGTTATCTGTTTGGTATTTACAATACCAAGCCAATGCAGGATTAGAAGCATCTAACATTCTTACAGACAAGGTGCTGTCTGTAATTTCATAAATTTCTATTGAACTAATACCAACGTACCAACACATAAAACCGCCATCTGAGAAATTAATGGTTGTTCCTCTATATTCTCCATCAACTGTAGCATTTGAGTTTGATGGAGAGAAACTAACATTTTTTACGCCATCTAAAGTTGGAGCTACATCGGTACCGTGACAAGTATCGCCCGCAACACCTATTGATGCTGCAAAGTCTCCAGGTGTATAGGCTATATCTGTTAATTGTTCGAATGTTACTTTACCATCGGCAGATTGTGTAA
The DNA here is from genome assembly GCF_016428595.1 of Snuella sedimenti. GTDB lineage: Bacteria > Bacteroidota > Bacteroidia > Flavobacteriales > Flavobacteriaceae > Snuella > Snuella sedimenti. The sequence goes on along the minus strand of NZ_JAELVQ010000011.1, from coordinate 84,439 downwards.
AAACGAACTCTGCATCGTACATACATAATTTATCGGAATGCCAAGCATTGGATGTAAACCATTGTGACCATGTATGTTCTCCACCAGGCTGTACATCATTAGGTCCTAAACCTATATTTCCAGGTTTATCGGCTGCCCAATACCACTTTTTACTATTACCCGCTCCGCCCGTTAGGAAATCCTTGGCCTCTTGGTCTTCAAAGGAACTAAATACATCTATATTCATTGAAGTTGTTGTTGTTATTCCACCAATACCAGAGGCCATAACAGTAACGGTATAGGTGTTTAATCCTGTTAGACTAAATTGGTGTGTTATATTACCCGAAGGCGCAACAACAACATCTGTATTGTCTCCAAAATCATATCGATAAGTGATGGCTCCATCTGAACTTGTAGTAAAATTTACCAGACCCGATCCATCTCCATTTGGGTTGTTAGCATCCATGCCAACAATTTCTGCATTCATATTAACATTACTTGGTGCTACAATATCACCAACAATACCTTCATCGTCTTGACAACCAAATATTAGTGCCAATAATAAAATTACTCCTAATTTAAATTTTATTGTTTTCATCTGTTTAAATTTTATTGTTTTAGAGGTCAGATGCGATGCCCAAATTATCATATTGGTTGGGTTTACAACTTATTGTTAATGGGCATTTCATAATCTATCTTTTTTCTAATTATGGAAATAAATATTATCCACATATACTGTTGCACTACCTCCAGAAGTATCCCAAACTAACTGGGTAATATTTGAAAAATCTAAGTTATAATCAGATAATGGAATTGTAACACTAACCCAAGTACCTGTAAGGATTTCAGATAGGAAAACAATGTCTTCTTGTACTGGATCCAATGCCGTATTCACTATTTTAAAACCAAGGTTAGTAGCATCTGGTGTATAGTAATCGAAATGTAAATATTTAACCCCTGTTAAGTCGGTTGGATTTCCATAATCTGTTACGATACCAGAATAGTTTAAAGCTTGGTATAACCAAATATTATCGCCATCTACACTAAAGTCTGTTAAGGTCGTTGTTTGTCCCCAATTAGGATTTACTTCATTAAGTGTAACTCCTGTGTATGCGTCACTGTAAATTGAAATAACATCATTTTGAGCGATTGTCGGAACTGGTGCTATGACCTCTGGTTGTATAGAGCTCTCAGAATAAAAATACAGATTGTCTATATATACTTTAGCACTGCCTCCATCGGTATCAAAAAGTAACTGGGTTACTTGGGATGCATCGATATTGAACTTACTTATTGGTATGGTAACGCTTACCCAAGTACCTCTAACTATTTTATCTATAAATACTACACCTTCTTGACTCACTACTGTATTCACTATTTTTAAACCTAGCTTCTCTGCATCTGGTGTGAAATAATCGAAGTGAACATAGTCCATAGCAGATAGGTCTGTTGGGTTACCATAATCTGTTACAATTCCTGTATAATTTAATGCCTCGTATAGCCAAATGTTATTGCCATTTAAATCTACAGTGGTCAAAGTTGTTGTTTGCCCCCAATTTGGGTTCAATTCACTTAAACCAACATTGGTATAGCTATCGCTAAAAATGGATACAACGTTAGCTTCATTTTGCGTTGGAGAAGGCGCGTTATATTCTGGTACTTCTGCAACTGTAGATGGCTTATAGAAATAGATATTATCAATAAACACTGTGCCAGCTGCCCAAGGGTCTCCAACAAACTTCATTTGGAAAATTTCTGTAACTGTTAGTCCTTGGTCTGTATAATCTGTAATAGGAATATCAATACTTGTCCATTCACCAGCAGTTAAATCGCTCCACACAGGCTTTTCCGTAACATTGCCAGAAGCATTGTTGATTAATGATGTTTCTATCTTCAATCCTTCATCGGCTGTCCATACATCCAGGTGCAAATATTTCATTCCTGAAACATCAATGCTAGTTCCATCGGCTAAGGCAATGCCTTGATAGCTTAGGTTAATGTATTGTAACATCATATCACCATTTAAGTCAAACTCTGCCCAAGAGCTACCTTGGCCTCCTTGACCCCAGTCTGGAAAGAAATTAGTACCAGGTACATTGGTGTATTGCGTACTATAAAGAGAAATGACGTCTGTTTCTTCTCTATTTGGAGGTGCTGGTGCAGATGCTATTGGTTGCAAAATTTCCGTAACTTCAAATTCCTCTGTATACTCTGTAGTTGCAATAGCAGCGCCCATAACCACAACTCTAATGGTATAGGTTCCTGGTTCTTGGTAAGTATATGAAATAGGCTCTCCTATATTGGCACTAACAGGGTCATCTATTCCAGGTTCTCCAAAATAAACATCGTAAGACACGGCAAAATCTGCATTAGCCGTGACATTAACCTGCTTAGAAACGGCAATATCGTTTGATATTGAAACGGCAACATTTTCTGGTGCTTTAAATGAAACCTCAAGGTTTTGATTAACTTCTGTTGTTAATCCTGTAATACCTACAGCTTCTATTATTACCACATACGATCCCTCTTTATAAGTGTGCGTTATACCTTCACCTTGTATTACATTTACGGGTTCTGTTGTATCATCACCAAATGTGATATTGTAGTTTGATGCGCCAACGGCATTGGGTGTAATATTTACAACTCCTGTATTGTCTTGGGTTACTTTAAATGTTGCGCTTACATCACTTGGTGCGACAACTTTATCTACAAAACTCAAATCGTTATCTTCAGTACAGCCAAAAATCAACAATAAAGCTATGCTGAAGGTATATAAATATTTTAATGTTTTCATCTGTTCAATTTTTTGTTTTTAGTATCCTGGGTTTTGTGCCCATCGTCCACCAGATAAATTAATTTCTTCTATTGGGATAGGAAATAATTCATGTTTACCAGCTACAAATCCTTCAATTTCTTGGGCTGCTCTTCCAGTTCTCACCAAATCGAAAAAACGATGGCCTTCACCAACCAGTTCAACGCGACGTTCTTTGTAAATATCATTGGTTAAATTGGATCCTGTTGTGTTAACATTTGGTAATAATGCTCTATTACGAACTTGATTAAGGTAATCTTGTGCCCTGGTATCGCTTATGCCTCCTCTATTTAAAGCTTCGGCTGCCATTAACAAAACATCGGCAAATCGGATAGCCCTGTAATTGTCTGGATTCGTTAATGCTGCATCACCTATATCCAAATCGCCTTTTCGGGCTATATACTTTCTGTTAAAATAACCTGTTTGTTCGTATCCTGCTGTTTCATCGTAAGACGATCCTGGATTGTCAATAATGTATTGTTCTATATCCAGAATAGAGGTTTCGTAACGTAAATCTCCTGACTCGAAGGCATCAACCACTTCTTGGGTAGGAACGTTAAAACTATACCCGGCATCAAATTTTCCTGTGGCATCAACAAAACCTCTAGGCCCATTAAAATAAGTCGTGTAATTTCCTTCTAAACATTGAAAACAGTCAAAACTTCCACCATCAACATCTGAATATTGTACTTCAAAAACGGATTCTATATTATTCTCCCAATCCCGTTCGAACATATTAGGATACTCTTCTGAAGTCAATAAGCGATGCGGTCCGTTATTTATTAAATCTTCCAATACGGCTGCAGCTTCATCAAATTTGTCTTGATATAAATAGGCCTTACCTAAAAGGGCTTGTGCAGCGCCTTTGGTCACTCTACCTGTTTCGTTTTGTACATACGGTAAATTGGCAGCAGCAAAGATTAAATCATCTTCAATTAGGGCATAAACTTCTGCTTTTGGAGTTCTGTCTATAGTAAATTGATCTCCAAAACGGATTCGTTTATCTATTAACATTGGAACATCGCCCCACCACTTAACCAAAATAAAATTGTAATAGGCTCTTAAAAACCGTGTTTGTGCAATGACGCTTGTTTTATTCGGAAAATCGGTTTTATCCTGAAATTCCATAATATAATTACAGCGGTTAACCGCTTCGTACATCCACTGCCACATGGTTCTTAATCCACCATCACTTTGTCCAACAGGGGAGTGGATCATGTCGTCTATTTGCTGAATGTAAGGTGAATCTGTTGCGCTCTCTCCACCGCATAATGTATTGTCGGAAGCTATTTCAGCATATTGGTAAAATTTTGATGTGGTCTGTAAATAGTCATAAGCAGCTACTAGTGTCAATTGATAATCATTTTCTGAGTTGAAGTAATCCTCTGAGTTTTCATCTTCTGAAGCAACATCAACAAATGAATCACTACATGAAAATACTACTAGGGAAACTATTAAGATATATATTAAATTTTTCATATCGCTTTTTTTAAAATTTCACATTAATACCTAACAAAAATGTACGAGCGCTGGGATAAATCCCTTGATCTATTCCGCCTCCAATTGGAGCACCTGTTCCAGCTGTGGGATCATAACCACGATATTCTGTAAGTGTGAATACATTGCTTGCCGACACATAAATTCTAAATTTATCGAGCGATGACTCTTCGGAATTGTTATTAGAAAAAGTATATCCTAATTGTATGTTTTGTAAGCGTACAAATGAACCATCCTCTACATAATAATCTGAAAACAATGTATTTGGATTTGTACCTATAGTTTGTCTTGGTGCAGCATTGGTAGAGCCAGGCCCTGTCCAACGGTCTAAATACCATATAGGTTTGTTCACCAACTGCTGATTTCGCTCATAATTACGGACTATTTCGTTGCCAAGAGAGGCAAAAGCATAGGCTGAAAAGTCAAACTTTTTATAGTCGAAAGATATGTTAAGTCCCATAGTTGCATCTGGAATTGGATTTCCCAGATCAACGCGATCCTCTAAATCGATAACCCCATCATTATTTTGGTCAACATACCTAAAATCACCTGGTTGGGTTGCAATGTTGGTTACGGCCGCATTATCTACTTCATCTTGGGTTTGAAAAACGCCATCGGTTTTATACCCAACAAAATATCCTAATGGAAAACCTGCTTCCATTCTTGCTATTACTGGTTGGGATATTCCAAAATTACCGCTTTCAAGAAACTCACCTTCGCCACTTACCGATATTACCTCATTCTTAATTGCAGTAACGTTATAGTTGATACTGAATTTAAAATCTTCACCAATAGTGTCTGAATAGCCAATAGCAAATTCGATACCTGTATTTTCAACAATTCCTGCATTTACAAATGGTGCTGCTCCGGTTCCCAATAAACCTGAAACTTCGGGAGACACCAATAAGTCTTCTGTTCTTCTTATAAAATAATCGGCGGTAATATCTACTTTATTGTTGAGTAAACGCATATCGACACCTATGTCTAAGGTTTTTTGTTTTTCCCATTTAATTTCCGGATTTGCAATACCTCCTGAAGCTTTTCCAAATATTTCATGTTCAGCATCATTTCCTCCAAAAAAGTAAGTGCCTTCTCCATTTAAAAGGGACACAAATCGATAATCACCAATTCTATCGTTTCCTAAAATCCCATAAGAAGCCCTTATCTTTAAAAAATCTAAAAACTTGCTATTAGTCATAAAGTCCTCGTCGGATACTACCCAACCCAAGGAGCCTGATGGAAAATACCCAAACTTGTTTCCTGGCCCAAATTTGGTAGAACCATCCCGGCGTACCACAGCAGATAGTAAATACTTGCCTTTATAATCGTATTGTACTCTTGTAAAGTAGGATAACAATCGGCTATCAAATGTTGGATTGCTACCTCGTTCTTTATAAATATCTTCCTGATCGGAAGCTAAATCTACCTTGGCATTAGCAGGATCGTTATTAATGATATTTTTTCCTGTTCTTCCAGAGAATACTCCTGTTGTTTTGAAAACAGAGGTTCCTAAAAGGACATTTAATTTATGATTGTCATTAAAGGTGTTTTCATATTTTATAAATCCATCAAAAGTGTAATCCCTAAAAATATCAAAGCCCTCAAAAACTTCACTGGTAAGGGTGTTAAAAACTTTACCAACACCATAAAAGTCTATGGGGTCAAAAGAATAATTATCTACTTCAGCATAGTTAAATTGAATATTCGCCTGGGCTGTAAAATGGTCTAAGAAGTTATAGGATAGTCCTGCAAACCCATTAAGTTTCATTACTTTATTCCGGCTATAGGTATTGGCCATTTGTGCCAATGGGTTTACCACTTCTCCTCCTAAACCATCGGCTAGTGTGTAATCTCCATTTCCGTCTCTAACGGGACGGTTTGGAGCCATATTTAAAGCATTGAACAAAACAGATCCTAAAGTGCTTTCTGGTAGATTATTCTTTTTGGTTCTGGTCAAGGTTAGGCCTGACTTAAATTTAAAATTTTCTAAAAAATCTAAATTATAGGTTGCAGCATTGGTAATGCGCGTAAAATTAGATTTTGATCCGCCAACAATCCCATCTTGTTTTAAAAGCGAAGAGCTATAAGAGTAAGATGATTTTTCTTTACCTCCTTTAAAGGTAATGGCATGATTGAATATAGGTGCATTTTGAAAAACCTTATCTTGCCAATCTGTACCAACTCCTAAAGCAGACAAGTCTGAAAAAGGAGGCGTACTGCCCGCAGCCGCATACCCCTCGTTAACAATAACAGCATACTCTGTAGCATTTAAAACTGGTATTTGTCTTGTGGTTTGCTGAAATCCTACATAAGCATTATACTCAATGGTTAAGGGCATTTCTTTACGACCCGTTTTAGTGGTAATTAAAATTACGCCATTAGCTGCACGAACGCCATAAATACCTGCTGTAGCATCTTTGAGTATATTCATACTTTCTATGTCATTGGGATTTATAACACTTAAATCTTCAACAACGTTACCATCAACAAGAATTAGTGGGCGGCTATCACCATTTGTTGAAACACCGCGTATACTAATAGTTGATGCGCCCCCGGGAGATCCTGAATTAGTAGTAATATTTACGCCGGCTACTTGACCTTGTAATGCCTGTTCAATTCGGGTTGGTTTGAGTTTTTCAATGGTTTCTGCACCAACAACCGATACGGCTCCGGTAATTTCCTTTTTGGTTTGTGTTCCATAACCAATTACAACAACCTCGTCTAATTTTGCAAGATCTTCTTGAAGTGTAATAGTTAATTTTGAGCTAGTGGTTACAATCTCTTCATATGTTATATAGCCTACATAGCTAAATTTTAAAGTAGAACCAACCTGAACGTCAAATAAAGTAAAGTTTCCATCAAAATCTGTGACAGTTCCTTTACTGGAATCCTTTACAAGGATATTAACTCCAGGAATTGCAATCCCGCTTTCATCTATAACCATACCACTTATATCTATATTCTGGGCACTGGAATAGCTTATAAATAATAGGGTTAAAATTTTAAAGAGCGTATGTCTCATAAGTTTAGTTTTTTTGTTTATGTAAACCTAAATATTTATGTTGTTGTATCTTAATTTTACACCCCAACAAAAAATATACACTACAATAAAATAGTTAATTTTATAATAAAAATCTAACAATAATAGGTATTCATTAAGATTTTACAACCTCTAAATGTAATTTACTAAGATTACAAAAAGCACTAATGTTGTGGTAATGTATAGGTAAAAATGACTTTTGTAGTGTAATTATATTTCCAAAATATAATCTGTTAAGCTCGATTCGTGTTGTAAATCCATCTTTTTTCGCAATCTATAGCGTTTAACTTCCACACTTCTGGCCGATATATTGAGTAGTGGAGCAATTTCTTTTGAAGATAAATTTAGCCTTAGGTAAGCACAAAGTCTAAGGTCATTTGAAGTAAGATTTGGATGTAGTGTTTTAACCTTCTTTAAAAAATCTTTATCGGCATTATTAAAAGCTTCTTCAAATACGTGCCAATCGTCTGTATTGTTAAGGTTTCTATCAATAATTTTTATAACATGCTTTAAGCTCTTATTGTTTTTTGTAACATCACCCAACTCTTTTTTAATACTATTGAGAAATTCGTTCTTTTTAATCAAACTCATAGTTGATATGGCCAACTCCCTATTTTTATTCTCAATATCCTGCTTTAAATTTTCATTATTTAAACGCATGAGTTGTTCTTTGTTTTCAAGTTCTTTTAACTCAAGCTCCCTTTTATTTTTTAATAGTAGTTTTTCCCTTTGCTTTTTATAATATCGTTTGTAAATATTATGCATTAACAACGAAAACAATAGAAAAAATGCAACGTAAAAAGCAATCATTACTTTTTTAAGATACCAAGGTGCTTCAATATTAAAGCCATAGCGCTCTGTATTCGTTGAAATTTCATTTCCTAACCGAGCTCTTACATAAAAGGTGTAATCGCCATATGGTAAGTTTTCGAATAGCTCAGATGATTTTGTTGACCACTGACTCCATTCATTATATATTCCATCTAGTTTATATTGATACTCGGTTATTAGATACTTACTATATTCTGGTACACTAAAACTAAATTCAATATTGTTCTCTTTATTTTTAAATTGTCCTTTTTTGGTCTTATCAACATAATTTGACCTATCCGTGTTCTTATAAGTGCTATTTGAAATTTGGTTGATGTTTACTTCAAACGTTTTGTCGTACAGTTTATTTAAATCAATTATTACATAACCCAGCGAGGTACCATATAGGTATTTATTATCGCTTATATGTGTAATGTTTTCATATCCTGACACATCATTTCTTACATAACTTGGAAATGATATTCTTTTTATTTTAGGAATATTACTTAATTTTCTGGGAGCTAAATAATTTAATCCGTGCAATGAAAAGCTCCATAATCGATTATTAGCGGTATCGTTTACCAATTTTCCCGAAGTATATTCTTCTTCTTTAAATAATCTACTTAAAATAGAATCCTTTTTAAAGACCTGATTTTCTTTATTAAATTTAAAGATTCCTTTTTGGTGAGCATATAAAATATCACCTTGATACTTTGTTAAACTGGTTTTTAATCCTTTATCTACCGAAGTCTCTTTAACAATCTGGTTTACTTTGGTTAATGCATCGTTTAGTTTTATTTTGAACACCCCTTTATATTCATGGCTAACAAAAACTTCGGTTTGGCTAAGCATTTCAAAATATCTGCTGGATACATCAAAGCCTTCAATCTTATTTCTTAATTGCCAAAGTCCTTCTTTATTTTCTAAGACATACAATCCGCTATAATTTCCTTGTAATAACAAATTATCGCTATTATCAATAGTTCTAATGTTCCAGGTTCCTAAAACGTCTATAGCAAGTTTTGCTTTACCTTCATTAATAACAAACGTACCAGAGTTATGTCCACAAAACAAGGTATCTTTTAATACCTTTAAACACCATACAGCTCCTTGGGTTCCTTCAATAAATTTAAAGGTATTATCTATTCCTTCTTTTTTATAAAATAACCCCTGATTAGTCCCAATGTATAAATAACCTTTAAATAGAGCAGAAGCATTCACCGCTCCTATATTTCCAGCCTCATCATTGTAAATGCTGAACGGTGATTTTATGTTTATACAGTCTATACCATTTTCTAAGCCTAACCATATATTATTATCTATATCTTCAAAAACTGATAGTACTGTATTATTACTTAAACCACTGGTTTGGTTAATTTGATAATTAATATCGCCTTTAGGTGTTAGATGTATAATCCCATTAGAAATAGTTCCCAACAAAAAGCTTTTATCTTTTAATTGTTTGCTATTATATATTCTATGCTTGGATATGGTTTCGTTAGCAGAAATGTTCCATTTGGTAAGTTCTGTCTTATTAAAAATATAAAAACCGTTATCTTCTGTTTGAAACAGGATGTTTCCATTATGATTAAAAATATTAACTAATAAATTTTCTCTTAAGACACTATTATTTGATACGAGCTTAGATGCTCCATTTTTTATTTCATAAACCCCATCTTTTACTTTTTGAAAATAAATGCTTTCATTTATTTTAAACATTTTATAGATGGTAGTTTCTGAATTGATTACAGAATAGGAATGGTCTTTTTTGTTGTATATATAAATTCTTTTTAAAGACTGAAACAAGACCCAGTCGTCAAGCGTTATAATATTCCAAAATTCCTCATCTTCAAGAAACGTTATCTTTAGTTCTTTAGAGAGGGAATGGTATATTAATATGCCAAGTTCATTTCTTTTCCAATAACCAAACTCTTTATAGCTTCCTGTATAAATTGTTTCTTTAAAAGCATTAACAGATCTAATTATGGTTTGATTGGGTGAGGGATACAATGTCCATTTAGCTCCATTATATTCAAGTAGTCCTTGATTATTTGCAACATAAATATACTTATCAACCGATTGTGAAATTGACCAGTTTTGATTTTCGGCACCATAATCGTTAGGTGTATAACTGTTAATTGGCGGATGTTCTTGTGCAATAGCAAGTAAACAAACAAAATACAACAAAAAAACAAATACCCCCTTTATCAATTTCACAACTAAACATATTTTGTATAGTTACTAATTTAATAAAAATAAAGGATAAACCCAGTTATGTATGGTTATTGTATGGAAATGCAATAATTAGGTATGCATTTTATTTAAGTATACTTCATAAAAATAAAAACCCAATACCTGATTGGCATTGGGTTTTCATTATATTTATTAAAGTTCTAGTTTTCCATTCGCTTAACACGACCTCCTAAAACTTTGCTTTCATTAATAGTTTTAGGATTACCGTAAATATACACATCACCTCCTGCTCTTATTTTTATATCAACTACATCTGATGCATTTACATAGGCTTCACCAGCAACATTAATAGATACATTTGTTTTATCTGTTTTAAGGGTTTCACCATTATAAACACCTCCTGTTAGTAGTGAAATTTTTTGTGACTTGGATTTTCCTGAAACATTTATGATCCCACCTGTAACTGCTTTAGCATTGGTATAATCGGTATCGAGTTTAACCTCAATTTTAGCACCTTCTTGAACCCTTAAATCTATTTCAAATTGCTTAATAGTGTTATCTACATATATTCTAGCGCCTTCATTGGCATCAATAATGTCTACACCACTATAATACAAGGTTACTTTTGTTTTATCACCATCAAAAATTTGCTTTAAACTCATCTTTATTTTAAGTGTACCATTCTTATTATTAACCAAAACATATTCACTGTTTTGACCTGAAATAATAACTTTGTCTTCTTTTGATTTAATCATTTTTACTTCGATCAAATCATATACCTTAAGTTCTTTAAATTCACCAATGGTTTTCTCTATGGGCTGTTGTGCCAACATAACTGCCGACATCAATATTGTAAAAATTGTAAATACGCGTGTCATTTCTTTTTTGCTTTTTGTTTATTATAGTAACGGTAACTAACAATTATTATTCCTTTTTTACTTAATAATCAAAATTTAAATGTTTAGAGACTTGTCTCGATAACAAAATACTTTTTATAAATAAATACCTCTTACTTTATATCGTAATCAAATTGGATACTTTGAAATAGCAAATGCATTTTACATTTAATCGACTAAAATAAAATCCAAATGCTTCTTTACCAGATCTGTATTTTTAACCTTTACGGTCACTTCGTCACCTAATTGATACATGTTTTTAGTATGTCTGCCAATTAAAGCATATACACTTTGGTCAAAAGCATAATGATCGTCCTTAATATCCCGTATACTCACCATACCTTCACATTTATTGGCTATAATCTCTACATAAATACCCCAATCGGTAACGCCTGAAATTACACCAACAAAATGCTCGTTTTTATGATCTTCCATAAAACGTATTTGCATGTACTTGATAGAATCACGCTCTGCTTTGGTTGCTAGATTTTCCATATTACTGGAATGCTGACATTTGTCTTCGTAGGCTTCGGTATTTGCAGATTTTCCACCATCTAGGTAATGTTGTAATAAGCGGTGTACCATGACATCGGGATAACGACGAATAGGCGATGTAAAGTGGCTGTAATAATCGAAAGCCAATCCGTAATGCCCTATATTTTGTGTTGTGTATTCGGCCTTACTCATACTTCGAATGGCAAGCGTATCTACTAGGTTTTGTTCTTTGGTACCAACGACATCCTTCAATAAATTATTAAGTGATGTCGAAATCGATTTTCTATCCTGAAAATTTAACTTGTATCCAAACTTAGAGACTATACCTTGTAAATTGGCTAATTTACTATCATCCGGTTCGTCATGAACACGATATACAAAAGTTTTCTTAGGGCTTTGTTTGCCTATAAATTCTGCTACTTTTTTATTAGCAAGCAACATAAACTCTTCAATTAATTTATTAGCATCTTCACTGGTCTTAAAAAACACACCTGTTGGCTTACTATCTTTATCTAAGTTAAATTTAACTTCTACCTTATCAAACGAAATAGCACCTTCTTTCATTCGTTTACGTCTCATTAGCTTAGCAAGTCTATCTAAAACCAGTATGGCTTCGGCAATTTCGGGTTTGGTGTTATATGCTTGTTCCGTTAATGAAACATCTTGTGAAATTTGAGTGTTAATTTCTCCTCTGTTATAAATTTCTGCCTTCGCAGGAATAACAAACTCTATATTATTTTCAATAATGGCCTGCGCTTCTTCGTAAGCAAAACGGGCATCACTATAGGTTACGGTTCTACCAAACCATTGCTCTTTAATTTCAGCTTTATCATTTATATGAAATACTGCAGAAAAAGTTAATTTTTCTTCGTTAGGTCGCAAAGAACAGGCATTATTAGACAAAACTTCCGGTAACATAGGTACCACGCGATCCACCAGATACACCGAAGTGCCCCTTTCGTAAGCTTCATCATCTAAAATGGTTCCTTCCTTAACATAATGCGATACATCAGCAATATGTATTCCTACCTCGTATAAGCCATTCTCTAGTACTTTAAATGATAAGGCATCATCAAAGTCCTTAGCATCCTTAGGGTCTATGGTAAAGGTTAAATCCTTGCGCATATCACGTCGCTTTGCTATTTCATCTTTTGTAATGGACGTATCTAAGTTATTGGCAAAGGTTTCAACTTCGTATGGAAATTCATAGGGTAGTCCATATTCTGCCAAAATAGCATGAATCTCGGTATTATGTTCTCCTGGTTTTCCTAAAACTTTGATCACCTTTCCATAAGGTGAATCGGCTTTTTCTGGCCAATCTTCTAGTTTTACCAATACTTTATCACCATCTTCTGCTTTAAAGGTTTTATTAATAGGAATAAAAATATCTTTATACATTTTATTACTATCTGGGATAACAAAAGCATAATTGCTATGCAATTGAATTACACCAACATATTCGCTTTTTTCACGTTTAAGAATATTGGTTATTTCACCTTCTATTTTACCTCGTTTCCGCCTTTTGTAAACGTAAAACTCTACTTCGTCGCCATTTAAGGCTTTATTCATATTATTAGAAGCTATAAAGACATCTTCATCAAAATCATCACAAATAATATAGCCCGATCCTTTTGCTCCCATATCTAATATTCCGGTATGGTATTCGGTATTAACAATGGCTTTAAACTTGCCACGTTCTACTTGTTCAATTTCTTGTTTAGCTGCTAGTTGCGCTAATTTTTTAATAATTTGATTTCTACTACTGGCATCGTTAACACCTAGTTTGGCAGCAATCTGTTTATAATTAAAAGCTTGGTTTCTTTCTTTTTTTAAAATACTCAAAATTGTATTTGAGAGATTGGAAATACCTTTATTCGATTTCCTCTTTTTCTTTCTTGTCATTTAATTTTTGTAATCATTTTCATTTCCTAAGATACAGGAAATTCATTTATTTAATAGCATTGTTTTAGGAGAAGGATGCGCTATTTATTTTTTACAAAGCTACAACTTAAATATTAAATCATATTTTTTATATGTTAAATGATAGTAAATGTTTGTTAACATCCTTTTTAAATTTAACATTTATCATTTTACAAGCTTTTAACATATAAATTGTAGTTATCCACATTATATATATTATTAATAGTTTCTTTTTAAAATTTAAAAAAATAAATAATGGTTATTATAGGCTGTTAATAACGGGTATAACTTTTTGATGTTTTATTTTGATAATAGTTTTTTTACGGTCTGTTAATAGGTAATTAACAACTTATATTTTTTTAAAAGCTTCATTTTAAATGCATTTTAATTTTCTATAAACAGTTGTTAACAACGTAAAATTTCTGTTTACTACTAATAACTATTTTAAAAATGCATGTTTATATCTGTTATTTTGAGTTGTAAAAAAAGTACTAAAAAAAAGTACTTAAAATTTTGGAAGTATAGCTAACATATTTGATTGTAAAAATAATTGGAATATCATAGATTTACTTTTAGAAAGTAATCAACAGTTATTAACAAGTAATCAATATACTAATCTACATTACTTATTATTGATTTTAGTTAGTACCTTTGTAAAGTCTAAAATAACATATAAAAAGATGAAAATTTCAATAGGTAACGACCATGCTGGAACGGATTATAAATTAGCAATTGTAAAGCATTTAGAAGCTAAAGGTTATACTGTTAATAACTATGGTACCGATAGTGATGATAGTGTAGATTATGCCGATTTTGTACATCCAGTGGCTGATGATGTTGAAACAAATAAAGCAGATTACGGAATCTTAATATGTGGTAGTGCCAATGGTGTGGCGATGACTGCCAATAAGCACCAAAAGGTAAGAGCAGGCTTGTGTTGGAATAAAGAAATAACAGAACTAACACGTAGCCATAATAATGCGAATGTATTGTGCATTCCGGCACGTTTTACAGCGATTCAACAAGTTATTGAAATGGTAGATACTTTTTTAAGTACGGAGTTTGAAGGAGGTCGCCATCAAAAACGAATTGATAAAATTCCGCTATCTTGTTAAATGGCACATAATCACCATTCCCATAACCATAGTCATCATCACAATATGAAGGATAAGAATCTTATGATTTCTATTCTTTTAAATATATTGATTACTGTGGCCCAGGTAGTTGGTGGTTTAATTTCGGGAAGTTTATCGTTATTAAGTGATGCGCTCCATAACTTTAGCGATGTTCTTTCATTAATAGTAAGCTATGTTGCATCTAAACTTTCTAAACAAAAAGCATCGGTTAACCGAACTTTTGGATACAAGCGAGCCGAAATTTTAGCAGCTTTTGTTAATGCATCTACTTTAATAATTGTCGCTATTATTTTAATAAAAGAAGCTATTGAACGCTTTAAGCATCCACAAGTTATAGATTCCAATTTAGTAATTTGGTTAGCTTTAATAGCTATCGTTTTTAATGGTTTTAGTGTTTTATTATTAAAGAAAGACTCTAAAAACAACATTAATATAAAATCGGCATATCTACACTTATTAACAGATATGTTGGCAAGTATTGCTGTTCTTTTTGGGGGGATATTAATGAAATTTTACCAAATTTTTTGGGTAGATAGCGTGCTTACTTTTTTAATTGCCCTATATTTAATTTGGGTAGGTTACGATCTTTTAAAAACATCTACTAAAGTGCTCATGTTGTTTACACCAGAGCATATTAATATAAAAGATGTTGTAAGAGCTGTTAATAATTTACCTAAAGTTAAAAAATTGCATCATGTGCATATTTGGAGTTTAAGTGATGACGAGTTGCATTTAGAAGCGCATTTAGATTTATATAAGGATTTGTCTATTACAGATTTTAATAAATTACTGGAGGACATAGAATTGGTTTTAAGTAAACAGTTCAATATTAACCATGTTACGATTCAACCAGAGTATAATAAAAATGATCCCAAAGAAATTATTGTTCAAGACTAATGTTAACAATAAAAATTAAAAGGTTTTCTGAATTAAGTATTCACGAATTATATGATACATTACAATTACGAAGCGAAGTATTTGTAGTGGAGCAAGATTGTGTATACCAAGATTTGGATGGAAAGGATGAAGAAGCTTTACACGTTTTGGGTTTTAAAAACAATAAACTTATTGCGTATACACGCATTTTTAAAGCAGGCGATTATTTTAAAGAAGCCAGTATTGGCAGGGTAGTGGTTGCTAAAAATGAACGTGATTTTAAATACGGTTACGATATTATGAAGGCATCTATAAAAGCCGTTCATGACTGTTTTAATACAACTGTAATTAAAATTTCAGCCCAAGTTTATTTAAAAAAATTCTATAGTAATTTAGGATTTAAGACTATAGGGGAGCAGTACTTAGAAGATGGTATTCCACATGTTGCAATGCTAAAAGATTAATTTTTTTCATCTACATACGTAATCACAATTTCAACACGTCGGTCGTATTTAGGATCACCACCCAATGGAAATTTACGACGCATACCTAAATAGCGCATACGTTTTTTACTAACACCTTTTTTTGCAAGATAATCGTATACATATTTGGCTCTTGCTTCCGAGAGGTTTCTCTTTTTTGTTTTTCGGTCTACAGCATCCCTACTAAACTGCGTACAGCATACATGACCCTGAATGGTAAAATAAATATCTTTGCGTTCTACTAGGGAATTTGCTATGTCTTCCAATATTTTTTTAGATTCAGGAGTAACGGTGCTATAACCTGTTTTAAATAAAATGTTTTCAAAACGAATTTTATCACCTACATTAAGTTTTCCTTTTATAACCTCGGCAGTAGGCTTCTTTTTTTCTTCAACAGGTTGCGTTTCTTCTTCAACTTTTTTTATGATAGGAGGCTTGGGGTTTATAATAATTTCAACTTTTCTGTTTAAGCCTCTTATTTTCGAAATGTTTTTTTCGTTTACTATTTTTAATAATACTTCACCCTTACCATCAACATTAGTAATTAAAGATTCGCTTATTTCATGATTGGAAAAAATAGTTTTAATGGCTTCAGCACGTTGCCTGGAAAGTTTTAGGTTATAGCTTGCAGCACCAACATCGTCGCAAAAGCCAAAAATAGCTACAGATTCAATGTCGACATCGGCTAAACTGGAAATAAATAAAAGTAAACGGTTTTCTTCGGTAGGAATAAGATCATATTTATCGGTCTCAAAATATACGTCATGCGTTATATTATTTTGAGCATGAACCATACTACCGTAAAGTAATAGTATTATAAATGTGAATAGCTTATTCATATTAAAATGAAGGAATAAGTTTATAAATATACTATATTTAATTATATAAATAAATTTACAAAATCTTATCTTAAATACTTAGCGTAGGTAACAGGACTTTTTAAAATACCTGCTGCTATTTTCATTCCTGCATCATGTATTTTGTAATACTCATATAAACCTTCTCTGTATACATAGCGTTTTACAATTTCTTCTGTTAATAATTCCAACAAATGATCTTTATTTTCGTTAAGAACTTGCGTTTTAGATGTTTCTAAATTCGTTATTAATGTATTATAATCTGTTTGTATATTATCGTTTAACGCTTCTTTTTTAGCTGTTTCCATTACTTTTAGAAGTGCTTTTTCTGTTTCTGTTTCAAATGAAAAATGATTGGATTTTAAAAACGCCTTAAAATTTCTAAAATCAGCGTCTGTTAGTTTAAAGTTATTGATATCCTTTATGTCATGTTTGTAATGATAATTGGTTGCATAGTTAAATATGAGATCATTATTAACAATTGCGTTTATAATAGCTGAATTCTTTTGTGGATTTATAGTTTCATCGGGTAGAATACCACCACCATCAAAAACACTACGTCCATTTTTGGTTTTAAACGTGTTATAATTTTCTTGTTTTACACGAATGGCCTGGCCTTTTTCATCCCTATGCCAATAATCTAAAGCTTGAATACAGCGTCCAGAAGGTGTATAATATCTGGAAATGGTGATTTTTAATTGCGTTCCGTAGGTTAATCGTTTAGGTCGTTGTACCAAGCCTTTTCCAAAACTTCTTGAACCCACAATAACGGCACGATCCAAATCCTGTAAGGAGCCCGATACAATTTCGCTAGCCGAGGCGCTACCTCCATCAATTAAAACTACCAAAGGAATCTCGGTATCTATAGGTTCGTCTTTGGTGTAGTAGGTTTTATTGTATTTTTTTACTTTAGATTTAGTAGTAACTATTAATTGTCCTTTGGGCACAAATAAGTTAACAATACGGATAGCTTCGTTTAATAAACCACCGGGGTTTCCTCTTAAATCCAGAATGATTCGATTGGCTCCCTGCGCTTTAAGATCTCTTAAGGCATAATTTGTTTCGGAGTATGCTTTGTTGTTAAATCTGCTTAAAACTATATAACCTGTTTTTTGGTCGATCATTGAAAAATGGGGAACGGCCTTTATTTCTACTTCAGCCCTTTCTATACTGGTAGTTTGTGTTTTATCTTGTCTTTTGTAAGTTACTTCTACTGTGCTACCAGGGGCACCTTTAAGTAGGTCGCCTGCATTTTCTTTGTGGTTCTCAACAAGGATATTACCAATTTTAATTATTTCGTCTCCAGCTTTAAGTCCCGCCTTATCAGCAGGATAGTCTTTATAAGGTTCTATAATTACCAGTTTGTCTTTTAAGGTTTTTATTTTGGCTCCTATACCAGTATAATCACCTGTATTATTAATCCTAGCAGCTTCAACATCCTGTTCGTTCATAAAGTTTGTATATGGATCCAGATCTGCCAGCATGCTTTTAATGGCTGTATCCATTAAATCTCCCGGATTGGTTTCATCAACATAGTTCATGTTGAGTTCTTTAAACAAGGTTGTAAAGATTTCTATTTGTTTGGCAATTTCAAAAAAATCGTTTTTAAAAGCTGTTCCCGTAAAAAAGAGGGTAAAGGCCAATACAGGTATTAAGATTTTCTTTTGTATTAAATGCTTCATCACTGTAGTATTTATTTTTCTAAGACTTTGTTCGATAACTTTTCAAACAAATGCTTCATTTTTGTTTCAACAAGCGCAAAGCTTGGTTTGTCTTTACCAATGTACAAAATCATAAACGCATAGTGTGTTGTAATGTTGTTAAAATATACAGCTTTGTTCAGTCGATAGGCTTCTCTTAACAAGCGTTTTATCCTATTACGGTCTACTGCAGTTTTAAAGTTGCGTTTACTTACCGATACACCAGTTTTAAATTGCGTACCATCATTAAAAGTAGTTTGGAGATAGACCAAACGTAGAGGATACGCAGATACTGACTGTCCTTCTGAAAATAATTGCTCAATAAGCTTTTTGCTTTTAAGTTTCTCTTTTTTAGGATAGGTTGCAGTCATATGTTGTTTTATCTATACAAAAATAGCAATAACAATCCACACGGCGTCAGAGATATATCATCATGATAAAAATCATGTTTTAAAAGGTTGAATCGTAGTAATTTAATATGTTTAAAAATGTAAACTAGTAATTCAAGGTAGTATAGTATGAAAAGGTATTAAATAATTAACAGTTATGGGAGATTTAAATATTTCAAAACTTAAAACTAAAAGGGATCGTTCTAATTATATTCATCATTTGTTAAATGACATTAAAGCGTTGGATTTAATGCTCGAAAAGGAAATGATGGAGGAGGAGCCTATTCGTATAGGAGCCGAACAGGAATTCTTTTTAGTACATGATAATTTTTTACCTGCCAATCAATCAGCCGCTGTTTTAAAAAATATTAACGATAAACATTTTGTAACAGAAATAAGTAAGTATGCGCTTGAAATTAACTTGGATCCCCTTATACTTAAAGACAATTGTTTTTCGGTATTGCATAGCCAGTTGAATGGTTTATTGAATAAAGCAAAAGTAGCCGCAGCTAAAAAGAATATAAAACTTATTTTAACAGGCATTTTACCGTCCTTATCGGTTAATGATGTGGATGAATCGAGTATGACCGATGCTGCTCGTTATGAGGTTTTAAACGAAGTTTTAAGACGTTCAAGAAAACAAAGTTTTGATATTCATATAAAAGGTGTAGACGAATTGAATATATTACACGATTCGGTTATGCTCGAAGGCTGTAATACCAGTTTTCAAATGCATTTACAAGTTTCTCCTAAGCATTTTGTTGATATGTATAATTGGGCACAGGCCATTTCAGGACCGGTTTTGGGTATTTGTGCTAATTCACCCATAATTTTTGGAAAAGAACTGTGGAATGAAACACGTATTGCACTATTTGCGCAAAGTATGGACACACGGGCGCATACCTATTTGTTGAATGAAAAACCATCAAGGGTAAGTTTTGGAAATGATTGGCAGACAGGCAATACAACAGATATATTTAAAGACAATATTTCACGATTCCGAAGTTTTTTAACGTCCCATTTTATTATGGATAGTGTGGATATGCTTAATCGTAATGAGATACCAAAATTAAAAGCCTTACAACTTCATAACGGGACAGTGTACCCCTGGAATCGTGTTTGTTATGGAGTTTTGGATAATAAACCCAGTTTACGGATAGAGAACCGTTACATACCCTCAGGTCCAACAACCACCGATGAAATTGCTAACATGGTCTTTTGGGTAGGCGTTATGATGGGAAAACCCAAAGCATATAATAATATTCATGAAAAATGGGATTTTAAAGATGTTAAGACCAATTTTATAAATGCTGCCCGTTATGGTATGGCAACACAATTTTATTGGGATGGTAAGTACATATCTAGTCATCGTTTAATCTTAGAGAAGTTATTACCTATGGCTTACAAAGGATTGTCAAATATGGGCGTTTCGTCTAGTGATGCTGCGTTTTACCTGGAGGTTATTAAAAATAGGGTACAGAAGCAAACAGGATCGGAATGGATCATTAGAAATTACAGAGCTTTATTGGAGAGCCATAAACGCTATGAGGCCATGCAAATACTTACATCTAAGCTTTATGAACAGCAAGAAAAAGGGCATCCAGTTGCCAATTGGAATATGCTATACAGAGCAGATGAGGTACCTATTACCCACCGACGTGTTGTAAAGCATATTATGAGTTCAGATATTTTTTCGGTCAACAAAAAAGACAGTATTGAGTTGGTTTTACAAATTATGAAATGGAAGAACATTCATCATATGCCTGTTATCAATAGTGATAGAAACCTTGTTGGCTTATTAACCTGGACCGATGTTAAATTGTATTTAGATACACCTAAGCAACAATTTAACGCGGTTGATAAAATCATGAAAAGAGAGATCATAACAATAGGAGAGTACATGTCTGTTGAAGCTGCTAAACAAATAATGACAAAACATAAAATAGGATGCCTTCCAGTAGTTAAATATGAAAAGTTGGTAGGACTAATCACTAAAAACGATTTTTACTAAATGATCTCTGTACACAATAAAGCACTAGCTGAAACAATAACTGTTGAACGTATCTTAGGAAAAGTTAAAGGAACAACCAACGGCCCTACGGTTGTATTTTTTGGAGGTGTTCATGGTAATGAGACCTCTGGTGTTTTTGCTTTGAATGAGGTTTTTAAAAAGTTAGATGCTAATCAGGTTCGAGGAAAAGTTTATGGTATATCGGGTAATTTAAAAGCGCTGCAAGCGCATATAAGATTTCACGATAAAGACCTAAACCGACTTTGGACCAAAGATCAAATAAAAAAGACTAAAGAGAAGTTTATTTTGAATACCGAAGAGGTAGAGCAATTGGCTTTATTACAACTTTTAAGTTCTATTATAGAGAGCCATAGCGGTTCCTTCTATTTTGTCGATTTACATAGTACTTCCAGTGATACCCTACCTTTTATAACTATTAATGATGCCCTGATAAATCGTCGATTTTCCAAACAATTTCCAGTCCCTATTGTACTAGGAATAGAAGAATATTTAAATGGAGCGCTTTTAAGTTATATCAATCAGTTGGGATATGTATCCTTGGGTTTTGAGTCTGGACAACATGATGCAGCCGATGCAGTGAATAATAGTATAGCCTTTGTTTATTTAACTTTGGTGTATTCAGGTGTTTTAAATGAGGAAGCATTACCAAAATTTCCGATTTATTACAAACAACTGGAAGATCAAGCACAAAAGACGTTTGATTTTTTTGAAATAGTTTATTTACACTCCATACATTCAAAAGATAATTTTAAAATGCATAATGGCTTTAAAAGCTTTCAGGACATAAAAAAGGGAACTGCATTGGCTGTAAACAATGGAGTTGTTTTAAAGTCTGAGTACAATGCCAAAATTTTTATGCCATTATACCAAAATAAAGGCGTTGACGGTTATTTTATAATTATGCGTATTAAACCTATTTTTTTAACCATATCTGCATTATTAAGGCGTTTAAAAATGGACGGCTTACTTATTTTATTACCAGGTATTTCATGGTTGGATAAAAAAGAAGGCATTTTAAAAGTAAATCTCAATATTGCCAGGTTTTTTGCAAAATCTATTTTCCATGTATTAGGTTACCGTAGTAAGCAGATAACAGGTAATTACTTACAATTGAATAATCGTGAGCGTGTGGCTAAAACAGCTATGTATAAAAAAGCGTGGTGGTATAAAAATTAAGAGAAGTTCTGATAATTAACATTAAAGCGGGGTTAAGTATTTTTAATAACGTATCACGCAAACGGATAGTTGGCAAAAACATCTAAAACTTCATCGAAAGCAGCAAAAACATCTGTGGGACGATCGCTTGTAACCATTTTGGTACGGTATTCCTTAAAGTGCGGAATGCCTTTAAAATAATTGGTATAATGTCTTCTGGTTTCAAAAACCCCTAATACTTCACCTTTCCAATCTATGGACATTTGTAAATGCCTGCGTGCCGCTTCCACCCGTTCCTCCAAAGAAATAGGAGCAAGGTGTTCACCTGTTTCAAAAAAGTGTTTTACTTGCTTAAAAAACCATGGATTCCCAATACTCGCCCGACCAATCATAGCACCATCCAAACCATAACTATCACGCATTTCCATAGCTTTTTCAGGTGTATCTACATCACCGTTCCCAAATACCGGAATATGCATTCTCGGATTATTTTTAACCTCAGCTATAGGTTTCCAATCGGCATTACCTTTATACATCTGTGCCCGCGTACGCCCGTGAATGGCAATCGCTTTACAGCCTACATCCTGTAAGCGCTCGGCAACCTCAACAATGCGAATAGAATCATGATCCCAGCCTAATCGGGTCTTTACCGTAACAGGAATATTGGTACGCTTTACCATTTCGGCAGTGAGTTGTTCCATTAGGCATACATCCTTTAAAATACCAGCACCAGCGCCTTTACTCACAACTTTTTTTACGGGACACCCAAAATTAATGTCGATAATATCCGGTTTCGATTCGGCTACAATATCAATCGTTTGCAACATACTGTCCAGATTCGCTCCAAACACCTGAATACCTACTGGGCGCTCCTTTTCATAAATATCTAACTTCATAACGCTTTTAGCTGCGTTACGAATTAAACCTTCACTAGATACAAACTCGGTATATACCACATCGGCTCCCTGCTCTTTGCATAGTGCTCGAAAAGGCGGATCGCTTACATCCTCCATAGGCGCTAAAAGCAAAGGGAAATCACCTAATTCTATATTACCAATCTTAACCACAGTATGTTACATTATTTTTTGAAGCTGCAAAGATACGTAATTATATGACATTTTTAACGCTATACCTAAGGTTAGATGAAAAAGACTCCCTTTAAAATATTAAACAAACCTCACATAAATGAACTATATTTGCAAATTATCCCAAGGTATAAATTCCTTTATGAAAAATATAAGAAACTTTTGCATTATTGCACATATAGATCACGGTAAGAGTACCCTTGCCGACCGCTTGTTAGACTTTACCGGTTCGGTAACCGATAGGGAAAAGCAAGACCAGCTTTTAGATAATATGGACTTAGAGCGTGAACGTGGTATTACCATTAAGTCGCATGCCATTCAAATGGAGTATACCCATAAGGGAGAACAATACATTTTAAATTTAATTGATACCCCGGGACACGTAGATTTCTCATACGAAGTATCCCGCTCTATTGCGGCTTGCGAAGGCGCCTTACTTATTGTAGATGCAGCGCAAAGCATACAGGCCCAAACCATTTCTAATCTATATTTAGCTTTAGAAAATGATTTAGAGATCATTCCCATTCTGAATAAGGTCGATTTACCTAGTGCTAACCCAGAAGAGGTTACCGATGACATTGTTGATTTATTAGGCTGTGACCCCGAAGAAGTTATCCATGCCAGCGGTAAAACAGGGTTTGGTGTAGATAATATTTTAGAAGCTGTTATCGAGCGTATTCCCGCACCAAAAGGTAATCCAGATGAACCGCTTCAAGCCTTAATTTTTGATTCTGTTTACAACCCGTTTCGTGGCGTTGAAACCTATTTTAGGGTCATTAATGGCTCTATTAAAAAGAATCAGGAAATCAAGTTTATCGCTACTGGAAAAAACTATTATGCCGATGAAGTTGGGACTCTAAAACTAAAACAATTCCCAAGACAAGAAATAAAGGCAGGTGACGTAGGCTATGTCATTACAGGAATCAAAGAAGCCAAAGAAGTGAAGGTAGGGGACACCATTACCGATGCTAAAAATCCAACAAAAAATGCTGTCTCAGGTTTTGAAGATGTAAAACCGATGGTATTTGCAGGTATCTATCCGGTCGATACGGAGGATTATGAAGAGCTACGTGCTTCGATGGAAAAATTACAGCTTAATGATGCCTCTTTAATTTTTTCTCCCGAAAGTTCTGCAGCCTTAGGCTTTGGATTCCGTTGTGGTTTCTTGGGAATGCTACACATGGAGATCATTCAGGAGCGTTTGGAGCGCGAGTTCGATATGACCGTTATCACAACGGTGCCCAACGTATCTTACCATGCCTTCACAAAAAAAGACCCTGATGAAATCATTATTGTAAATAACCCAAGTGATTTGCCCGATCCTTCTGGATTGGATAGAGTAGAGGAGCCATATATAAAAGCAACCATTATTACCAAAGCCGATTTTGTTGGAAATGTCATGTCGCTTTGTATTGAAAAAAGAGGTATGATTACCAATCAAACCTATTTAACGACCGATCGTGTGGAACTAAATTTTGACATGCCTTTGGCCGAAATAGTATTTGATTTTTACGATCGCTTAAAAACAGTTTCCAAAGGCTATGCCTCTTTCGATTACCACCCTATAGGTATGAAATCTTCAAAATTGGTTCGTGTTGATATCCTGTTAAATGCACAACCCGTTGATGCCCTTTCTGCTTTAATCCATGCCGATAACGCACAGTATATTGGTAAAAGAATGTGTGAAAAACTAAAAGAACTCATACCGCGCCAACAATTTGACATACCTATACAAGCTGCCATTGGTGCAAAAATTATTTCGCGTGAAACCATAAAAGCTTTACGTAAGGACGTAACCGCAAAATGTTACGGTGGTGATATTTCCCGTAAGCGTAAGCTTCTTGAAAAACAAAAAAAAGGGAAAAAGCGTATGCGTCAGGTAGGTAATGTAGAAATACCACAACAGGCATTTATGGCAGTATTAAAATTAAACGATTAAGTAACAGGTATAGATATTATCAATGTTGTTCCTTGACCGGGTTTTGAAATGATCTCAAAACCGCCTTGGTGCTTCAGTACCCGTGATTCAATGTTCCTAAGTCCGATACCTTTGGGTTTCGTTTTGGGGTTGAACCCTGTACCGTCGTCTGTTATGGTAATTTGAAGGATGTCTTCGTGTTCCGTAAAAGCAATCGTAACCGTTTTGGCTTTGGCATGTTTGATAACATTCTGAACGGCTTCCTGGACGATACGGTATACCGTTACCTTTTTGTTGTTGTCCAATGAATCCAGGGAACAATCCTCGGTATCGTTTATTTCGTAGTTAAAGCGACCAACTTCACCTTGCTTCTTTAGGTAGGATTCCAACAGGGATAAAAAGTCTATCCTTGGAGGTAATAAACTGTCCTTGAGCTCGTGCGATATGTTCCTTATCCCTTCCTCCAGAGCCTGTAGTTCTCTAGTTAGTTGTTTGTACTGATCCATGGTATTGGTATCGCCTTCCAGTTCTAGGAAACCCATACCCATACGTACCCCGAAGAGCTGGCTCATGATGCCGTCGTGGAGCTCTTCCGAGATACGCTGTCGTTCCCGCAAGCGTCCTTCTTCAAGCTTTTCCTGTTGACCAAGCATCAGGTTGTAGATTTCCTGATTGGACTCCTGTTGTGCCTGTTCGTAAATTAAGGACTTGTTCTTAGCACGTTGCGATTTGATGATATAGAGCAATCCCATAACCAGAATAAGGATACCAGCAATAACAGAGATCAGGATGTTCTGGGCATTTAGGCGTTCACTTTTCTCTATATACTCATCCGTTTCGAACTGTAACCTCGCAAATTTGTTACGGTTGCTACGCTCGGCGTGTATCAAGCTGTCGTTAAGCCGGATGTGTTCATACAGATAAGCCTTTCCCGAATCGCCGGGTGTAAGTTTGGAGAGCAATAACAGTGAGCGCTGGACTTCAAAGTTATTCTTTATCCGCTTGGCTATTTTATAGGATCGATCGGCGTAGTATCTCGCCTTTTCATTTTCGCCAGTGGCATGATAGAACGTAGCCATGTCGTTGCCCCCGGCTGCTATTTCGTATGGGGCATCCAAACTGTCACCAATCTTATAGGCCTCTGTAAACAAGGCGTCAATCTTATCATAATTCTTGTCACCTGACAGGTACATACCATACGCCATGTTGTTAATAACATCAGCATAACTTAATAGATCTTTTTCAAATAATAAAGAATCTTTAAGTAAAGTATTATATATGGACAAGGCTTTATTATAATCACCTTTCTCCTTATAGAGTTCTGCTATATTAATTTTACTGTATAATTTATCTATGTAATTATCTGGTAGTTTATTTTTAAACTCTAATGACTTTTGATGATATATGAGGGCTTCATCGTATAGTTTTAGTTGCTTCAAACTGACCCCTAACAATTCGTATAGAGCTCCTAATGTATCTATATTATCCATTCTATCTGGTACTGATTTTAAAAGATCGATACCTTTAATTACTGAAGCCTGACTCCCTATGTAGTCATTTCCATTTTTTTGTAAATTTCCAACATTTAAATATATGATTGATATTATCCTTATTTTTTCATCATCTTTTATACTATTAGAATTCTTAAACAACTTTAAGGAAACATTATAATGATAATAAGCACTATCATTTATATTCCTATGTACTTGATAATAATATCCTAAATGAAAATTTGCATATGCTTCAGAAACTGTATCTTTTAATTTAAGGGCTAGTTTTAAATTTTTATAGTACAATTTTTTAGAATCTTTACCATATTTCTTGTGATTTGAAAAGATGTAAGCCAACTTCATATCAGAATTTAAGATAATAGAATCCACTCCCATTTTATGGGACAGTTCACTGGCTTCTTTGGCATGCATTATCCTTGTCTCCAGATTCAAATTTTCATTTCTAGATAAATGTCTAAGTTCTTGTATACTGTCCAGTTGTTGTTTAAACGAAGTGCTTTGTGTGTTTAGGTTGTACAGACTAAAGAAAGAGAATATTAATAAAGCAATGTTTTTACACATGGTTGTTGTAATCTTTTTCGTCTAAAATATAAAATATCGTGTTAATATGTGCATGGAAAGATTAATATTATTGTATCTAAATTTAAAATTTAAAAATTATCACCTGTATTTAGTATGGTTTCCTTACAGATAATTCTGATTAATTAGAGATACACAATAATATCTTTAAAAATAAGATGCACCTAGTAATCTTAACATTTATTTTGTAAGTTTATAACATACGCAAAATTATCTATGAACATTATTCATCTAAGTGCAGAATGCTATCCGGTTGCTAAAGTTGGAGGGCTTGCCGATGTTGTAGGGGCATTACCAAAATATCAAAACAGTGCTACAGTGACATCGCAGGTTATCATGCCGTTTTATAATAATAAGTTTACTAAAGCACACCGCTTTTCGTCAATATATAATGCTGAGCTACTGCTTGGAGAAACAAGCTTTGAATTTCGTATTCTAAAACTTGAAAATTCACCTATAGACTTTGATCTCTTTTTTGTGGATGTTCCCAAACTCCTTTTTAAAGATTATGTTTATTCTAGCGATGACACCGAACGTTTTCTGGCATTTCAAATCGCGGCTTTAGATTGGTTACTTACTATAGACCAATACCCCGCTATTATTCATTGTCATGACCACCACACAGGGCTTGTGCCATTTATGTTGCAAGAAAGTTATAAGTACGAAGCCTTTAGAAAGACCCCCAACATATTAACCATTCACAATGCACAATACCAAGGTTGGTTTTCACATGATAAAGTTAATTTAATACCCTCTTTCAATTTTAATAACGTTGGCTTACTAGATTGGGGCGGTGTTATAAACCCATTAGCCGCCGCTATAAAATGTGCTTGGCGTGTTACTACGGTTTCCCCGAGTTATATGGAAGAATTAAAAACCGCTGCCAACGGATTGGAACATTTGTTAAGTCATGAACACGCTAAATGTGTAGGTATTTTAAATGGTATCGATTGGAAGGTATGGAATCCCGAAACCGATGATTTCATCGTGCAGAAGTATAGTGTCGATACCCTTGCCGAAGGCAGGCTGGCAAACAAAAAGCACTTGTGCGATACATTTAAGTTAGATTCTAACAAACCCTTATTTGCATTTATCGGGCGACTTGTAGGCGAAAAGGGATCGGATCTGTTTCCCGAGGCCTTTAAAACAGCTCTTAAAACAAACAAGCTATCTATTTTACTTTTAGGATCGGGGAATAAAGACGTAGAAAGTGCCTTAGAGGATTTAAAAGAGGAGACAGAGGGCAATTATAATGCTTTTATAGGTTACGACGAGGCCTTATCCCATATTATATATGCCGGAGCCGATTTTCTGCTTATGCCTTCCAGGGTCGAGCCTTGTGGTTTAAATCAAATGTATGCGTTACGTTATGGTACCATTCCTATTGTAAGAAGCATTGGCGGCCTGAAAGATACGGTTGTTGATATTTCTGAAGACAATGGCTTTGGAATTTGCCATGAAGAAGCCACCGCTTCGGCTATCGTAACAGCTTTTGAAAGAGCTGTAAAATTATACGAAGACCAAGCACGGTTCAATACTATTAGAACACATATTATGAGCATAGACCATTCGTGGGATGCTTCTGCAAGACAATATATCGAATTATATAACGCAATAAATTAGAAAGTATGATAAACAATGATGTTTTAGCCATTATTTTAGGAGGAGGACAAGGAACAAGATTACATCCATTAACAGAATCAAGATCGAAGCCAGCAGTACCCATTGCAGGTAAATATAGATTGGTCGATATCCCTATTTCTAACTGTATCAACTCTGATATAAAACGTATGTTTGTATTGACGCAATTTAACTCTGCGTCCCTAAACCGCCACATTAAAAACACGTACCATTTTAGTTTCTTTAGCAGTGCTTTTGTCGATGTATTGGCCGCCGAGCAAACACCTGCCAATAAAGGTTGGTTTCAAGGAACAGCCGATGCCGTACGCCAGAGTATGCACCATGTTTTAAGACATAACTTTAAATATGTCTTAATTCTGTCTGGAGATCAGCTATATCAAATGGATTACGAATTAATGTTAAAGGCCCACATAAAAAGTAAAGCTGAAATATCGATTGCCACTATTCCTGTAAACGCTAAGGATGCCACATCCTTTGGAATCTTAAAGGCCGACAATAAAAATGTGATAACTTCCTTTATTGAAAAACCAGATGCCAGTTTATTGCCAGACTGGGTATCGGAAGTAAGTGATGACATGAAAAAAGAAGGACGTAATTACTTGGCGTCAATGGGAATTTATATATTTAACCGCGACCTTTTAATCGAATTGATGAACAATCCAGATACTATCGATTTTGGTAAAGAGATTATTCCGCAAAATATAGAGCACCATAAAACATTGAGTTACCAATACGAAGGCTATTGGACCGATATTGGAAATATAGACTCTTTCTTTGAAGCTAATATTGGCTTAACAGCAGATATTCCAAAGTTTGATTTATACGACAAATCCAAACGTATTTATACCCATGCACGTATGCTTCCTACAACAAAAGTAAGTGGCACTACGCTTAATAAAACAGTAATAGCCGAGGGTTGTATTATAAGTGCTGCCAAAATTGAACAATCTGTAATCGGAATTCGTTCCAGAATAGGCGATGAGAGCACCGTAATTAACACTTATATGATGGGAAGTGATTTTTATCAAAGTCTGGATGAGGTAAACGACCCAAAAATTAGCACCATTGGCATAGGCGCACGTTGTTTTATTAAAAATGCCATTATTGATAAAGGCTGTTCCATAGGTGACGATGTAAGAATTAATGGAGGGCCGCACTTAGAAGATATAGAAACCGATAGTTATGTTATTAAAGAAGGTATAGTAGTTATTAAACAAAATGCAGTAATTCCTAATGGATTTGTAATATAATATATGACCAATGTAATCGCTTATAGTCTTTTTACCGACTTCGACATAAACTTATTTAAAAGCGGTAAGCATTATCGTCTTTACGAAAAATTTGGATCGCACATTACCACTGTTAATGGTATAGAGGGCACTTACTTTGCTGTTTGGGCGCCTAGTGCAAAACAAGTTCACGTAATAGGAGATTTTAATTACTGGAATGGAGACGAACATCCCTTGAATGTACGTTGGGATGCCTCAGGTATATGGGAAGGTTTTATTCCCCATGTGGGGAAAGGTCACCTATACAAGTACAGAATCCATAGTCATAATAATGGCATTATAACCGAAAAATCCGACCCTTATGCCAGACGTTGTGAACACCCACCAAAAACAGCTTCCATTGTATGGGATGGTGCATATAAGTGGAAAGACACACAATGGATGAAAAAACGTAAGAAGCATAATGCTTTGGATGCACCGTATTCAGTTTACGAAGTACATTTGGGCTCTTGGAAAAAACAAGTGGAAGAGGATCGTTTTTTATCTTATTACGAATTGGCAGACGATCTGGTAAATTATGTTAAGGACATGAATTTTACACATGTAGAATTGATGCCCATTATGGAGTATCCTTATGACCCCTCTTGGGGATATCAAATTACAGGGTATTTCGCCCCGACGTCGCGTTTTGGCTACCCCGAAGAGTTTAAATACCTAGTCGATAAATTACACCAAAACGATATTGGTATTATTCTGGATTGGGTACCATCACATTTTCCCGAAGATGCCCATGGTCTTGGTTTCTTCGATGGCTCACATTTGTATGAGCACCCCGACAAACGTAAGGGATACCATCAAGATTGGAAAAGCTTGATTTTTAATTATGGAAGGAACGAAGTACGCTCCTTCTTAATAAGTAATGCTATTTTTTGGCTAGACCAGTACCATGCTGATGGCTTACGTGTTGATGCTGTAGCGTCTATGCTATTTTTGGATTATTCAAGAGAAGATGGTCAATGGGAACCCAATATTTATGGCGGTCGGGAAAACCTTGAAGCCATTGCCTTTTTAAAAGAACTAAATGAAGAAGTTTATAGATCTTTCCCCGATGTGCAAACCATCGCAGAAGAGTCTACAGCCTTCCCCGGTGTTTCTAAACCCGTTTTTCTTGGAGGATTAGGCTTTGGAATGAAATGGATGATGGGTTGGATGCATGATACCTTGCAGTATTTTTCTAAAGACCCTATTTATCGCAAGTATCATCAAAACGATATAACCTTTAGTTTAGCCTATGCCTTTACCGAAAATTTTATGTTACCACTTTCGCACGATGAAGTAGTATATGGCAAAAAATCAATTTTAGGGAGAATGCCTGGCGACGAATGGCAACGCTTTGCTAATCTACGCCTTTTATATGGCTACATGTTTACGCACCCCGGAACCAAATTATTGTTTATGGGTAGCGAATTCGGGCAATATGCCGAATGGAATTTTGAAGGGAGTTTAGATTGGAATTTACTGGATTTTGAACCCCACAAAAAGTTTCAAAACTTTTATAAGGCATTAAATATGCTATACAAATCGACTCCTGCGTTGTATGAAAATGCTTTTAATCATGATGGTTTTGAGTGGATTAGTTACGACGATCATGAAAATTGTGTTATGGCCTATATCCGAAAAGGAAAAACGCCCGAAGAGACCGTAGTGGTTACTTGTAACCTAACACCAACGGTGCGAGAAAAATATATAATAGGCCTTCCCTATAAAGGAAAGTTGGAAGAACTATTTAACAGTGATGCTGAGGTTTTTGGAGGTAGTGGTATTGCTAATTCCAAGGCAATTGCAACCAAAAGATCATCTTGGCATGGTAAAAAACATTCGGCAGAAGTTACCTTAGCGCCATTGGCTATCTCTATCTTTAAGTATAAAATCTAATTTGATTTAAGAATCGTTCAATTATCTAACTGACTATTTGCGTTTTACACAGTTTTTATGTGTTTTTTTTCATAAAAAACAACCCTATTTACCTCGTAATTTTAGTAATTTCACGGCTTAATTAATACGTACTATTTATGATATTAAATACAGAGTTAGAATACAAAGGGAATTTGTTCCCATCACATATAACAGACTATAAAAAGAATGTAGATGTCCTACACTTTTCAACAAAAAACAATATTATTCTTCAGCTTACCGTAATAAGAGACAGCGTTTTGCGCTTTAGGTATACTACGGTTGGAAAATTCACTAGAGATTTCTCTTATGCCATCGATGAAGATGCCAGCAGAGGTTATAATCATTTAGAAATAACCGATGATGCAGAAAAATACATTATTACCACGGCTAAATTAATTTGCCATATCAATAAACAAGATTTAAGAAAATCTATTTATGATGTAAAAGACGGTAGTATAATATGCGAAGACGAATTGGGCTTCCATTGGGAAGAAAGTTATGAGTTAGGGGGCGATATTGTTAAAATGAGCAAGTCGGCTCAAAATGGTGAAAGTTATTATGGGCTGGGTGACAAACCAGAACATTTAAACCTAAAAGGGCGTCGCTTTGAAAATTGGGCAACCGATTCGTATGCTTTTGGAAAACACACAGATCCTATATATAAGGCCATTCCGTTTTATACCGGATTACACAGCGGTAAGTCTTACGGTATTTTCTTTGATAATACCTTTAGAACCTATTTCGATTTTTGTCATGAACGCCGTAATGTTACTAGCTTTTGGGCACAAGGAGGGGAAATGAATTATTATTTTTTCTACGGACCCGAAATGAATGATGTTGTTAAAAGTTACACCGACTTAACTGGGACACCAGAATTACCGCCTTTATGGGCTTTAGGCTATCACCAATGTAAGTGGAGTTACTATCCAGAATCTAAAGTAAAGGAAGTTACAAGCAAGTTTAGAAAACTAAAGATTCCTTGTGATGCCATTTACTTAGATATCGATTATATGGAAGGCTTTAGATGTTTTACTTGGAGCAAAGAATACTTTCCCGAACCAAAAAGAATGGTAAAAGAACTGGCTGACGATGGTTTTAAAACCGTTGTTATTATCGATCCAGGTATTAAAATAGACCCCGAGTACAGTGTCTTTAAAGAAGGATTGGAAAATGACTATTTTTGTAAACGCGCCGATGGCCCTTATATGAAAGGAAAAGTATGGCCAGGCGAATGTTACTTTCCCGATTTCACAAAGCCTGTAGTGCGAGAGTGGTGGGCAGGCTTATTTAAAGAACTTATAGAAGACATAGGTGTAAAAGGTGTTTGGAACGATATGAACGAACCAGCCGTTATGGAAGTTCCCGGAAAAACATTCCCTATGGATGTACGCCACGATTACGATGGTAACCCCTGTAGCCATCAAAAAGCACATAACATTTATGGAATGCAAATGGCTAGGGCTACCTATCACGGTTTAAAACGTTTTAATTATCCTAAACGGCCGTTCGTTATTACCCGTTCAGCATATTCAGGTACACAGCGCTATACATCTACATGGATGGGAGACAATGTTGCCAGTTGGGAACATTTACAAATTGCCAATACCCAAGCACAACGTCTTGCTATGTCGGGATTCTCTTTTGCTGGGTCGGATATTGGCGGATTTGCAGAACAACCTAATGGCGAATTATATGCCCGTTGGATTCAATTAGGCGTATTTCACCCATTTTGTAGAACACATTCCTCTGGAGATCATGGAGAGCAAGAACCTTGGGCTTTTGATGAAGAAATTACAAACATTGTTCGTAAGTTCATCGAAATGAGGTATGAGTTACTCCCATATTTATACACAGCCTTTTATCACTATTCGCATGAGAATGCTCCAATGATAAAGTCACTAGTGTTATTTGATCAAGAAGATGTTCAAACCCATTATAGAACAGACGAGTTTATTTGTGGTAAACAGATTCTTGTTTGCCCTATAAATGAACCGAACTCCAAAGGAAGGAGAATGTATATTCCTCGTGGAGAATGGTATAATATCTGGGATAAAACATTAGTTACAGGAGGCAAGGAAACTTGGGTAAATGCCGATTTAGACACCATGCCTCTATTTGTAAAAGCAGGTGCTATTATCCCTAAGTATCCAGTACAGCAATATGTTGGTGAAAAAAAATTAGAGCAGATTGGCTTAGACGTCTATTACAAAAACGGAAAAGAAGATTCTGAGTTATATGAAGATTCCAATGACGGTTACGATTACACCAAAGGGCGCTATAGTTTAAAGAAATTTAACTTAGCTGGTAATGGAAACAAACTAATTATTCGCATCCATAAAAGAGGTCAGTATGTAACGCCTTATTCTACATTCAAAATTAATTTATTCGGGTTGCCCTTCGAAGTGAAATCCATTAAAGTTGATAACGAATATGTTGATTTTAATGACGTTCAGTTTGAAAACAACTCATTGGTCGTTTCAAAAGAATTTACAAACCTTCAAATTATAGGGGAGTAGAATATCTATGTTAAACAAAAGCGTACACGATTACTTAAGATTGTGTACGCGATTGTTTAATGCTTTTGCCTGTTCTATGGGTTTTCCTAAATACACTAGTTTATAACCCTTTTCAAGATTATCAATGGCTTTGTTTTGAGATGATATAATCTCTAAAGCACCTTTTTTGTCCTTTACAAGAAGTGGAATTATATCTGATTCAGTATTAGTAATCTCAATAAGAGACTCATAATGATCCCGGCCTTTAAGCTCTATTTCATGAATTTCAGGATGTTTTCTTGCTACTTCGGTAAGTGAGTTATAATCATCGGTTTGCGAAAATAACCCTTCTTTAGGGCTGTTTTCCGAATCGTTTATTTCATCTACTGTTATTAATCTAAAAGACCCATTTTCTCCAAACTGTTCTTCAAATGTATCGATGGCATATTGGTTTATATCAGCACTACCGGTTAAAGCCATTAAAAATCCAATATCATTTAATTCAATATTATCTTCAAGCGTTTCAGAATATATATCAGTATTTATGGCTTCCAGCCCTAATTCTTGTGCCAGTTGAATATTGGTCTGGTTACTGTCAATTAATACAACGTGCCTGCCGTTGTCTTTTAAATATTTACCTATTAAGCGTGATACCCTAGAGGCTCCTACAATCAAAATGCCTTCCGAGCGCTTTAAGAACACACCCACTATTTTAGCGAATACCCGAGCTGTTGTTGCATTTAACAATACGGTTCCCAAAACGATCATAAAAACCAACGGCGTTATATACTCGGCTCCCTCAACACCTTGCTTTATCAATTTACTACCAAAAAGTGAAGCAATACCTGCTGCCACAATACCTCTTGGCCCCACCCAGCTAATAAATATCCTTTCTTTTACAGACAAATGGGATCCCATGGTACTCATAAAAACGGCCAAAGGGCGGATAAAAAATACAATTACAGCAAAAAGCGCTACGGTTTTCCAATTATACAGTAGTAATAATTCTTCAAAATGAATATTCGCAGCTAACAGGATAAAGAGGATGGAAATTAACAGCACACTCAACGATTCTTTAAAATAAAGCAATTCTTTAATATTCTCTAGCTTACTATTACCTAAAACCATCCCCATAACGACTACTGCAAGTAAACCCGATTCGTGTGCAAATATTTCGGATTCTACAAAAACCAATAAAACCGTAGATAGCGATACAACATTTAGTAAGTAACGAGGTATCAACTTTTTGTTTATCGCAAAGGCTAAGGCATGGGCAAAGGTAAACCCGAAGGTCGTCCCGAAAAGAATGATTTTACCAAACTCGATTAAAGCAGTTTTCGTAAAACCACTATCACCTTCAACACTTATAAACTCAAATACCAATACAGCCACCAAAGCCCCAATGGGATCTATTAATATACCCTCCCATTTTAAGACTGCTGAAACATCTTTTTTTAAAGGGATATTTCGTAGTATGGGTGTTATAACTGTTGGCCCTGTAACGATAATCAAACCCGAAAACAAAAAAGACAATTCCCAACTAAGGCCAAAAATAACACGAGCCAAAATACCTCCTCCCAAGAAAGTAATAGCAGCGCCCAAGGTAATAAGCTTAGTAATAACTGGGCCTACATGTTCAATTTCGGAGCGTTTTAAGGTTAAACCACCTTCAAAAAGAATAATACTTATAGCTAGGGACACAAAATAAAATAAGCCTTCGCCAGGAAACAGGCCTTTGCTTCCGTTCCAAATAGGTTCGATCCACTTCGTACCATCTTCCGATAAGAATTCAGCAGCAATAGGGCCTACAATAAGCCCTATCAATATTAAAGGTAAAATAGCAGGTATTTTAAACTTCCATGCAAACCATTGTGCCAATATCCCCAAAATAATGATTCCTGCTAATTCTAACATAGATGATCTTTTTTAAAAAACACTAATTTAAACAAAACGGTTAATGAAGTGAATTAAACTTTTAAAATTGGCTAAAAAATTGCCGTTTTGCACCCACATTTTGTCTTTTTATCATCACGGAGCCCTCTATGTGTCTCAAAAAAGCCTTTATTTGGGCACAAATCCATCAATCTTCGCTTCAATCCAAAAAGCTTAAACCGCTTCAATGTTTTCAAAAAATAGTATCTTACGACTTTTAAGAATAAAATAACAAACACAGTGGTTTTAAAACCTTTTAAAAGTATTGGAATAGGCGTGGCGTTTTCGCCCACTCTAAAGGCGAATTTATACGAAGCAGCAAGGTTGTCCATTTTTTTTGAATCCAAATTATTCTTAATACATGTAGGAGAAGCATCTGAGGATAAGATTAACATGCTTCACGATATCCTTAGTCCGTTTAAAAAAGATAACTTAACTTTTGAAGCCGTTTTTAAAACAGGTAAGCCTGTAAATGTTATTCTTTCGGTAGCCGAAAAAAAGCATATAGACTTACTTATTCTTGGGGCCGTACAACGTGAGCAGTTCCTAAAATATTATGTAGGTTCCATTGCAAGAAAGATTACACGACAAGCCCAGTGCTCTATTTTATTGCTAATAAAACCTGCTGTAGAAAGAGTACCCTGTAAAAACATTGTCGTAAACGGTTTGGAAGATCCAAAAACTAAAAACACGATTACTTATGCATTTTACGTAGCAAAAATGCTTAGTGCTGAAAAAATTACGATTGTAGAAGAAATTAAACAAGATACCATTCACGTAAGGGTAGATGACGACAAATCTTTAAGGAAGGCTAACATTATAAAGGAGCGTATTAAACTTAGGGAAAATTCAAGAGTAAATGAGATCGTTCAAGACATACCAAACACCTATACAGATGATATTGCTATTAAATCACAACCTATTTTTGGAAAACAAGGCTATTCCATTGGTCATTATGCCCAAATTACGCGTGCCGATTTATTAGTTATGAATGCACCTTTAAAGATGACTTTTTGGGATCGCTTATTTCCTCATGATATTGAACATATTTTAACCGAACTTCCAACCGATGTACTAATTCTTCAATGAGCCCCAAAAAGAATAACATAAAAACTTTTTTTAAAGCATTACCAAAAAATATATTTTCTGGTTTTGTTGTAAGCCTAATAGCCTTACCTTTAGGTTTAGGGCTTGCAATGGCGAGTGAAGCACCTCCCATTGCGGGTATTATTTCGGCCGTTGTAGGAGGTATTATTGTAGCAATATTAGGCGGGAGTCATGTTACCATTGCTGGACCGGGTAATGGTTTAGTTGGTGTACTGTTAATCGCCATTACAACCCTAGGAATAGAAAACGCTTATGTGGCCATTGTGTTCTCGGGAATGCTTCTTTTGCTTCTTGGTTTTTTAAGAATGGGAACCTTGGCCGATTTTTTCCCTTCGTCCGCAATACAAGGGATGCTGGCGGCCATAGGTTTGATCATTTTGGGTAAACAATTCCATATCATGTTTGCCCATAAGATTATGCGAGAGGAGACTATCGATTACCTCATCGAAATCCCATTTACCATTAACGATGCCATTCATTATAAAAGCGATGGCTTAATCTATGCCGCATTGGCAGGTGTTATGAGCTTGGCCACCATGCTGTTCTATTCCAAGATTAGGAACAAATATCTACAGCTCATTCCAGCACCTATGTGGATTGTTATTCTATCCATTGGGTTTAGTTATTATTTTGAGCTGATTGTACATGAACCCAACCCTATTGCCAAAGAATACATGATTTCGGGAATTCCCAGTATTCATGAAATTATATCCGATATTCCTAGCCTAAAACTAAACAAAATAGGAAGCCTTTCATTTTGGGCCAGCGTATTGGCATTAACATTAATAGCCAGTATAGAATCGCTTTTAAGCATTAAAGCTGTCGATAAATTAGACCCTGAAAAAAGGCGTTCTAATGTAAATAAAGATCTTAAAGCATTGGGGCTTGCCACTATTGGAAGTGGCTTTCTTGGTGGCCTTAACGTAGTAACTGTAATTGCTAGAAGTTCTGTTAATGTCAATAATGGCGCTACTAACAGGTCCTCCAATTTCTTTCATGCCGTGTTTTTAGTCCTGTTTATTGTTTTGTTCAGTACGCAGTTAACCCGGATTCCGTTACCGGCCCTTATGGCAATTTTGGTTTATACAGGATATAAATTAGCATCACCAAAGGTGGTTACAAAAATATTCTCGATTGGTAAGGAACAGCTCATAATTTTCTTTGTAACGCTAGTTATAACATTAAAAGTAGGTCTTATAACAGGTATTTTGGCAGGTGTTATTACCACCTTAATCATTCATATCATAATAAGTAAAAGTATTGGTCTGTTTTTAAGGAACGTATTAAAACCAAACGTTTTAATGTTTAAAGAAGAAGAGTCTACTACAAGTTATTATGTGAGCGTAAAACACTTTTGTAGTTTTTTAAATTATTTTAGGTTAAAAGGGCATCTTGAAGCAGTTCCCGAAGATCAGGATGTTATAGTCGATTTTTCCCTGTGTGAGTTTGTTGACCATACGGTTATGGAAAACATGGCAAGTTATCAGGAACTCTTCAATAAAAGAGGCGGCCATTTTGATGTTATTGGACTGGATATGCACGATACCGATTCAAAACATCCGTTTGCTTTAAGGCGTTTGCTCCCTGTGCCAAATATCATAAAAAGCAGCCTTACACGTAGGCAAACAAATATAAAAGAGCTTGCCGAAGATTATGGGCTAGACTATGATTTTAGAAAGCAAAAACGAACACAATTTCTAAGCGACTTTTTGTTTTTCAATACTAAAAACACCAATCATATATACAATCAACTATCTTATAAAGATAAGACCATTCGCTTGTTCGATATAGAGTTTTCCGAAGGTGAGTTTATAGCAAAAGAAGTGGTTCGTTCAACAATGCTTCATATTAGTTTAGAGCAGGATATTCCTGAATTTACGCTTGATAAAGAAGGCTTTTTAGAAAAGGTGTACGCTTTTGCTGGGTTTAAGGACATTCCGTTTCAGAACCACTCCGATTTTTCTAAACGCTTTTATTTATTGGGGGAACATGAACAAGCAATTCGTGATTTTTTTAATGATGAGCTTATTCATTTCTTTGAAAGTAACCCATATTATCATGTTGAGTCCAATGGATCTTCGCTTTTAGTATTTGGAAAAGAACGTTTGGCTAGTATTAAAGAAATAAAGGCATTGTTAGATTTTGGTAAGCGCCTAAAAACTGTAGTTATTGCTTCTACAGCGCATTTCCAACATAATATGTCTTAAAGTATTAACGTTTTCTTAATTTATACGCCTATTTCATAAGATTAAAATACTTTTGTGTTACGTAAAATAACTTTTTAAAGTATCGGCTATTAATATAAAGTAATGAACCTATACCCTATAAATTCTGGCAACTTTAAGTTGGATGGTGGCGCTATGTTTGGTGTTGTTCCAAA
Organism: Snuella sedimenti; assembly: GCF_016428595.1. Taxonomy (GTDB): domain Bacteria; phylum Bacteroidota; class Bacteroidia; order Flavobacteriales; family Flavobacteriaceae; genus Snuella; species Snuella sedimenti. The sequence goes on along the minus strand of NZ_JAELVQ010000011.1, from coordinate 44,337 downwards.
GGCCTTATGGCAAAGGACCAATCCGGCCGATGCCAATAATATGATCGATATTGCAGCGCGTTGTTTACTTATTGAAGAAGGTAACCGCTTAATTTTAATCGATACTGGAATGGGTAACAAACAATCCGATAAATTCTTTGGATATTACCATTTATGGGGAAACGATACAATAGACACTTCCTTAAAACAATATGGTTTTAATCGCGATGATATTACCGATGTGTTTATGACACACCTACACTTCGATCATTGTGGCGGTAGTATACAATGGAACAAAGGCCGAACAGGTTACGAACCAGCATTTAAAAATGCCCATTTTTGGAGCAATAAAGACCACTGGCAGTGGGCCACACAGCCCAATAAAAGAGAAAAAGCATCTTTTTTAAAGGAAAACATCCTTCCAATGGAAGCAAGCAATCAACTTAAGTTTGTAGGGCTTCCAATTGGCGATACCATTAAAAACTCAGAACTAGGTTTTGATATCTTCTTTGCCGACGGACATACCGAAAAACAAATGATTCCGTTAATACATTATAAAGACAAGGTTATTGCTTTTATGGCCGATTTGCTTCCCACTGTAGGGCATTTGCCATTACCTTACATTATGGGTTATGATACAAGACCATTATTAACATTGGAAGAAAAAGAACGGTTTCTTAACATAGCTGCAGATAAAAACTACTACTTGTTTTTAGAGCACGATGCCCATAACGAGATTATTACAGTGCAGCACACAGAAAAAGGAGTAAGACTAAAAAACACCTATACAACAAACGATATTTTTAACTAAAATTTACACTAATAAAGAATAATGAGAACATTTAGAATACTAACTGCGGCTGCCTTTGCTGCCACTATAATTACTGGTTGTGGAAGTACCGCCAATATTATATCGACACCTATTGAGAATATCGATACCATTCCATTAAAGGTGTCAGAATTAACAGAAGCTGAAAAACACAATTGGGGGCATCTGGATTTAATAAAAGACACCATTCCAGGCATGAGTGTTGACAAGGCTTACGCAGAAATCATTAAAGGTCAAAAAGGAAAATCCGTTATTGTAGCCGTGATCGATTCAGGAATTGATATCGATCATGAAGATCTTGATGACGTGATTTGGACCAATACAGATGAAATACCAAATAATGGTAAGGATGATGACAAAAACGGTTATGTGGATGATGTACACGGTTGGAACTTTTTAGGTGATGGTTACGATGAGCAATTAGAGTTTGTTCGTATCCTTGCTAACAATATGACCGATCATCCAGATTATGAGCGTGCTAAAGCCGAATACGAAAAAGATTATCAAAAATACACAGGACTTAAAACCAATTACGAGCAGTTCCTGCAACAACTATCTATTGCCGATGAAGCTGTTTCTAAACATTTAAACAAATCGGACTATACTAAAGCTGATGTTGAGGGTATTAAAACAGAAGATGAGTCCTTAGAAAAAGCAGCCTCTATGATAAAGTATGTTTACAGTTTAGGCATGGATTCTGTTTCCGATTTTAAGAAAGAGTTAAAAAACGGTATAGAGCACTTTACAGATCGCTTGAATGCTAATCTTAATAAAGATCTTAAAGGACGTGTTACTGGTGATAATCCTGATGATATGTCTACCAAATATTATGGAAATGGCAATGTAAAGCCTGTTAAGAAAAGTGAAAGCCACGGGACGCACGTTGCTGGTATTATCGCTGCTGAACGCAATAATGGTAAAGGCGCTAATGGCGTTGCAAACAATGTGCAAATTATGAGTATTCGTGCAGTACCCAACGGAGATGAGTACGATAAAGATATTGCATTGGCCATTCGTTATGCCGTTGATAATGGAGCAAAAATCATTAATGGAAGCTTTGGTAAATACTACTCAACTCATAGCGACTGGGTTCGTGAAGCTATTGCCTATGCCGGAAAAAAAGATGTATTGTTTGTGAATGCAGCTGGAAACGAAAGTCAAGATCTAGACAAAAAAGCTTGTTATCCCAACGATCAGGTAAATAATGGTCCAGAAGTATCCGATACCTTTATAACTGTTGGTGCTTTAGAGCCTAAGTATGGTACAGAAATGATTGCAGGTTTTTCTAATTACGGAAAAATAAATGTTGATGTGTTCGCTCCTGGAGCCAAAGTGTATTCCACAACACCCGAAAATGAGTACGATACCAAAGGCGGTACGTCTATGGCAGCTCCTGCTGTTGCTGGTGTTGCGGCTTTAATACGGTCGTATTTCCCTAAGTTAAAAGCTTCAGAAGTAAAACAAATACTTATGGATTCTGGACTTGCAGTAAAAACAAAAGTCATTGTTGGTGGTGATGCCGAAAATATTCAGCCATTTGCCAATTTAACAAAATCAGGAAAAATGGTTAATGCTTATAATGCCTTAATTATGGCGTCTAAACTTTAATTGTAATAATTTTTATAAAGAGAGGCTTTTATAGCCTCTTTTTTTTCAACTTTAATGCCCTGTTCAGTCTACGGACAGCTTTTAGATAAAAAACAATAAACTCTAACGTATGAAACGATTTTTAGCTTTTTTCTTTATTAGTGTTCTTTTTGCTTGCACAAGTACTAAGACAGTATCTGTACCATCTTCTGCTATACCAAGTGTTCCCAGTACCCAAAAACCAGGATATTGGCAGCAACATGTAGACTATACTATGGAAATTGACATGGATGTAAACACCTATCGGTATGACGGAAAACAAATCTTAGTGTATACAAACAATTCTCCCGATGTATTGAATCGAGTATATTATCACTTATATTTCAACGCTTTTCAACCAGGAAGCGAAATGGATGTGCGTTCACGAACCATTGCAGATCCAGATGGTAGGGTAAAGGATAGGATTAGCAAGTTAAGCCCTGATGAAATAGGGTATATAAAAGTAAGCTCCTTAAAACAAAATGGGACAGTTTTAAAATATGAAACTGTTGGCACTGTATTGGAGGTCGACCTTGCAAAACCCATTCAACCAGGAGAAAAGGTAACTTTCGATATGATCTTTAACGCACAGGTGCCAGTTCAAATTCGTCGCTCCGGAAGGAATAACAAGGAAGGTGTGGTTCTATCTATGGCACAATGGTATCCTAAGCTGGCTGAATACGATTTTGAAGGCTGGCATGCCGACCCCTATATTGGAAGAGAATTTCATGGTGTTTGGGGTAATTTTGATGTAAAATTAACTATTGATAAAAACTATGTTGTGGGCGGCACAGGGTATTTACAAAACCCTAATACAATTGGACATGGCTATGAAACGGGAACTGTTACTCCTGCACAAAGCGATAAGCTTACTTGGCACTTTAAAGCGCCCAATGTACATGATTTTACCTGGGCTGCCGATCCCGATTTTAATCATGACACCAAGCAGGTGCCTAACGGTCCCTTGCTTCACTTTTTGTATAAAAAGACCATGCCATCGGATAAACTAAAGAACTGGAAGCGCTTGCAACCCAAAGCGGTTGAGTTGATGCAGTTTTACAGTACCAACATTGGGACATACCCTTACAATCAATATTCTATCATTCAAGGAGGTGACGGCGGTATGGAGTATGCCATGTGTACGCTCATACTAGGAGAAGGTAGTTTTGATGGTTTATTTGGTGTAACCGCACACGAAATGGCACATACCTGGTTTCAGTTCTTACTGGCTACCAACGAGGCGCGACATTACTGGATGGATGAGGGGTTTACGGAATATTTTGGGGAACTGGCCGGTAGTCATATACTAAAAACGGACTTTGACATGTCGCGAACCAAGGTGTTCGACACCTATGCTTACCTCGCCAAGTCGGGCCATGAAGAACCCCTAACTGCTCATGCCGACAGGCATAACTTGAATAAGTCTTACAGCATTTCGGCTTATTACAAAGGTTTTGTGTTTTTGTCTCAATTAGGTTATGTTATTGGTGAAGACAACCTAAAGCAAACAATAAAAAAATACTTTAACGACTTTAAGTTTAAACATCCAGTGCCTATCGATATTATTAGGAGTGCAGAAAAAGTATCTGGATTGGAATTGGATTGGTATTTAATCGATTTTGCGCAAACAACCAACACTATCGATTACGGTGTTAAATCGGTTGATGGTAATACCGTTACCCTGGAACGTATTGGTTTAATGCCCATGCCTATAGACCTAACTGTTACCTATACAGATGGTTCTACGCAAGACTATTACATCCCATTACAAATGATGCGTGGTGAAAAACCAACTAAGGCAACCATTATAAAAGACTGGGCTTGGGCTTATCCTACGTATAGTTTTACTGCTGCAAAAACTGTAAAGAGTGTTGAAATAGATCCTAAGTATAGGATGGCAGATGTTAATAAGCTCAATAACAAGATGTAGTTTTTGTTAAACAAATAAATTAAGGGTATAAAAGGTCTTTTATTGTATCGAAAGACCTTTTTTGTACTCCAATTTCACAAGAGGTTTTATCTATATTGTCATATTGAACGTAAGCGAAATATCTATACCTTCATTATTTAAGCAGGGTTTTATCGTAAGCCTAGACTTTTTTGCTTATTTTTTTCGGCAATGGAAAAGTAAGAGATTATAATACAGTCCTAACCAACGATTCCAAACATAATACAAAACATGGCTTTTTATATACATATCCAAACGTAGATGCCTGCCTGCGCAGGCAGGACAAGGAAAAATAAAGAGAAGATGGATTCCGGCCTACCGATAAAACCCCTAAAAATCAAGGTAGCAGCGAGGGTATAAGTATGAAAATCTTGTTTGACCCCGAAGCAATGAGGGGGAGGTATTTTCATCCGTGGATGGGGATACCGTAGCATTTTATCAGGGTTTTATCGTAAGCCTAGACTTTTTTGCTTACTTTTTTCGGCAATGGAAAAAAGTAAGGGAACACACCCTTTGTCATACCTGTATTTTGTCTTTGCTAAAGATAAACTGTGGCTGGTATCCACTTAAAATTCCAGAGTTTTAATGAGACCAACAAAACATAGCTATCAATCATTTACATTAATAACGAAGACCTCAGCCTACCGATAAACATGAAGCAAACCTAATACATGACTTTAGTACTCATTATACTTTTATGTTGTTCATTCTGAATGAAATGAAGAATCTTTTAAAATATAATTTGTTGATTTTAACGAATTAATATTCTTCGATTTAGCCTGTCTTGAGCCACAGCCGAAAGGCTCTGAATGAACAAAATTAATCACTTTTCAGACCTCATGATTGGCTTTAATCTTGATTAATAAAATATAAATTTTCACGTGAAGAGGCCTTTTTTAAAATGGTTTGAAAAATATATTCACAAACCAGTTTTTCTCCTGGTAAATTAATCAAGTCCAATGTGTCCTCTGGTGTATGATATTGCGGATGGCCTCCAGTATGCATTCCTAAAACCGATATGCCTTTCTTATAAAATGATACATGATCCGATCCTCCTACAGATCCAGCATGTACTATTGGATTTACTCCTAAAGATTTACCAAGTGATTTCATGAATTCAACACCATCTGGAAAGGTGCCTGCCCCTCCCATGTAGACATGTTTTTCGGTATTCATTCTTCCTACCATATCCATGTTTATCATGAGTTTAATTTGGGAAAGTGGAACAGTAGGGTGTTCCACAAAGTACTTGCTCCCTAAAAGTCCTTGCTCTTCTGCTCCAAATGCAATAAATAAAACACTGCGCTTTAACTGTTCTTTTTGAGACACAAACTTCTCGGCAATTTCCAATAAAGCAGCTGTTCCACTGGCATTATCATCTGCTCCAAAATGAATAGTGTTTTTTTTATCCGATTTAGAAGATGGCCCACCAAGCCCTAAATGGTCGTAATGTGCTCCTAAAACAATATATTCATTTTTTAATTCCGGATCATTCCCTTCAATAAAACCAACAACATTACACGTTGTAACCACTGGTTTTTCTTCAACTCCTTTCTCTACCCGCAGAGGTGCATCAAAAGTTTGTTTGTACCCTTTATTAAAAGCCTCCAACCCCATAGCCTTAAATTCCTTTCTTAAATACTTAACAACACGTTTGTTTTCCTTTCCTCCCGGATAACGCCCTCCATTTTTTTCGGATGTCAAAAACTGAATATGCTCTTTAATCTCGCTTTCAGTAATTTCAGACTGGGAAAACAACGAAAAGCAACTTACTGCTAATAATAAAACTAAAAAGGGCTTTTTCATAAAAAGTTTAATTTTAAAGTCAAAAGTAATGCAATTAGCTTATAAAGCATAAACTTTAAGACCAACGACAAAAATGGAAGGGTTTTCGTTATTTTTAATGCATTGCAAATTGAAATGATCTTTCAGTCATTTTCAGAAATAGAAAAAGTCAAGATGACTTCATTAATATATTACATAAACAACAAATTAATTAGTAGTATTGTAGTAGCAATAATCTCTGTGGTATGCATACAAAAACCTGTAAAAAAGCACTTATAAATTACCCTGAAACAAAAACTGTTGACATTGTAGATACTTATTTTGGCATAGAAGTAGAAGATCCTTATCGCTGGTTAGAAAATGACAGGGCTACTGAAACGGAAGCATGGGTAAACGCTCAAAACGAGGTGACCAATATGTATCTGGAAAAGATTCCTTTTAGGGATGCATTAAAAAAACGCTTATCGCATTTATGGAATTATGAAAAGATAGGTGCACCATTTACTGAAGGTCAATACACCTATTTCTCTAAAAATGATGGTCTACAAAACCAACATGTTATTTACAGGAAAAAAGAAAAAGGAGAAGATGAGGTGTTTTTAGATCCCAACACTTTTTCTAAAGACGGCACCATTTCTTTAGGAGGCTTGAGTTTTTCTAACGATGGTTCAACTTTAGCGTATTCCATTTCTGAGGGAGGAAGTGATTGGCGGAAAATTCTGTTGATGGATACCGAAACCAAAGCCCTTTTGGAGGATACGATCATTGATGTAAAGTTTGGCAACATTGCGTGGTATAAAAACGAAGGTTTTTACTATTCAAGCTACGATAAACCTAATGGCAGTGAGCTATCTGCCAAAACCGATCAACATAAGTTGTATTATCACAAACTAGGAACACCCCAAACGGAGGATCTTTTAATTTTTGGCAGTACGCCAAAAGAAAAATATCGTTACGTCTACGGAAGTGTTACCGAAGACAACAAATTTTTGATTATCTCGGCTAAAATAGCAACATCTGGAAACAAACTCTTTATAAAAGACCTTACTAAACCAGACAGTAAGCTTATTACCATTTTAGACCATCCCGATAGCGACACTTCTGTTATTGAAAATAATGGAAACACATTGTTTCTAGTTACAAACTTACATGCTCCTAACAAAAAAATTGTAACAGTTGACGCGAACAATCCTACGCCAGAACATTGGGTGGATTTTATTCCAGAAACCGAACAAGTATTAAGCCCCACAACAGGAGGTGGGTTCTTATTTGCTCATTATATGGCCGATGCTCATTCTAAGCTAAAACAATACGATTATAAAGGCACATTAATTCGAGAAATCGAACTTTCAGGTATAGGTACCGCTAATGGTTTTAGCGGAAAAAGAAAAGACAAAACTTTGTACTATGCCTTTACCAATTACTACACACCTTCTTCTATTTATGGCTTTGATCCTAACTCGGGAAAAACAACTTTATACTGGAAGCCTACTATTGATTTTAATAGTATTGATTACGAAAGTCATCAGGTATTTTATACTTCTAAGGATGGCACTAAAATACCTATGGTAATTACCCATAAAAAAGGATTACAGAAAAATGGTAAAAACCCAACAATTTTGTACGGATACGGTGGATTTAATATAAGCCTAACACCTGCTTTTAGTATTACGAATGCTATTTGGATGGAGCTAGGCGGTATTTTAGCTGTTCCCAATTTAAGAGGTGGCGGTGAATATGGTCGCTCTTGGCACGATGCTGGAATTCAACTTAAAAAACAAAACGTATTCGATGATTTTATTGCTGCAGGCGAGTACTTAATTGAAAACAACTATACGGCTTCTGATTATTTAGCCGTTAGGGGAGGCTCTAATGGCGGCTTATTGGTTGGAGCAACCATGACCCAACGCCCCGATCTGGCTAAAGTAGCACTGCCAGCAGTAGGTGTTTTAGACATGTTGCGCTACCACACTTTTACTGCTGGTGCTGGATGGGCTTATGATTACGGAACAGCCAACGACAGTAAAACCATGTTCGAATACCTTAGAGGTTATTCGCCTGTCCATAATGTGAAAGCCGGCACGGTCTATCCTGCAACTTTAATAACTACAGCGGATCATGATGACCGTGTAGTCCCGGCTCATAGCTTTAAATTTGCAGCCGAGCTACAACATAAACAAATAGCCCCCAACCCTGTATTAATACGCATTGAAACTGATGCAGGGCATGGTGCTGGTACTCCAATTAGTAAAATCATCGATCAATATGCCGATATTTTTGGTTTCACACTGTACAACATGGGATTTAAAGCATTGCCAAATAAGGCAAATAAATATTAATTTAGAAATTCGGTTTTCAGTTCGGGCCCTAACTTCGGGATCATATTTTTTATAGTATTTTTGCCAAACTATGCTTCAAGTTAAAAACCTTAGTTTTTCGTACAATAAAACCACTATTCTAAAAAATCTCAATTTTAAAGTTAAAAAAGGGGAGCATCTCTCGATTATAGGAGAAAGTGGCTCGGGAAAAAGTACTCTATTAAAAGTTTTATATGGTGAATACGACCTTGATTCGGGGCATATTCTTTGGGACAACACCGAAATTTTAGGCCCAAAATTCAACTTGGTGGTTGGGTATGATTTTATGAAATATGTTGCCCAGGAATTCGATTTGATGCCATTTATTACCGTAGAAGAAAACATAGGGAAGTTCCTTTCTAATTTCTATCCCGAAGAGAAGCAACAACGTACTGCAGAACTACTGGAGGTGGTTGAGCTCACACCATTTTCAAAAACCAAGGTTAAAACCTTAAGCGGTGGCCAGAAACAACGTGTCGCCTTAGCTCGGGCTTTGGCCAAACAGCCAGAAATTATTTTATTGGACGAACCATTTAGTCACATCGATAATTTTAAAAAACAATCCCTACGAAGAAGTCTCTTTAAGTACTTAAAAACACATCATATTTCGTGTATTGTTGCAACACATGACAAAGACGATGTACTTGGTTATGCCGACCGGATGCTAGTACTTAACGATAAACAAATAGAAGTTAATGACATTCCCGAACAGTTATTCAAGAACCCCAAAACGCCGTTAACAGCTTCGTTTTTTGGAGAATTTAATGTTATAAACAACCGCATCGTTTATGCACATCAATTGAAGCTTGTAAACAAGTCTAATTTAAAAGCCACTGTAAAGCATTGTTATTTTAAAGGCCATTATTATTTAATAGAAGCTGATTTGAATGGTGACACGGTGTTTTTTGAACATGATGGTGCTTTGAAAACTGGCAAGGAAATTTCTTTAACCATGCCTTAATCCCACTAAAAAACAGCTTCAATTCTAAACGTTTGCATTCTAAAATGAATCTCATCCCCAACGCGTTTTCCTAACAATACTTTTGCAATGGGAGCACTCATAGAAATAGCATAGAACTTTTGATTATCCACAACCAACTCACCAGTACTTATAGCAATAAAATAATTGCCACTTGAAGTAAACACGATACTCCCTAAACCTATTGCTTCTGAAGATTTAGAAACATCAATTTTTGCTAAAACTTGATTGTTTTTTTGAATTTCAGCCAATTGTTGCCCTAACTTTTCACGTTCCAGTTGTACCATGGCACGCCCAGTTTCATGTTTATCGCCTGCTGTACTCTTGGTTTCCGATTCTAATGATTCTTCCAACTCTTGGATGGTTTTCCGGATGGTATCAAGCCGTGATCTTACAACCATACGACATTGACTATAGAGTACTTGCTTTAGGGGTTCTTTATTTATCTGTTCTGTCATAATTCAATACACCAAAATACCCAATTTGCTTTATAATCCAATCTTTTCTACGTTGAATATAATCTGATGCCGGATTGGCTTTATAGCCTCTAGGATTTGGCAAAACAGCAGCTATGGCTGCCGCTTCGGGCTGTGTTAACTGAGAAGCCGATTTCTTAAACCAATACTGCGATGCAGCCTCAGCACCGTATATGCCCGGTCCCATTTCAATACTGTTGAGATATACTTCCATAATACGCTCCTTTGTCCAAATAGATTCTATCAAAAATGTAAAATACGCTTCCAAACCCTTGCGCAACCAACTACGCTGTGGCCATAAAAATACATTTTTTGCCGTTTGTTGGCTAATGGTGCTGCCTCCTTTTATTCGCTTCCCTTTATTGTTGTTCTCGATCGCCTTTTCTATGGCCTTTATGTCGAAACCTTGGTGGTTCAGAAACTTTTGGTCTTCACTACAAATAACTGCTAACTGCAAATTTTTAGAAATTTCATCTATATGCTTCCAATCATGTTTCCAGACTAATTTCTTGTTATTTTGATATTGCTCTGCAGAACGAATAAGCATTAAAGGCGTAACAGGAATTGGCAACCATTTAAACACAAAAACAATTATAACAGATAAACCTATCAGCCATAAAACACATTTTAAAAGGAACCTCAAAAACCGTTTTATCATCTTACCTATACCAATTCTGCCAGTTCTTTTCCTACAATACTGCCTATAGCAATACCCATACCTCCCAAGCGTACACCGCAAAATACGTGATTGCTAATTTGTTTAACAATGGCTTTTTTTTGGTTTCCAACACCCATGATACCGCTCCAACTATAATCAACTTCGAAAGGCGTGTCTGGAAGAATGGTTGTTTGTAAAAGTTCTAGCAATTTATTTTGGATTAACTCAGTTTGCTGCATTTTGACGGTTTCCTCTCCTTTAAAATCAAGATTTCGTCCGCCTCCCAACAATATTCTATTATCTATATTTCTAAAATAATAATAACCCCTATCTAAATGGAATGTCCCTTTTATATGTAGATTCTTTATTGGTTTTGTTATTAATACTTGGGCTCTTGCGGGTTTTACAGGTTCTTGAAGTAATTGAGAAGCAAACCCATTGGTAGCAATGCATAGGTTAATAGATGAGAATTCAAATCGAGCTGTTTTTAATTTTACGCCATTACCGGTATCTTCAAAAGATTCTACTGTAATATTATTAAGGATCTTTATGTTTTTTGATTGTACTTTACGCAATAAGGCTTCCATCATTCTCCCTGTATCTAACTGCCCTTCAAATGAATTGAAAATACAATCGTTTTTAATATTTTTAAAGTTAAAGTTATCTGACCTTACATGAAATGCTGCCTCTTTAAAGACAGGTTCCAACAAGTCATTAATATATGCTCTTTGTAGTAAACAGGTTTCTAGTAGTTCGGCATCTGTATCACTGAACAACTCAAATCCTCCGTAATTTTTATAACCGATAACTTTATCCCCTAATGTCTGCCTTAATAATTGCAAGCCTTCAACCCGCCTTTTAACAAGCTGTAAAACATCTGTCTCCGAATGTGTTTTTAAGTCATCTAACAGCTCACTTAGGCTCCCAAAACAGGCAAAGCCCGCATTTTTGGTACTGGCTCCCTGTGGTAACATACCACGTTCCAAAATAAGGATATTAGCTTTTGGAAAACGTTCTCTTAAATATAAAGCACAGTTAAGCCCAACAATACCGCTGCCTATTACAGTATAGTCGACGTTTGTTAACCAGCTTTTTATTTCCCAATAAGACAGGTTCAAAATTATGAGGTCGTTAAAAAAAAACTAAGCTAGCTTTTTTTGAAAGCAAAAATGTCCTTTTATTGTCTTTCTTCTTCCAAAGCCTTTTTTAAAGTTTCTAATTTTTCAGGTTCAGATTGGGCCAAATTATGTCGTTGAGGCCTATCCTCTTTTAAATTATATAACTGGTAAATAGTATCCTTTCCTGTTTCAATATTTACCGACTTATTAATTTTAGCCCCTTTATGAGGAGGTATTAAAACCCAATCGCCTTCTCTATAAGCCGTTATGCCACCTTGCCCCAATATAAGTCCTTTTCTTCCTATATCAGATTTTCCTAAAAAGACATCGATTACATTTTTACTATCAGGTGTTTTATTTTCTTGACCTGTTAAAGCAGCAAATGAAGCCGTAAAATCCATTTGTGATACTAAGGCATCCGAAACCCCCGGTTTAATGGTTCCTTTCCAGCGAATCATAAAAGGAACATGTGTTCCTGCATCAAAAAGGCTGTACTTGCCTCCTCTAAGCCCTCCACTCGGCGTATGATTGCCTATTTTAGTGACAGCATCATCATGATAACCATCATCCAAAACGGGGCCATTATCACTTGAAAAAACAACAATAGTATTTTCAGAAAGCCCTAGCTTATCCAATTCATCCAAAAATTGTCCTATAGCCCAATCGGCTTCCAAAATAACATCGCCACGGGGGCCAAGACCCGATTTGCCTGCAAAACGGGGATGTGGTACGCGTGGCACATGGGGTTGGTGTAAAGCATAGAATAAGAAAAACGGACGGTCTTTATTGTCGTTTATGTATTTAATTGATTCCCTTAGGAAATCATCACTCATGTCTTCGTCTATAAACAAAGCCGATTTACCGCCCTTCATATAGCCAATACGGGAAATCCCATTGTGTATGCTCATATTATGTCCATGGCTGGGGTGCATCTTTAACAGTTCTGGGTTTTCTTTTCCGGTAGGTTCCCCCTCAAAATTCTTTTTATAACTTACTTGAATGGGATCATCGGGTGTTAACCCTACCACTTTATGGTTTTCAACATAGACTGATGGCACTCTATCATTTGTAGAAGCCATAATATAAGCATGATCAAAACCAATTTCTAAAGGTCCTGGAGCCACTTTACCATTCCAGTCCAAATTAGCATCACCCAAGCCCAAATGCCACTTTCCAACGACACCTGTTGTGTACCCGGCTCCTTTTAACATAGAAGGGAGGGTTTGTTTTCCAAGCTCAAAAAGTAAAGGCGCATTTCCAGGCAAAATCTGTGCTCTTTTAGATCTAAAAGGATATGTCCCAGATAACAAAGAATACCTACTAGGTGTACAGGTAGGGGAGGTAGCATAACCATTTGTAAACCGAATACCCTCATTGGCAATACGATCTAAATTTGGCGTTAACAACTCCGTCGAACCATAACTACTTACATCTCCAAAGCCAAGATCATCGGCATAGATTACAACGATGTTAGGTTTTGACACTGTAGGAGTTTCTTCTGTTTGTTTTTTAGCTTCTGTTTTACAGCTTGCCATGACAACCAACAGACCGAGACTTAAAATTTTGTGTGATACTTTCAAGAGATTAAATTTAGATGATTACTAACTTATTAATAGCACTAAAGTAAACAAATTAATCCAAAAAAAAACCTCTGAAATTGGTTTCAGAGGCTATATTTATTTTTATTCTTCAATTTGTTTTTCTATAACAAAGTCTTCCATAAACTTGGTAGTATAATTACCAGCCAAATAATCGGGATGATCCATTAACTGCCTATGGAAAGGAATTGTTGTTTTAATGCCTTCAATCACAAACTCATCTAAGGCCCGTTTCATTTTGTTTATTGCCTCTTCTCTTGTTTGCGCCGTGGTAATTAACTTTGCAATCATAGAGTCGTAGTTAGGCGGAATGGTATATCCTGCATATACATGAGTATCTAAGCGAACACCATGTCCCCCGGGGGCATGTAAGGTTGTTATTTTCCCTGGTGAAGGCCTAAATCCATTAAATGGATCTTCAGCATTGATTCGACATTCTATAGAATGTAATTTTGGTAAGTAATTTTTACCAGAAATCGGCACACCTGCTGCCACGAGAATTTGCTCACGAATTAAATCGAAATCGATAACTTGTTCGGTAATAGGGTGCTCTACTTGAATACGGGTATTCATTTCCATAAAGTAGAAATTCCTATGCTTATCAACCAAAAACTCGATGGTTCCAGCCCCTTCGTATTTAATATATTCTGCTGCTTTTACAGCTGCTTTACCCATTTTGTCCCTTAACTCATCAGTCATAAACGGCGAAGGTACCTCTTCTGTTAGTTTTTGGTGACGACGTTGTATCGAACAATCTCTCTCTGACAAATGACAAGCTTTACCTGTAGAATCACCTACAACCTGAATTTCGATATGCCTTGGCTCTTCAATAAGTTTTTCCATATACATATCGTCATTTCCAAAGGCAGCTTTAGATTCTTGTCTGGCAGAATCCCAAGCATCTTTAAGATCTTCAGGCTTGAAAACACCGCGCATGCCTTTTCCTCCACCTCCGGCAGAAGCCTTCAGCATCACGGGATAGCCTGTTTCCTTGGCTATCTTCTCACACTCTTCGAAGGTTGTAATAACGCCATCACTACCAGGGACACAAGGTACGCCGGCGGCTTTCATTGTTGCCTTGGCATTCGCTTTATCTCCCATTCTGTCGATCATCTCTGGAGAAGCCCCGATAAACTTTATGCCATGCTCTTCACAAATTTTAGAAAATTTTGCGTTTTCTGACAAGAAGCCATATCCTGGATGAATTGCATCTGCATTGGTAATTTCTGCAGCCGCAATGATATTAGACATTTTTAAATACGACTCACTACTAGATGCTGGCCCTATACAAACTGCTTCATCTGCAAACTTAACATGTAAACTTTCGGCATCGGCAGTGGAGTAGACCGCCACTGTTTTAATGCCCATTTCCTTACAGGTTCTTATAACACGCAATGCTATTTCCCCTCGGTTGGCAATTAGTATCTTTTTAAACATAACTTAGAATAAATTATGAATTCAGAATTCTGAATTCTGAATTTTTAAGATGGATCTACTAAAAATAATGGCTGATCGAATTCCACAGGAGAAGAATCATCCACTAATATTTTAACTATCTTTCCTGAAACTTCAGACTCAATCTCATTGAAAAGTTTCATTGCTTCAATAATACACAGGACATCTCCTTCGGCTATGGTTTGTCCAACCTCAACAAACAACGGTTTGTCTGGTGCGGGCTTTCTATAAAAAGTTCCTATTATTGGTGACTTGATAGTTATGTATTTTGAATTATCGTCAGCTAATGGAGCTGATGCCGAGGTCTCAGCAGGTGCTTTTTGCTCTGTTGCCGGAGCAGAAGCTACAGCTTGAGGTATTTGAGGTTGTTGTTGCACCGGAGCATAATGTATTGCTGTTGCAGCATCAGGCTCAGATCCCGTTTTAATGGTAATCTTAATATCGTCCATCTCCAATTTAACCTCACTTGCTCCAGATTTGGCTACAAATTTGATTAAGTTTTGAATTTCTTTTAATTCCATAATTAAGCTTATTTGTTACTGGTTAGTTAATTATATGCCCATTTTAAATAAATGGATCCCCAATTAAATCCGCCACCAAACGCGGCAAATATTATATTATCTCCTTTTTTTAGTTGTGTTTCGTAATCGTTTAAAAGTAATGGTAATGTTGCAGATGTCGTATTACCATACTTATCTATATTTATCATTACTTTCTCTTCTTCTAATTCAATACGTTGTGCAGTAGCATCAATAATACGCTTATTAGCTTGATGAGCTGCTAACCAATCAACGTCGTTTTTGGTTAAATTATTACGTTCTAATATTTTTACGGTCGCATCGGCCATATTAAAAACCGCATTTTTAAATACGGTTCTGCCTTCTTGAAAAGCATATTGCTTTCCTTCTTCCAATGCTTCAGGGGTTACAGGATAAGACGATCCGCCATAGGTAGCTTGCAAGAACTCTCTTCCAGTACCATCACTCCGTAAATATTCGTCTTGTAATCCAAGGCCTTCTTCATTTGGCTCGAACAATACAGCTCCTGCTCCATCTCCAAAAATAATACAAGTAGCTCTGTCTTTATAATTAATTATTGACGACATTTTGTCGGCACCTATTAAAAGCACATTCTTGTAGCTTCCCGATTCGATATACTTAGCTGCTACGGACATACCGTACAAAAAGCTAGAACAAGCTGCATCCATATCAAAAGAAAATGCATTTACAGCACCAATTTCAGAAGCTGTGTAAGCTGCTGTAGAGGCTGCTTTCATATCGGGCGTAGCAGTTGCTACAATAACAAGTTCTATATCTTTTGGATCTATACCTTTTTTATTAATAAGGTCTTGAGCCGCTTTAATTGCTAAATAAGAAGTTCCTTTTCCAACGTCTTTAAGGATGCGACGTTCTTTGATACCAGTACGTGTAGTAATCCATTCATCGTTTGTATCAACCATTGTCTCTAGAATTTGATTGGTTAATACATATTCCGGCACATAGGCACCTACAGCTGTAATCGCTGCTGATATTTTACTCATAACGTTATAGTTAAGCGATCATAAGATCATTCAAAAACTGAACAAAACGTTCAAAATTTCTTAAAATACACCAAGTTTTGGCATAATAAGATGCAAATTACGTGATTTTGCCTTTTAGAAAAAACTTATCATAAAAAAAACGCTCACATGTGAGCGTTTTATTATATGCGCGCATAATATTTATGCTACGTTTTCTACTTCTTCAGAGTTGTCAATTAATACTTGACCTCTGTAATACAGTTTTCCTTCATGCCAGTGCGCTCTATGGTATAAGTGAGCTTCACCTGTTGTAGGACATGTAGCAATCTGTGGCGCAGTTGCTTTATAGTGTGTTCTTCTTTTATCTCTTCTTGTTCTAGAGATTTTTCTCTTAGGATGTGCCATTTTTTATATTTATTTACCCGTTAATAGTTTTTTTAATGTATTCCAGCGAGGATCTATATCCTCAATAGTTTCTTTTTTATCTTCAAGCTTAGGGCTTAATTCTTCTAATTTTTCAAGTATATCTGAATTTAATGTTCCATCTTCAACACCTGGATGCACACGTTTAATTGGTACCGAAAGCACAATTAACTCGTAAACATATTGCTGAATGTTAAGTTCATATGCGCCATGGGGTAGGATAAGAATGTCGGTGTTTTCGTCATCATACGCTTCACCAAACTTGACTACCAAGTTAAACTCATCCTCAATAACCTGATTAAAAGGTTCGTTGGTTAGGTCGCAATTAACATTAACAATGCCAGACATTTTAAATTGTAATTCCAGTAAGGCAACTTTCTTAACCAGATTTACACAAATATCAACATTTACATCATTAAAATCATCATACTCAAAATATTCAAAGAACGCTTGTCCAACTTTGTACTCAAATAGATGTGTTCCGATCTTTAACCCTATAAAAGGAATTACAAACTCTTTCAATGGCTTCATTATCACATCTATTTTGAGCCTGCAAATATATAAATTTTTATTTAAGCAACATGACTTATAAACATTTTTTTGTTTATATCTTTCGGTGCGTCTTTTTTAAGGGGTTGGCCATAAGGTTCTCATTATCAGCTCTGTTTTTAAATATTTGTATTGCTGTAAAAACTGCTTCCTTAAACGAGCTTTCATCTGCAACACCTTTACCGGCTATTTCGTAAGCAGTGCCATGATCTGGCGAGGTTCGCACTCTATTTAAACCTGCTGTAAAATTAACACCCTGCCCAAATGACAACGTCTTAAACGGAATAAGGCCTTGATCATGGTATGAAGCTATTATGGCATCAAAATTCTTATAATTGTTAGATCCAAAAAAACTGTCGGCCGCATAAGGACCAAAAATCAATTTTCCAGATTCCTTAATCTTTTTTAGGGTAGGCCGCATAACAACATCATCTTCATTACCAATAACCCCATTATCTCCTGTATGTGGATTAATTCCCAAAACGGCTATTTTAGGTTTCCTTATGTTAAAATCTTTTTGAAGCGACTTGTAGACTATATCAATTTTTTTCTCAATCAAATCCGAAGAAATATGTTCAACGACATCCTTAACGGGCACGTGATCTGTAAGCAAACCTACCCTTAGCGAATCGGTCACCATAAACATTAAACTTTCTCCATCTAATTGCTCTGCCAAATAATCGGTATGTCCTGGAAAATTAAAGGCTTCCGATTGTATATTATGTTTGTTGATAGGTGCTGTTACCAACACATCTATTTGTTCATTTTTTAAGGCTTTAGTAGCTCGTTCCAACGACTTAACCGCAAAGGCTCCAATTTTAATATCATTCTTACCAAAACTTATATTCACAACATCATTCCAACAATTAAGAACATTTACCTTTCCATGGACCAATTGATTAAGATCGTTTATGCCATTAAAATTGATTTGAGACTCAAAATGCTTTTTAAAAAAGCCCATGGTTTTTACAGAAGCAAAAATAACCGGTGTACAAAACTCTAAAATTCGTGCGTCTTCAAATGTTTTTAGAATAATTTCGGCTCCAATACCGTTTAAATCCCCTATTGATATCCCAACGACTATATTTTCTGCTCTCTTCATTAAAAATGATAACTAATGTTTGTAATTTTGAAGATACAAATTTAACTAAATAAACAAACGAACACTATGTTTACCGGAATAATTGAAACCCTTGGTGTTGTGACAGACCTAAGAAAAGAACAAAACAACCTCCACATAACTATAAAAAGTGCAATCACCCCAGAACTAAAGATTGACCAAAGTGTGGCACACAATGGTGTTTGCCTAACGGTTGTTAATATTAATAATGACGAATATACTGTTACCGCTATTCAAGAAACTTTAGCCAAAACCAGTTTAGAAACCTTAAACATAAATGATCTTGTAAATTTAGAGCGCGCTATGAAGCTTGGTGACCGACTAGATGGGCATATTGTTCAAGGCCATATAGACCAAACGGCAATTTGCACGAATATTGAAGAAGCAAACGGAAGTTGGTTGTTTACTTTTAAATACAACGCAACATTAAACAATATTACCATAGAAAAGGGTTCCATAACCGTAAATGGCACTAGCTTAACTGTTGTTAATTCTCAAAATGACTCTTTTAGCGTTGCTATTATACCTTATACTTATAATAATACTAACTTTAAGGCACTCAAAAAAGATAGTCTAGTTAATTTAGAGTTTGATGTTTTGGGAAAGTATGTAGCCAAACTGGTTAGTTTAAACGCAACGGACAACTAAAAATTATTCTTTAATAGTTTTTTGGCACCATAAAACAACCCAACACATATTCCAATTAAGATTCCACCATCAATAGGAGTTCCCGGCGGCGTAACAGCAGGAGGGGGCGGGGCTTGCGCAACACATACAAAACTTATTAATACAAATAAGATTGAGGCAAATATTCTTTTATTTTGTATTATCATCCGGCAACAAAACGTATTAATAGCTATTTAACAAAGTACCATAACCCCAAAGGTAACCCAAGAGATTAACTCAAAAAACATTCATAACCGCTATTAATCAACCTAATTTACAAAAGCTGAAACAATAGAAAAAAACAATCCCTCATTTTTTTCACTTTATTCGACAAATATATAGATTTTAATGCAAATTGCACTCCAGCATCTTCCATTGTAAGATTTTTACAAAAAACGTAAGGCTATAACCAATTACGTTCTCAACAAAAGAATTGGCCTATTTTAAACCGGGCACCAAATGCTCTTTTCTTTTAGCATATTTGCTCTTAAAATACACCATGGTTAAAATTGAACCTATAATTACGACGATAGACGCATTAATATTTATCTGCTCAAAAAAACTAACCAAGGAACCTTTATTGTCAATAAGCTCTTTGTAGAACAATATAAATACGCTACCCAAATACCCTAAAGCATCGGCTGTATAAAACAAAAAGCCCACATTACCTTTAGCCCGTAAAAATGCAACCAAACGCTCAAAAATCAAGCAATGAAATAAAATATATGGCAAATACACCCCAACACCCGTTGCAATAATCCACGCAACTGGCGAAACTAAAGCCTCCTTAAATAAAACAGAGGCAATTAAAATAAGTATGCCGCCAGAGGCTGTCAACCACATGCTCCAATTAAATGCTTTATAACTATCTCTTAACAAAACGCCAAAAGCTGCAATCACCAATACTATTATAGCAACAGGAACCTCTGTTAAAGTGATCAACCCAGGCTTTTGCGCATATCCAAGTTCACTCCAAAACTCTACAATAAAATTATCCCTAAAATCACGTACAATTGTCAATAGTATATATATGAGCACCAATCCAGAAAAGCCAATACCATGTTGTCTTAAAAACTCCTTTCGCTCATTCTTAGTCATTGGCAATCGTTTCGATCGTTCTTTAATATCTTCCCTAGAAGGTTTTTTGGAGATCCCCAACATCAAAACCGACACTAAGAACAAAGGAAAAAACAACAATCCAGTTATAAAAGGCATCATATTTTCGGATATATTTAGATTCTGTATTAGCATTACACCTACGGTCTTTACTAATCCTGTTGAGAAAATAAAGGTAGTGCTTAGCCCAGCCGCCAATAGTTCCGTGTTTTTTCGTCCTTCTAAGTATGAAAAAACTACACCAAATACCATTCCCAGCGGTAACCCATTAAAGAATAAGGCCAAAACTTTTACAACAGGAGGGGCGTAGGCAAAAACCAATAACATCAATAAGGCAAAACCAACCAAACCGATAAGCCAACCCCCTCTTTTTTGGTGGGGCATTTCTGAAATAACCTTAATACCTAAGAACTTAGAACACAAGTATCCCAAAACCTGACTAATAACCAAAACCGTTTTAGCATCCATATTAAAACCAAACCCCAAATCCAAATACTGGCCTGCCAAAAAAGACTTTCGAACCGCATACATACCGGTGTAACATAAAAAGGCAGCTACCATTATCCACAACGTCGAGAATCGCCTTGCTTTATCAATAAAAAATGTTGGAACTTTCAAAATCATGAGCTTTTAAATAAGCCTCAAATGTAAATGCGACATATTACCGCAACCTTAAGAGAATGTAAACAATTGGAAAGATTAGATTAAATTTTCTTTAAAAGAAAAAATATGTGTCTTAAAAAACAGCATTTGACCAAAAAGCATGACATTATGCTTATATTTGATTGTTTGTTTTTCCTTTTAGGAAAAATAAACACACAAAGAAGAAAAGAAATTAACAACCACAATTTAAATGTCAATTAACAAAGAAAGCAATACTGTCGCTGCAAAATTTCAAGTCTTTGAAGCTTCGAAAAACCCTTTTTCCTTTAAAGAAAAAGAATTTTCCAAAGCATTAGCTCCTAAGGAAACTCTGGTAGAAATTAAGCTGTCTACTATTTGCGGATCGGATATTCACACCATTGAAGGAAAAAGAAAAGAAGACGCTCCTTGCATTCTAGGTCATGAAGCTGTAGGTGAAATTATTGCCACGAATGGCAGAGACGGTTTTTCGGTAGGTGATCGGGTTACATGGACTATAGCAGATAGCTGTGGCCAATGTCCAGCTTGCACAGAATATGGTTTGCCAGAAAAATGCGATCAACTATTTAAATACGGTCATGCGTCCATATCTAATGGCAGTGGTTTAAACGGTTGCTACTCTACCCACATCCTCATCAGACCTGGAACCCATATGGTAAAAATCCCTAATAGCATTAGCGATTCTGTTGCTGCACCCGCTAATTGTGCTTTGGCTACCATGGTTAATGCTGTATCTAAAATTAGTGTAAACCCCAAGCGAGCTGTCATTCAAGGAGGCGGACTCCTAGGATTATACGCATGTGCCCTCTTAAAAAAAATGGGCGTTTCTCAAGTTTATTGCTTGGAAGTAAATGAGACTCGTTTTGATTTGATAAAAAAGTTTGGAGCTACTCCTGTAGACGCTAAAAATTCACAAGCCATAGACTCTATTTTAAAACAAGCAGGTGATGGTGTTGATGTGGTTTTTGAAGTTGCTGGCATAAAAGAGCTGATACCCCAAGGGATTCAATTATTGCGCCCAGGAGGCGACTATATTTTAGTAGGGTTAGTGCATCCCAATTCCGAGCTAGGAATCACAGCTGAACAAATTATAAGAAAATGTATAACCATTAAGGGGGTTCATAATTATGCGCCATGGCATTTGGAGGAGGCCGTTGCTTTTTTAGAAAGAAACCAAAGCATTTTTCCTTTCAAAGCGCTTGTAAGCCCTGCTTACAGGCTAAAAGACTTAAAGACTGCTGTATTGGAGGCCAAAACACAAAAATGGATGCGAGTATCTATTAAACCTTAGCTTTTTTTGATTGTCTATTATTCAAAAATAGACTCAGGCACTTCTCCTACCCAAGCTTTTGGGGTTTCAGAAAAACCAAAAAGACGCATAATTACAGCCGCTGTATTGGTATTGTTATTAGGCTCGGTTAACAATGCCCCTTTTTTTATCCCTGGTCCGGTTACTGCCCATGGCACATTCATTTCAACTGGACTCATGCCTCCGTGACCGTTCTCCTTGCCTCCGTGATCTGTTATTAACAAAAAGTGTGTGTCTTTATACAGTCCTTCAGACTTAAGATCGGCTACCAGCTCACCAATAGCTTTATCAGCTTCCTCAATAGCCGTTATGTACTCTGGCGACATCCATTTATGTTTATGCCCCGCATGATCTGTATGCACGGAATACAAAAAAATCAATGTGGGGTTCTGACGGTTCCGTTTGGCAAAATTTAAAGCTTTGTTATAATTATCGTAGTACATATCATCCTCTTGAAAATTAACCTCATCCAAATATTTCTGATTGATCGGATTAATTAGATTTCCCCAATTGTAATAATAAGCTGTCTTCATATTAGGCATACTATCTTTCAAAATTTTAAAAATAGAAGGATAATAGCCTTCAGCATCTGTTTCTATAGCCGGTAAAGCATGTTTTTGTAAAGTCCACCCATTTCCATCTACCCCATGCTGCTCTGGTCCACTACTTGTTAAATGACTTGTCCAATTAGGTAAGGTTACAGAAGGCATTACCGTTCTTGTTGTGAAGGAAATAACACCATCTGCCATTAATTGGTCCAGATTAGCGTGTTTGGCTGTTTTATAACCCGGTACACTCAACCCGTCTAAGCCAATAATTATCACACGTTTTGCCAATTTTGTAGCTTGTTCGTTTCTCGATGCACTTTTAGATGATTTACAACCCACAAAAGTTAAAGCTGAAAAAATCATAACAGCTAAAAAACATACACTAATCCCACTTGAATTCATTCTTGTTTTCACACGTTTAAATTTTAGTAATTAATTGATTTTATTGTAATTATAAAATTAAGAACGTGTGCAACCACTCCTTACACTCGTTCTCTAAACATTCGCTTTTGTGAAAAAATGCTTAAATTTTGTTAATGTTCGTTTCTTGTTTAAATTTTAGTAACTATCTAATATAAAAATCAATAATAAAAGACAACGCCTCAAACCTCAATTTGAAACAGTTAAGTGCTAAAATATGAAATATTTCACAAAAAGAAATATTTTTTCTTTAAAAGAAAAGAATGAGCTTCCAAAAGTATGTTTATTACTTACTCTCCTTCTAACCAACCAAGGTAAATAAGACAAATAAAATATATGTAAATTTACCATCTTTAACCAGACACCTTATGGATAACTCCGAAATAATTGCTTCTTGGATTGGATCAAAAATAAAAGACATTAGAAAGGAGCAAAATCTAAACTTAAGTGCGCTCTCTGAAAAATCGGGAATTAGCATTGCTATGATTTCAAAAATAGAGAACGGCAGGGTTTACCCAACACTTCCTTCATTACTGCAACTTTTTGATGCTCTTGAAATTAACTTAAACACTTTCTTCAACGATTTTTATATTAATGATCATTTCCCGGGCTTTATCTTTAAAAAAAGGGAAGACTACAAACATGTTAATAAAGAAGAAGACTCTGAAGGGTTTAATTACGAAACCATATTATCCCATACTATAAAAAAATCCATGATGGAAATTTCGCTTTTAACTTTAAGCAAAGATTCTAAGCGAAAAAAACTCACCACGGACGGATTTGAATACATCTATCTACTAAAAGGATCTATAGATTACGAATTAGAATCCCAGACGTTTAAAATGGAAACTGGGGACTCCCTCTTTTTTGATGGTCGTATGCAACATGTACCCCATAATACAGCCAATGAAGACTCCGTTCTTCTGGTTATTTATTTTATATCAGCCTCTTAACAGATAACACTTACTCTGTTAATAAAGCGCGGTCTAAATGCACATAGCCACCATCTACAGTAATAAATTGCCCTGTAGTATGTGATGATTTCTCAGAAATAACAAACAGACACGTATTGGCTATTTCACTTGGTGTCGTCATCCTATTTTCTAAAGGTATTTTCTTTGTAATGGATTGAAGCTTTTCCGCTCCGTTTTCTAAAGTTTTAATCCAATTATCGTATGAAGGCGTCCAGCTTTCGGCAATAATAATGGCATTGACCCGAATCTTATCCTTAATCAAATCAACTGCCCATTCACGTGTTAACCCCAACACGCCCCCTTTTGAAGCAGCATAACCAGATGTGCCTCCTTGGCCAGTAAGTGCAACTTTAGAACCAATATTAAGAATGGCTCCCCTTGAAGTTTTTAAATATTTTAAGGCGTATTTTACCACTAAAAAATAACTCACCATATTCAATTTTAGTGAGTTCATAAATTCTTCATAAGATGCTTCAAAACCAACACCGTCATTCACCCCCACATTGTTAATCACGACATCTATTTTTCCATACTTACTTGCAATAATCTGCACTGCTGTCTCAATTTGCTCTGCTTTGGTGACATCGGTTTGGCAAAATATGGCGTCGATACCTTTTTTCTGGATTTCATTAACGTACTCAAACCCTCTGCTATTTCTATCGATTATTGCCGGAATAGCGCCTTCGGCAACCAAGTGTTGCAAAATGGTTTCTCCAATACTACCTTTAACCCCAGCTCCCCCAGAAATGACTACTACTTTTCCCTTTAACCCTAGATCCATTTGAAAAAAACTGCTTTTATTTTAAATTATAAAACCGAATAGCATTATTGCCCATAATCGCTTGCTGTTCTTCGTCTGAAAGTGAGGCTACAAAATTCACCACCAAATCTTTTACTTTTGAATAGCTTCCAGCCAACAAACACACCGGCCAATCTGATCCGTACATTAATCTGCTTGTTCCAAAGGCTTCCAGTACTAATTCCATATAAGGTGTTATTTGAGTTGGTGTCCACGTGTTAAAATCAGCCTCCGTAATCATTCCTGAAAGCTTACAAAACACATTTTCTTGTTTTGCTATTTCTTTTATCAATATTGCCCAGCCATCATAAAACCCATCTTTAATATAAGGCTTCGCAATATGATCTATCACAAATTTTTGATTAGGAAATTGCTTTACAAACTCCAGAACCGCTCCTAACTGATGGGGAAACACCAATATATCATAACACAAATCGTATGTCTCTAGTTTAGAAATACCTCTTGTAAATTCCGGGCGCAACAAAAAATTAGGATCTGGCTCTCCTTGCACAATATGCCTAAATCCTTTTAGCTTTTTATGATCCTTGTATTGCTGTAATGTGTCATCAATATTCTTAGTTCTTAAATCAATCCAACCAACAACACCTTTTATAAATTCATTTTTTGAAGCTAGATCCAATAAAAAATCTGTTTCTCCCAACGTTTGATCGGCCTGAACAGCGACACAGCCATCTACACTATTTTCTTTATAAATTTTCTTTAAATCTTCGGGAGTAAAATCCTTTTGAATTATCGGATCTCCTATCCAGTCATGTCTTTTGGGATCGTAAATCCAAAAGTGTTGGTGTGAATCTATAATCATAGTTACTGTGTTATTGTTGTTTTTTCTTCGGTTGCTAAATTATTTATTTGTTTGGAAGGCACATAAAATTATGTCAGATTTAAGTATAAAAACCCTTTAAAATCATTTCAACTTTAAATTTATTGGTTTATTCTAAATTTATTTCTCAACATCCTTTACAAGATCTCCCAAAGCTTGTTTCATTCCTTTGTTTACAATATCATTTAAATATCTGCCAACTGTATCTTCAAAACCTTCTATTTCGGTTAGATCAACTTCCCAAAAATCAGTATTAGACAATGTCGCTTTTACAATGCTCGAAATGCTGCCAGATGACCACTGTTCCTTAAAAAAGGCTAAAGCAGACTGGTCGTCTTTTAGGGGGATGGATTCTCCACGACTTTCACCTTTATAAAAAGCAATCAGTGCTGCCAGAGAAAACAAGAGTCCTTGCGGTAGGGTTTCTTTTCTTTTAACGTATTCCAGTATCGATGGCAACACCCGGGTCTTAAATTTAGAGATTGAATTTAACGAAATACTTAGCAGGGCATGCTCTAAATACGGGTTCCTAAAACGGTCCAACACATCGTTAGCAAATTTCTCTAATGTTTCTTGTGGCAAATCCAACGTTGGACAGATCTCATTAAAAATAACATCTTTAAGATAATGTCCCACAACGGGATCTTCTATAGACTCTCGCACCTTATCAATGCCATACAAATACCCTACGGGTACCAAAGAGGTATGAGCTCCATTCAAAATCCGAACTTTACGGGTTCGGTAAGGCTCCATATTATCGGTAAAGACAATATTCAATCCACATACCTCCGCCGGCATCTCCTCTTTAACTGTTTCTGGACCCTCGATAACCCACAAATGAAATTGCTCGCCTTCAACTACCAAATTGTCCTTGTATCCTAATTGTGCCGTAATATTATCTATTTTTTCACGGGGATAACCGGGAACGATCCTATCGACCAAGGTGTTGCAGAAGATATTATCGTAATTAATCCACTCAACAAAATCGGCACTTAAATTCCAATCTTTAGCATATTGCAATATGGTTCGCTTTAAATTATCACCGTTTCTATCGATTAATTCGCAAGGAATAATAATCATTCCTTTGTCTGAAGCACCTCCAAATGTTTGGTATCTTTTATACAACAAAGCAGTTAACTTAGCCGGAAAACTGGATGGTGGCGAATCTGTCAGCTTGTCGTTTGTATTGTAAGTGATACCTGCTTCGGTTGTATTGGAAATAACGAAACGTAAATCTGGATTGTTGGCAATTTCCAGATAGTCAGCATAGTCGTTATACGGATTAACACCTCGTTGGATACAATCAATTATTTGATGTTCACTAACGGGTAGCCCATTCTTTATTCCGTTTAAGTACAGCGTATACAGGCCATCCTGATCGTTTAGCATTTTTACCAAACCTTGTTGTATTGGCTGTACAATAACAACACCGGCATCAAAATTGGCTGTCTTGTTCATTTCATGAACCATCCAATTAGCAAAAGCCCTTAAAAAGTTACCTTCACCAAATTGAACAATGCGCTCTGTATATGTGTTTGTCTTTACCTTACTTCTATTTAATAAATCCATTTACTTTTTACTTAAATCATTTTTTATAAAACACAGATTATCTATAACGAAACCCCTCTTTTCCAAGGTATAAAATCGTTGTTCCCATGAAGAACAGCTTTTGAGTGGATTTCTCCACTAGCTACTTTTATAATGTGATCCAGTATTTTTTCTCCCATGGATTCAATAGTATCTTCCCCACTAATAACGGTTCCTGCATTTATATCTGTAATATCATTCATACGCTCAAAAAGCTCTGTATTACTGGACAGCTTTAAAACCGGGGCAACAGGGTTTCCCGTAGGTGTTCCCAGTCCTGTTGTAAACACTATAATATTACATCCCGAACCTGCCAAACCTGTTGTGCTCTCTACATCATTGCCCGGAGTACACAATAGGTGTAGTCCAGGTTTTGAAACCTGTTCGGTATAATCTAAAACAGCTACTACCGGTGAAGTCCCCCCTTTTTTGGCTGCTCCTGCCGATTTCATAGCATCAGTTATCAACCCATCTTTAATATTTCCGGGTGAAGGGTTGTTTTCGAATCCTGAGCCTACGGCAATAGCTGCTTCTGAATAGGCACGCATTAAATTGTAAAACTTTTTAGAGTCCGCGTCTGTAACACAGCGATTAATAAGCTCCTGTTCAACGCCGTTCAACTCTGGAAACTCGGCAAGTACTGGAGCACCGCCAAGCGCTACTAACAAATCGGAAGCATAGCCTAAAGCTGGGTTTGCCGAAATTCCCGAAAACCCATCAGAGCCTCCACATTCCAAGCCTAAAACCAATTTGCTTAAAGGAGCTGGCTTCCTCGTTAATTTATTTGCTTCTGCCAATCCAATAAATGTGTGCTTAACGGCTTGTTCTATAAGCCTGCGTTCACTTTCACTTTTTTGTTGTTCTAAATAATGAACAGGCTTTTCGCAGTTTGGATCAAGCGCTTTAATTGCATCTTTTAACATGGCTATTTGTGCATTCTGACACCCCAGACTAAACACGGTAGCTCCTGCAACATTCGGATTCGTTATGTAGCCAGCCAATAAACGGCATAAGGTTTCGGAATCTTGACGCGTACCGCCACAGCCACCATCATGTTTTAAAAACTTTATCCCGTCAACATTAGGGAATAATCTATTTTTGGACAGTTCTTCTTTAGTCGTAATAATGGGCGTGTTAAAAATGGCTTCGTTTGATGCGCCTGCTTTATATTGCTTAATCAGGGCATCGGTATCTACAGCGAAATCTTTCTTTGTCTCATAACCAAGTTTCTCTGATAAAGCGCCTTCTAAAACATCTACATTTCTATTTTCGCAAAAAGTTAACGGAATGACCAACCAATAGTTACTGGTTCCTATTTTACCATCTTTTCTATGATAGCCGTTAAAGGTTCTTTCTTTAAACTTTGAAATATCGGGAGCTTCCCAAGTGAATTTTTCTTTTGAATCATTAAATTCTGATGAGGCATGTTTTACATTCTCTATGGTTATGGCACAGCCTGCTTCTATAGGTTTAGTTGCTTTGCCAATTAGGACACCATACATGAAAATATCGTCGCCTACAGCTAAATGGCACAAAGCAAACTTATGTTTTTGTTTAATGCTTTCTTTTAAAGTAAGCTCTTTTCCTTGAATGGTTACGGACAGCCCCTTTTCAAGTGTTGTAATTGCGACTATTATATTATCTCTGGGATCAATTTGAACGTAAGGTTTTGACATCATTCTGTTTTTAATACATTTATTTAAAAACTAACCGTAGCTTTAATCACACCTGTTTCAGGCTTTAACCAACTATCAAAATTAGTAATCATCTCTGTGAATGGCACCGCGTGCGTAACAAACGATTCTGTTGGGAATTGATCCAATACGTTTATTACGTGATTAAAATCTTCGGTAGTAGCATTTCTGCTACACATTAGAGTCATTTCTTTAGCGTGAATTGCTGGGTGGTTATAAACCAGTTCTCCTTTGGACAATCCAACCAAAATAAAACGCCCACCATGTGCCATATACGAGGGGCCGACCTCTAACGCGCCTTTATGACCTGAAGCATCGAACACAGCTGTAGCCATATCGCCGTGGGTTATTTTCTGTATTTCTCCAATAGGGTCGCTCGCTACATTCACCACAAAATCCACCCCTATTTTATTTTTGGCATATTGTAAACGCTCATCATTCATATCCAGTGCAATAACTTTTGCTCCAGCAATTTGCGCTAACTTCATAATACCAATTCCAATAGGGCCACATCCAATAACAACGATTGTTTCTCCCTTGACCAAGTTTGCTCTTCTAATAGCATGAGCACCAATTGCTAAAGGTTCTACGATAGCCATTTGTTCATCAGATAGGTGATTGGCTGGCAATAATATATTTGTTGGTACCGTAATTTGCTCTTGCATACCGCCATCGGTATGCACTCCCAAAACTTTGATATTTGTACAACAATTTGTTTTATCGTTTCTACACGCCACGCATTCACCACAGCTAATATAAGGCATGACCACAACTTTATCGCCTGGCTTTATTCCTTTAGGATTGTCGTCAATTTCTAATACTTCGGAAGCTAATTCATGCCCTAAGATTCGAGGGTATGTAAAAAAGGCCTGATTTCCTGCATAGGCATGTAGGTCGGTGCCGCAAATCCCTACTTTTTTTATTTTTAACAATGCCTCATTTGCTTTTCTTATGGGCGCTCTTTTTTCCTTTAACAGAAACTTCCCTGGCTCTTGACAAACAATATATTTCATTCGTTTAAATTTTAGTAATAATTTGATAATAAAGAATTTCTTGAAACGAGCTATCCTTGAAGCATAGCCTCGAGGAATATTTATCGATTAAATTAAATATAAAGCAAAGCATACAAAACGTTAACAGGTTCTTTTGCAACGTTTTTAAATTTAGCTAATGAAGTATTTATTCTAATAAATGCCTCGTGGGCTTGTCCCGAGATAGTTAACTCCATTAAATTCAATATATTCAATCGTTTGAATGGCGTCTTTAAAGTAAACAAAAAATTATAACTCATTAATTTTGTTTATTTTTGATTGACTTTAAGGGAACAATCTATTCAATCGTTTGAACAAACATATAAAATATTTTGGAGAATAAAAAGAAGACAACCATAAAGGATATTGCCAAAGCCTTAAATATTACACCTTCTGCGGTATCTAAAGCACTAAGTGATCACCCGCGTATTAGTGACAAAACTAAAAAGGCCGTAAAAAAAGTGGCCAAAACCTTAAACTACCAACCCAACCATCTTGCAAGTGCCTTGCGCAAGGGCAAAAGTAACCTTGTTGGTGTTATTGTTCCGAGAGCCAATAGTAATTTCTTTTCTTCTGTAGTAGAGAAAATTGAGGAGCGACTTAGCAAGGAAGGTTATAATGTTATTATAACCCAATCTAATGAATCCTTTTCTAAAGAATGTAAAAACATAGAATCCTTGCTTTACACCCAGGTAGATGGGATTATCGCCTCAATGGCTAACGAAACAACGGTATTGGATCATTACGAAAACATTAAATCCAAAGGTGTCCCTTTAATTATGTTTGATCGAGGAGAAGACACACTAGAAGTTGATTACGTGGGGATCGATGATTACAATAGCAGTTTTGCTGTTGTTGAACATCTTAAAAATCAGGGATGCAAACGTATTGCCCATATTGGAGGTTACAGCCATACCCGTATTTATAAAAATAGAATTATAGGTTATAAAGAGGCATTGGAATCTTTTAATTTACCCATAGAAAATGAATTAATTCATGAATGTAATTTAACGATTGAAGACGGGAGGAGAATTATGCAGCAACTATTGGAATTACCCAAACCTCCTGATGCCGTTTTTGCTGCGAGCGACTTTGCGGCTTTAGGAGCCTTACAGATTCTAGAGGAAAACAACATAGCCATTCCAAACGACATAGCCTTGGTTGGTTTTAGTAACGAAACTTTTACCTCATTGATAAAACCCAGTATTTCAACGGTAAACCAACGAAGTGAACGCATAGGAACATTAGCTGCTGAAACTTTTTTGAAACGTGTTAATGACACTAACTGGAAACCCAAATTGAATAAAATAATTGTTGACTCCGAATTAATTATTAGGGATTCTTCTAATAAATCCAAATTGTTGGATTGATCTAACATTAAAACACCCCCCTCTTTTAAGAAACGAATAGCATGCTGAAAGAGCATTTTAGTGATGGAAAGGATTAAAAAACAGGGGGATGTTCCTTAAATTATATATATTTACGGCACAGATTTAACATTAACTAATGTCTTTAAATTTTGAAAATGTAATTCTAAATCTAAAGAAAGGAGACCCTAATGCCTTCAAGCAATTATTCGACTCTTTTTACGAAAAACTCTACGCCTTTTCTTTCAATTACGTTAAGGATGAATATGCTGCAGAAGAAGTGGTAGAGAACACGATGTTAATGGTTTGGGAAAAACGACAAAACCTAGACGCCATTAAAGACCTTAAATCCTACCTTTATAAATCGGTTCGCAATGCATCCTTTGATTATTTAAAGAAAAAAAAGAAAGTCGTTTCACTAGATATTGAATCACACGATTCTTTATTTAATTTCGAGCAACACATAATACAAGAAGAAACACATAAATTATTAATAGACGCATTAAATTCCTTACCTAAAAAATGCAGAAAAGTATTTGAAATGTGTTGTATAGAAGGCCTCAAATACAAAGAGGTTGCCGATGATCTTCAAATAAGTATAAATACCGTTAAATCACAACGTTCAAGAGCCATCGAATTACTCAAAGAACAATTAAAAGAATCGCATTTCTACCTCTTTATACTTAATCATTTTTTAATAAAAGATTAAAAAGTTATTATTTTTTTCCACCCTTTTTACCTTTTTAGCAGTCATATATGTAAACAGACCGTTAAGAGATGTATTAATTGACTAAAACAATGTCTAAAAAACAAACCCCATATCACATATCTAGACTAATATACAAATCTGTTACGCAGACTATTAGCAAAAACGAAAAGGACGAACTTCTAAAATGGATGGAGATCGAATCTAATAGGCGATTTTATCATCATATCGCCCAAAAATCAGTCATCGAAAAAAAGAAATCACTTTACAAAGCAACTAACAAAGAAATTGTTTATAAAAGAATCGTTAAGCAAATTGAAGACAAAAAACATAAAAAAGCAGTACGTCTCAAACGTCTCAATATTTTAAAATATGCTGCTGTATTTATAATCTTTTTAACTGCTGGTACGTGGGTTTATAATCGATCTTTTAACGAAACAATCATTACGGAAAATGCCATCAAAAATATTAAACCTGGTTACGAAAAAGCAACCTTGGTTTTATCTGACGGAACAACAATAGATTTAGAAGAGCATAAAAATGAGCTAATCGCTTCTAGTAATACTGCTGAAATACAGAATACAGACAAAGGATTGGTTTATAATATAGTTGGTAAAAAAGTCCCAATTAATAATATTCCCCAAGCGTTAAAGTATAATACATTAAGAGTTCCTGTAGGCGGCATGTATCAGGTTACTTTACCTGATGGCACTAAAGCTTGGTTGAATTCTGCAACTTCATTAAAATATCCCGAAAGATTTGATGGAGAACAAAGAATTGTTGAGTTGGAAGGTGAAGCTTATTTTGAAGTAACGAAAAGCTTAAAGGAGTTTATTGTAAAAACAAATACTGCCGACATTACTGTTTTAGGGACACAGTTTAATGTGTCGGCTTACGCTAATGATTCTTATTTTTCCTCTACGTTGGTAGAAGGAATGGTTCGATTATCTTCCGAGTCCAGTTCGAATTCAGTTATACTTTCCCCAAACCAAAGAGCCATTCTAAATCATAATGATACTACTTTTAATATAAGCCAAGTGGATACTGAAATTTACACCGCTTGGAAAGAAGGGAAGTTCTATTTTGAAAGAGAACGTTTAGATAACATTCTAACCCGTGTAAGTAGGTGGTATAACATCGATGTAGTGTTTGAAAACGACTATTTAAAGGACCAAACATTTACTGGAGTCGTTCTAAAGAATAAAACTATAGATAATTTATTAGACATGATAAGTAAAACAACAAGAATAAATTATACAATAACTAAAAATAAAACTAATGACAAATATGAATTAAAACTAACTAGAGATTAGTAAACAAAAAACCGGAAAATGCTACCAACATTTCCCGGATAATTTTTGTTAGCTAAAAATTTTTTGAAAACCGATTATTTAACTAAACACACAAATTTATGGAAAAAAAGTTAACTGCAGAAACATGTACGTTACTTGAAAGGCACAAAGGGTTTATTCTACTAATTATGAAGCGAAGTCTTATTTTAAGCATTTTATTTTTTAGTTTAACAGCATCCTCCTTTTCTCAAAAAATCACATTAGAATTAGGAAAAGTCAAGTTAGCACAAGCATTAAAAAGTATTAAACAGGAAGCAAATATTGATTTCTTTTATAGCGATAACGAGCTTGATGTAAATAGGGTCGTTATGGTAAACTATAAGAATACAGATGTTCTTAAGGTTGTTTCAGATCTTGTAGGTGTTCATTTTAATGTAGAGAAAACAGGTGATAATATTATGCTAATTACTCCTGTAGTAATTCAAACCTTTCAAAACACAATTAAAGTAAAAGGGAATGTATCTGATGAAAACGGAGAGATTTTACCTGGCGTAACGGTTTTAATAAAAGGAACTAAAATTGGAACCACAACTGATTTTGATGGAAACTATTCCATAAATGCAGACGAACAATCAACCTTAGTTTTTAGTTATGTTGGTTATGCTTCCCAAGAGGTAAAAGTTGATGGTAAAAGTGTAATTAATATAAAACTTAAACAAGATATATCTGAATTAGATGAAGTTGTAATTACAGGTGTTGTTCAAAGAAAAAAAGAAAGCTTTACAGGCGCATTTACAACAGTTTCAAGAGAAGATTTAAGGGCTGTTGGAAACCTAAACGTTGTGCAAAGTTTAAAAACACTCGACCCATCTTTCTTAGTATTAGATAACAATGTTATGGGCTCTAACCCAAATGTAATGCCTAAGATTGAAGTGCGTGGTCAAACCAGTATCACAACAGAAGGAATTGCTGATGAATTTGGTGGAGACCCTAATCAACCACTATTTGTTTTAGATGGTTTTGAAACAGACTTAAGAACCATCGTAGATTTAGATATGAATAGAGTTGCCTCTATAACTATATTAAAAGATGCGGCATCTACAGCATTGTATGGTGCAAAATCTGCAAATGGTGTTGTAGTTGTTGAAACTATTAAGCCACAAGCTGGAAAGCTGAGGGTTAATTATACAACCGACTTTAGAATTGAATCGCCAGACTTGAGTGATTACAATATGATGAATGCAGAAGAAAAATTAGAATTTGAGCGTTTATCTGGTAGATGGACAGCACCTGGGTATGATCCTAATGGGCAGTTTGAGTTAGATAACATTTATAATGCAACATTAGCCGAAATAAAAAGAGGTGTTGACACCTATTGGTTAGATCAGCCAACTCAAACAGGCACTACATTAGGACATTCTTTGTATGTTGATGGCGGATCTGAGAACTTTACATTTGGTGTGGGTTTAAATTATAAAAACCAAAACGGTGTAATGATTGGTTCCGATCGAGAAACATGGGGAGGACAAATTAACTTAAATTACCGAAAAGACAAGTTAAATATTTCAAATATTTTATATGTAAATGGCTACGATGCCAATGAATCACCTTATGGGACTTTTTCAAATTTTGTTCAAGCAAATCCATATTATAGACTTACAGACGAAAACGGAGATATAACTAGATTTTTAGATGAAAACACAAAAGTTGGGACACTATATAATTTTGATGTTGTAAACCCGCTTTACAATTCAACCTTAAAGAGTTTTGATAACACAGGTAATTTTTCTCTTCAAAATAATTTAAGAGTTATCTATAACATATCAAATGCATTTAGAATTCAAACAAACTTGCAATTAAGAAAAGGAGTAACAACTACAAAAACATTTTTGGATTCTGAACATTCTAGTTTCTTAAATACAACCTTATTTGAGAAGGGTAGTTATTCTAATTCTAGAATCGATAATTTTAGCTATCGTTTTAATGCCATGGCATCATATTCAAAAATATTAAACGAGGATCATAATATAAATATAAATTTAAGAGCCGAAGCCGAAGAAACTAAAAATGAAAGACTAACCGTATCTGCTGTAGGATTCCCTGCAGGAACAAACGGAAATCCAGCTTTCGCATTTAGTTATACACCAGATGCTAGACCGTCTACAGGGTTAAGTGTTTATAGAAGGGTAAATGTTTTAGGAAGTGCTAACTATACATATAAAAGAAAATATTTATTTGATGCTACGTATAGGTTAGATGGATCTACAACATTTGGTAGAAATGAAAAATTCTCACCCTTTTGGGCCGTAGGTTTAGGTTGGAATTTAAATAACGAATTTAACATGAATCCAGAGCAGGTTCAAATGTTAAAACTAAGAGGGAATATTGGATCTAATGGTAACCAAGGGTTCGGAAGCTTAGCATCTACATCTATTTATGGATTCAATCAAACAATAAATGTTTTTGGTCAAGGGGTTAATTTGGCAACTTTAGCAAACCCAGATTTAGAGTGGCAAAAAACCTTGAATACAAGTATTGGTATTGATGGGGTATTCTTTAAAAACAGGTTCTCAACCACGTTTAACTTTTTCAATAAAAACACAGATCCACTAGTAGTAGCTGTAGATTTACCATCCTCAACAGGGTTGTTTAATTACCCAATTAATACAGGAAACCTCGTGTCTAGAGGAGCAGAAGTTATTCTTAAATTCTCACCTATTTTCAATTTAGAGAACAGAGTGGTTTGGACATTGGGGTATACTGCAACCATGATTACAACTACCTTTGATGGTTTTGAAAACAGCTTAAAATCTTTAAACGATGGCCAATTATCAAGCCGAACCTTACAACGTTATAGAGATGGATTTAGTCCAGACGATTTATGGGCTGTACCATCTTTAGGTATTGACCCCGCAACAGGTAAAGAAGTCTTTTTAACTAAAGATGGTCAACAAACCTTTGAGTTCGATACAGATAACGAAATTGTAATGGGCAATAGTAGGCCCGATGTAGAAGGTGTAATTAGTAGTAGTTTAAGAATTAAAAACTTCACATTTGGAGCTTACTTAAGGTATCGAATTGGAGCAGATAGATTTAATACGGCGCTTTACAATAAGGTAGAAAACATTAGTAGAGAAGATGTTACTTTAAATCAAGACCGAAGAGCATTGTACGATAGATGGCAAAACCCTGGTGATGTTTCAAGTTTTAGAGCTATTTCATTAACAGACTTTACGCCTATTTCATCAAGGTTTATTCAAAAGGAAAATGAGCTAATAGGAGAATCTATAAATCTAGGATACGATTTTAGTAGTGCCAATTGGGTAAACTCAATGGGGCTAAGTTCGTTGCGATTAACCGCTTATATGAATGATATTTTTAGATTGTCAAGTATTCAAGTGGAAAGAGGTATAAGTTACCCATTTGCACGTGCCGTTTCATTTAGTTTAAACGCTTCATTCTAATTTAAAAATTTACAAAATGAAAAAAACGATAAAAAATAGTTTGAGAATATTAGGTTGCTTGTTAATCTTTATTTCTTGTGATGATTATTTAGATATTCAACCAGAAGACAAATATTTAGAAGAAACCGTGTTTGAATCTGAAGCTTCTGTACAAAATGTTATAAATGGAATATATATAGATTTAGCTAAAAAAAGCACTTACGGTGGTCATTTAACCATGAGTACGGTTGATGTTTTAGCGCAGCGATATTCTGAGCCTACAGATAATTTCAGATATTATGATTTAGCTCAATACAATTATGGGCAATCAGGAGTTCTAGATACGTTTGATGATATTTGGACTAATATGTACATAAGAATATTAAATATTAATAAAATTATAGAAAATCTAGACGTAAACATTGCTAATATTCCTTCTGAAAGGTTGAATGTTTTAAAAGGAGAAATGTTTGGGTTAAGAGCGATGTTACATTTTGATTTATTGCGTTTATTTGGACCGGTTTATAGCGTTAATTCAAGTGATGAATCTATTCCTTATTACAATATGGCCACAACAGACATTCAATCACTTTTACCTGCTTCTGAAGTAATTGATATGGTATTGAATGATTTGAATACTTCTGTAGATCTTTTAGCTAATGATCCCGTTCGTACTTATGGAAAAATAGCTGTGTCTGAAGGTGATGATAACGGTAATAGCGCAACAGGTTTTGATGGCACTTCTTTCTATAGGTTCAGAAACTTACGCTTTAATTATTTTTCTGCCAAAGCTCTTGAAGCGCGTGTGCATTTGTATGCAGGTAATGCTCCAGAAGCCTCATCAGCAGCCAAAGCTGTTATTGATGAAGGTTTGCAATGGTTTGAATGGGTTAATCCAGATGATGTGATTTCTGCAGGAACCAATGCCGATAGAATATTTTCTTCAGAAGTAATATTTGCTTTGCAAAATGTAGAGCTGTATGATAGACATGATGATTATTTTGATGCTAGCATTAATGATAATAATATTCTTGTTACCAGTGAAGCAAGGTTGAATGAGATTTTTGAAGGTAATTTAAATGATTACAGATTTGCACCAAATTGGAAAGTGCCAACAAATGCCGCTAAAACGTATAAAACATTTTTTAAGTTTCAAGATGTGGCTGATTCAGATTTGACGTTTAGGTATATGCAGCCGTTAATAAGAATGAGTGAAATGCATTATATAGTTGCAGAAACAGAGGCAGATATAACAATTGCTACAGAGTATTTAAATGCTGTTAGAGAACATAGAGGCTTACCAAGTTTAGATGCTACTTTAATAGATATGCCTACAGAATTATTGAAAGAATATAAAAGAGAGTTTTATGGCGAGGGTCAACTCTTTTATTACTACAAAAGAAATAATATGAGCGCTATTGAAGATGGGTCGGATACATCAGGACAAATAGCAATGGATGACACCAAGTATGTATTGCCTTTACCTGAATCTGAAACAGCTTATAGACAAGACTAACATTAAATATATTAATAATTATGAAAACATATTTAAAAAATATTATGTTAATATGCGCTATTGCATTGGGTGCTATAGCATGTACCAAGGACGAAATTGACACATTTAGTGGTACAGAGCTACTTTACTTTCAGTGGGCTGTTGACGGCCAAATTTTAGGAAATTCTGTTTCTGGTCCTAAATTAGATAGTACCTCTATGTCTTTTGCTTTTGAATTGCCTAATGTTACAGATTCTGTTTATATGGTACCTGTAAAAATTTTAGGGAAGG
Organism: Snuella sedimenti; assembly: GCF_016428595.1. Classification (GTDB taxonomy): domain Bacteria; phylum Bacteroidota; class Bacteroidia; order Flavobacteriales; family Flavobacteriaceae; genus Snuella; species Snuella sedimenti. The sequence goes on along the minus strand of NZ_JAELVQ010000011.1, from coordinate 5,697 downwards.
CATCAAGTACTGATAGACCATTTAATTTAAAAGTACTACCAACATCTACAGCTGTAGAAGGGGTAGACTTTACAATACCAGCAAATGTATTTATTCCAGCAGATTCCATTAGAGCTATGGTACCAATAACATTAATTCGTACACCTAAAATGAAAGATGCTCCAGTTTCAATTCAAATTGGTTTAGAGCCTAATGAGTATTTTAATACCAATTATTTTGGTACGTCAGAAGACCAAAACTCAAAAGCACTTTTAAAATACAACGAGTTCGAATTGACCGTGTCTGATATTTTGACCGAACCAGCTAGATGGAGTTCATTGGCACCTTGGCTTGGTGATTTTTCTGCAAAAAAATTAATTCTTTATGCAACGGTAAATAATATTCCTATTCCAAACTGGAATGTTAATTTACCTGATATAGGTCTTTTCTTTGCTAGAAAAAATGTTTTAAAGGCATATTTAATTGATCAAAAAAATAATGGAACTCCTGTTTTAGAAGATGATGGTACAGAAATGAAGTTAGGGCCTTTCGCATAAATAATATTAATTATAAACTCGATTTATTATGATAAAAAATATAAAAATTCAATTTATTTTCTTGTTGGGCTGCTTCATTTTTATGAATTCGTGCAGCACCGATGAAGGAAACTACGATTATATAGAAATTAACGAAGTTGTTTTTGATGGACTTCTTGAAGATTATATAGCACCAAGGTTTGAAAATTTAAAAATATCAACTGATCAAGTAAAATTCACTATGGATAGTGACGCTACTGGTAATTATGAGTATAGTTGGGAAGCTGTTTCAAAAAACCAATTAAATAATGAAATCTATAAGCTATCTACAGATAAAAATATTGATGCACAAATTACGCTTTTACCTGGTAACTACACACTGTATTATTTAGTAAAAGATTTAAATACAGATGTTGAATTTCAATACTCAGCTAATTTAGAAGTTATTAATAGTATTTATGAAGGCTGGATGGTTCTTAGTGATGTGGCAGGAGAAGCAAGACTGGATATGGTTTCTTTATTAGAGGGGGAGTATAAAGAGATTCATGATGTTTTAGCTTTTTCGCAATCGCCACTAACCTTATCTGGAACACCTGGGTTTGTACAATGTTATCCACTTGAATCTAATTTTTATGGTGTTTATGTATCAACCTCTGGTAATGGAACCACTAAACTTGATCCAGATACGTTTGATTGGAGAGCTGCCAACAATTTATCTTACGAGTTTGTTACCCAACAACCTGAAGATTTCGAAGCGAGTAATTTACATGTCAAGGCTTCTCGAATGGCTGTAGTTATGGCAGATCAAAATTTTTATGTATTTAACCCTATTTTTGGAGTGAAATATGGTACACCTCAAAATGTAAGTTTTGGCGGTGCACGATTTGATGTGTCCCCCCATTTTGGAAAAGGAGATTTTTTTAATGGATTTACAAAAATGGCATTTTTTGATGAAACAAATAAAAAGTTTGTGTACCATGATGGTTATTTTTCAAATTGTTGGGATGTACCTAGTTCAGACGAAATGTTTACTCCTGGGAAAGACCTATTATTTATGGTGTCTAATGAATATAATGGTAATTGGGATAGTACATTTGCTGTTCTAAAAGATCCTAATGATGGCAAAAACTATATTGGTTTCTTTATTTTAGGTAGTTTTAGTCAACAACATTACAGTGAAATTACGGCAATAGATTTTGATCAAGCAGAACACATTGCCATAGATCCAAATTACGCTTACATTATGTATAATGTTGGTAGTAAAGTATACGAATATGATATTTTTACAGGAACTACGGTTGAAATGTTAGACAAAGGAAGTCAAGAAATAACAAAATTAGAGTATAGAGACTTTTTACGCTCAGGACCAGACAATATATACAAAAAATATGAAAAACAATTGATTGTTTGTACATATGATGCCTCTGGAACTGAAGGTTCAAATGGTACTATGGAACTTTACAATGTGCCTCCTGTACAAGGCCAAATAGAACTAGATACTTCGTATTCTGGTTTTGGCAAAATTGTAAGTATAGCCTATAGAGAACGTTAATAGCAGCTTTTATATTTTTAGTTAACAAGGGTTGATTTTTCAATTAACCCTTGTTAAACTATGTTCTTTTGTTAAACTGAACAAGACTATATTTTACTCTGGAATCTAACAATCGGTTAGCAAATAATTAGATGACTCCGTCCATATCTTATAATAGTTTACCCAATAATATCAAACTTAAAAAATGAAATCTCAACAACTAAAAACTATATCATATAATGGAACGGTCATCAGGATATTAGATGATCGTACTAAGATCGTAGACTTTCCTAAAAAATAACATAATCATTAAAAGTAACATATAAATACATGATATATTCAATAAAGAAAATAGTAATTCTATCACTTATCCTAACTTCTGTTGTTAGTCAATCCCAAACAAGATTTGAAACAGGAACCTGGGACGAGATTAAACAAAAAGCGACAAAAGAAAACAAGCTAATATTTGTCGATTTATATTTTACGGGCTGTGCACCATGTGCCCAAATGGATGCTGAAGTGTTTCCAAACACATTTGTTTCTACCTTTTTAAGCGAAAATTATATCGCATTTAAATCCGATATATTTAAAGAAGAGATTGGCAAAAAGTTAAGTTTAAAGTATGGCGTTACCGGATTTCCTACCTTCTTGTTTTTAACTGCCAATGGAGCTGTTCTTGATATTTCATCAGGGTTTCATAATGTAGACGAGTTTACGGCTTTACTGTCATCTATAAAAAACAAAGCTAATAATAAACAATATAAAAAATACAGTACCAATTTAGATGGAGACTATCCAAAATTTTATAGGGATGCTTACTTAAAAAGCAAACGGAGTATAGCTTACGAAACAATAGATGCCTTTTTAAAAAAACAAGAAAATTTGGGTGACGAAATTCCCTTTGTGGTTATAACAGGACTTAGAGCTAGTGGAAAATATGCAGACTATATACTGGATAACGCTGAGCAGTTAGCAAAAGATTACAGTAGCATGCAGGTAAGAAACAGTCTGCTAACTATTGTAAACCAAAAAGCAACAACGTTAGGAAAAGCTAACGATGAAACAGCATTCAATAAAGTATTAGAAAAGGCAAAACCAATTTTTACAAAAAAAGAATGGGGTCGATTTGGTGAACTTTTTCAAGAAAACTTTAATAAAAATAAAGAACAATAACCAAATAACGTTTAAATGTTAAAAGCATATATTATGAAATTACAACGAATACTTTTCGCACTTATTATTACAAGCTTTATGATGTCTTGTAATAATAAGAATACCTCAAATAACAAAAATGGGTTTTCTACCATTACAGGTACACTTGATATCCCATATACAACCGAAATAAACTTATCTAAAGTTGAACATGGAAAAGAATTTATAGTGAGTACATCGCAATTAAATGCTGACAAACAATTTGGTTTTTCTGTAAATCCGGAGCAAGAAGGATTTTACATTATAGGAAACAAACAGAAGTCTGTTTATATTCCCATCTATGTTAAAGGCGATCAAATTTTTAATATACAATATAACACAGAGGGCTATGAGTTATTAGAAAGTCCAGATGCCGAAAATGATGTATTATATAATTGGGTTAAATCTAATGATACATTGAAAATGTTCGATTTTCAAAAAAGTATAGGAAAGACCTATAAAGATTTTTTTCCTTTCTATGAAAAATTCATTCCAGAAATGAAAAAACAACACGAGCTTGTAAATACGCCAAACAAACACTTTAACAAATTAATGCACGTCTATATTGACCTAAATATTGAAAATGTTGGTCTTAACTTTGTGTTCACTCCAAGATCAGAACACCCCAAACGAGAAGATATGGCATCTTTTTATGCTGATTTTATGAAGGGTGAAAATTTTAAATCTGATATCGTTTTAGATTTACCAAATGGCATAAATGCACTTAGATCACATCAAATGTATAAAGCGATGCATACAGGAGCCGATTTTAAAACAAAAAATTATTTAGAAGAAATGTTTAAGGGCATAGAAAATGATAAACTCAAAGGTCATTTAGCTTTAGAATTTTTAAGGAATTTCAAATCTTATAATGAAGATTATTTATCTTTTATTGAACCACTAAGAGAGGATATTGCGTTATGTGATTATGTTGTAGAAGAAGTAGATAAATTTGAAATTGGCATAAAAACTATGTCTCCAGGCACTCAGGGTTATCCTTTCACTTATAAAGATCATAATGGAAAATCTGTTTCGTTTAGTGACTTAAAAGGAAAAATAGTTTACATAGACGTTTGGGCAACATGGTGCGCACCTTGTAAAAAAGAAATTCCATATCTAAAACAGTTAGAAAAAGATTTACACGGTAAAGATATTCAGTTTGTAAGTATTTCTATGGACAAACAAAAAGATCATGAAAAATGGAAAAAATTTATTAAGGACAAAGAATTAACAGGATTACAGTTGTTTTCTGACGATGCGTTTAACACCCGTATTGCAAAAGACTATAAAATTAATAGCATACCAAGGTTCTTATTGTTTGATAAAGAAGGAAAAATAATAGATGCTAATGCAAAACGACCATCAGAACCTGAGTTGAAAAAACAATTACTAACCTTATTAAAATAAGACAGGATGGTATATAAGCTTATGCTATTATTCATTGGGTTAATCTTTTTATCAAATTGTAACAATAAGGAAGGTAAAACAACAAAGAATGATTCCGTTTTAGCGGTTAATAACGAGACCATTATTGAGTCTACTCCAATAAGAAGCACAACTTTTATAGACAATGTGACTAAAAAGGTAGAAGATTTAATTACCAAAAACAAGTACACACCTTTTTTAACATTGCAACAACAAAAATTAGATAAAATAGAGGAGAATTCCAAGATTATTGTTGACACTTCCAGACCGAACAAAATGACGGGGAATCAATTGTACTATTTTCTAAAAGAACGTACGATGTATATAGGATCATCGTATTTGTGTGAGCGATGTCCAAACATTCATTTAATGAATGCGTCGGGTTATGTAATAAATGAGGAAGGTGTAATAGCTACCAATTATCATGTTATTGAAGTAAAGGATGATGTGGATGTTTCTGGAATATTTGCTACAGATTATGAAGGAAATGTATATCCAGTTACTCAAATTTTGGCGGCAAGTCAGGCAAATGATTTGGCAATTCTTAAAATTGATACTAAAGGAAAAAAAGTAAAACATATTCCTTTTGCAAAAACAGAACTAGTTGGGGAAGATATTTTTATGATGGGACACCCTTATAACAATCTCTTTTTTATGTCTAGGGGAATTATATCAAGAAAATATATTAGTGAGCGTGATGATGAAACTAAAGTTGCTGTAACCTGTGAGTTTGGTCAAGGAGCAAGTGGCGGTCCTATTGTTAATACAAATGGGCAATTGGTTGCAATGGTAAGTGGTGTGCACCCTCATAATGCGTCAGGAAATGAAGGCCCAACACTTATGGTTACTAGAGAAGCTATTCCTGTTAGTGTGTTGAAAAATTATGTTACCATTCAATAAGATTACTTATTTGATATTAGTAGTGATGCGTTTGTTAAAGTTTAATTCTCTAAAAATGCAGTAAATACAACATATACGATACGTTCTTTGATTTTTTGATTTGATTTACAGAATAACTTTGGTCAAAACCAAGGT
>NZ_JAELVQ010000010.1 GCF_016428595.1 Snuella sedimenti | reverse complement strand
TCATGGTCCCTGTCCTCCAGTATTTTTATACTCCCGGTGGGCGCCTCTTCGCCTTCTCCATCTATGTCGCTCATAAACCCCGTCATTTCCGCAACCCAAATCCTTCCCTTGGAATCAAAATCCATCGCTACGGGAGCTACCAACAAGGGTTCTGAAGCGACCATTTCCAGATCGAAACCGTCTTCGATCTTATAATTGTCCAATACAATTTGAGGCTCATCAAATGATGGCTTACAACTTTGTATACTAAGTATAATAAAGAGCGTATAATACTTTAAGTTCATTAAAACGTCTTGTTTATTTATTATCAATTAATTTTCAATTACATATTGCAATAGTTCTTCCTCGGTAAATTCATTACCGCTCTTTGGCTTTATACTACGCAGGTCTTTAATTTTTTCGGCACTTAAGCTTTGCGGTTTATCGCTAAATGCATTACTCACATAGGATATAATACTAGACATATCACTATCTGTTATGTTTTCATTATTACGCAATCCAGGCATCACTTGTCCTAAATCATACAGCGTTCCATTAACATGCACGGGACCTTCCAATCCATTAAGAATTATGAGCCCTAAACGTTCAATTGGTTTAGCTACATACTCCGATTTCATCAATGGTGGTGCCAACCCTTCTATACCTTCTCCTTTCATTCCATGACAGGCACTACAAATTTGACGAAATAATTTAGCACCTTTGGTTCTGGGGTCTTCACTTAGGGAGTTTTGTGAAAAGATCCAATTGGTTTTATTTTCTTTTTTACTTTGGGTAACTTTTACAATTTGCGAGTAAAAATTACTTTTCAAAAGGTCTTGATCTTGCTCCATATTTTCCATCAATTGTTCTGAAACCCCTCCCATGCCACTTAAAATGGCTTCAATCATTCTATTATTGCTTTCATATTTTCGTATCAAATCTAAAACAACTGGATAAAATGCCTGTTTTGAAACTGCAGCCCACACCCCAATACTTGACCCCAAGTATAGATCTATAGACTTATCGTTCTTAGCTCTTAATTTATTAAATAATAGTTTCACTTTATTCACATAGTCCTCTGAGACATAATCTTCCAATAAAATCAAACTATGCGAAATTACGTCGGGGGTTCCTTTTTCTGCAACTTCCACCAATAAGTCAAATGTTAATGCTTCTAGGCCTTTTAACGTATACAGGGCGTGGATTTGCACTATAGGGTCACTATTGTTTTGGGCAAGTACTTTTAATTCTGGGACACTAGTTTTTAGCTGCTTAAATACAAGAAAGTGCTGTGCGCGATCACGTACCCAGCCATTTTTATGCTTTAATAGTGCAACCAACTGTTCCCCAGTCATAGTTTCTAAATTAGGGACAATGTAGGATTCGGCTTCTTGATGTTTGACTTTTAGTATACGTCCTGAATTAATTAAAGTGTCCAACTGGCGCTCTTTTATCCTTTTCTTTAAATAGGGGCTTAAATAAGCATGATGACCAATAACACCACGGTGCATATCGACAACATAAAGACTTCCATCTGGTCCAGTATTCAAATTAACGGGACGAAAGCCCTCGTCGGTGGACGCTAAAAACTCTTTTCCCTCCCATGCCTGACGGGCTGCTATACTATCGCCGTAAAACTCTAGTATGTTTCGCTTTACCAAATTGGCCTCTGGTACACAAACAAAAGCATTCTCTTCGTAACCCTTGGGGAAAAGCCCCCCTCGATATATGGTCGGTCCACAGGCCGCTGTTACATTGACCAATAAACTATCTTTATCCAAAACACCCTTGGCGTAGCCCCTATTAACGTAGGCCGCATGTAACGGATATACCCTTTGGTCTTTTGTTAAGACCTGATTAACCCCATACTTGGGGGCTGCATACTTGTTACGCGTTAGCCGATTGGGCAGCACATGGTCGCCCAGAAGCTGCCTGGAATTATCGTTATAGTACAGGCGCCCAAAATTATCGTGCGATATACCCCATTGCCCTCTAAAGGTAGTCGGTTCCTTTAGCCATTTCCCATCCTTCCTTTGGTACCTATAGTGCGACTTTGCATTGTAAATCCAATTGTCAATATTAAGCAGCAATCCATTGGGCTGATGTTCCGGGTTGCCTTCGGCCGCATAGAGCGAATCGACCAAAATGGGGTTTACCGGTTTGTCGTCCTTTATCTCGGCAAACCAAAGGTTGGGCGGCTCGGCATAAAGGATCCCGCCATAGACCAGCGCTAAAGCTCTTGGCAGCACGAGGCTGTCCTTAAAGACCTTAACATGATCCATAACGCCATCATGGTCCCTGTCCTCCAGTATTTTTATACTCCCGGTGGGCGCCTCTTCGCCTTCTCCATCTATGTCGCTCATAAACCCCGTCATTTCCGCAACCCAAATCCTTCCCTTGGAATCAAAATCCATCGCTACGGGAGCTACCAACAAGGGTTCTGAAGCGACCATTTCCAGATCGAAACCGTCTTCGATCTTATAATTGTCCAATGCAATTTGAGGCTCATCAAATGATGGCTTACAACCTAATATAATAATTAATACCCCTAAGAAAACACTATATCTTAGTTTCATCCAAATTTACTTTAACGGTTAAACGTTTACCCTTTTCTTTATAATACGCCACAACCTAAAATGTACAAAACCCTTATCTAAATGATATCTTAGATAAGAGTTTTACAGGTTTTCAGATTGTATATTCGTTTACTATAAATTTAAAAAGGACTTTTATCCGACATTAATATACTAATGCCTTCAAAGATAACAAACCCAATGCTTCTGCATAAATAAAGCCTTATTTATTTTCACACGTTTAAATTTTAGTAATTAATTGATTTTATTGTAATTATAAAATTAAGAACGTGTGCAACCACTCCTTACACTCGTTCTCTCATTAAAAATTTTAAACATTTCCTTTTGTGAAGTAATTTTTAAAATTTCTTAATGTTCGTTTCATACAAAATACCTCATGCTTAGTTAGTTATTAGCAGCCATTTTATAAGCTTCAATAGTTGTATAGTATTTAGTAATCATATTGGGGACTTCCCAATCTGGAAGTTTACCAGCTTCGAGATACTTTAGGTAGTTTTCTGTTACTTGTGCAAAATGCGCTTCATGACCAATTTTAAAGACTTCGGGCACCTTAATTTTCCAAATACTATCTGATACTTTCTCTACGCTTGTTCCCGGGAATACGTTTTCTACATCTGTTGACAATGCTTTATTTAATGCATCTTCAAATCCCTTGTTGTATTTAGCTTCCACATACAACGTAGGTTTAAAGTCTTCCTCTTTTCCTTGCTTAATGATAAGGTTACTTTTAGTGCCTTTCATGATACTATAATGCGTATCTCCAGTACCTTCAGGTGCTTGATAATTCCAAACAACCGACACCTTAGCATGCTTCCCATTAATTTTATAAATCATTTCCCCATTACAGTACACATGTAATTTTCCATCTTTCACATCCTTTTGAAGGTATTCTGGAAAAGCTTCTAATCCCGTAACTTTTTTAAACTGCTCCTTACTTAACACGGTCGCCCAACGTTTGGCACTCAGCATTTCAATATTAGTTGAGTCTATAATTTGATCTGGAAAAGCCTCCCATTGTATTAAATCAACCAAATGTGTAGTTACATCAACAATTCCCTCTCCTTCTTCATTAACATCAAAAAACCAGGCGGGGCGCACTAGCGGTTTACCTGAAACATACTTAAAAAAGTGGTGCACACTTTCCTTGCTTATGGCCGGATCAGATAGCGTACCTACTTCTAAATCACCAAAAACCTCGGGCAAGGTGGAAAATAATTTTTGAATAGCTGTAGTCGACTCAAACCTTTCGGTCATTATATCATAAATCAACACATTATTCTTCTTAGCTATGCTAAAGGCTTCCTTAAGCTTTTCAAAACCTTCTGGATTTATTACCAAAGGCTTATCGGCATATACATTTAACCCGGCTTTTACAGCTGCTAGTATATAATCTATTTTTTTAGAGTTCTTTCCAGCTACTACCATAACGTTACCTGGTTTTTTCTCTAACATTTGATTTAAGTAGTCATCACTTAAAAATGTCTTGACATTCCATTGGGTAGGTAAATCTTCCCTTGAATTGTAGGATTCTATCTTGCTTAAAAAATCTTTTACCTCTGGCCCATCGGGAGCAAAAACATAAATATTGGAATCGACTTGGTCATACATCGTTTTTTGAACCAGTGCTGCATGAAAGTGCCCAGGATCCAAAGTCATTAGCTTAACTTTTTCTGGCTTTTCTTCCTGAACCGCTTGTTCTGAATGCTTTTTATTAGCACATGACATAACAAAACACATCAACAATATTAATACTAAGTATTTCATTTTATACTATCTATTAAAACCTGAAACTATAAACTAACATAACTCCTGATTTTCTTTAATAAATCAAAACACCCCTTTTATTGAAGCGGAGGTGCTTCCTAATACTATCTAAATTATATTTTTACATAATCGGTACCATATGGTTTACGCTGCTCACGGCGTAACATGGCATTGGCCTCATCGTCATTTATGAACACTTCATTCTTTGGATCCCATTCTAATTTTCTGTCAAACTGCATTGCGATATCACTTATCAAACAAATAGCACAGGCTTTATGGCCTTTTTCAATAGGTGAAATAGGTTGCTTTCTGGTTTTTATACAATCTAACCAATTACCGTGTTGGTCGTCTATTTTTTCAAGGTGAATTTCATTATCGCCAATTACAGATTCTAATATTTTTGGATCGGAAGCATTTAATGCCTTCGCACTTTTTTCTTTATCAACCGGATCGGAAGCCGAAGCTGTATAAGCACCTCGTGACACAAAAATCCACCCATCTTCTCCTATGTACTTAATACCATTTGTATAACCACCACTCGTGTATACTGTAATGCCGTTTTCGTATTCGTGTTTTACAAAAAAATCACCATGTACATTCCAAAGCCCTGATTTTGGAAACTCGGCCAGTGCTTCAACAGAAATAGGTCCGGTTAACTCGGTATTCATCCCCCAGGCTGCAGAATCGTAATGGTGTTGCCCCCACCCGGTAATCATTCCAGCTCCATAATTTCTTTGACGTAGCCAACCCGGCCTACTATAACCATTCTGGGGATGTACACCTATTTCTGTGTATGGTACTTCTGGAGTTGACCCCAACCACATATCAAAATTTAGGTTTGAAGGAATAGGCATTTCTGGTGCTTCTGGCCCTGCGGGGTCTCCCGGAAGTCCAATTTTAACTGTGTGCAGCTTACCTATACGTCCGTTTCTAACCAACTCGGCAGCAACACGAAATTGAGGCATGGCACGTTGCTGTGTACCTACCTGTAAAATGGCTCCACTTTTTTGTACGGCTTCACGTAACTGTTGCCCTTCCCTTACAGTTAATGAGGTAGGCTTTTGTAAATATATATCCTTACCTACCAAAGCTGCTTCCATTGCGGGTTGCGAATGCCAATGATCTGGTGTACTAATAACTACTGCATCAATATCTTTGTTAACTAACATCTCCCGATAATCTTCATACACCTTGGTATCCATATAATTATCTTTCCCTGTCTTCTTCTTGTAGAAGCCATCAACCAGATTTTTAGCATCAACGGCTCTTTTGGAATCCACATCGCATACAGCAACAAATCTAGCATCATCAAAACGAATGGTATCATGTATATCATGGTCGCGCGCTATACGACCGCAACCAATTTGTCCAATATTTATTTTGTTACTAGGTGCATTCTTACCCAACACGTGTGCTGGGACTATGGATGGAAAGCCTACCACGGCGACCGTCCCAAGTGCTGTTTTATTAATAAACTTTCTTCTATGCATATTTACTTTATTAAATTAATGTGAAACAATTTTTATTTGTGGTGTACTGGCAAACGCTTGCCAATAAGCCTCGGCTTCGTTAGCTGTTAATTCCCCATCAAAAACTACCATTCTATATTTAAGGTCATAAGTTTTGTCGGGTTCAATTTTCCATTCTTTGTGGCGGATAGGACAAAACTCAAAAAACATATCCCCTCTACCATTATTCGCATCTATTGGCCATACACGCATGGGTTCTGGGTGCATTCTATTATCAGGATGACTCATAAATAAGATGCCGTTAGTACCATCTCCTCTACTGTTTTCTCCACTTACTATAACCCAACGCGCATTAGTTCCGTCTGCGTTTAATCGCGTCATTCCTTCAGAAGTTAACACCTTACAATTGTCTTTGTGCCAGCGTTCATGAAATCGCATGCCAAGACCGCCTCCATACCTATAGGCTTCAAAAAGGACACCTTCTTCTAGAGACGAACTAAAACTCGAACTGTAATCGAACATATAGCGATCATCTCTACCTAGGTTCCATAAAGATACCTTCAGGTTTTCGTTTAGAGCAACCTGGGGCGCATCTTTAGTCTTTAAATCAATGTGTTCTTGAACGGCATTAAATGCGTTATAAACAGCTCCCCTTTCAATGGACTCAAATTCTTTAAAAAGAACCGTGCCTTGACCATCCCCTAAATTCCAGAAATCCACGCGCACTGAGTCAATTTGTGTGTGAGTCCATGGCCCCCATATACCGTAATGATGGTAATGGTCTGGAGGATTTATACGGGTCAAAGTATCTCCCTTCGGTGTGATAACAGGGTGGATGTATCCAGATTTCCTAAAAATAGAATCAACACCTTCTGGCGGATAATGCATATCATATCGATATTGTAACAAGGGTCTGTTATCCAACGTTAGGTGAAGACTTCCATTCTCCTTGACAGCAAGCAATTCCTTTTCCTGTTCGATCGCTACATGTTCCTCCTCAAGCATATAAGAAGTTGATTGGCCGGGAAGATGCATAAACCAAAGTGTATTGGTCTCTCTATTTACTTGACAGGCTACTTCCTTTCCTTCATTATACAACTTAAATGTATTGAACATTAACTTTGACACATCTAATGCAACCGGAGTTGCTACAAGAGATTTACCTCCTTCAACTTTAAAATAGCATCTTTCTTTTTTGGCACAAGACAAAAAGCAACTCATAGAGAGTACTAACAAAACCACATACCTCAACTTAATAAAATTTAAACGATACACAATCAACAGTTGTTTTTTTAGGATTTAGCAAACATAATCAAAAGCAACATATTACGCAACCGATTGCGTAACTATATTTCAGTAAAACAAAACAAACAATAAAGATAACTTATAAACATAGCATATAATTAAACAATCACATAAAATAATAACATATTTCAGACTTAAAACCAAGACAGTTTAATGATTATTTCGTAGTATTGCATTGAAAAAACTCAATATTTAAATGGATAAAAAAATAACCATTTATGACTTAGCTGAAGCGCTTAATGTTTCTCCGGCAACCGTAAGCAGAGCATTAAATAATCATCCCTCAATAAGTTTTAACACCAAAAAACGAATTGTATCATATGCACAAAGTTCCGGCTATCGCATTAATAAATTTGCTGCCAACTTAAGTAAACAAAAATCTAACACCATTGGTGTTATTGTCCCAAAATTAAACTCACCTTTTATGTCTGATGCGCTTTCTGGTATTGAAAAAGTAGCTAACGAACATAATTACAATCTTATTATTAGTCAGTCCTTAGAATCTGAACAAAAAGAAAAACTTAATGCCAAAACATTATACGACAGTGGTGTTGATGCATTAATGGTATCGTTAGCTTATGAAACTACCAACTATGAGCATTTTGAAATATTCAGGGAACAAAAGATACCCCTTTTGTTTTTTGATAGGGTTGATTATTTTCCAAATTGTCCAACAATCTTAATAGACAACAGACAAGCTGGATTCGATGCCACAGAGCATTTAATTCAGCAAGGATGTAAAAATATCCTTCATGTAAGCGGCTATTTAAAACGTAATGCTTACAACAATCGTTTCAATGGTTTTAAAGATGCATTATATAAGCACAAGCTAAAATTCACTCCTTACAATCTTTATGAAACAGATCTGGATCCTAAAAAAGTAGAATTTGTTATGGAGCACATAAAAAATTCTAAAGAAAAATTCGACGGTATTTTTTTTGCAAATGACGCCATGGCTGTGGCTTGTATTCAAGCACTTTTAAAAGAAGGCGTTCAAATTCCAAAAGACATAAAAATTATAGGTTTTAACAATAATCCTGTTTCAGAAATAATCCAACCCAACCTAAGTACCATTAATTATCCCGGTTACGAATTAGGTGTTTTAGCTGGACAAAGTATTATAAGCCATTTAAAGGGCAACATTAACATTCAGTCGGCAGAATCCATCCTTTTAAAGCACGAATTAATAGTTAGAACATCTTCAATAAGCAACAAATAACACAAAATGAAAACAAAGCAACTAATAATCACAACACTCTTTATCACTTTCTTTATATCAGCCTCAACAGCTCAAAAATTGGATGAATTTGAGGTCTCTCCCGAGTGGATTTCAAAAATAGAGCGCCTAGCACCAAATCAACCTACAGTAAAGAATGTAAGTAAAAAACGTATTTTGGTTTTTTCAAAGGCTACAGGATTTAAGCATTGGACCATTCCACACAACATAGAAATGCTTAAGGTACTTGGTAAAAAATCCAATGCTTTTGAAATTTACATTCGCTATGATGTTGAAAATTTCAGCAAAGATAATCTTAAAAAATACGACGCCATAATTCTTAACAATTCAAACCCCGAAGGTCCAAAGCGCAATTTATTTTATGATCTTTTAAAACAAAACAGCTCACTATCTGATGAAGACATTAACAATAAAGCCATAGAATATGAAGAAAACTTAATGGATTATGTAAAGAAAGGCGGTGGCCTTATGCTACTTCACGGTGCTATTGTAGTACAGAACAACTCGAAGCAATTTAGTGAAATGGTAGGTGGCAGTTTTGATTACCATCCAAGGCAACAAAAAATGCATGTAAAAGAAGTTGACGCAAACCACCCTTTAGTAAAAGCTTTTAAAGGCAAAGGATTGACTCACGTTGATGAACCTTATTTTTTTAAAAATGCCTACTTCAACTACAACTTCCGCCCACTCCTATATATAGACGCAGACAAACTAAAAGGTCTAAGGGAAAAGCCAGAAAACAACATTAATTACGTTTCATGGATCAAAAGGCACGGCAAAGGCAGGGTGTTTTATAGTTCGCCCTCACATAACGCTCAAAGCCTAGACAACCCAGAATTCCTTCAATTTTTGTTAGATGGTATGCAATATGTGGTTGGTGACCTTAAAGTTGACGATAGTCCGATAGGGAAATGATTAGCCTAATACCGTTGAGAGGTACAGCGCTGTTCACTGATAAAATTAAACTTTAACTCTCAGCACAGCGCAACACTTTTAGGAATTTCTGAAAATGAGAATTTCAAAGACTTTTTACTAAACGAGCACAAAGCTATTAATCCAATCAAACAATAAGATCAGTTCTTATCCCAACGGTATGGTGTTTTTTGGGTTTTGTTAATAATATACTTTAAATTAGGCCCTTTTTAAAACCATACATTTATAATATAATGAATAAACTTAAACCGTCAGTATGCATTGATGCTGTTTTTGAAGGCAAATCTTTTGAAGAAGCCTGTAAATCTGTTAGGCAAAGTGAAATTACCGCTATAGAGTTTTGGGGTTGGTGGGATAAAGATTTAGATGCTTTGGTAAAAGCCCAGTTAGAAAACAATCTAAAAATTTCAGCTTGTTGTACAAAATTCATAAGCCTTGTTGACGCTAATCTTCGAGACCAATATTTAAAAGGCTTAAAAGAATCGATAGCTACTGCAAAAAAGCTAAAAACTGACATTTTAATATCGCAAGTTGGCGACTTTATAATTGATGTACCAAGAGCGACACAGTTTAAATCGTTGGTAGACGGCTTAAAAGCTGCTGCTCCTTTTTTAGAGGAGGCTGGTATCACGCTTGTTATTGAACCTTTAAATGAACTAATTGATCACAAAGGATATTTTTTAGTGAATAGCGATGAAGCCTTCAAGATAATAGAAGCTGTAAATAGCCCTAACATTAAAGTGGTTTTTGACATATACCATCAACAAATTAGTGAAGGTCAGTTAATAAAAAACATAGTTTCCAATATTGATAAAATTGGGCATTTTCATGCTGCTGGAAACCCAGGGAGAAATGAGCTGCAAAGAGGAGAAATAAATTATCCGGAAGTCTTTAAAGCCATTATAAAAACAGGGTTTTCTGGATATGTAGGGCTCGAATATTGGCCTTTAGAGAAGACACCTGAAAAAGCATTGACAGAAGTAGCTTCTTGGCTTGATTAAATCATTTTAAAGATTACCGTATAGCCAAAAACACAAAAGCCGCTCTAACAAGCGGCTTTCACATTATATATAACTATTATTATATTCTCTTACTTACAAAGAAGCAACATGCTTAGCTAATCCAGATTTAAGATTTGCAGCCTTATTAGCATGGATTACATTTTTCTTGGCCAATCTGTCCAACATCGACACAACAGATGGAAATAATGTTTCAGCTTCTTTCTTATCCGTTAACTCACGTAATTTTTTCATCGCATTACGTGTTGTTTTATGCTGATACTTGTTCAACAAACGCTTGGATTCGTTACTTCTAATTCTTTTTAACGCCGACTTATGATTTGCCATTAGTTTCTTTTCTATATAATTAAAATTGTAGCCCGTAGGGGAATCGAACCCCTCTTACCAGGATGAAAACCTGGCGTCCTAGCCGATAGACGAACGGGCCATTATTTTTTGAGTGCGCAAATATAAACCATAAAAATCAATCTTGCAACACTTTTTTTGTAACTCACTAAATTAATTCAATCCCTACTTTGTAATATTATTTTAGCTCCAAAACAAACTGTTCCTAGTAAAGCATTAAACTAAAAAAGCCCTTCATTAGTGAAAGGCCTTTATATTATATAACCGTATTTTTATTTCCTACAAAGAAGCAACATGCTTAGCCAATCCAGATTTAAGGTTTGCAGCCTTATTAGCATGGATTACGTTTTTCTTGGCCAACCTGTCCAACATTGATACAACAGATGGAAATAATGTTTCAGCTTCTTTCTTATCCGTTAACTCACGTAATTTTTTTATCGCATTACGTGTTGTTTTATGCTGATACTTGTTCAACAAACGCTTGGATTCGTTACTTCTAATTCTTTTTAACGCCGACTTATGATTTGCCATTTGTTACCTTTCTATATAATTAAAATTGTAGCCCGTAGGGGAATCGAACCCCTCTTACCAGGATGAAAACCTGGCGTCCTAGCCGATAGACGAACGGGCCATTATTTTTTGAGTGCGCAAATATAAATTTAACAATTCAACCTTGCAATACTTCAAATAACTCGCAATACCTCGTTTGCGGTTGCAAAAATACAACTATTTTTAAATGCTGCAATAGCTTGGTAATTTTTTTTCAAAAAAAATTCTAATATGCCTTTGCAAACAAGACCCTTCCTTTTGATGGGTTTCCAGTAAACACACAAACCCCTTGTTCTTCCTTAGCATCCAAAGGAATACACCTAATAGTTGCTTTAGTCAATTCTTTTATTTTATCTTCTGTTTCAGCTGTACCGTCCCAATGCGCAGAAACAAACCCTGTTTTTGTTTCTAAAACACTCTTGAACTCTTCAAATGTATCGACTTCTGTTATATGGGAATCCCTAAACACTTTTGCTTTATTAAATAGGGTCTTTTGAATTTCTTCCAGTAGGTTTTCAATAGTTTCCGTTAAACTATCCAATACAACCGTTTCTTTTGTTAAAGTATCTCTCCTAGCCAATTCAACGGTGCCATTTTCCAAATCTTTTGGCCCAATGGCAATTCGCAATGGCACCCCTTGTAATTCATGCTGGGCAAACTTTGCTCCTGGTCTTTGAGTGGTACGATCGTCGTACTTCACCGAAATACCTTTAGCCCTCAAATCACTTATAATACTATTGGCGACTTCCGAAACTGCCTTTAAGTCCTCTTCACTTTTATATATTGGGACAATAACTACTTGATTAGGTGCTAAGCTAGGCGGTAACACCAATCCGTTATCATCACTATGCGTCATAATCAAAGCCCCCATCAATCTTGTAGAAACTCCCCAGGACGTTGCCCAAACATAATCTTGCTTCCCTTCTTTATTTGCAAATTTAACATCAAAGGCTTTTGCGAAATTTTGTCCCAAAAAGTGTGAAGTTCCAGCCTGCAAAGCCTTCCCGTCCTGCATTAAAGCTTCTATACAGTAGGTATCTTCTGCACCGGCAAAACGCTCACTCTCTGTCTTTAACCCCTGAATAACAGGTATGGCCATAAAATTCTCAACAAAAGTTGCATATACATTGTTCATTAACTTGGCTTCAGCGATAGCCTCTGCTTTTGTTTCGTGCGCAGTATGCCCCTCCTGCCATAAAAATTCGGCAGTACGTAAAAACAAACGCGTACGCATTTCCCAACGCACCACATTAGCCCACTGGTTTATTAGTAATGGTAAATCTCTATACGATTGGATCCAATTTCTATACGTATTCCAAATAATAGCTTCAGAAGTGGGCCTAACTACTAATTCTTCCTCGAGTCTTGCTTCAGGATCTACGCGCAATTTCCCTGGTTTATCAGGGTCATTCTGTAATCTGTAATGTGTTACTACAGCGCATTCTTTGGCAAACCCTTCGGCGTTCTTTTCTTCGGCCTCAAACAAACTTTTAGGTACGAATAAAGGGAAATATGCATTTTGGTGCCCTGTTTCTTTAAACATTTTGTCTAATTCGGCTTGCATCTTTTCCCAAATAGCATAGCCATATGGTTTAATGACCATACACCCCCTAACAGCCGAGTTCTCTGCTAAGTCTGCCTTTACAACAAGTTCATTATACCATTTTGAATAATCGGCCTCTCTACTGGTAAGTTTTTTACTCATACGTTTCTTTTGGCACAAATATTGTGATTATGTTAAATATAAAAATAGTTCGGCAAAACTAACTATTTTTGTTATGTTCAACAATAAAATTCTAGAGATATGCAATTTACTAACTACATAAAAAGGAAAATGCCACATTTAGCTATTCTTGGATTGCTAATTAGTTTATCATCTTGCGGTTCTTATCAATATGTTGGTGCCGATAGTGATGGCATCTATAGTAGCCAAGAAATTAATGTGCCATACGAAGATGCTGTTGTTGAAATCCCAAACCAATCCAATAGTGATTACTACAAAAACTATTTTAGGAATAAAGCACTTGAATATGATAACATGCTTGCCGACGAAGCCATTTTTACAGATATAGATTCATACGAAAGTGACAACTATAATGAAGACGGTTCTTTAAACGACAACACCTATCAAGGGTATGCTGGTTGGGGTCAAGATAGCAATCAAATAACCATAAATTACCACTCTGGTTTTGGTTATAATTCCTATTTATGGGGTGGTCCATACTGGAATTACTGGGGCTGGAACAATTGGGGATATCATGATCCCTATTGGTATGGTGGGTATTATGGGTGGTCTTATTATAGCCCATATAGATACCGATATGGTTATTATGGTTACCCTTATAGAAACTATTGGAACTATAGATACCCTTACCACAACAATTGGTATTACGGAAACAGGTATTACAGTGGAAGAAATGTTGCTTACAATACCAGTAGACGAGGTAGTTATAATAGAGTTGGGACGGCTTCCAATAGTAGTTTAAGACGTAGCAGTTCTTCAACCAACGCTACTACTTCCAGATACACAACAAGTAGACGAAGCACTAGTAGCAGATACTACAATCCAAATACAAAAACATATACACAAAGAAGATCCAGTACAGCTTCTGCTCCAACTTCAAACTCTACAGTTCGATCATCGTCGTCGTCTGTAAGAAGAAGTTCGGGAAGCACTACCTACAGACCGAGTTCTAGCTCAAGAAGTAGTAATAGCTCTGGCAACGTTTCTAGAAGCACGTCTCGAAGTTCAAACTCAAGCTATACGCCGAGTAGAAGTAGTAGCCGATCAAGTTCTGGATCTGTTTCCAGATCCTCATCAGGAAGCTCTAGGAGTTCTAGTGCCTCAAGTGGAAGACGTCGCTAAACATTAAAAATAAACTTGGTTTAATTTTGAACAGTCAAGAGTAAACTGGGCGAAACAAATCTTACCCTAAAAATAAAATTGAAACACATGAAAAAGTTAAATTTACTATTCATAGGCATACTTTCTATGTCCTCAATCTACGCTCAAGATATCACGGATGCTTTGCGTTATTCGCAAGACAACATACAAGGAACAGCTCGTTTTAGAGCTTTAAGTGGTGCTTTTGGCGCCCTAGGGGGCGATATGAGCGCCGTAAGTTTGAATCCGGCCAGTTCAGCTGTTTTCAGTAAAAGTCATGCTTCATTTTCCTTGTCTAATATAGACACAAAAAACGATACACGTTATTTTAACACAGCGACCAGTGCCAACGAATCCACTTTCGACCTCAATCAAGGCGGTGCTGCCTTTGTTTTTGCGAACAGAAATACAAACTCACCATGGCGTAAATTCAGTTTAGCCGTTGCTTACGAAAAGACCGCTAATTTTGATGATAATTGGAGGGCCATTGGCACCAATACTAATAGTGGTAATTTCGACAACTCCATTTCAAGTTATTTTTTCGATTATGCAAATGGTCTGAGATTAGATGAAATAGAAAGACTCGACGGGGAGACCTACTCACAAGCTTATCAAGAAATAGGCAGTGCATATGGTTACAGCCATCAACAGGCATTTTTAGGTTATGAGTCTTTTATTTTAGAACCAGTAGATATTAACAATGATGCCAATACGGAATATACCATTAATTTAAATAATGGTAATTTCTTTCATGATTACACCTATGCAGCTACCGGATATAACGGCAAGATTTCTTTTAATATGGGGGCTCAATACGACGATAACCTTTACTTAGGTTTAAATTTAAATTCCCATTTTATAAATTACGACCGTTCTACATTTTTGGTTGAAGAAAACTCAAATACATCCGATGTGGAATATATAGAATTTGAAAATAATTTATCAACCACGGGTAGCGGGTTTTCGTTTCAATTAGGCGGTATCTTAAAACTAAGCCCAGAATTTAGAGTGGGTTTAACTTACGATTCCCCCACCTGGTATACCATTGAAGAGGAAGCTTCACAATTTATAGCTACAGACGGAATAAATGGATTTATTGAAATCAATCCTCTAATCGTAAACGTATATCCCCAATACAAACTGCAAACTCCCGGTAAGCTTACAGGAAGCCTAGCCTACATTTTTGGAACACAAGGTTTATTGAGTTTTGACTATTCTAGGAAAGACTATAGTGCAACCAAGTTTAAGCCAACGTCTGACCCCGATTTTGCTTTCGAAAACAATAAAATAAGCAATACGTTAACCGATGCAGCCACCTACAGATTGGGAGGTGAGTACAAATACAAACAATTTAGCTTTAGGGGTGGGTATCGCTTTGAGGAGAGCCCATACAAAAATGGCGTAACCGTTGGCGATCTAACCGGCTACTCCCTTGGTCTTGGCCTTAACTTTGGAAATACCAAACTGGACCTTACTTTCGATCAGGCCAATCGCTCATTCCAGACACCTCTATATAACATCGGGCTTGTCGATACTGCCAATATAGACAGAACAGATACTAACGTAACACTATCGTTAAGTTTTAATATTTAAAACCTAATGAACATACAATCTTTACAGCTCGAACCAAAAAGTTCGGGCTTCTTATTTTTTTTTATGTAATTAATCCGTTGAAACACAGACAAACCCCTAAAATTAATTGTTTGTTAATACAAAACATAACAAAACGGAATTACTTATCTTTGCAAACTTAAAATCATGATTTTTTTTGACAGATGAAAATTGACAGCAACTTTGAAGAGTTTGAATCTATAGGAAACAACCATATTGGCACATCTGAAAGCACCCCGTTGCGCCATGATGCCTTTAAGCTTTCTAAAGAGGAAAAAATAGACATCATTAAGGACGATGTTCGCCATATTATGGAAACATTAGGGCTAGATCTAACAGATGATAGTTTAAAAGGCACACCAAACCGTGTGGCCAAAATGTTTGTTAAAGAGATCTTTGGAGGATTAGATCCCGACAAAAAGCCAAGTGCTTCTACTTTCGAAAATAAATATAAGTATGGTGAAATGTTGGTTGAAAAAAACATTACGGTATACTCCACCTGCGAGCACCATTTATTACCAATAGTTGGGAAAGCTCATATTGCTTATATATCCAATGGTACTGTTGTTGGTTTATCCAAAATGAACCGTATTGTAGATTATTTTGCAAAGCGTCCGCAAGTACAGGAACGCTTAACGATTCAAATTGTTAGAGAGCTCCAAGAGGTACTAAACACCAAAGATGTTGCCTGTGTTATAGACGCCAAACACTTATGCGTAAACTCTAGGGGTATTAGAGATATTGAAAGTAGCACGGTTACCTCCGAATTTGGTGGTAGATTTAAAGATAAAGCAACACGTCGGGAATTTTTAGATTATATAAAATTGGATACTAAGTTTTAATTG
Organism: Snuella sedimenti; assembly: GCF_016428595.1. Taxonomy (GTDB): domain Bacteria; phylum Bacteroidota; class Bacteroidia; order Flavobacteriales; family Flavobacteriaceae; genus Snuella; species Snuella sedimenti. The sequence continues at coordinate 130,121 of NZ_JAELVQ010000010.1, read as the reverse complement.
TGTTTGATGCTAAGTCGTTTAGTTGTTTAGATGTATTAAAACCAGCTTAACGTCCAACAACAAACATCTAAACATCAAAGTTTATGCATGTTTATTCGTTTGAAAAGCTAGAAGTTTGGAATGAAGCCATTCTATTAGCTGTTAACACTTATAAAACAACAGATTTATTTCCTAATGAGAAAAAATTTGGATTAGTCTCCCAAATGCGAAGAAGCTCTGTTTCAATTTCTTCCAATATAGCAGAAGGAACAGCCAGACAAACCAATAAAGACAAAGCCCACTTTCTTTCTGTTGCATATAGTTCCTCTTTAGAGTTACTAAATCAGGCTATTCTTGCAAAAGAACTAAAATTTATTTCTGAAGAAAACTATAAAAATATTAGATTAGAGGTTGAATCGGTAACCAATAAAATAATGCCTTAAGAAATCATTTCATTAATTCTTAACAAATCGACAACTTAACAACAAACGACTTAACAAATGCAGTTATACCAGGAACAACATATAAAAATATACAACTCGCTTTCAGGCACGAAAGAATTATTCACCCCTATTAACGAAGGCCATATAGGCATGTATGTTTGTGGTCCTACCGTTTACAGTAATGTGCATTTAGGAAATGTTAGAACCTTTATGTCTTTCGACATGATATTTCGCTACCTAAAACATTTAGGGTATAAAGTGCGTTATGTTAGAAATATTACGGATGCCGGTCATTTAGAAAATGATGCAGATGCTGGTGAGGATAAAATAACAAAAAAGGCGCGTTTAGAACAAATTGAACCTATGGAAGTGGTACAGCGATACACGGTCGATTTCCATAACATCTTAAACACCTTTAATTTTTTACCCCCAAGCATAGAACCTACTGCAACGGGTCATATCATTGAACAAATTGAGCTTATTAAAAATATTATAGACAATGGATTTGCTTACGAGGTAAACGGCTCAGTATATTTTGACGTTCATAAGTTTAACGAAACGAACGAATATGGCAAGTTAAGCAAGCGTAAACTAGATGATTTAGTTCATAATACGAGAGCACTTGACGGACAAAGCGACAAAAAGAATCCGCAAGACTTTGCACTTTGGAAACGTGCCGAACCCCAGCACATTATGCGCTGGCCATCGCCTTGGAGTGACGGTTTCCCTGGCTGGCATTTAGAATGTACAGCTATGAGTACAAAATACTTGGGAGAACAATTTGATATTCACGGTGGCGGTATGGATTTAAAATTCCCGCATCATGAGTGTGAAATTGCCCAAAATGAAGCCGCTAAAGGCCAATCGCCTGTTAATTATTGGATGCACGCCAATATGTTAGAGCTTAACGGACAGCGCATGTCTAAAACAACTGGAAATACTGTTAATCCTGATGAATTATTATCAGGAAACAATAAATTCTTTAGTAAGGCCTACGCCCCTAGCGTGATTCGCTTTTTTATAGCACAATCGTCTTACAGAAGTATTTTAGACTTAACCGATGATGGGCTTTTAGCAAGCGAAAAAGGTTTTTATAGATTAATGGATGCTATTAATTTATTAGGCAGTTTAAAGTCTTCTGAAAAATCAAGCATCGCTATCAACGCATGGAAGCAGAAATGCTATGATGCCATGAACGACGATTTTAATTCGCCTATCTTAATAGCGCATTTATTTGAAGCCGTTAAATACATCAACCAAGTTAAAGAAGGTTCTGAATCCTTAACTTCGGAAGATCTAAATACATTAAAAGAAACCATTAACGTTTTTACATTTGATGTTTTAGGACTGGAAAACGTTACCAAAAAAGATGCTGGAACTGATAAATTATCTGGAGCCGTTTCTGTTTTAATAAAATTAAGACAAGAAGCCAGAGCAAATAAAGACTTTGCCTTGTCTGATAAAATTCGTGACGAACTGGCTGCTGTCGGTATCCAACTAAAAGACGGTAAAGACGGCACGACGTTTTCGGTTAATTAGTTTATAGTTAGCCTATTTTGTAAGGTGTTATGATACTCACGACTTAACAAGCAAACAGCTTTGAAAAAATTAATGAAGCAACTACTCATCACACCGTTTTTGTTTTTAATAAGAGTGTATCAAACCTTGATATCACCATTAACGCCTGCGACTTGTAGATACCAACCTACATGCTCGCACTATTCGAAAGAAGCTCTTGAAAAACACGGTTTACTTAAAGGTGGACGATTGGCCATAAAACGTATTTTTAGCTGTCATCCATGGGGAGGTAGTGGTTACGATCCTGTTCCTGGAAAGGGTGACAACTAAAAACTTTCCAAAGCACTAGCTCGCCATTTTACTTGTTATTGTTTTTTTCAATCATTAAAAAAAGCATTGTTTTGGATGTTTCTTTTTAGAGGCAGTTCGGGGTGCTTACTTTATGTTTCACTCAAAAAAATGCTTTTGGCATCATATTGCTATAACAAATATACTAAATTATCGATAAAAAGCAAATTTATCCGACTAAATGTAATTTTCTAGCTATTTTCAGGGATGTGCTTCAAAATTTCCAACACAAACCTCCAATATTTTTGAACGGATGAAATTTGCGCGCGCTCATCGGGCGAATGTGCGCCTTTTATATTAGGTCCAAAACTAATCATATCCATATCTGGATAGTTTTGTCCTAAAATGCCACATTCCAATCCAGCATGACAAGCAGCTACATGTGGCTTTTCACCATTTAAATCTTGGTATAGTGCAGTCATAACTTTTAGTATGGCTGAATCCATGTTAGGCGTCCAACCGGGATAATCACCCGAGAACTCAACTTCACAACCAGTTAATTCAAAGGTGGCGCGTAAAGTATTGGCTAAATCCGTTTTAGCGCTCTCTACAGACGAACGTGTTAAACAAGCAACCTTAATTTCTCCTTCTTTAACTAGTACCTTAGCAATGTTATTAGAAGTTTCAACCAATCCAGGGATATCCGCACTCATTCTATACACACCATTAAAAGCAGCATATAGTGCTCTGGTAAAGCCTTCTTGAACTCCCAAATCCATGATACTTTTAGGCGTATCACATTTAGTTACCAAAATATCTAGATCTGGCTCCATGACTTTTAGCTCGGTCTTAATCACTTCTGCTTGAGATTTCATTTTCGAAACGAAAGTATCTTCACGAGCAACATCGATAGCCACCACTGCTTTACTTTCACGCGGAATGGCATTACGCAGACCACCGCCATCAATTTCAGAAATTCGTAAACCGAAATTCTCAAAACCATCAAACAGCAAGCGGTTCATAATCTTATTGGCATTCCCTAAACCTTCATGAATTTGCATTCCCGAATGCCCGCCTTGCAGCCCTCTAACAGTAATGGTATAACCAATTTTAAACTCTGGTGTATCCTCTTCTGTATATGCTCTTGTGGCAGTAACGTCGATACCTCCGGCACAGCCAACACCTATCTCGTCATCTTCTTCTGTATCTAGATTTAATAAAATGCTACCTTGCAACAAACCTCCTTCTAGTCCCATTGCTCCAGTCATACCCGTCTCTTCATCAATAGTAAACAAGGCTTCAATTGCAGGGTGCGGAATATCTGTGCTTTCCAGAATAGCCATTATGGTAGCAACCCCAAGCCCATTGTCGGCTCCCAACGTTGTACCTTTGGCACGTACCCAATCACCATCCACATACATCTCAATCCCCTGAGTGTCAAAATCAAAATCGGTATCATTGTTTTTTTGGTGCACCATATCCAAATGCGACTGCATAACTACGGTTGCTTTATGCTCCATACCTTTAGTGGCCGGCTTCTTTATAATCACATTTCCAACAGCATCCTCAATGGTTTCCAATCCCAAACGCATTCCAAAATCTTTCATAAACTCTATAACACGTGCTTCTTTTTTTGAAGCTCTTGGTACAGCGTTTAAATCTGCAAATTTATTCCAAAGCACCTGTGGTTGAAGTTGTCTTATTTCTGAACTCATAATTTTATATATAATTTTGCAAAGGTAATTATTACAACCTTTTAGAGAACACTATGTAGTAATTAAATAAAAGAATTTCTTGAAACGACTTCCGCTAGTTCCTATAGGTAGGATGGGTATTCTCGACTGAGCCTTGATGAGTTCATTTCTACTAAAATTAAAAGGCAACCAGCCACGCAACCTTTTAGAAACAATATCATCTAATGATAAACTATAAAGATGAAACGAACATTAATAAAATTTAAGCATTTTTCACAACAGGAAATGTTTAAGATTTTTAATGAGAGAACGAGTGTAAGGAGTGGTTGCACACGTTCTTAATTTTATAACTACAATAAAATCAATTAATTACTAAAATTTAAACGTGTGAAAATATTCTATTTGCTACCTCTGGCTTTATGCCTTTTTTCCTGTCAAAGTAACTCAGATATTGATATAGATCCAGAAAATTTACTTATTGGTAATTGGATTGCCCCAAAATATGAGAATGAAACAACCATTTACCAACGGGCTTCTAAACTACAAGACAATGCACCCGGTGTATCGTTTCAAAAAAATGCCATTTTTACTCAAAGAACATCTGGATGGTGTGGCACACCGCCCTTAACTTTTTATGATGAAACAGGTGCTTGGGAAACCCAAGAATCCCTTATTTTAATAACCGATCTAAATTTCCCAGGAAATTACAACCTAAGAATCATTTCAATTGACGACGAACAGTTAATTGTAAAACGAGAGCTATCCGAACAAGAAAAAGACCATCGGGAATTAATGCTTTTATTCAACGGAATTAGCAGCCTATCCAATAGTGTTTCTTGTACCGATCCAACTGATTGGAACTATACGCCCTATGGAGCGAAAGCATGTGGCGGACCACAAGGGTATATCGCATATTCCAATCAAATTGATACGTCTTTATTTTTTCAGAAAATTGAAGCTTATAACCTTGCTGAAAAACAGTATAATATTAAATGGTCTATCACATCTACCTGCGATATACCACAAGAGCCCAAATCTATAGCTTGTCAAAATGGTTATCCAATTTTAAAATATTAACCAAGCCCAAAATAAGGCCCTCTGATTAATAAACATTTGTTTATTTTTGGATCATGCTAAGAAACAAGAAGACCTTAATAGCCTTAACCTTAATTCCTCAATATCTAATAATAAAATGGATTGCCCACTATCCTGAATATATTGAATCTTATTACAGCAATGGGATATATCCATACATAGCAAAAATATCCAGATATACACTAGGTTGGCTTCCCTTCTCTTTTGGAGATTTGGTATATAGCATATCATTGGTTTACATTATACGTTGGTTCTATAAAAACAGAAAACGTTTACGAAAAGACACGAAAGGTTGGCTCATTGACATTGCAGCTACTTGTTCCATTATTTACTTTGCTTTTCACGTGCTTTGGGGACTAAACTATTACCGTTTGCCGCTTTATAAAAGCCTAAATCTTAATGCACACTACACCACGGAACAGCTTGAAGCCGTAACCAAGAAACTAATTACCAAAGCCAATACTGCACACCTTAGGATTGAAAAGAACGATACAATTAAAATAGATATTCCTTACACTAAAAGCAAAATTATTGCCTTAGCCCCAAAGGGCTATGACAACTTAAAACAACACTTTCCGCATTTGGAATACCACCCAAAGAGTGTCAAAAAATCGTTGTTTAGTTATCCATTAACGTATATGGGTTTTAGTGGCTATCTAAATCCATTAACGAATGAGGCGCAAGTTGATGCTTTAATTCCTGCCAGCATATTCCCAACGACAACATCCCATGAAATTGCACATCAATTAGGCTATGCCGCGGAAAATGAAGCTAATTTCATTGGCTGCTTGGCTGCTATTAACCACGATAACAAATATTTTAATTATGCTGGATACACCTTCGCTTTACGCTATTGCTTGAACGAAATTTACAACCGGGATGAATGTTTATTTGAAGATGTAGTGGCCGATGTTAACAAAGGAATTTTAAATAACTACAAGGAAGTCCGTGAGTTCTGGGAAGCCCATGAAAATCCAACCGAACCCCTGTTCAAACTTTTTTATAGCAATTATTTAAAAGCCAATAAACAAGATAAGGGTATGGAAAGTTACAGTTATGTAGTTGCGCTGTTTGTCAATTATTTTGCTTCAAGTACATTATGACATTAATTTAATCAACAAAGGCAGCATCTTCGGGCTTTTCAAAAACAGTTGCCTTTGGAGGTGTTTCCGAAAATTTTACTTCAGTAAACTCTAAACGGTTCCGTTCTGTAGTTGGTAGATTGTTTTCATAGTTAAACCATACGAGCGTTTTTGGCACTTTTAGGCCGTCTACACTTTGCCAACTATCGTATTTGATAAAATGATAGGTTTTACTTTTTTCTTTGGAAAAATAGGTAACGGTATATGCCAACCAAACCATTTGATTGGTTTTTGGATCGAAATATAGGACATATTCATCATCTGGTGATTCCCCAACACCACTGCTGTATGTTATTTTAATCCCAGGATACTGCTTGCCCTCAAACTCTAAAGGCTTAACTTCCGAGTATATAATGCCATCATCCGCCAATACAAATGGCATGGCAAAAAAATAGAACATAAGATTATGATAAAACTTAGCATTTCCTTTATAAGCAACCGTATCTTTATTCAATAACCATACTTTGGTTCCATTATAACCAATACTATGATTGGGCAAATCGACAAATGACTTCCTGCTTTTTAGATCAGTTATGGTTAACTCATTCTGGTCTTGCTTTTGTATTTCAAACTCCAAAGACCGCATATTATACCACAATGCCAGTCCGCCATGAGCCTTAAATACTTCAGTAATAGCTTTAGGAAATTGATTAGGACCATCCACTTTTTTTACATTAGCCTCTCCAGGTTGTCTACAGGCTAAAAAGGAACTAATGACGATCAAAAAATAAAAATACTTCATAATAATTCAATAAGTCCGTTTTGTCGCATTGCTAGAAATAAAATTACACAAATTTAAATTACATTTGCCTTTGCAATGAACAAACAAATTTCCAGCATCAATAACACATATATTCGCCAACTGGTTCAGCTAAGGGACAAATCGCGTGAGCGTAAAAAGTCTGGGGTGTTTTTAATTGAAGGCGAACGTGAAATTTCGTTAGCAATAAAAGGCGATTATGAGATCAATACGATCTTATTTTATCCTGAGTTAATTTCAGAAGAACGGTTAAACAAATTAACCCTTCAACAAATAAACACTATTGAGATCTCAAAAGAGGTCTATCAAAAACTGGCCTATCGAGATACTACAGAGGGTGTTCTAGCTGTTGTAAAAGCCAAACCACACAGCTTAGAGAACTTGAAACTTAAAACCGAAAAACCGCTACTCTTAATTGCAGAAGCTCCCGAAAAACCAGGCAACATAGGGGCACTATTAAGAACTGCCGACGCTGCCAATGTCGATGCCGTTATTATAGCCAATCCTAAAACCGATTTGTATAACCCCAACATTATACGCTCTAGTGTAGGTTGCGTATTTACCAAACAAATTGCCATGGGTAGCACTACTGAAATCATTCAATTTTTAAAAGCTAAAAACATTAGAATCTATTGTGCGGCCTTACAGGCTTCTGTAAACTATCACACGCAAGATTTCACAAAACCTACAGCTATTGTTGTTGGAACAGAAGCTACCGGTTTAAGTGAAGAATGGCTAAACAGCTCCGATCAAAACATTATTATCCCCATGCAAGGCGAAATAGATTCCATGAACGTCTCTGTTGCCGCAGGAATTCTTATTTTTGAAGCCAAAAGACAACGGGATTTCAGATAAACTTCCATTAAGAAGGAATTATGACCTAAGTAATCTTATAATTTCAACGTAATTTAAACAGATTGCCACGCTTCCCAAGTAATCGGGATCTTCGCAATGACAACAGAAAAATAAATATGACCGCAAACACCCTTTTCTATATTATCATCGGAATTATTGTTATCAATTTTATAGTCGATAAAATCATCAGTGCATTAAACGCGAAACATTTTAATGACAACTTGCCAAAAGATTTACAAGATGTTTACGATGATGCCGAGTACAAAAAATCGCAATCATATAAGCTAACCAACTATAAATTCGGCTTACTTACCTCAACGTTTTCATTACTATTAACATTAGGGTTTCTAGTTTTTGACGGCTTTGAATTTGTTGATACTATTGCTAGGAGCTATAGCAATAATAGCATTATTATTGCTTTATTGTTCTTTGGAATCATTATGATTGGAAGTGACATTATTACAACGCCATTTTCGTATTACAGTACCTTTGTTATAGAAGAAAAATTCGGATTTAACAAAACCACAAAAAAAACATTTTTCCTTGATAAATTAAAAGGTTGGTTAATGATGATAATCGTTGGAGGAGGCCTCCTTGCTTTAATTATTTGGTTTTATGAGCTTACCAAATCACAGTTTTGGCTTTATACTTGGGGGTTAATAGCTATTTTCACCATATTCATGAATATGTTTTATTCAAAACTAATCGTGCCCTTATTTAATAAGCAAACCCCATTAGAAGCTGGATCACTGAGGGATAAAATTTCTGAATACGCTAAAACTGTAGGCTTTAAACTGGACAAGATTTTTGTAATCGATGGCTCAAAGCGTAGCACCAAAGCCAATGCCTATTTTTCGGGATTTGGTAGTGAAAAGCGCGTCACACTCTATGATACACTAATTAATGATTTAGAAGAAGACGAAATCGTTGCCGTACTAGCTCACGAAGTTGGCCACTATAAAAAGAAACACATTATTTTTAATCTATGTACTTCTATCCTACTAACAGGATTTACACTTTACATATTATCCCTTTTTATTTCAAACCCATTACTGTCGAATGCATTAGGAGTCGACATACCAAGTTTTCATATCGGGCTTATAGCTTTCGGTTTGTTATACAGCCCCATTAGCGAAATTACTGGATTGATTATGAATGTTTTTTCAAGAAAATTTGAGTACCAGGCCGATGATTATGCCAAGAACACTTACAAAGCCGAACCGTTAATTACTTCTCTTAAAAAATTATCAAAAAACAGTTTAAGTAATTTAACACCTCACAAAACCTATGTTTTTATGCACTATTCCCACCCAACCCTTTTACAACGGATTAAAAACTTAAGGGAATAACCAATTGAAACACCTTTACAAAAAAGTTATGAGACTCTCTAAAAAATGACGACACGATCTCTTGGATGTGAAATATCTTTATGGCAACATCAAATCAATAAATTAGCGAGCAGTGAAAGCCTAACCATAAACAATCGTGCAACGTTCAAGCATTAAAACCGTAACTTTTAAACTAAAAACTTGTAACTCAAAACTTTTATGTATCTTTGCCGCTTGAAACCCAGAAATGGGTATAATTCCTCAGAGTGAGGATGTGTTACTGGAAGGTTAAGTTTTAAGTATGTCGATTCGCTTCTTATGTAACACCACATAAACATAATCGAATACTTATACAAGAATGAACACATTCCAAGATTTAGGTCTCAATGAAGACCTTTTACACGCTATTGCCGATTTAGGCTTTGAAAAACCAAGTGAAGTACAAAACAAAGCCATTCCTATTTTATTAGAGAAAGAAGGCGATTTAGTAGCGTTAGCACAAACAGGTACCGGAAAAACCGCTTCTTTCGGATTTCCGATGTTACAAAAAATAAATGTAGATAGCCGCACCACACAAGGGCTTATCTTATCACCTACCCGTGAGCTTTGCTTACAAATAACCAATGAAATAAAACAATATGGTAAATATTGTAAGGGACTAAATGTCGTTGCTATTTATGGGGGTGCAAGTATTACAGAACAAGCAAGGGATGTAAAAAAAGGAGCCCAAATTATTGTTGCCACTCCAGGACGTATGAAAGATATGATAAGCAGACGTTTGGTGGATATTTCGAAAATAGAATATGCTGTTTTAGATGAAGCCGACGAAATGCTAAACATGGGCTTCTATGAAGATATAACATCCATTTTATCACACACTCCAGAAGACAAAAGCACTTGGCTATTTTCGGCAACAATGCCTAAAGAAGTAGCTAGCATTGCTAAAAAATTCATGCACCAACCTATTGAAATAACAGTAGGAAACAAAAATGAAAGTACCAGTAATGTATCTCACGAATACTATTTGGTAAATGCCAGAGATCGCTACCAGGCCTTAAAACGTTTGGCTGATGCGAACCCAGATATTTTCTCTGTAGTTTTCTGTCGTACCAAGCGGGACACTCAAAAAGTTGCCGAACAACTTATTGAGGATGGCTATAGCGCTGCTGCTTTACACGGCGATTTAAGTCAGAATCAGCGCGATTTAGTAATGAAATCCTTTAGAAACAAACAAATACAAATGTTGGTTGCTACCGATGTTGCTGCCCGTGGTATTGATGTAGACGACATTACTCATGTTATAAACTACCAGTTACCAGACGAAATTGAAACGTACACCCACCGCTCTGGCCGTACAGGTCGTGCCGGGAAAACAGGGGTCTCAATGGTTATTGTTTCTAAAAGTGAAGTTCGTAAAATTAAAAGCATAGAACGTATCATTAAGAAAAATTTCGACAAAAAAGACATTCCAAACGGCATGGAAATTTGCGAAGTACAATTAATGTCACTAGCCAATAAAGTACATAATACTGAAGTAAATCACGAAATTGACAAGTACTTAAGTAGCATTAATGAATTATTTGAAGATACAACCAAAGACGAACTAATAAAAAAGTTCTTTTCTGTAGAATTCACACGTTTTTATAATTATTACCAAAAGTCAAGAGATTTAAACGTTTCTGAATCTGGTAGCCGTGAAAGCGATAGTGGTCGCGATTATAAAGGAAATGGTAATTCTACCCGTTACTTTATTAATGTAGGCAAAAAAGACGGTTTCGATTGGATGAACCTAAAGGATTTCTTAAAGGAAATGCTAGATTTTGGCAGAGACGATGTCTTTAAAGTTGAAGTAAAAGATAGTTTCTCATTTTTTAATACCGAAAAAGAATTACAAGAAAAGGTACTAACTTTCTTTACAGATTTTAAGCACAATGGGCGTTTTGTAAATGTTGAAGTATCAGAAAACAGAGATCGAGGAGGTAGGCGCGACGGCAAAGGTCGTGGCGGCAGACGAGATGGTAAAAAAAATGGTGAAAAACGATTTTCAAATTCAAAACCAAGACGTTCAGGATCCGATTTTAAGTCAAACCAAGGAGGTTCAAATTTTTCTAGACCTAAACGGTCCAGACGATAGAATTTAAATATATCTTTTAAGGTTTCTTGGATTTGTTAATTTTAAGTCAAAAATAAAACATAGACCCCCTATCTTGTTGTTTAGTTTAGTACTTTTATAACAAATTAAGAATTACATGTTAAAATGACGAAACATTCTTAACTAAAATATAGTCATACAAAGAATTGATTATATCGATGTTACACCCTGCGCTGGCCCTTTGGCTTCGCTCAGGGCTGGCTTAAGTCTAAAACATGACCATTTAAAAAAATAAACATATGAAGTATTATCTGCTACTTTTTTTATTTGTTACAACCTTTACATTATGTATGGGGCAAAACACTAGTAAAATAAAAGGGGTAGTAGTTAATGCTGCTGACGGCAGTTTTCTTGAAAGTGTTAATATTGTAAACCTTAACCAGGTTATAGGGACAACAACAAATAATGAAGGGGAATTTCAAATTTCTGCCAAGGCAAACGACACCCTTCATTTTTCCTATTTAGGTTTTAAATCCATAAAAGTACGTGTTACCAATGACTGGATAAAGTTTGGGGATTCCAAAATTGAACTAACAGAGCTTGCCTTAGCTCTCGAAGAAGTAGTTGTTAACCAATTAAGACTTACTGGCTATTTAGAAGTAGACATAAAGCAAGTACCCATTATTAACAACAATTACAGGTATAGTATATCCGGACTTCCCAATACAGGTTATGAAGCTACTTCACCTGGTGCTGTAAGTAAGGTTTTAGGCTCTATTTTTAACCCGGCCGACTTTCTGCACCGTATGTTCGGAAAAAAACCAAACGAACTTCGCAAGCTTAAAAAAATGAAGCAGGATGATGAAATTAGAAACTTGCTTGCCTCCCGATTTGACAGAGAAATGCTTACCGTACTTTTAAATGTAGACCGTGTAGATCTTGATGAAATTGTAAGTCAGTGTAATTATTCCAAAGGTTTTATTCAAACAGCAAACGACTTACAAATATTGGACGCCATAAGTGAATGCTATGAAGAATTCAAACTTCTAAGCAAAAGCCGAAGTAACCGACTGTAATACCTCCTGTAACTTAAAATTACTCATTAAAATAAGCCTCCGTCTCCCTTACTCTTTTGAATGCAATGCTATTCTATTGCCTTCGCTATCTATAAACACGCCCATATATCCGTGCTCAGGAGATATTTGGGTCTTTGGCTGATATATTTCCCCTCCTGCAACTTCAACTCTATTCAATTCGTTTTGAACATCCTCACTCATAAAATAAATAAGTACTCCTTCCCAACTTGGCACATAAGTATCTTGTTTAATTAGTGTGCCTTGGGCACCAGGTACTTCCCCCCTATCAGGGAACCACCCCATGAGCAAACCTCCAAAATCGTGTATACTTTTATCTCCACTTGAAAAACAGCTTCATAAAACGCTTTAGCCCGTTCCATATCATTTACGGGAATTTCAAACCAGCCTACCATATTATGCTTCATGATATACTTTATTATGTTTCTTAAATATAACTATTTACCAGATAATTGAAGTTTAAAAACTACAATAACTACCTAGAAACCCAAATACTTACCCAACAAATGCCTCGTGACTTTCCCTAAGGCAGTTTACGATTATTATGAAAACGATCTACAATCTCTTCATAACTCCTAATCGTCTTCTTACACCAATCCAAACGTTTTTCCAATTGCTCACTTTCGGTTAGTTGCCATGCAATATTCGTTTGTTTTAATTTAGTAGTGACATGCTGTAAAATAATCGCTGCTGACACAGAAATATTTAAACTCTCGGTAAAACCTACCATTGGAATCTTTAAATAACTATCGGCAGCATCCAAAACTTCTTGTGATACGCCTTCGGTTTCCCTTCCAAAGAAAAAACAGGACTTTTTACTAATATCAAACTCGTGCAATAAACAATCATTCGTATGTGGTGTAGTCGCTACAATTTGGTATCCTTTTTGCTTTAAATCGGCAATGCAATCTTTCACACTCGTATAGCGATTTAAATCTACCCACTTTTGTGCGCCCATAGCTATTTCCCTATCAATCCGTTTGGTATTGCGCTCTTCTACGATATTCGCTTCCTGAATTCCAAAAACATCACAACTCCGTATCACAGCACTGGTATTGTGCAATTGGTATACATCTTCGGTCGCTACGGTAAAATGCTTGGTGCGCTGTGATAAAACCGATTCAAATCGCGCTTTTCGACTATCGGTCATATAACTTTCAAGATATTCTAGTAATTTTACATCAATCATAACACAAAACTACTAAAGTTTTTATGCAAAAAATGATGGGCTATTTCACTTTGTGCAAAATAACAGGATGATTACCTTTAACTTTGCTATTAAAAATTGTCTGTCTGAACGGCGCGAATTGCTTTGTTAATTGAAGTAGTTTAAAGTTAATATGCCCTACCATAACACAATTAACCAACAATCAAACAACCAATAACCTAATAACAAATGAAAAAGCATGTCGTTGTACTTACTGGAGCAGGCATGAGTGTCGAAAGCGGGATTAAAACCTTTAGGGATGCCAACGGATTATGGGAAGGTCACGATGTTATGGAAGTAGCAACTCCAGAAGGTTTTCGGGCAAACCCAGAATTAGTACTCGATTTTTATAACCAGCGGCGGCGTCAGTTATTTGAAGTCAATCCCAATAAAGCGCATTTAGATTTAGCGGCCTTGGAAAATGAGTTTAAGGTGAGCATCATTACCCAAAATGTTGACGACCTTCACGAACGTGCAGGAAGTTCCAATGTCATTCACTTACATGGTGAGCTGTTAAAAGTAAGAAGCACCCATGATGCGTTAGATATCCAAAAGTGGACAAGCGATCTTGTACTAGGTGACACATGTAAAAAAGGCCACCAACTGCGACCTCATATTGTTTGGTTTGGCGAAGAAGTTCCCATGATGCAGCCCGCCATTAATATTTGTGAAACAGCGCATATACTCATGATTATTGGCACATCCATGCAAGTATACCCAGCAGCAGGTTTAATGCATTACGTTCCAAACAACACCCCTATATATTTTATCGACCCAAAACCTGCCATAGAAAGCAAGCACAATTTAACCGTAATTGACAAACCTGCTACAACAGGTGTAAAAGAAGCCATACAAAAAATAATAACCACAGTTGGCTAAACAGAGCTTCTTGTTCTTTTGTTTAACTCAATATAGTTGTATTTTTGACCTTTAAAACCAACGACTCTATGCAACTTGTTTTTGCTACCAATAATCTAAATAAGCTTAAAGAAGTACAAGCTTTAATGCCAGAACACATTCAGCTTTTAAGTTTAAAAGACATAAACTGTTTAGAAGACATTCCCGAAACCCAAAATACCATTAAAGGTAATGCCATTCAAAAAGCGCAATATATCAAAACACATTATGGGATGGATTGTTTTGCCGACGATACCGGTTTAGAGGTATCGGCACTAAACGGTGCTCCGGGAGTGTATTCGGCGCGCTATGCAGGCGAACAGCGGGATGCCAATGACAACATAAACAAATTACTTTCCGAACTAGGGCACCAATCCAATAGAAGCGCCCAGTTTAAAACCGTAATTGCTCTATACCTTAACGACGCCCTCCACACCTTTACCGGTATTTGCCCTGGTAGTATTACCAAAAGCAAAAAGGGAGACAAAGGATTTGGTTACGACCCCATTTTTAAACCCGATGGTCATAATGATACTTTTGCAGAAATGGATTTAAGCCTAAAAAACAGTATTGGACACAGAGGAAAAGCTATTTCACAGCTAGTCAACTTTTTAGCCCCTGAACCTTAAAAATACACTACAAAAACCACAAACCTATTGGTAATTAACATTCTTTATGTTATTTTTAATTTATGACAGAGGAAGCTATAGAAAAAGAGAACGCAGCCATTACCAAAGCCTACAAAGAGTTATTAAGAGTTAGTTACACCACACTCACTAACGATGATAAAAAACTTATTCGTAGCGCCTTTGATGTGGCATTAGATGCTCATAAAGATCAACGCAGAAAATCCGGTGAAGCATATATTTTCCACCCACTGGCAGTAGCTAAAATTGTTGCCCAGGAAATTGGCTTAGATGCAACATCCATTGCTGCTGCTTTGCTTCATGACGTTGTAGAAGACAGTAAAAATTACACTATTGATGACATAGAACGCTTATTTGGCGATACAGTTGCTCGCATTGTAAACGGTCTTACCAAAATATCTTCCCTTAAAAAAGATATGGACGTATCCCTACAGGCGGAGAACTTTAGAAAGATGCTGTTAACATTGAATGACGACGTCCGCGTTATAATCATTAAAATAGCAGACAGGCTCCATAACATGCAAACTATGGACGCAATGCGTTCTGACAAACAAGTTAAAATAGCTTCAGAAACCTTATACATTTATGCGCCCTTAGCACACCGTATTGGGCTTTATAATATAAAGACAGAACTAGAAGATCTAGGCCTAAAATATACAGAACCCGATGTATATTTCGATATCCTTAACAGAATTAAAGAAAGTAAGGAAGAACAAGACCTGTATATTAAAGAATTTAGTGACGTCATAAAAAAGTCTTTAGACAAAGAACAACTTGAGTATACCATAAAAGGACGACCCAAGTCCATTTTTTCCATTCGTAGAAAAATGGTTAAACAAGGGGTTTCCTTTGACGAAGTTTACGACAAGTTTGCTATTAGGATTATCTACAAAAGTGAAGATATAAATGAGAAATTTTTAGCGTGGAAAATATATTCGGTTGTAACCGATCACTTTAGACCCAACCCCATTAGATTGCGTGATTGGATATCATCACCTAAATCTACCGGATACGAAGCCTTACACATTACCGTAATGGGACCTAAAGGTCGCTGGGTAGAAGTTCAAATACGCAGTGAGCGCATGAACGAAATAGCAGAAAAAGGCTATGCTGCACACTATAAATACAAACAAGCTAGTGAAAAAGAAGATAACTTAGAAAACTGGATCAACAAACTACAAGAAGCATTAGAAAACCCAGATACCAATGCCGTAGATTTTGTAGAACAATTTAAGTTAAACCTATACTCCAAGGAAATATTTGTTTTTACACCCGCGGGCGAACTAAAATCGTTACCCAAGGGTGCTACATCGCTCGATTTTGCATTCAGTATCCATACCGAAGTGGGCATGAAAACCCGGGGCGCCAAAGTGAATGGCAAACTAGTCCCATTAAGCCATGAGCTACATAGCGGTGACCAAGTTAGTATCTTAACATCAGAATCGGCCAAACCCAATGCCAATTGGCTAGACTATGCAACCACAGCCAGGGCGCGAAGCAAAATAAAATCGGCTTTAAAGGAGGACAAAAAACGTATTGGCGAAGAAGGCAAGGAAATTCTACGAAGAAAATTAAAACAACTTAAAATAACCCTTAACGAATCCTCCGTTAACGAATTGGTTAACTATTTTAAACTTAAAACCAGTTTAGACTTATTTTACCGTGTAGGTATTGGCACTATTGATAATACGATGCTTAAAGATTTTGCTGCTTCCAGAAGCAATGTCTTAATGAGTTTTATTAAAAATAAAATATCTAGAAAGCCCCATATAAGCAAAGATGAACTGGACAAAGAAGAAGTAACAGCTAACTACGACTCTATTGTTTTTGGTAAAGAAGAAGAAAAGCTTGACTATAAATTAGCAAATTGCTGCAATCCGATTCCCGGCGATGAAGTATTTGGTTTTGTTACTGTTACCGAAGGCATCAAGGTGCACAAAAAAAACTGCCCAAATGCCTTAAGCTTGCAATCTAACTATGCCTACCGAATTATGCCTGCCAAATGGATCGACTCAACACAGCAAGAGTTTTTAGCTCAAATTGTTGTCTCGGGTATTGATCATATTGGCTTAGTTAATGACATCACACAAATTATTTCGTCCAATATGCACGTAAACATGAAAAGCTTGAGTTTTGAAAGTGATGATGGTTTGTTTTCGGGAAAAATTAACGTGATTGTAAAAAATAAAACACTATTAAAAAAGCTTTTAGAGAAGCTTAAAAAAATTAATGGTATAGATAAGGTCTCTAGAGTGTAAAAAAAGTGTAAATTTGCGACGAAATTATGAATGCAAAGGCAGATACAAAAAATCAAGAAATAGTAAAAAGCGTATTTACAAGTTTCTTAGAAAATAACGGGCATCGAAAAACACCCGAACGCTACGCTATACTGCAAGAAATTTATAATAATACCGAACACTTCGATATAGAGTCATTATATCTTAGCATGAAAAACAAAAAGTATCGTGTATCTCGCGCTACTTTGTACAATACCATAGAGTTGCTTTTGGAATGTGGTTTGGTTAGAAAACATCAGTTTGGACAAAACCAAGCACACTACGAAAAGTCATATTTCGACAGGCAACACGATCATGTTATCCTTACAGATACTGGAGAAGTTATAGAATTTTGCGACCCCAGAATCGAATCAATAAAAAAAACAATCGAAGAGATTTTTGATATTGAAATCAACAATCACTCACTCTACTTTTACGGAAACAGAAAATCAACCAACTAATTATTTTTTACAATGGCAGTAGATTTACTACTAGGATTACAATGGGGAGACGAAGGCAAAGGAAAAATTGTTGACGTACTTACATCTAACTATAATATTATAGCACGTTTTCAAGGTGGCCCAAACGCCGGTCATACCCTGGTTTTTAATGGTAAAAAGCACGTATTACATACCATTCCGTCAGGAATCTTTCATGAAGATGCTACCAATTTGGTTGGTAACGGCGTTGTTATCGACCCTGTTATCTTTAAAAAAGAACTTGACAAATTAGAAGAACAAAACATAGACTATAGAAAATCATTGCTTATTTCCCGTAAAGCACATATTATCTTACCTACACATCGTTTATTGGATGCTGCAAGTGAAGCTGCTAAGGGAAAGGCGAAAATTGGATCTACCCTTAAAGGTATTGGTCCAACATACATGGACAAAACCGGAAGAAATGGTATTCGTGTTGGCGATTTGGAGTTGAGCGACTGGAAGGATCGCTATAGGGCTCTGGCCGACAAACATGAATCCATGATTTCATTTTACAATGTAGACATTCAATACGATTTGAAAGAACTTGAAGCTGAGTTCTTTGAAGCCGTAAAAATTTTAAAATCGCTTAAGTTTATTGATTCCGAAGAATATGTATACCAAGCACAAAAAGCAGGTAAAACCATTCTTGCTGAAGGTGCTCAAGGCTCATTACTGGATATCGATTTTGGAACCTATCCGTTTGTTACCTCCAGCAACACAACAGCTGCAGGAGCCTGTACAGGTTTAGGAGTCTCCCCTAATAAAATTGGCGAAGTATTTGGTATCTTTAAAGCCTACACCACCCGTGTTGGTTCTGGCCCCTTTCCTACCGAGTTGTTTGATAGCGATGGCGAAACTATGGCACGCGTAGGAAACGAATTTGGTGCGACTACTGGTCGTCCAAGACGTTGTGGTTGGTTGGATCTTGTTGCCTTAAAATACGCTTGTCAAGTTAATGGTGTAACACAATTAATGATGATGAAAGGCGATGTGCTTTCTGGTTTTAAAACACTTAAAGTATGTATCGCTTACAAATACAAAGGAGAAATAATAGAGCATTTTCCATACAATATCGATCCAGAAAATGTAGAACCAATCTATACCGATTTTAAAGGTTGGAATGAAGATTTAACTGCTATGGATGATGCTTCACAACTTCCGGCAGCTCTAAACGAATACATTGCATTTTTAGAAAAAGAACTGGAAATCCCTATTACCATCGTATCAGTTGGGCCAGATAGAAAACAAACAATTTTTAGACAACAATTGGTTTAATACTAAACCAATAATGATATATTTAACGCTCCAAAATATTTTGGAGCGTTTTTTGTTACCATACAATTATAATATATTATTATCGTTATTTTTGCCACAAACACTTATACTTTGAGAATACCATATCGCTTTTACATTCTAACAGCTATTTGTCTAACCATTTCATTTGGTCTTGGCGCACAGGAAAAGAAAGTCATTGAAATCCCGTATTCGGGTTTTTTAACTTACGATGAAGAAAACTATCCAGGAGCTAAGATTTTTACTCGCGACGACTCACAACAAGTTCATATTGTCCATGGAAGCATCGATTTATGGTGTGACAAGGCCATCCATTATGATACAGAAAAGTTTATAGAAGCCTATGGCAATGTAAAAATGATTGAAGGAGACACCATAACCATGACCTCTAAATATATTGAATACAGTGGTAAATCTTTATTAGCCTATGCTAGTGGCGAAGTAGTACTAAAGGATCCTAATTCTACCGTAACATCGGACACGCTGTATTTTGACCGTGCAAAACAACAAGCCTACTATAGAACTGGAGGCAAAGTAGTAAAAGACTCTTCTGGAACCATTACTAGCAGGATAGGGCGCTATTATATGAACCAAAAAAAATACCAGTTTGTTACCGATGTGGTACTCGTTAATGAAGAAGCTACAGTAAAATCAAACTTTTTCGACTTTTATTCCGATACTGGTCACGCATATTTATACGGCCCATCAACCATAACAACAAAAGAAAGCGTTACCTACTGCGAAAAAGGATTTTACGACACCAAAACCAAAATAGGCTATGCCATTAAAAAAGCCAGGATAGATTACGACAACCGTACCGTAGAAGGCGATAGCTTATATTTTGACAATACCAAAAGTTTTGCTTCCGCTACCAACAACATTACCGTTACAGACACCGTAAACAATAGTATTATAAAAGGTCATTATGCGGAGGTTTTTAAGGAAAAAGACTCTGTTTTCATTACGAAAAGAGCCTTAGCAATTAGTGTACAAGAAAAAGATTCCATTTACATACACGGCGACACCTTAATGGTTACCGGTAAACCCGAAAAACGTATTACCAGAGCCTTTAGAAATGTAAAAATTTATAAATCAGATTTAAGCGGCAAAGCAGATTCCATACACTTTAACCAACAAACTGGTTTAATGCAGTTAATAAACATCTCTCGTTCAGGCACGAATGATGCCTTTTCTACCAAACGTAAACCTATTCTTTGGAACATAGAAAACCAAATGACTGGCGATACCATTCATTTAATATCGAATACCAAAACGGAAAAGCTAGATTCCCTTATTGTTTTTAATAACGCCTTTATTATAAGTAAAGATACACTCAGCGACGACGGCTATAACCAAATAAAAGGTTTACGCTTGGTTGGGCTATTCAATGAAGAAAACACGTTGCACCAAGTAAATATTAATAAAAATGCAGAGTCTATCTTTTACACACGAAATGAAAAACAAGAATTAATAGGAATAGACAAAGCCAAATCGGGAAGTATTTATATGCTGTTTTCTGAAGGTGATATTGAGGAATATACGAGACTAAATCAAATTGACGGAAGTCTGTTCCCTGAGTCTAAATATCCAGAAAGGGACAAACGACTAAAAGATTTTGATTGGCGTGAAGAAGAACGTCCAAAAAGTGTCGACGATTTATTTAAAGACGATCCACCATTAAACCTTCCTAAAATAAAAGGTTTAGATGATTATGTGCCACAAGAAGACTTTTTTGATGACGCGATGCTAGAACGTATGGAAAAAGCCGATAGCGAAGCTAAAACCAAAGAAGATGAAGATCCTAAGGCTTCCAGAAGGCTACCACAACATGTTAAAGACCAACAAAAGGCTAAAGACTCCTTAAAAAACAAAACGGGCAAATAGTCATGACCTCAGATTTTTTTAAATACCAAGCGCAAACATCACCCCATCCCCTTGCCCTGGAAATCTCCCATGCTGAAGGGGCGTACATATACGACACCAAGAACAAAGCTTATTTAGACTTTGTTGCGGGTGTTTCTGCCTGTACTTTGGGACACAAACACCCGAAAGTAAACAAGGCAATAAAGGAACAAGCAGATAAATATTTGCATGTAATGGTATATGGCGAGTACATCCAGAAAACGGCTGTACAGCTCACTAAACTATTAGCTAAAAACTTACCAGAGCCTTTAGAAAAAACCTACTTAACTAATTCTGGTACCGAAGCCATAGAAGGTGCTTTAAAACTCGCTAAACGGGCTACAGGAAGAAGTGAGGTCATTGCAGCACATAAAGCATATCATGGCAATACCATGGGCGCTATGAGCGTTATGGGATTTGAAGAGCGCAAACAAGCATTTAGACCGTTAATACCCAATACACGCTTCATCTCGTTTAATGACACAGACGATTTAAAACACATTACAACCCAAACTGCTTGTGTTATTTTAGAAACCATTCAAGGGGGTGCAGGCTTTATTGAACCAAAAAATGGCTATTTAGAAAAGGTAAAAAAACAATGCTCTAAAGTTGGGGCCTTACTAATTTTGGACGAGATACAACCAGGTATTGGTCGCACAGGAAAACTCTTTGGTTTTGAACACTATAACTGTATTCCTGATATTTTAGTTAGTGGTAAAGGCTTAGGGGGTGGATTACCAATTGGCGCCTTTACAGCTTCGAGCAAACTTATGAATTTGCTTCAAGACCAACCAAAACTGGGGCATATTACAACTTTTGGGGGGCATCCGCTTATTGCAGCTGCTGCGTACGCCACGCTTCAAGAAGTCCTAACCAGTAACTTAATGCAGCAAACCCTGGAAAAAGAAACGCTAATTCGTAAACATTTAGCACACCCGCTTATTAAAGAAATACGAGGAAAAGGATTAATGTTGGCTCTTATTATGCCATCGGATACTATTGCAAATAACTTAATTCTTAATGCTCAAACTAAAGGATTGATACTATTTTGGTTGCTCTTCGAACCTAAAGCAGTAAGAATCACCCCACCTCTAACCATCTCAAACGACGAAATTATTAAGGGTTGTGGCATCATTATTGCTATACTAGATGAGATAACCCAAAAGCAATAAAAACACGTAACACACTAACTATCAATATAAAACAAACAATTTTAAAAGTAAAAACAGTACTTGTTCATTACTTTGTTAAAAACATTTGAGTAATTCTTCCAAAAAAAAGCTTTAGAACCTTAAATTTATTAGGGTAGAAACATACGATTGTGCCTATGGAGTTTAGTCCCGAAGACAATAACAATTTACCGCTTACTAAGTTTGAATCGATGTTAAAAACGAACCACGTTTTGTTTTTCGATTCAGAAGAGTTTGAGAACATAATACATCACTACTTAAATCAAGGTAAGATAGCGTTAGCCAAAAAAGCCATTAAGTTAGGTCTAGACCAACATCCCACATCTATTAACCTAAGACTTTTTAAAGTTGAAGTATATGTTTTTGAAAATAAGCTTATTGAAGCTGATACTTTACTAAACCAACTTTATAGTTTAGATCCATCCAACGAAGAAATCTTTATTCAAAAAGCCAATATACTATCGAAAAAAGATGAGCACCAACAGGCTATTAATGTACTTAAAAAAGCGCTGGAATTAACTGACGATGTTGCCGACCTTTATTCTTTGATTGGTATGGAATACCTATTTCTAGATCAATTTGAGGAAGCCAAAACGGCCTTTATGAAGTGCTTAGAAGAAGACATAGAGGATTATTCTGCACTATATAATATTATTTACTGCTTTGAATATTTAGATCAAAGTAATGAAGCAATTAGTTATCTCAACATCTTTTTAGATAAAAACCCTTACAGTGAAGTTGCTTGGCACCAACTTGGCAAGCAGTATTACAACTTAAAAAACTATAAAAAATCGTTAGCTGCCTTCGATTTTGCCATTATCTCGGACGACACCTTTGTAGGCGCGTACCTTGAACGCGGTAAAGTACTTGAAAAATTGAGCCGCTTTGAAGAGGCTATTGAAAACTATAGCATCACCCTAAAATTAGATGACCCAACATCCTTCGCACTGCTACGTATAGGACATTGCTATGAAAAGTTAAAAAAAGACGATTTAGCAGTTCAATATTTTTACAAAACAGTTCACGAAGATCCTTTATTAGATAAAGGTTGGATAGCCATTACCAAGTTTTATAATCGAAAAAAGAATTATAAAAAAGCGCTATACTATATCAACAAGGCTATTAACATAGATACCGAAAATGTTATCTATTGGAAATTATACTCACAAATAAACCACAGGTTAAACTATTATGAAGAAGCCGAACGTGGGTACAAAAAAACATTAGAGCTAGGGAATTACGAATTAAGCACTTGGCTATCTAGGGGCGATTTATTAATTAAACTAGGAGAACCCGAAGCCGCTATTTACAACTTTGAACAAGCTGTTGAGTTTTATCCCGAAAATGCTGAATTGGAATTTCGTTTGGCCGGCTTATACTTATCGCTAAATGAAATTGACAAGGGCACATTCCACTTAAAAAATGGACTCGACTACAATAAAGAATACAGCTTTATTATCGACGAACTCTTTCCGAAAGTCTCCAATAAAAAGCTTGTAAAAAACTTACTAAAAGCGAATCTATAAGCTAACGTTTCATTAAAATGCATACCTTTGATTTTTTGTTAAAATCAAAATATGCAACGACGTTTATCCAACTACTTAACCATTACTTTAAAAGGTCTAGCCATGGGTGCTGCCGATGCTGTTCCAGGTGTCTCAGGAGGAACAATCGCTTTTATATCAGGTATCTACGAAGAACTCATTGAAACTATTAGCAATGTAAACGCCTCACTTTTTAAAACACTGTTCAGTAAAGGTATTAAACCATTTTGGGCACAGTTAAATGGAAACTTTATTGCAGCACTTCTAATTGGAATTATTATTAGCTATGTTTCTTTTATGAGAATAGCTAAATATTTATTAGAATACCACCCCGTCCTAATTTGGTCTTTCTTTTTTGGTCTTATTATCGCCAGTATTTATTATGTTGGCAAACAAATTACCAAGTGGAATATCCGCACTGTAATAGCATTGGTTATTGGTAGTGCTCTTGCTTACTATATTAGTGCTCTTCCTATAATTAGTGAGAGTACCAATGGTTCGTTCCTGTTTTTTGCCGGAGCAATTGCTATTTGTGCTATGATATTACCCGGTATTTCAGGATCTTTCATCCTTATCATTCTTGGGGCATACAAAACACTAAGTGATGCCATTCATGATTTTGACATAAAAAAATTATTCATTTTCATTGCTGGTGCAGTTTTTGGCTTGCTCAGTTTTAGTCATATTTTAAAATGGCTTTTCAAGCATTACCATAATATTACATTGGCTTTACTTACAGGTTTCATATTTGGATCCTTAAATAAAGTTTGGCCCTGGAAGGAAACCATTGCTTGGCACACCAACACAAAAGGTGTAAAAACACCTCTCCTACAAGAAAGTGTATCACCTTATACTTTTAGTGGAGAGCACCAAATTGGATTCGCTATAACCTTAATGATTCTAGGATTTTTAACTATTTTTATTCTTGAAAAATTAGGATCTAAAAAATAACAATGCAAAGTACCAGAACATTTACCGATAGAATATTTCTAATTCTCAAAGGGTTAGGCATGGGAGCGGCCAATAAGGTTCCCGGTGTTTCTGGCGGTGTTGTTGCTTTTGTTGCCGGTTTTTATGAAGAATTTATTTATTCGCTACAAAAAATAAACAGAAAAGCCTTTAAACTACTCATAAACGGAAGGTTTAAAAGCTTTTACAACTATATTAATGGTCGCTTTTTAAGCTTACTCCTTTTTGGTATGGTTGTAAGCTACTTTAGTGTATCCAAGGTTTTAGATTACCTTATCAAGCATTACGAACTCTATGTATGGAGTGTGTTTTTTGGGATGATCATTGGTTCTATCTATTATATAAATAAAGATTTTAGGGATTGGAACTATAAAACATATACGTCTTTGGCAATAGGTATCATAATTGGTGTAAGCATTAGCTTTTTGAATCCAGCTAAAGAGAATGACAATTTGTGGTTTGTTTTTTTTTGTGGAATCATAAGTGTATCGGGCATGACCCTTCCTGGCTTTTCAGGTTCTTTTATTTTAATCCTTCTTGGAAACTATGTCCTTCTTTTGGTTGATTCCGTTAATGCTCTGTACGATACATTTTACGAAATCATTAAAGGCGATTTTAGTTTCATTGACAAAGTGGAACGCATGCGAATGCTTAAAGTTTTGGCTGTTTTCACATTAGGATCGGTTACTGGGCTAGTAACTTTTTCCCATCTGTTAAATTACATTTTAAAACACTATAAAAGTATTACGCTATCTGTTATCATAGGTTTTATTATAGGCTCTTTAGGCGTAGTATGGCCTTGGAAAAAAACAATTTATAAAGTACAAGCTAACGGTAGCTTTCTACTGGATTCTACAGGAGAAAAAATAATAGCGAACTACAAGCGGTATATCCCAGAATTACATGCAGAAACCTATTACGCCATCGGCTTTATAATACTGGGAATAGCCATTGTGCTAGCACTTGAAATTTATGGACAAAAAACCAGAAAAATACATGATTAAAAAATTAGGTCTATTAGGTAAGAATATTTCATATTCATTTTCAAAAACATATTTTAAACTAAAGTTTGAAGAAGAACAAATAACAAATACAACCTACGAGAATTTCGATATAGAATCGATCGACTTATTTCCTGAAATAATTAAAAATACAGAAGGATTAAAAGGTCTAAATGTAACCATCCCCTATAAAGAACAAGTCATACCCTATCTAGACAAAGTAAACAAAAAAGCAAAGGCCATTGGTGCAGTAAACACAATTAAGATCACAAAAAAAGGAAAACTAATTGGCTACAACACCGATTGCTACGGATTTAAAAAATCTCTAAAACCCTTTTTAAAGCCACACCATAAAAATGCCTTAATATTAGGTACAGGTGGCGCTAGTAAGGCTATTGCCTACAGTCTTAAAAAACTGGGCATACATACTAGCTATGTTTCCAGAAAAGCTTCAAAAGGAATAGATTTCACGTATGCTTCATTGACAGAAAATGATATTAAATCACATCAACTCATTATAAACTGTACACCTTTAGGTACCTTCCCAAATATTGATAATTGCCCGGATATTCCATACGATGCCATTACCGACAAACACATATTATTCGATTTAATTTACAATCCAGAAGAGACTAAATTTCTTAAACTTGGAAAAGCGCAATGCGCCACAACCGTTAACGGCTTATCCATGTTACAATTTCAGGCCGAAAAAGCTTGGTCTATATGGAATTCCTAATTAAAACAAATAAATTAATTATTAAAACATAGCTACTCCTTTGTAAATATATAGAGTTGTTAGTATATTTAAGCTTTAAAGAAATTTAACGAACCTAAACATTTTTAAAATGTCTGAGATAAACAATACGCAAAAAGCAGAAGAAAACGAAAGCGTTAATACCCCTGCAAATCCATCTAATAATGACGATGTGACGAATACTTCCCAAGTTGAAAAGAAGGACGCAGAAATAGATATAGTTGAAGATAACAATCTTGAAACTGTAACTGAAAACAATACTTCTGCCCATACTACTCAGACAGATTCCACACCAAACACTTCTGATAAAACCGCAACTTCCAATAACACAGATAAAGAAAAAGAGGAAGAAGAAGAAGAAGAAGAAGGACACGATGAAGTTCTCAATGAAATAGATGAATCGAATGCCGAAGACGCTGAAGATGAAGGCAATAAAGAGCGCCATACTATTGAGGTTAAGGAATACGACAAAATGTCTCTTGAATCCCTAGCTATAGAACTTGAACACCTTCTAAAAAAAGAAAAAGTACAAGCTATAAAATCGCATGTCGAGAGTATAAACTCTGAATTTAAAACTAAATTTCAGGCACTGCTCGATGAAAAAAAAGAAGAATTTTTAAATGACGGTGGGAACGAAATTGATTTCTACTATTCATCTCCTATCCAAAAACGTTATAAAGAAGCCTATAGAAATTACCGTGCTAAACTTAATGAGCACTATAAGAACATAGAGAAAAACCTAAAACAAAATTTAGCAACTAAACTTGAAATTATTGAAGAACTCAAGGGGCTTATCAACGTTGAAGAAAACATAAACACTACATATAAGCATTTTAAAGAGCTACAAGAACGTTGGAGAAATACAGGCCCTATTCCAAGAGACAAATACAACAATGCATGGAATAGCTACCACCATCATGTAGAAATGTTTTACGATTTCTTACATTTAAATCGTGATTTAAGGGATCTAGACTTTAAGCACAATTTAGATAAAAAACTTAAAATCATTGAGCGTGCCGAAGAATTGGCCAAAGACGACAATGTATTACGCGCCTTTAGAGAGCTACAAGAGCTTCACAAAATGTGGAAAGAGGAGTTAGGACCAGTAAGCAAAGAACATCGTGAAACCATCTGGCAACGCTTTAAAACGGCAACAAAGGTCATTAACGACAAACGGCAAGTATACTATCAAGATCTTGATAAAGTTTATGAAAAAAATCTCGATAAAAAACTCGAAATCATTGCCGGTATAGAAGCCATAAATGAGCAAGGAGCTAGCTCCCATAATGGTTGGCAAAAGAAAATTAAGGAAGTTGAAAGTTTACGAAACGACTTTTTCAATGCGGGAAAAGTACCTTTAAAAGTAAACGAAAGTACTTGGGCAAAATTTAAAGATGCTGTAAGACGTTTTAACCGCCAGAAAAATGCTTTTTATAAGAACTTAAAAAAGGAACAATACAACAATCTTCAAAAGAAATTAGAACTTGTTAAAATAGCAGAGGACAATAAAGACAGTGAAGACTTTGAGGTAACCACCTCTTTGATGAAAAAAATCCAAAGTGATTGGAAAAAAATTGGTCATGTACCTCGTAAAGACAGTGATAAAATTTGGAAACAATTTAAAACTGCCTGCAACCATTACTTCGACAGGTTACATGCCATTAAAAATGCTGCCAGTAAGGAACACCTAGAAGCCTTTAATAAAAAGCATGAGCTTTTAGATATCTTAAAAAACTTAAAATTATCTGGTGATAGATCTGCAGATTTGGATACAATAAAAACCTATATAAATCAATGGAAAGATTTAGGCAGAGTACCAAACGACAAACGTTATATCGAAGGTAAATTTAATAAAGCTATAGATGAATTGTTATCCAGTTTAAAAATGGGTAAGAATGAAATTGAAATGATCAAGTTTGAAAACAAATTAGAGAACTTAAATAGCGGAGATTCTGATGACACTAGCAACTTAGATAACGAACGTTCTTTTATTCGCAAAAAAATTGACGAAACAAAAAATCAAATCAATCAATTAGAGAACAATTTACAGTTTTTCACAAACGTTGATGACGATAATCCTCTCGTTAAGGAAGTACTTAACAATATTAAAGCGCACAAAGAATCCTTAAAACTTTGGAAATCTAAACTAAAAAAAATAAAGGAACTTTATTAAAATATACAGCCATCAAAAGCGGTTGATTTAAACGCCAACCGCTTTTATTTGGATTCCCTCCGCCAGAATGACAAGTTCACTGGAAACTCTGAGGGAGAGCCTCGAGGAATTCTTTTTGATTAAAAACATTTTTCAAGAACATTTTTCATTACGGAATACGAAGTAGAGGCTCCTGGTGAAGCTCCTAAAAGTGCTGCAATTGTTTTATCTTTAGACACTATGATTTCCGTACCAAATTCCAACTTACCAAACCCTTTTTTATTCCGTTTAATAATTTGTACGCGCTGTCCAGCCACTACCATTTTCCAATCATCATCATTAGCCTCTGGATAAAATTCACGTAACATCTCCATACGGTCTTTAAAACTCAAGCTCACCTGCTTAACAAGGTACTTAACTAATGGTAAGTTTTGGTACCCTGCCCCTAAAAGGCTCATAATATTATCGAACTCAACGGACCGTGGTAAATCAAACATGGAACCATGTTTTAAAAACTTGGTAGTGAAGCCCGCAAAGGGACCAAACAGTAATTCCTTTCGTCCATTGATCATGCGGGTATCCATGTGCGGCACCGACATTGGAGGCGACCCTTTTTTGGCTTTTCCATATACCTTAGCCTCATGTTTTTCAATGATTTCTGGATTTGTACAACGCAGCCATAAACCGCTTATAGGAAAACCGCCATAACCTTTGGCTTCTTTTATATTCGATTTTTCCAGTAATGGCAAAGTACCTCCACCGGCTCCTATGAAAAGATAGTTTGTAACCAATTTCCAATGCCTACCTACATTCTGTCCCTTAACACTTAACAACCAACGCTTATTGTTTGTTTGCTGTAAATTGTAAACATTACTGTGGTTTAGCAATTGTACATTATCTTGCTTCGCCAAAAAACGAAAAATTTGATCGGCAATTTCTCCAAAATTAACATCATAACCGTCCTCAAAGTATGTAGCTGCCACATCTTTCGCTTTACCCGATCGCCCGTCCATCATCAATGGAACCCACTGCTTTATTTCTTCAACGTCCTTAGAGAAAATCATATCCTTAAAATGGGAAATCTCTTTTAAAACCTGCCATCTTTTTTCTAAAAAGGCGATATCCTTTTTCCCTTGAACAAAGCTAATATGGGGGACGGAATGTATACATTTAGAAATATTGTTAATATAGCCTTTTTCAGCACAATCCCTCCAAAAACCAAGAGTTTCCTGAAATTGCTCAGCAATTGTAATAGCCTTTTGGGGATCTATTGTCCCCTTTTTTTCTGGTGTATAGTTTAACTCACAATTACCCGCATGTCCAGTTCCAGCATTATTCCACGCTTCCGAACTTTCCTCCGCCATTTTTGGAAGCTTTTCAATGATAGTGATTTTTTTTCCGGGAAATTTTTCAAAAAGCAATATTGCTAAAGTAGCACTCATTATACCTCCACCTATAAGTACAAACTCTGAATGTTTTATTGTTTTAGCCATTTTTGAAGCCTTGATTTTAATAATTGGCTGCAAAGATAGTTGTTTATAAAAATATTAGAATCGTTGTTTATTGCAATATTTTTGATTTTAAACTATTAAAATAATAGTGGGATACTATTTATAAATATGATAAAATTACAACCACTCAAAAACTATTTTTTCAAAGCCTATTAAAGTTTTTTAGCTTCTTCCCAAAACACATCCATCTCGGCAAGGGTCATATCCTTTAATGGTTTATTTAAGTTTTTAGCTTTAGCTTCGAGGTATTGAAATCTCTTAGAGAATTTCTTATTTGTACGCTCTAAAGCATTCTCTGGGTTTATATTTAAAAATCGAGCATAGTTTACCATTGAAAATAGCACATCTCCAAATTCGCTTTCCATACGGTCTGCATTACCAACTTTAACCTCTTCTTTTAATTCACTGAGCTCTTCTTCTACCTTTTCCCAAACTTGATGTGGTGCCTCCCAATCGAAACCTACTCCTGCAACTTTCTCCTGAATTCTATTTGCCTTTACCAGTGCTGGGAGACTAGTTGGAACGCCCTCCAAAACACTCTTTTTCCCTTCTTTTAGCTTTAATTTTTCCCAATTACGCTTAACATCTTCTTCGTTGTTAACCGTAACATCTCCATAGATATGGGGATGCCTGCTTATTAACTTTTCACAAATACCATTACACACATCGGCAATATCAAAAGTCTTTGTTTCGCTTCCAATTTTAGCGTAGAAAACAATATGGAGTAAAACATCTCCAAGTTCCTTTTTTACTTCTTGTAAATCGTTGTCCAAAATAGCATCACCAAGTTCGTAGGTTTCCTCTATGGTAAGGTGTCGCAAACTTTCCATTGTTTGCTTCTTATCCCAGGGACACTGCTCACGCAATTCATCCATGATGGTTAATAATCTATCGAAAGCCTTTAATTGATCTGCTCTGGAATTCATATATCAAATTTTAGTAAAAATACAATTATATTGATTTTAACATTGGCATAAAACAAAAAATCCAGCTGTTTCTAGCTGGATTTTTTTATCATTAAATGCAAGTGCAATTACTAAGCATTTTGAAGTTTTATTAAGTTAAGGGCAGAACCAGCATTAAACCACTCAATTTGAGCTTCGTTATAAGTGTGATTTGCTTTAACAATATCTTTGCTTCCGTCGGCATGTACCACTTCAATGGTTAGTTGCTTACCTGGAGCAAATTCATTTAAATCTAAAAAGTTAAAGGTATCGTCTTCCTGAATTAAATCATAATCATTTTCATTTGCAAAGGTTAAACCTAGCATACCTTGCTTTTTAAGGTTTGTTTCGTGTATACGGGCAAACGATTTTACGATCACTGCGGCAACACCTAAATGTCTTGGCTGCATGGCCGCATGCTCTCTTGAAGAACCTTCTCCATAATTATGATCACCAACAACAACAGTTTTAACACCTGCCTTTTTATATTCACGTTGTGCATCTGGCACGCCTCCGTATTCGCCTGTTAATTGATTTTTAACAAAATTCGTTTTCTCGTTAAAAGCGTTTACTGCTCCAATAAATGTATTATTGGCAATATTATCTAAATGTCCTCTAAAACGTAACCAAGGTCCAGCCATACTAATATGGTCTGTTGTACATTTTCCTAGGGCTTTAATTAATAGTTTAGCTCCTGTAATAGTATTTCCAATAGGCTCAAAAGGGGTTAACAGCTGTAAACGTTCGGAATCTTCAGCCACATTAACCTGTACGCTACTCCCGTCTTCTTCTGGTGCTAAATAACCATTATCTTGTACTTCAAAACCTTTTGGCGGCAATTCCCATCCTGTTGGTTCATCGAACATTACTTCTTCTCCCTTTTCATTGATAAGCTTATCGGTTAACGGGTTAAAGTCCAAACGTCCAGAAATAGCAATCGCTGCTGTTAATTCTGGTGACGCAACAAACGCATGTGTGTTTGGGTTACCATCGGCACGCTTAGCAAAGTTTCTGTTAAATGAGTGTACAATACTATTCTTTGGTGCGTTTTTAGGATCGCTATATCTTGCCCATTGTCCAATACATGGTCCACAAGCATTCGTAAATATTTTAGCATCTAATTTTTCGAAAACATCAAGAATACCATCACGTTCTGCTGTATACCTTACTTGCTCGGATCCAGGATTTATGCCTAATTCTGCTTTCATTTTCAAACCTTTATCCAACGCTTGTTGTGCTACAGATGAGGCACGGGATAAATCTTCATATGATGAATTGGTACACGATCCAATCAAGCCCCACTCTACGGCCAATGGCCAGTCGTTAGCTTTTGCTTTTTCAGACATTTCCTTACCTACAGTCGTCGATAAATCTGGAGTAAATGGTCCGTTTAATAAAGGGCCTAATTCTGATAAATTGATTTCGATAACTTGATCGAAATAATTCTCAGGATTTTCATAAACTTCAGCATCAGCAGTTAAATAGTCTTTTATTGCATTGGCAGCATCAGCTACATCGGCTCTATCGGTAGAACGTAAATAACGCTCCATAGACTCATCATAGCCAAACGTAGAGGTTGTTGCTCCAATTTCGGCTCCCATATTACAAATGGTCCCTTTTCCTGTACATGACATCGACGTTGCCCCAGGGCCAAAATATTCAACAATAGCACCTGTACCACCTTTTACAGTTAATATTTCTGCTACTTTTAAAATAACATCTTTAGGTGCTGTCCAACCAGATAATTTACCTGTTAATTTAACACCTATTAATTTCGGAAATTTCAATTCCCAAGCCATTCCTGCCATAACATCCACTGCGTCTGCTCCACCAACACCTATAGCAACCATTCCCAAACCACCTGCATTAACAGTATGAGAATCTGTACCAATCATCATTCCTCCAGGAAAAGCATAATTTTCTAATACTACTTGGTGTATAATACCTGCTCCTGGTTTCCAAAACCCGATGCCATATTTATTGGAAACAGACTCCAAAAAGTTAAATACTTCACTACTTACATTATTAGCATGTATTAAATCCTTAGCAGCACCTTCTTTAGCTTGGATTAAATGGTCGCAATGTACTGTTGTAGGTACAGCAACCTTACTTTTTCCAGCTTGCATAAACTGTAATAATGCCATTTGAGCTGTCGCATCTTGACATGCAATTCTATCTGGCGCAAAATCTACATAATCTTTTCCTCTAACAAGTGCTTTAGTAGGTTTTCCATCCCAAAGATGTGAATATAAAATCTTTTCAGATAACGTTAATGGTTTTCCCACAATATCACGTGCTATATCTACACGTTCTGCCATTTTGGTGTATACACCCTTAATCATATCGATGTCAAATGCCATATAATATATTTTAAATTTCCTATTTTTTAAAAGTTTTGCAAATTACAAAATTTATATCAACTATAAAGGGTAATAAAGCTATATAGGTTAAAAGATGAATTTAATTTAAGAAAGGGGTATTTTAACAGAAATAAATTAACGTTTTGTTATTTTTTATCTATGAAAATTAATTAATTAACAACGTGTTTAACCAATATATTCTTCAATTGTTTAGCATCTCGCAAATTAGTCATTGGTTTTTCGAAATAAAGGTAAACAAATCTGGACAGTACATAGGTTAGCAATAGATAAGCCAAAACACATATAAAGCGATACCATAAAGTTAAATCTTGAAAATTTATAAGTAAGCGCATTAGGTAAAGTAAAAATGTATAATGCAGAAGGTACATGCTATAGGAATACAAACTTATGTTTGTAACTATTCTTTTTGTATAGGCGTTTTCTACCTTGAAGAAATACAAATAAGGAATCGTTAAACCAATTGTTATCGAAATTATCGGTAGATAAAATACATTCCAGTAAACAGGGTACGCTTCGATGGTAATCCCTAATAAAGGAAGTAGCCCTGCAACGACCAAGCACATTACTATTCCCAACAGAAACAATTTTCTTTTATTTTGCTTAATTTTGTCATGGTATTTATTAAAACAATAAACCAATATAAAGCCATAAAAAATAGCATCCAATCTATAAACAACAAGCGCCTTTAAATTTGAATTCCATATTTTAAGTGATTGTGGTTCGCCAATATGTGATACATGATAAAAAATTTTGGCACATACAAAAGTTAATACCAGACAAGCTGAAACCACCAAAAACAAATTATCTCTATTTATATTCTTATTCTTAAACATTTTAAAGCTTCCCCAAAGTACTAAAGGGGCTAATAAATAAGCATATTCTTCAACAGATAAGCTCCATGATTCAGGAAAAAATGGTAAATAATCATTTGAAAAATTCTGGAGAAAAAACACATACTTCCATATTAAACTTGGCAAGTTGTCTCCCACAATTAAAGCGACACCTATATTGGCTAGCAACATTAAAAAATATAATGGCAATGTCCTAAACCATCGTCTAACCCAAAAGTAAAGCACATCATTAAACGACATACGTAGTGATTGAACCATCTGCAAGAGCATGCCCCCAATTAAAAAACCACTTAAAACAAAAAATATTTCGACCCCTAAAACCCCCATCAACTGTAATGAGTCGATAAACAGGTTATCATAATCCTCAAAAAAATAATTACAATGCGACACCAGAACCATTAGTATTGCCAGTGCCCTTACCACATCTAAGCCAAAAATCCGTTGCTTTAAAGGTTTCAAAATTATCTAGGGAATTTACGATCTCTTAATTTTAATATGGGTAACTCAAAATAGCGATAAATTAAATTAGATAACACTAATGTGGTTCCCAAAAATGCCATAAGCACTCCCATTTTTTCCAGCAGATCTAATTTAGACATATCTATAAATGACTGTATATTTAACAATATTAAGGAATAGTTTACCAAATAAATAGCATAAGAACGTGTGCTAATAAATGTTATAAAGCCTTTCCCCAAGCCACTATAATGCAAGTTCACAAAAAAGGGAAACAATAATGCTAAACTACAAACAACACCCCACAAGTAAAAAAACACATAGAACCACAAATGTGTTTGGGGTAAAAGATTAAAACTGTACATAAAAAAATGAAGTAGCACAAACATAATTAAGCCAAGAACTAACATAATATGCTTATACTTATTGAAAAAAAAAGGCCTTCTTTTTAATAAATAAACTAGAATAAACCCAATATAAATACTATCTAACCTGTAAATAACAACCTTTCTAAAAGACAGGCTCCAATCCTTATAATTCTGCACTTCATTATTGAAAAAATAGATTATCTTAAAAAATGCGAGCCCAATTACAACCAACACTACGGTTTTAATAAACAGCGATTCTCGATTTGATTTTTTAAAAGAAAAAACAACCAAAAACAGCATTAAAGGCAACAGTAAATAGGCATATTCCTCTATGGACAAACTCCATGCTTCGGTAAAAAAATCGGGGTGCTCCGATATTATATTTTGTAAAAACAATGGGTATAGCGCAATTGATTTTGGCAGTGATTGTCCTAATAGATAGGCAATTAAAATGTTTAGTATTAAAATTAAAAAATAATTGGGTAAGGTTCGCATCCAGCGCCGTTTCCAAAATGTTAACAGTGCAGACCAAGCAAAATGATGTTTTTTTATTAATTTCAACAACAGACCCCCTATCAAATACCCACTTAAAACAAAAAACAAATCGACTCCAATGGCTCCCATAGCCCTAATTGATTCTATAATCAAAGTACTTTCATTAGGAAACATCAAAAAGGTAGTATGAGATAACACAACTAAACTAATTGCTAGCGCCCTTAAAAAATCCAGTCCAAAAAGTCTCGTAAAAGGTTTCTGCATTAATAATATTCTAAATGAGAGTTACTAGTTTCTAAATACGAGTTTACATGTTCTTGTATTTTTTGATAAACACGATCTTCTGGATATACCATTACCCCAATAGTTCTCCCAGCCCATTCATTAAGATCGATGTAATACTCCTCGTTAAACTCCCTGACATTTATTCTAATATGATCTGGCAAATCATTTATCTTTTCGGTTTTAGCAAAATGAATTCTACAATACTTAGGTTTTGCTGAAAAATAACTAAATCCAAGAATATGATCATAAAATCCAAAAAAATTAAAAAAAGGAAAAACAATTGCTATTAAAAAAAGAATTATTGCCTTTGGCTTTCTTATTCTAATTAGATCATTAATTGAAAACTCTTTATTGTAAAACAAATAAAACAAAGTAAACACATTAAACAATGTTAAGGGGAACACGGCATATCCATAGCCACCAATGGTGAACGTTGTTAGAATCATAGCGTGCATAATTGTAATTAGCCAAATTCCCCACTTACGTGTTTTGGTAAAAATTAAAAAAACACCAAATGACGCCTCTAAAAAAGGCACTGCATAAGTAAAACTCTGTCTAGCCCAAAGCGGAACAAATGGAATACGCTTATTTAAACCATTGCCCCATATTTCAAAAAATGCCATGTTACATTTATGTAATCCGCTCCAAAAATAAGTTCCCACTAAAATTAAAAGAATACATTGTTTGGATAAGGCAGGGTTATTCCTAAACTCAATTAAAGCAAAAACCATAAATACAATTTCGAAATAAAAGGGCTGCAACCTATTTTGATCCAACAATGCCCAATAAATGTAAATAAGTACTATAGGAATCCCCAATCTCCAATAAGGCTTAAAAACAAAGACGAAAAAGAAAGCAAAAAAAGAAACAATCAAAACTAAATCTACCATAAAATTGGGAACAGGAATGCCTTCAAACAGAGGAATCATGGGAAACATTCTTTTGGAAAACCATACTTTAGGCAATAAAATAAACGGAATTAAAAATGCAAGGAAAGCAAACAACCTAACGAAAAACAATTCATCGCGTTTAAAAAAACTCTTCATAGATTAATGATACGCTGTTTTGAAGTTTATCATAAAATTATTAGTAATTTTAAATATCTAATGCAATAATATGACTTTAAAGACGTGGCATAAAATTACTACAATCATTCTAATTATAATTGGTACCGGTAGCCTAATATACTATTTTAATTTATCTAACAGGCACAAAGCCATTGTAAAAACACAGCTGTTACATTTTTTTAGAATAGTAGATCCCAATTGGCAGAAAGATGTTGCCAGCAACCAGCTAACATTTGAATCTCCCTCCTTTTTAATTGACAATATTTACAAATCTATGGAAGGCCCCCTAGCAACCCATAATTTTTATTTGGATACTTCTAAAAACGAATTACTATGGATGACAGGTTTTAAAGTCCAAGCAAAATTTTCTAAAAACAATGCGGTTGCTTCTAACGACTTTATTTGCCATTCCAATATTGATTATATAGAGCAAGAGCATCATGGAAGATGGAACTTGTTAAACAGAATGTATCAACAACACCCTAGGCTCATTTCGTTATCACATGGTATTGAAACCGTGAACTTTCCTAAAGGTTATGGTTACCCCTTTTTTAGCGACGAAACGTTTTTTATGTCTACACAAACGCTAAATCATAATATAACAGATTCTATTTTTCAAATAAAACATACTATTTCCATTAACTATAGTAACCATAAAAACATCAAGCCTTTATTTCCAAAAACCTTATTTATGATGCTTCCGTTTGATTTAACCAAAATGGACGATAAATATGTTAGTATACTTGATAATAATTCTTGTGTTCCTATTGAAACAAAAAACCATACTTATTACGACGACAACGGACAAATAGTATCTGGACACTGGAAAATTAAAAAAGGGAAACAAGTATTTAGATGCAACGTCACCAAGCAACTCGCTATTCAAGATACCCTTAGGTTACATCAAATAACACCTCACTTACACCCTTTTGCAGAGCAATTTATTTTAAAAGATGTAACAACCAATGAAATACTCTATAATTGCATTGTTAAAAACCACAAAAACCGTATAGGACTTAACTCTACACCAGCATTTTCAAGTATTAAAGGGGTACTAATGTTTCCCGATCATGATTATGAATTAATACTTTCAACCAATAATACATCAGATGAACTACAAGACATGATGGCTAGTATGTTTTTATTTTTTTACGATAAAGAAATGGCTATAAA
Source organism: Snuella sedimenti (assembly GCF_016428595.1). Lineage (GTDB taxonomy): Bacteria > Bacteroidota > Bacteroidia > Flavobacteriales > Flavobacteriaceae > Snuella > Snuella sedimenti. The sequence continues at coordinate 91,988 of NZ_JAELVQ010000010.1, read as the reverse complement.
AACAAAAAACTACTTCAATGCTAATTAGGCTATTACTCCTTATCGGCTTTACTTCTATAAACCTGTCCTGTGTTTCAAAGACACATCTTCCCATTCTAAGTCATTACATTGACTCTAATGGCAAAAAGGTGAATTACAATATTGAGAACTTTGAATTCACGAATCAGTTAAACCAAAAAGTTACAGGGAAAAACACCAAAGGAAAAGTCTACATAGCAAACTTTTTCTTTACGAGATGCCCTAGTATCTGTCCGAAAATGAAAGTTGGTTTAACGCGTGTTGCCCATGTATATAAAAACGCTGACGATTTTATGATACTTTCGTTTAGTATCGATCCTAAGAACGATTCCATCCCAATCTTAAAATCATATGCTAACAGTACAGGAGTACTAAATTCAAAATGGCATTTTCTTAACGGAAAGCAAAGTCAGCTTGACCACGTAGCAACGTTATTTAGAACTAGTTTTAAACCTTTAAATAATGGCATTGACTTTTACCACTCTTCTTTTACTGCTTTAGTTGATAAAAACCAACAAATAAGAGGCTTTTACGATCTTTTGGACGAACAATCCATTACCGAACTCATAAAGGGGATCGACTTCTTACTCGATAATTGAGACCGATACTCCTTTTAAAATAAATCTTTAATAATTTGCTCCTCGGTAATTCCCTCAGCTTCAGCCTTGTAATTTTTAATGATACGGTGTCTTAAGATACTATGGGCAACTGCCTGTACATTTTCAATATCTGGCGAGAATTTACCGTGGATGGCTGCATGTGTTTTTGCTGCCAAAATTAAATTCTGTGAGGCCCTTGGTCCAGCTCCCCAATCGATATATGTTTTAACCAAATCGGTTGCAGCTTTACTATCGGGGCGTGTTTTACCAACCATAGTTACGGCATATTCAATCACATTGTCGGCTACTGGAATACGACGAATTAAATGCTGAAAGTCGACTATTTCCTTAGCAGTGAACAAGGCATTTATTTTACTTTGTTGGTCTGTTGTAGTTGCTTTAACGACTTCTACTTCCTCATTAAACGATGGGTAGTTTAAATTAACTGCAAACATAAAACGATCTAATTGCGCCTCGGGCAATGGGTAAGTCCCCTCCTGTTCTATTGGGTTTTGCGTAGCCAATACAAAATAAGGCAAATCCAATTTATAATGGTGACCAGCAACGGTTACTGCCCGTTCCTGCATAGCCTCCAACAATGCTGCCTGTGTTTTGGGTGGCGTCCTGTTAATCTCATCAGCTAAAATAATATTAGCAAACACAGGCCCTTTAATAAACTTAAAATGCCTGTCTTCGTCTAGAATTTCACTACCCAAAATATCACTTGGCATTAAGTCTGGCGTAAATTGAATACGTTTAAAATCCAGTCCTAAAGCTTGGGCAATGGTATTAACCATGAGTGTTTTTGCTAAACCGGGAACCCCTATAAGCAATGAGTGACCCCCCGAAAAAATAGAGATCAATATTTGGTTTACGACATCCTCTTGCCCAACAATTACCTTGGCTATTTCTGTCTTTAAATCCTTATAACGTTTTACAAATTGATTAACGGCTGCTACATCGGACATAGGCTTACTTTTTTAACCAGTTACTAGAAAAATCGCAATCCCTATAATCTCCCGATATTTTAATATAAGTATCCATGATCTTTTCCTTTTGCCACTTCTCAATTGCTTTTAACTGTTTTTCCCTTAAAGCAAGCTCTTTAATTTTTAAATAATCACGGGCATAATCTGCTTCATGTTCATCAATCCTATCGGTAACCATCAATATTTTATACTTTACATTACCTGTTCTATCTGTTTCAGTCTGAATCAAACTTACTTCACCGTCTTTTAAATTTTGGATTTGTGTATACAATTCGGTATCCATTTTTGTTAATTCAAAATTATAATCTTGTGTTTTCGGGTTGATAAGTTGCCCTCCGTCACCTCTGGTTTCTTTTTCATCACTGGCTTCTTTTGCAGCATCGGCAAATGAAATGTCACCATCTACAATACGCTGTCTTACTTTTTCAAGGCGCTCTTTAGCTTCCTTAACAGCTTCGCTCGAAACTTTGGGTATTAAAAGAATATGCCTAACATCGTATTCTTGTCCTCTTACCTTTTCCAAGTAAATAATATGAAATCCATAATCTGTCTCAAAAGGATCGGACACCTCGCCTTCTTGAAGGGAGAAAGCAACTTGTCTAAACTCCTTAACCATTCTAGGTTTGGTTCTATCTAATGTAAACTTACCTCCTCTACTTACCGATTCTTTGTCGTCAGAATACAATATGGCTTTAGAAGCAAAACTAGCACCGTTTTCAACAACATCTGCCTTAAATTGTAACAAACGATCTACAACTCTTTGCTTTTCTTCTTCGGATACCTTCGGTTCGGCTACTATTTGTGCCACTTTAAGCTCTGTTCCAAATACAGGGCGGTCTTCTTTAGGTATTTTATTAAAGAATACCCTAACTTCTTCTGGGGTTATCTCGACTTCTTCAATAATTTTAGACTGCATTTCTCTCGCTAACATCCCAGCTTTATTAATCTCATACATTTCATCCCTAAAGCTCTTTTCATCTTCTTGATCATAAAACTTTAAAAGTCGTTCCATAGACCCATTGGTTTGTGTTAAAAACTGTTCAATCTGGTAGTCTACACTTCTACGAACTTCTGCATCGGCTACAACAATACTATCTTGAATAGCATGGTGCTGATACAGTTTGTTCTCAAGGAGCATACCCATTACTTGGCAATTGTCAAGACCTTCAACAGAACCTCCGGCTGCTTTAATCTGCTCAAGTTCTTTTGGTATATCAGACTCTAAAATTATAAAATCACCTACCACCGCTGCTACACCATCTACCTTTTGCCCTTGTACCGTATTAACAGAAGCTTTTGCTTCTGTGCTTTTCTCTTCTACAGCTTCCTCGATAATTTCCTGTGCTAATATATCGTGCATTCCCAATAAGGTAATACATAAAAAAATGAAATGTTTCAAATTAATTATAGATTTCAAATTGTTTATTCTTAATTGCATCTTTTGTAATGTCTTTTTCTAATTCCCTAATAAGTTCAAGCTTTCGTTTGTTAATAACGATTTGATCTATAGTTGGCTTCACATATTCCAGTGGTGCCGTATCATTTCGCATCAAAACATCATTAATTTGCATCAAATATACTCCTAATGAATCTTTGAGCTGTATAAAATTAGTTTTTTTTAACAGTTGGCTTTTATTTTCTGAAGTTATTACTGGAATTTTATCAATTACCTGACTTACTTTTATCCAAATGGAGTCATTTAACGAATAGGACCTAAACTGAATAGATATGGAATCCAATTCTTTTTTATCGTCTGGATTAAAGCGCTTAAACTTTTTTTCAATGGCTTTAAAATCGATAATATTCTCATCTACATTAATGTAACGAAACTTTATAAGCTCTTCATTTAACTTAAAAACCTCTTTATTGCTTTCATAATAAGCCTCCGCCTCATCTTGTGTTACCAAGGTATCTATACTTCGCTTTACCAAGGCTTCTATATAAGCTTTTGTATATAAATCACTTTTATATTGTTCTACAAGTTTATTAAATATCTCCTGCTTAGCTTCACTTAAATTAAGCATCGCGCCATCCATAAACAATTGCTTTGTTGCCCAACGATTAATGAAATTTTGCACCATAAGTGTACTATCTGCTTTCGATGTCCCTTCAGAAACCAAATCTTTTATGTCATCATAATATAAATAGGTTTCATTCACTCTGGCTACTGGAACACGGTCATCTGTTTCCTTAAAAAAAGTACACGATGTTGCTACTATAAACAATAGTATAATAATGGCTATATTTTTTTGCACTACTGACTTTTAATTTGAAGTTTCACTTTTTTTAATGCCTCTTGATTAACGGTTACTTTAAACTTTTCCCTCAACTCCTTAATCCAATTAGACTCTTTGTAAATCTGATAATCTGAAATAACCGAGCCTTTGGCATCTTCAAAAGCTTTTTGAGCTTCTGGCAGTACTTTATTTACCTGAACAACAACAAAAGCATCGTGGTGATAATATACTTTAGACATGCCTTTTTTAAACACAAAATCTTTAGGAAGGGCCTGATGTGATGCATCCATTACCCCCGAAGTAAAAATAACCTGAATGGTATTGTTACTATTTACCAGGTTCTTTATTTGTTCTACAGGCAAGCCTTTATGTAATAATTTAGCAACTTTTTTAAGGGCTTTTTGATTTGTTGACGTCGCAACAATTGCATCTACGCACTTTGGCAACATATATTTAGCCTTATGCGAATTGTAAAAATTTTGAAGATCGAGTGAGTCTGATTCTGATATATTCCAAATAGTAGATTCCATTAAATCGAACAACAGAAGCCCGTCTCTATACTCATTAACCACATGGGCATATTCTTCATTTTCCTCTTCTAAATGATCTTCTCGATATTTAATAAGCTGACTATTAAAAAAAGCATTGTATTTTTTCGACACAATAGAGGGAAATGGCGCCCTGGGTTCCATTTGCCTTTGTGCCTTTAATAAATAATCTGCAAAATCTTTATAAGTTAACTGCTCATCAACAATTTTAACTAATGGTTTATTTGCCGTAAAATCGCTTGGCAGCACCCATGTGCGCTTAAAGTAATCCTCGTTTAATATGGATACAAAATAACTTAAATCTGGTTGTTGGCTATTTATATTATACCTCTTCTTAAGATTTTCTATTAAGGCTTCATCAATTAATCTGGAGCGATCATCTCGTTTTACGCGTACTTCTAATTCTGGTTTAAGCGCTTCAAAAGGCCGTATAGGCTTTCTGTCATAGAGTTTTACAATATGCCAACCAAATTCTGTTTTAAAAGGCTGAGATACATCTCCAATATTAACCAAACCAAAAGCCTCGTCTTCAAAAATCTGGGAAGTTAATTGTCCCCCAGAAAATGGCTCCAACATACCACCTCTGGACGCCGTGCTTTTATCATCGGAAAATTGCTTGGCCAATGATTCAAAATCTTCTCCTTGCTCTAACTTTTTATATATTTCCTTAACACGGGTTTCGGGTGTCATGTTAACGGTATCCATTTGCTTGTTAGCAATCATAATGTGGGCTACAGTTACCTGGCCACGGGATTTTCGCTTGTCGAATACTTTTAGAAAATGATATCCAAAACGGGTTCTAAAAACTTGAGATATGTCTCCTACTTTAGTATTATAAGCTACATTTTCAAATTTATAAACCATTTTAAATCCAGAAAAGTACCCAAGAGATTCACCAAAAACAGTTTGTCCATTATGCACTTCTTCCCTAACCTTTTCAAACCCTTCCTTTAAAGCTCTATTACGTAAGTTAATAGCTGTATTATAGGCAGCCAGTGTATCTTTCGGATTTGCATTTTCGGAAACCTTTACTAAAATATGGCTGGCCTTTACATCATAAGAAATTCTATCGTAAGCCTCTTGTATCAAAGCATCAGTAACTTTTGCATCGGTAATATAGCCTTGCATCAGCTGCTTCTTATAATTTCTCAGTTCTCTAATATAAGACGGCTTTTTGTGTAAGCCCAAAGCTCTAGCTTCCTTTAATTTTAATTTGTAATTAGTGAAAAGCGTTAAATACTCATCAACATCCTTTTGGGATTCATCTTGAACCAAATCTAGGTTCTTATTATAAACCCTCAAAAATTCAGAGACGTAAACGGGATCGTTGTCCACTATAAAAAGTATATCCTCCTGATTGGTTTGTGCTTGAAGATTAGACAAAAACAAAACACCACATATAGCAAGTAAACACCTTAACTTCATTTAATCCTATTCTTTTTAATGTTAAACAACATTTATTTAACTACCCTCGTACAATTTGATTTTTTGGCAACAGCTCCTTTGGATCAAAAAAAAAACAATAACGATAACTACAAAAATACTAATATATACCTATAATACAAGCTGATTTAAAAAACGGTTAAAAAGCAAAAATATTACGCTGTTATATTATATATCTTTGCTTTCATAACGCTCTTAATAAAGTACCATGCGAAACCTCAAACTCATTTGGGATTTTTATGGCCCTGAGGCCCTGAAAATTGCCGAGCATCATGAAATTCATTTAAAGGAGTATATCCAAATTAAAAACTTAAACATATCCATTACTGGATTTGAAAGTTTAAACGACACACATGCCATAGCTTATTTGGTTGTTAACGAAAATAACATGAAACCCATACGCGATGCTCTAAGGCCTCATCGTGGTCAGATATATCAAGAGTAGCTAAACAATTCGAAATTTGAATTGTATCTTTAGACCATTAAATATTAAAAAAATGACATATAAAAATTCAATCTTATTACTTTTTATTTTATTAACTAGTTCCTTAACCAATCTCTCTGCTCAAGAACAGGAAATTCCAAAAGCAGAACGCCTTGCTTGGTTTAAAGATGCCAAACTAGGTATTTTTATTCATTGGGGCATTTATGCTGTAAATGGTATTGACGAATCTTGGTCTTTCTTTAATGGCTATATTTCCCATGATGACTACATGAAACAGCTTAATGGGTTTAACGCAAAAAACTATGATCCAAATTATTGGGCTTCCTTAATTAAAGAAAGTGGTGCAAAATATACAGTCATAACAACAAAGCACCATGATGGGGTAGCTTTATGGGACACCAAACAAAGTGACTTGAATACGGTCGATAAAGCAAAGGCAAAACGTGATTTAATAAGTCCTTTTGCTCAAGCTGTTAAAAATGAAGGTTTAAAATTGGGGCTTTATTACTCCTTATTGGATTGGTCCCACCCCGACTATCCTAATTTTACAAGAAATAAAAAACGTTATAGCGACGATGCAGATCGTTGGGAAAAATTTAGAAAATTTAATTTCGGACAATTAAAAGAACTAACGCGATACAATCCAGACCTGTATTGGTTTGATGGAGATTGGGAACAATCGGCTGAAAAATGGAAAGCCAAAGAAATTCGCAGTTTACTACTCTCCAAAACACCACATACCATTATAAACTCACGCCTTCAAGGTTATGGGGATTATGCTACACCTGAACAAGGTGTCCCCATTTCTAAACCAGACAACGAATACTGGGAACTTTGTATGACCATGAATAACTCTTGGGGTTACCAACCTAATGATACGACCTATAAAAGTACGAATCAAATAATTAGAATATTGGTAGATTGTATTAGTATGGGAGGAAATTTACTTTTAGATATAGGGCCAAAACCAGATGGCACTATTCCTAAAGAACAAGTTGAAATATTACAAGGCTTAGGACGTTGGACCAACAAGCACAAAGCTGCTATTTATGGTACTCGAGCCGGTATACCACATGGGCATTTTAACGGATACACTGCCTTATCTAAGGATAAAAAGATTTTATACTTATACGTAGACAATAAACCTAACGGGCCTTTGCTAATTAAGGGTTTAAAGAATAAAGTAAATCGTATTTGGGTTGTTGGCAATGGCACCAAACTTCCCTACAAAGTAGTTGGCAAACAATATTGGAGTGCTGTTCCAGGCTTGCTTTATATCGACTTACCTGAATCGGTGCAAGACAAAGACGTTACGGTTATAGCCGTGCTTTTAGATGGTGAAGTCGATCTTTACAGTGAAGCTGGCCAAAAAATAGAAAGCAACTAAAAATACAAGATGTCAGTATATAAATACATAGTAATCGCTTTTATAACTTTATTACTATCAATCCGTACCAATGCTCAGGAAATAGACAATCCATATAATCCAGAGCCTAAAATGAAGGCTTTAAAGACCAAAACTGGCAAACATGTAGCGACCATGCATTTTTTAGTTTTTGGAGACTCAAAAGGGTCGAGACATTTTCCTAACGTTTTAAAGCGAGCTGACTCTCTACAACCAGATTTTTGTATCACAACAGCTGATCTTGTTAATACTGGTGGAGGTAAAAAAGGAAAGCAAGATTATGACAAACTTGATAAAATGGGTGGCTGGTTTATGCGCAAGTACCCCATGTGGCCAACTGTAGGTAATCATGAAGAATCGGGTGGAGATGATGGTGTCGAGAATTTTACTAATTTTTTTGGCATGAAGAAGGCCATGTATAGTTTTGAATATGGCAATGCTAAATTTATCGCACTGCCCTGGCCAAAAATAAATAATGACAGAGTCAAGCTTAAATGGTTGAAAAAAGAACTGAGAAACGCAAAAGGAAAACATATTTTCATCTTCAAACACCGTCCGCATTACACCCTAGGAGCAAAGTCATATAAGGATGTAGAAGGCAAAGAAACAAAGACTACAAAACTGTATGACAGATACAATGTTACTGCTGTTTTTAGTGGTCATGACCATATTTATTACCGTACCAAGCGCAACACTACAAATTATATTATTTCTGCTGGTGCTGGTGCCACTATTTATCCTCTTAGACGTGAAAACGATGCGCTTAAAAATGATGCCTATTATGGTAAACGAACGGACGAAAACATAAAGAAAGGACACGCTCCTTATATGTTTCGTGCAGCAAATGGCACTATAACAAACCTACCCGAAGCAATGTACTATGTACTTTCTGTTAAAATTGACGGGGATCGCGTTTCTATCGAAATGATAGATGAAAAAACCGGAAAAGTGTGGGATCGTGCCTTAATTAAATAATGAACTTTTAAACTTTTTAGATTGAAGCAAAAATCAGGCATTTTTTGCACATTTGAAAGCTTTTTTGAGTTGTATAGTCGAGCTACGGAAGAAGAAAAAGACAAAAAACGGGTAAAAAAGGGCATTTTTTTAGCCAATTGAAAAAAGCACGACTTTTAATTGCAGTCGTGCTTTTTTGTGCTTTATTATTTTATTTTGCTTATCTACTATAATTAGGAGATTCTTTTGTAATCGTTACATCATGTGGATGGCTTTCATTAATACCACTCGCCGTGATCTTAACGAACTGCCCTGTTTCTTTTAAAGTCTCAACATCTTTAGCCCCACAATACCCCATACCTGCTCGCAAACCACCAATAAACTGATGGATACTTTCGTACAGGTCTCCTTTATAAGGTACACGTCCAACAATACCTTCTGGCACTAATTTTTTAATATCGTCTTCAACATCTTGGAAATAACGATCTTTACTACCTTCTTTCATGGCTTCTACCGATCCCATTCCGCGATACGATTTAAATTTTCTTCCTTCGTAAATAATGGTTTCTCCTGGTGATTCTTTCGTTCCTGCTAAAAGCGAGCCTAACATCACACAATCGGCTCCTGCTGCAATAGCTTTAGGAATATCACCTGTATAACGAATACCACCATCGGCAATTACCGGAACACCACTGCCTTTTATTGCGGCTGCCACTTCAAGCACTGCTGAAAACTGAGGAAAACCAACACCTGCAACTACACGCGTTGTACAAATAGATCCTGGTCCAATACCAACTTTTACAGCATCGGCTCCAGCTTCTACCAGATATTTGGCAGCTGCCCCTGTTGCTATATTACCTACTACAATCTCTAAATCGGGGAACTTCGCTTTTATTTCTTTAAGAACGCCTATAACACCTTTTGTATGGCCATGAGCTGTATCGATAACCACTGCATCAACACCTGCATTTACTAAAGCTTCTGCCCTGTTAACAGCATCGGCAGTTACACCAATAGCTGCAGCTACACGCAAGCGCCCATATTCATCTTTATTTGCATTTGGTTTTTGACTAAGCTTTGTAATGTCCCTAAACGTAATAAGACCAGATAATTTATAATTATCGTCTACAATAAGTAGCTTTTCTATTTTATGTTTTTGAAGGATTTCTTCAGCATCTTTTAATGACGTACCAACCGCTGCTGTTACTAGATTTTCACTAGTCATAACCTCAATAATAGGCTTCTTGTTATCATGCTCAAAACGCAGATCTCTATTGGTAACAATACCCTTTAACGTTCCCGATTCATCTACAATAGGAATCCCGCCAATACCGTGTTCTGCCATATATTGTTTAGCATCGACAACCTTGGCTGTAAGAGGTAAAGTAACCGGATCTATAATCATTCCGCTTTCTGCACGCTTAACGCGTCTTACTTTTAAAGCTTGCGCTTCAATAGTCATGTTTTTATGTAAAACACCAATGCCACCTTCTTGTGCCATGGCAATAGCCATTTTACTTTCGGTTACGGTATCCATTGCTGCCGAAATTATTGGGACATTAATGGTAATATTACGCGTAAATTTTGTTTGAATACTTACTTCTCTCGGTAAAACCTCTGAAAAAGCTGGAACTAAAAGGACATCATCATAAGTTAATCCTTCTCCTACTATTTTGTTTTGATGTGCAGTCATGATGCAATTACGATTATAATTGCGTGCAAATATACAATTAATATCTAAGATATTATGTATTAGTTTTGCCAGTTTTAACAATTAACTTGAAGTGCCTAGCTATTCTATTTCTTATGAATTTCTATAAATTAACCTCGTCCGCCTCCCCTTGATCTAAAACTTCTGCCTCGTCTGTAATCACCGCTACCAACATTCATATTTTGACCAGCAAAACGGCCAAACTTATAAGTAAAATTAAGCATGAAGTATTGTTTTAGTATTTTGCTTTCAACATCTTGAATATAACTTTCTGCAACGGTGCGCCTATAACCATTATTCTTACCTAACATATCGTAACCTACCAATGTTAAAGTTGCTTTATTATTCCACAACTCGGCTCCAATTCCTGCGTTCCAAAACACAGCATCTCCATCAAAATCGTCTCCAACCCTACTATTGTAACGGTATGACAGTTTATTGGACAGAAAAATATTTTTAAAGAAAAAGACTTGTGTATCTATCCTAACATTCTGAACAAAATAATCGTTATCCTTAAAGGCGTCTGTATCATAAACACTTTTGTTCATAGAATAGTTGTACGAAGCATTTAATTCTATCTTATTATCGTAGGCATATCTAAACGAAACCGAGGGTGTTATTGTAGTCGTTTGTGCCGTAAACTTTACATTGTTCTGAATGGATAGATTATTTCTAAAAGCACCTTGTATTCTGGCATTTAAGTTAATATTCGTTTTTTTATTGAAAAACGATTTTGAAATAGCCGCATTCCCCGATAGTGAATAATCACCATTAATATTATCGTAGGTAGTATACCTAATTAAATCTGCATCGGTGGTAGTCGCGTTTATTATTTTATCCTGAACAAACCCCGCTCTTGCATTACCACTAATATTTATGTGATGAAATGCTAAATTGTTCTGATATTCAAAACTTATGCTATGATTAACCTCGGGCTCTAATAACGGATTCCCTTTACGAATATGCGTGATATTACTAACATCTTCTATTGGCTGTAATTGATTTGCCGATGGCACATTCACATCCTGATTATATCTTAATGAAATATTTTTATAGCCATTTTTATCTCTATAACGGATTCTACCTGAATAGGTAAAATATTTAAAATCCGTTTTAAAATTTCGAGCTGCTACCAAGTTGTCCTTATTGTTACGATAGGTATCAGTATAAGCACCTTCCACTTCAAACCTAAAGTAGTTGTATTCATACCGAAGTCTTAAAGATGGTTTTATAACCAGAGAAACATACTTACTATCCGTACTTAACAAGTCATTAAACTCATCATAAATCTCGGTTGTTTCGTTATAGTCATAGACATTCTTCTCATTTTTTTGCGAATTAACGGTAACTGAATATCGCGGAATAATTCTAAAATTAGACCCGACCTCTTTACTCCATATGGCACCAAACCGTATGTTTGTATTTCCATTTTCAACATCATTTATCTGATCTTGTACAACCGTTGTGTTTTTATTGTACAAAACATTTTCTGAAAACCGCTTGCTATTCGTATTACCTTTAGTAAAGTTTGTACTTAATTCAAAATTCATATAATCCCGCCAGTTTCCCGTTAAAGGTGTTACCCTAAGTGTATTATTTAATGTATAATTCGAATTTGTAGTTTCATTGGTCGAATTATAATCACTTACCAAATCACCATTACTATACAGAGCGGTTGTTTCTACTTCAGAAAAAGACACACTATTCGAACTATTAAAATTTATATCGTTTGATAACTGTACTCTTTTATTGGAAGCTTTATTCTTTGGTTCTATTAGGAAATTTAAATCCAATCCACCTTGATGACTATCAGAATCGTTGTACCCCTTGCTTTTGGAATCGGTAATATAATTTAAATTGGGCAAGAAATTTTCCCTATAGGTTTTCTGTTCGGTATCAGTATGTTGTGAACTATACCTGTAATTTCCATTCACTCTAGTTTCATCCCATTTCCCCTTAGAATAATTAGCTCCTAAAAAATCAGAATCAATATGTCCATTACTCGTGTTGGTGTCTGGCAATGCATTAAAACCCCTAGACATATTAATATTATTAGTACCGGAAATTATACCTAACTGTTTACCATCAATAAGTTGAAATATATTGGCATTGGCCTGGTACTTATCATCAGTACCATAACCCAATTTAACATCTCCAAAATAGGCCCTGTTCTTACCTTTCTTTATTTTAAGATTAATTTCTTTAGTTCCCGAATCGGATTCTTCTCCTGTAAACTTCTGCATGTTGGTTTTGTAATCGGTAACCTGCACTTTACTCACCACATTACTCGGGATGTTTTTTAAAGCGATATCGCCTTTTTTCTCTCCAAAAAACCGCATGCCATCTACATTAATAGCCTCTACCTCTACTCCATTTACCGTAATGTTACCATCCATATCTATGTCTACACCTGGCAACTTTTTTAATAAGTCTTCTGCCTTATCGTTAGGAAGTGTTTTGAAACTATCTGCATTATACTCAATGGTATCCTTTTTTACAACTACTGGGGGTGCCTTACCAATAACCGATACAACATCCAATGCCTCAACTTGATCCTCTAATTCAATAGTTCCAATGTTTAAATTATCTCCTTCTGGGACCAATACGTCCTTACTGAATGGTTTATAACCCAAATAAGCAATATTAAAACGTATTTTAGGAGCGTCTTCTGCATTCACCCGAATGGAGAATGCACCTTCTTTATTTGTTATACCATAAGCCATAACAACACTATCTTTAATACTTTGCAGGTAAACTGAAGCACCTTCTAATACATAAGAGGTATTATCTTTAACAACACCTTCTAATGTAAACTTTTGGGCATATAATGTTATAGAAAAAAGAAACGAAAGAAGTAATAAGGATTTTTTCAATGTTATTTTTAATTAGAAGTTTGCCTTTAGACACCTGACATCCCTAAAAGTTTAACCTTTAATTGTTAAAAAAAGCCTAAAGCTTTATTTTATTGTTACACCATGAGGTAGCATTAACAAGGCTAACTCAAATATAAACAAAAAAGAAGTAAGTTATTTTTTTTGCAGCAGCTGCTTTAGGACAATAATAATCGATATAGTAAAGACAAGTGTCATTAAAAGACCAGAAAACATAACGACATATTTCATCCACAAAATGCCCTTCCATAGCAGGTAAAGCCCTCCGAAGGTAAGTATAACAGATATAAAAGGCTCTACAATTAAAAATAGTTTTAATTTCTTTGCTAACTGGGTAATAGAAACAATAACACCTAATAAAAAGAAAATAATAGACAGTGATAAAATATGGTTATGCACCAAGGTTAGCATTTCCTTGTCGCTCTTTTTAAAACGCATTACAGTTGCATTTTCATCGTCTTCATTCCCTAAAAACTGCTCTTCAATTCCGTTTGGATGCGCTGTTGATGTTTCTCCAACAAATAGTAAACCAGTGTAAAAACCAACACTTAAGACAATAACAAATGCCCCAATTAATAATTTAATCTCTTTAGGAAGCACATGTATTAATCCGTTAAGCTGCATTTACAAGATATTTTTAGAGTGAAGTATTTTTAATGATTGTAATAAATTATTCATGGCATTGGTCATGGAACGTACAGAAATAGTGGCTCCAGAGATAGCAACGATATTATCTCCATATCTTAGGGCATCTCCTTCTTTTTTACCTATAAATTGTTTCAACCAACGTTTGCTTCCAATTTCTCCTCCATAATCTTCTCGATATACTAGCACCTTTGTCTTTAAAACAATCAAGTCCTTATCCAATAATACCAAATAATCAAATTCATCCGTTTTACTCGGAGCTTTAGCCACATAGGCATAACCTAAAAGCGCATCATCAACAGTTATTTTAAACAGGTTGTCTTCCCCAAATTGAGAAGGCAAGTCTTTAGTATCCTCATCGAGAATTCGAACATTCGTAAAATGGAACGTTTCAATATTAAAAGCATCCTTTATTGCAGCATCCACTTTTTTCTGAATAGTTTTTGGCAAGCCAAAAGAGTACATAACAACTGCTAAAAGCAATATAAAAACGGGTTTAAATTTCACACGTTTAAATTTTAGTAATTAATTGATTTTATTGTAATTATAAAATTAAGAACGTGTGCAACCACTCCCTACACTCGTTCTCTCATTAAAAATTTTAAACATTTCCTTTTGTGAAGTAATTTTTAAAATTTCTTAATGCTCGTTTCATGTGGCAAAAGTATTGAATTATTTACTTTTATAAACAACTAAAATACCAAATAGCTAAAGCAGGAAATTAAATTCCCTGCTTTAGCTGTTAACACTTAAAGAATATTCCTTAGAACCAAACGCCAAATCCTATGTTAAGTTGCCCTACGGATTTGTTACCGTCAACGGCGTTATCAAAAATTTGATAATCTGCTTTAACAACAGCTCCTGGAGCAACGTGATAACTTAAACCTGTTGTCCACTCGTTTCTATTATATCCTAAATTTCTAGTAATACCTGCATCTTTAGTTGCTGCATGGGTATCATATTGCTCGTATCTTACAAATGCATCTAATTTTTGCTCATTATCTAATGGCAATAAATTATAAGCAGCTTCTGCATACCATCCCTTTAATTCAGAACCTAAATTTGCAGAATTTAAAGCATTATAATCATCGGCATCACTAATTAAAGCATGAATATACTGTCCTCTTGCAGAAAAACGCTTATTAATATATCTAGCATCTAAACCAAACATGGTTACGCCAACATCTGCACCATCAATTTTATCAACAGCATCTTCGGCTTGAGTATTCCCAAAATAACCTGACAACCCTAAACGTAATCCTGGTAAACCATAATAATCTAACTTGGCAGATAAATTAGGTGTATTAATTGTTGATTCTGCTCCTTTTTGACGTCCATTTCGCAAACCATTACTTCCCCCTAAAGTTTTTGATCCATTTATAGACTTAAATCCATTAAAAAGATAAGCTTGGTAACGTAAACTTGCATCGTTAAACTTTCCAGTTACACCAACACCTACTTCTCTCCAAGTAGTCGGAACTATACTTTTATCCATGCTTGGGCGCTCAACACCATTAAAAGTAGTAGGCTCGTGATACTCATTTACGATTCCCATAGGCACCAACATTAAACCTCCACGAATATTTAAGTTATCATTTAAGCTATAATTCAAAAACGCTTGCTCAATGTACACTTCCTTAACATGCTCGTATTCAATTTCGGTTACGAATTGCACTCTATCATTAAACTTATATCCCAAAAGCATTACCATTCTATGCACATCCAATTTACCATTCCCTCCTTCTGGTTGGTTATAATCTACTTGTGCATAACCTCCAACAGTTATACCTTGCGACCTATTACCACTTAAAATGTTCTGTACTGCATTTTGTTGTTGGTTTTTAGTTGCTGTTGTATCTTGACTTACTGTTTGCGCAAATGATGATACACCCATTAAAATAGCTAAAAATGTTGTTACTCTTTTCATTACTTGATTAAATATTATATTTATTTAGATTAATTATAAATAACTATTAATTTCGAAGTGCAAATTTAAAACTCATTATGAGATACACAAAGTTTATTTAGATTAATTTTAAATAAATTTTAACAAGAAAACATAACTATTTAACAAACAGAATATTACAATAAAAAAATTAATAATACACATTAAAAATCTTGGAAGCCTCATTAAAAGCACTCTCAAAACTAAGTGCATTCAGGGTATTGCTTTTAACGGTTGTGAAGTAAGACAACAGTTTTTCGGTTGGCATATTTCCAGTTAACTCATCTTTTGCCATTGGACATCCTCCAAAACCTTGAATGGCACCATCAAATCGCCTGCAACCAGCTTTATAGGCTGCATCAACTTTCTCGAACCAAGAACTAGGCGTAGTGTGCAAGTGCGCACCAAACTCTATGTGTGGGTATTTTGGAATTAAGTTAGAAAACAAATATGCTATACTTTCGGGTGTAGAACTACCAATGGTATCACTTAATGAGAGTATTTTTACTCCCATGCCATTTAAACGCTCGGTCCATTCCCCCACAATATCTACATCCCAAGGGTCGCCATAGGGATTTCCAAATCCCATAGAGATGTATACAACCACCTCCTTATTACTTTGGTCTGCTATATTTAAAATAGTGTTTAAAATGATGACGGACTGCGCTATGGTTTTATGCGTATTACGCATTTGAAAGTTTTCTGAAATAGAAAAAGGATAGCCCAAATAATCTATCTCTGGATGTTTTGACGCTTCCATAGCACCACGCTCGTTAGCTACTATTGCCAATAACTTACTGGTTGTACTCGATAAATCCAATTGCGATAAAACCGCAGCTGTATCCACCATTTGGGGAATAGCCTTAGGCGATACAAAACTACCAAAATCTATAGTATCGAACCCAACCCTTAACAAAGATTGAATATATTGAACCTTTTGAGATGTAGGTATAAAAGCTTTTATGCCTTGCATTGCATCTCTTGGGCACTCAATAACTTTAACATGGTCATTCATACCTTTTAAACATATTAAAAGCTTCTACAAGAATCATTTTTATTTGCTCTATAATAAATTTTAAATGCCACGTGGCTTGCCTCTCAATTAAAATGATTGCCTCTATAAATGTGCAAAGTTTTAATCGAAGATAGTTTATCTAAATCAAAATTAAAATACCAATACACATTAAAACAATTATTTGAAACCACTTAAAAAAAACACCTGCTCTTTTATGCCCTTTAATATAAACAGCAATACTATCAGACAATAATGCAATACTTGAAAATACAATAAAGGATACCACTATAAAGAATCCCCCTAAAATATAAAACTGACTTACATTACTTAGGTAGTCACTAAATAAAAAACCCGGAAAAAAAGCTAAAAAGAACAACGACACCTTTGGATTAAGGACATTCATTATAAAACCTTGCCTATATAATTTAAAGAGGCTCTTTTTGGGCACACCATGAGCATCTAAACCAAGTTGAGCATTGCTTCTATATACGCTAAATGCCAAATAGAACAAGTAACCAACCCCAAACAATTTTATAATTAAAAACAGCTTATCATTTTGCTGTATTATGGTTGAGACGCCAAAAGCCACCAGAGTAGTGTGTACCAAACAACCTGTCATTAAACCTAAAACCGTTGCAATCCCATATTTCTTGCCATGCACTATACTCTGCATCAGCACATAAACATTATCGGGTCCTGGGCTTATAGCTAAGGCTGCCGATGCTAAAGTAAACGATATTAACACAGAGTATTCCAACTTAACCTTTACTTTAACAACGCCTTGTTAATAGCCTTCACTAGTCCTGGCCCTTCGTAAATAAACCCTGTATAAATCTGTACCAAATCGGCTCCTGCTTTTATTTTCTCCAAAGCATCGTTTGCTGAGTGAATACCTCCCACACCTATTATGGGAAAGGCTTTATTGCTTTTCTCTGCTAAGTATTTTATGGTGCGTGTGCATTTTTCTTTTATGGGTTGCCCACTCAAACCGCCATTCCCTATAGCTTCCAACTGTTCCTTAGTAGCTTTTAAATTACGCCTATCGGTAGAGGTATTGCTAGCTATAACGCCATCCAAATTCGTAGCGTTAACCAATTCTACAATTTCATCTAATTGATTATCATTCAAATCCGGTGCTATTTTTAAAAGAATCGGCTTTTGCTTTTCAAATGTCTTATTGGCTTTTTGTACAGCACTTATCAATTCTTCTAAGTATTCCTTATCGTTTAACTTGGCATGGCTTCCCACATTAGGACAACTAACATTAAGAACGAAATAATCTACATATGGATGCAAGGCATTAAAACACGCTAAATAATCTTTGGTATAATTTTCAGGCTTTGTAGCTGTGTTCTTTCCTATGTTGCCCCCAATAACAAGTTTTCCCTTATTCTTTTTTAGCTGAGAAATAGCAGCCTCAACACCTTCGTTATTAAAGCCCATGCGATTTATAATCCCTTGGTCATCCTTTAATCGAAATAAGCGCTTTTTCGGATTTCCAGACTGTCCCTTAGGAGTTACGGTACCTATCTCTATAAAACCAAAACCAAAGTTTGCCAATTCATTGTATAACACGGCATTTTTATCGAACCCAGCCGCCAGTCCAACGGGGTTTTTAAAAGTAATCCCAAATAGCTTACGTTCCAGTCGTTTATCGTCAACAACATACAAACTTCTGTAAAGTGCTTTAAACCCCGGTATTTTAGAAGTGTTCTTTACTAATGAAAATATAAAATGATGAATCTTCTCTGGATCGATTTTAAAAAATAAAGGACGAAGTAATAATTTGTACATCAGTATTATTTATGCAAAAATACTTCTAAATAAAAAATCAACCAATTCAAAAGGGAAAAAAATTAATAATCGTATTTTTAACCCCATAAAAGGTTATTCCCTTAAATAACTTAATATTCCCAAAAAACGCTATCAAATAATGGATAAACAACGTATTATAGACCGCTTTATAAGCTACGTAACGATAGACACCCAATCTGACGCTAAGTCCAATACGACACCGAGTACCAAAAAACAATGGGATTTAGCAAATAAGCTGGTAGATGAATTAAAAACTATCGGCCTGCAAGATGTTAGCATTGATGAAAACGCCTATATTATGGCCACGTTACCCAGTAATGTAGAACATGCAGTACCTACCATTGGCTTTATTTCGCATTTCGACACCACACCAGATTTTACGGGTACTAATGTAAAACCGCAAATTATTTCTAACTATGATGGAAAGGATATTGTACTTAATGCCGAAAAAAACATCATACTATCCCCTAGTTATTTTGAAGATCTTTTACTGTATAAGGGTCAAACCTTAATTACAACAGATGGCAATACACTTTTAGGAGCCGATGACAAAGCTGGTATCTGTGAGATTGTGTCTGCTATGGAATACCTTATACAACATCCTGAAATTAAACATGGCCCCATTCGTATTGGTTTTACTCCTGATGAAGAAATAGGGCGTGGCGCTCATAAATTTGACGTTGAAAAGTTTGGAGCCGACTGGGCCTATACTATGGATGGCAGCCAAGTTGGCGAATTAGAATACGAAAACTTTAATGCCGCCGGGGCAAAAGTTACCGTTAAGGGAAAGATTGTTCATCCGGGATATGCAAAAGGCAAACTGATCAACTCCATGTACATTGCAACCGAATTTATTAATTCGTTACCACGGTTGGAAACCCCTGAGCACACAGAAGGATACCAAGGCTTTTTTCATTTATGCGACATCACAGGTAAAGTTGAAGAAACGGTTTTAGAGTATATTATCCGTGATCACGACCGTGGCCATTTTGAAGCGCGTAAAGAAGTCATGCAAAAAATAACCAATGAAATAAATGCCCAATATGGTAATGACGTTATTGTTTTGGAAATTAAAGACCAATACTATAACATGAAAGAAAAAGTAGAACCTGTAATGCATATCGTTGACATAGCAGAAGAAGCTATGAAACAGCTTGGGATAAAACCTTTAATAAAAGCCATTCGCGGTGGCACAGACGGTTCGCAATTAAGTTACATGGGCCTTCCCTGCCCCAATATTTTTGCAGGAGGACACAACTTTCATGGGCGTTACGAATACGTACCTGTAGAAAGTATGATAAAAGCCACTGAGGTTATTTGTAAAATTGCCGAGTTAACCGCAATGAAAAAATAATCACGGTGAAAAATATAATCTTGCGCAACAGCTTGGCATAAAAAGCAAATATTTTATATCAAGCTGTTGTTTTTGTAACAATATCAACAGTTTGACACTAATGACGTAAATATGACGTAGTAAAGACGCTATCAACTATAACAAATCCAAAATACTTTTACCGCAAATAAAAATCAAACAAAATGGACCATTTAAATTTAGCGCAACGTGTAAAAGAATTAAGAACCGGAAAAGGGTTCTCTCAAGAAGTATTGGCAGAAATATCAGGTCTAAGCTTAAGAACCATCCAAAGGATTGAAAATAATGAAACCGTTCCGAGAGGGGACACCTTAAAACGATTGGCTGTTGCCTTAAACACATCACCCGATGATATTGTGGATTGGCAAGTACAGGAAGACCAAAGTTATTTAACCTTAATGAGCGCTTCGGCTCTAGGCTTTTTATTTTTTCCATTGTTAGGTATAATCATTCCTTTAACCCTATGGATACTAAAAAAGGATAAACTAAAAGGGGTTAATGAATTGGGAAAATCCATATTAAACTTTCAAATTTCCTGGGTGCTTTTATTATTTCTCTATTACATTTTTATTATATCTGGAATGCTAGGGCTTGGAAATATTTTTACTAAAATACTCCCCAATTGGAGGTTTGGTATACTAACCTTTTTTATCCCTCTCATCTGTCTCTATTTGTATAATATAATGGTAACAATAATCAATACCATCAGGATACATAAGCACAAATCTTTTAAGTATGTTCCAGCACTAAGGATTTTGAGATAACGAGCAATTTTCAACAGTATTTCAAACCAAAGGCGGATCTAGAATTTACAAAACATGTCTTTATGTTTTGTAACACAATTATTTTTCTAATAATACATTATATTTAAAGCTCAAAAATCGACTATTCCATATGCTCATTAAAACACTACTTAGGTTATTTATTATTTCAACAACCACATTGGTATCATGTGGCAAACAAAATGAAAAACCCAATATCGTATTCATTGCTGTAGACGATTTAAGAACGGATTTAGGCTGTTATAACAACCCAGTAGTGCAATCTCCAAATCTTGATAAGTTAGCAGCAACAGGTTTTTTGTTTAAAAACCATTTTGTAAATGTACCTACCTGTGGTGCTTCCAGACATTGCTTACTAACTGGTATGCGGCCAACAACAAAAGCCCATCTTGGAAATGACATTACCCAACATGTACTCTCTAACCAACCCGAGACAGATATTCCAGAAACCTTTATTCATCAATTAAAGAGAAATGGCTACCATACTGTAGGTATTGGTAAAATTAGTCACTCTGCTGATGGTCTTCTCTATGGCTATACCGAACAACCTTCTAATAAAAGAGAACTACCCTACAGCTGGGATGAACTGATTTTTAATCCGGGGAAATGGCGAACTGGTTGGAACGCTTTCTTTGGCTATGCCAATGGTGAAAACAGACAAAGCTTGAACAGACAGGTTAAACCCTATGAAAAAGGAAAAGTTAGTGATACTGGTTATGTAGATGGTCTAACTACTCAATTAGCTATAGATAAACTAAAAGAACTCAAAAAAAATACAAAGCCATTTTTTCTAAGCGTAGGTCTCTTTAAACCGCATTTGCCATTTACAGCACCCGAAAAGTACTGGGACTTATACAACAGAGATGCCATTCCAATCACTGACAATCCTGCAATCCCGCAAAATGTCAACCCACAAAGTTTACACAACAGCCACGAATTAAACGGTTATAAATTGGGAGAAGAAAAACCTGCACTTAACCAGCCTGCATCCGATGGCTATACAAAACAACTAAAACATGCCTACTATGCCTGCATTAGCTATACAGACCATTTAATTGGGTCGATAATTGATGAAATTAAAGCACTTGGACTCGACGACAATACCATTATTGTGGTATGGGGAGACCACGGATGGCATCTGGGTGATCAACAAGTATGGGGGAAACATACCATTTTTGAAAATGCCTTGAAAAGTACTTTAATTATAAAAGTACCTAACAGCAAACAAACAAAACCTATTACATCTATTGTAGAAACAGTTGATATTTATCCCACTTTAATGGCTCTGTGCAATGTGGATACTAAACACCCCATAGATGGCGAAAGTTTTATAAACTTGTTAAACAACAACAATTCCTCTTCTCAAGATGATGTTGCCTACAGTTATTTTAAAAATGGTATTTCCTTAAGAACAGAGCGCTATAGACTCACAAAATACTTTAGAAAAGCCGAGCCTACTATCGAACTATATGATCATGACACCGATCCTTTGGAAAGCATTAATATTGCTTCTAAGCATCCAGGTATTGTCAACAAACTTATGCCTGTACTAGAAAAAGGAAATACTGGGCTCTATAAATAAATTTAAAACGTGTGGAAAAGGTAACATCCGTTGAAGCTTATATTGAATTGCATCCTCATTTTTCGAGTGCCTTACATGTGTTGCGAAATATC
This sequence comes from Snuella sedimenti, assembly GCF_016428595.1. Taxonomy (GTDB): domain Bacteria; phylum Bacteroidota; class Bacteroidia; order Flavobacteriales; family Flavobacteriaceae; genus Snuella; species Snuella sedimenti. The sequence goes on along the minus strand of NZ_JAELVQ010000010.1, from coordinate 69,500 downwards.
TTAATTAATACAGAATTAGAAGAAACCATCAAATGGAACGCTCCTGTTTACACTCTAAACAACAAAAATGTTGTTGGACTAAGTGCTTTTAAGCAACACTTTGGCCTTTGGTTCTTTAATGGTATATTTTTAAAGGATGATCATAATCTTTTAATAAATGCCCAAGAATACAAAACAAAGGCATTACGCCAAATGCGATTTAAATCAATTGATGAAATTGACAAAACCATCGTTTTAAATTACATAAAAGAAGCAATAGACAACCAAAAATTAGGACGTGTCCTAAAACCAGACAAGAATAAAAAAGAAATTGCCATACCGCAGACTCTAAAAAATAGTCTTGATAAAGACGAAGCACTAAACAATTGTTTTGAATCCTTAACACCCTATAAGCAACGTGAATTCTGCGAATATATTAGTTCTGCGAAAAGAGAAACCACGTTGCAAACACGGTTAAAAAAGATCATACCCCTTATTTTACAGGGTATTGGACTAAACGACAGATACAAAAAATAAGCCTGCCCTAAAGTTTGATTTTCAAATGGATATTAGTTTATGCAAACTTTGACCAGGACAGGCACTTTTAACTACTAAAACAACCCTAATCGTACTTTTGGAGTTCCAATGCTTACTCTTGTAGTGCTAGATCGTGGATACCTTTCATAATGGTATCTGTTATAACCATAATAATAAAATGTTGCATGGTGATAATAATGGCCACTGTGGTGACAATGGTGATCACAATGTCCGTAATGCTCGGCATAAGCCTTTCTTTTTCTTCGCATATAAGCTCTATAAGCTTTTCGATCCCGCGCTTTTAATTCCGCTTCATATGTTTTTTGGTCTTCCCAAAATGCAAGCTCTTCTTCTTCATTATCAGCTTTAAACTGCTGTTCATACTTAGCATCTTCTAGCGCTCGCTTTTCATAATAAGAAGTTTTATCAACTTTTGTTTCGCTTGTCGCCTTCAATTCATTAGACGTTTCCGCTTCTTGTGCACATATTATAGAAGAAAAAACGAATGCTACAAGAAGCGCTACATATTTTAAAGATTTCATAATTATAAAATTTAGGGTTACTAATACTGTTTTGTTTCCTTTATCAGGCCTGTTTGTTAGTAAGACACCTATATTATTTTTTTCCCTACGAAATCATTAGAAAATTTTTATATCAGATATGAAATACCCCGTCCCGGGTGATCTATTAATACGGTTACATACGTACATGGCCATCTCCATAAACATAATACTTATTGGTAACCAATTGCTTAAGACCTAAAGGACCACGATGGTGTAATTTATCTGTACTAATTGCCAGTTCTGCACCAACGCCCATCGCGCCCCCATCAGTAAATCGGGTAGATGCGTTTTTATAAACAGCTGCACAGTCTACCGCTTCCATAAAGGTTTGGGCGGTGTCATTGTTGGTTGTAATTATTGAAGCCGAGTGTCCTCCCGAATATTTGTTTATCTTGTTAACAGCTTCTTTTAAGCTGTCTACCGAACCAATGCAACATTTCATTGCCAGGAACTCTTCATACCACACTGCATCATCCCCAATGATCGTTTCCTCCTTCAAAGTACGAAGGGTTAATTCATCAACCAATACCTCAACTCCATTTGTTTTTAAAATGGTGTTTAACGCTTTTAGTTTTGCCTCATACTCCGGAATGTTTACGTCTATTAAAATTTTGTCTAATGCGTTACACGCAGATATTTTGTGGGTTTTAGCATTAAGGATAACCTCTATTGCCTGCTGCCAATTGGCTTCTTTATCAACATATAAAAAATTATTCCCTCTTCCGCTTACCAGTACGGCACACTTTGCATGTTCTTTAACAAACGCAATTAACCGCTCTCCCCCCCTAGGTACGATCAGATCTAAAGGCTCCGTAGGTTTTTTAAGAAAGTCCTGTGTTTGTTCCCTGTTCATTTTAAGCAACCTTATGTAGTTTGTACTTAAACTGTTCTCTTTGAGGGCACGATGCCATAGATCAACAAGCAGAACATTACTGTTCAGGGCTTCTTTACCACCTTTTAAAAGAATTTTATTATTGGCCTTAAAGGCCAGTGCTGCTGCTTCAATGGTTACATCGGGGCGTGATTCATAAATAATCATGATCGTTCCAAAAGGTGCTGTTCTATTTTCTATTTTCAATCCGCTTGGCAACGTATTGCCAGAAATGATCTTTTCTACTGGATCCTCCTGCTCTTTCACCTCTTTAATAGCCTGCACCATGCTGTTTATCTTGTCTTCATTAATAATTAAACGATCGTACATGGCCTGATCGTCCTTATTAAACCCCTCTAAATCCTTCTTATTTGCTTCCAGTAAAGCTTCGTGGTTAGCGTCTAATAACCTTATCATACTGGACAACACATGATCTTTTATTGCTGTTGTTATTAATTTCATTTGTTGTGTTTTAAAGGGCCACTTTAGTCCCTATATTCTTTCCTTCAATAATATCAATTATCGTATTATCCCTTTTACCGTTGGCTATATAAGTAGGTATATTTTTAGCTGCAGCTTGTTGTGCATAATCCAACTTCGATCCCATACCACCACGGCCTTCTTCTTCTTTTTTGTTACTGTCTTTAATGTATTTATCCAAATTTTCATCAGGATCAACATGTTCTATAAGGTCACTGGCCTCCGAATCCGGATGTCCGCTATAAATACCATCAATATCCGTTAGAATGATCAGTTTATCGGCATTCATCAGTTGTGCAATAAGACTGGCTAGCTCATCATTATCAGAGAACATAGACATGGTCACGGATACGGCATCATCTTCATTTGCAATAGGGATAACACCTTCCGATAGCAATCCTTCGCAACAATTTATCATATTTTCGCGATGTACTCCGGGACTAAAATCCCTTTTGGTAGGCAACACCTGCGCACACTTCATACCGTAATCGTGAAATATATTGTAATACAAACGCATCATTCTGGGCTGGCCAATGGCCGAATACACCTGTCGCCGTTGCGTTCTATCGTTTATGTTAGATTTACCCAAAACCTCTTTCCCTGCAATCACAGAGCCCGATGATACCAGTATAGTAATAATACCACGCTCATAAAGTTCGGCTATTTGACGAACGAGACGTCGTAATACGGGCCTGACAATTCGATTGTCCTTATTGGTCATTACATTAGTCCCAACTTTTATAACTATTTTTTCTGTATACATACTATTAATGTTCTTCTCCTAATTCTATTGCACGTTGAAAGGCTGCAAAGGCAGCTTCTTTTATTAATTCGTTTACATTGTTATCTGCCATAGAATCTAAAGCAGCTCTAGTCGTTCCACCTTTTGAAGCGACTCGATCCATCCAGGAGTTAGGTGACAAATTAGACTGGTTAAAAAGTTCGACCGCTCCGGTAAATGTCTGGCTCACCAAAACGGTTGAGTCATTTTTAGAAAACCCCATTTGCAAGGCAGCTTCCATCATACTCTGCATAAAATAAAACACATAGGCAGGGCCACTACCTGAAATTCCTGTAGAAGCATCTATAAAATTCTCATTCGATACCCTAATTGATTTCCCAGTGGTATCCAACAAACTTTCGACCGTTAGCAGCTCTATTCTGGATACTTCAGGTGAAGCCACATAAGACGTTAGCCCTTTTCCTATTTTAGCAGGTAAATTAGGCATGGCTCTAACTATTTTATTTAATCCTGTTAATGTTCTCATGGAATCGATCGTGACACCCGCCATAATTGAAATAATTATTTGTTCTGGGTTTACCAAAGATTGCATAGCACGAAGTAAAGCCTCAGAATGGTAGGGCTTCACCGCAATAAAAATAATATCTGCCTGTGGCACACAATCGTCTAATTCTTTAAAAGCATCGAAGTGAGACATTTGATGAAGTTCTTCCAGCTTTTCTTCAGAGTTGTCCAGAACCATAATGTTCCTTTTTTTAAGCAACTTCGATTTAGACATACCTTGTGCATAAGTAAGCCCCATATTTCCGGCTCCTATTACTAGTACTCTCATATGTTTTAGTTATTATTGTTTTAGATATTAAATAAATAGCATACAGTCTCTACATTCCTTTACTTCACCATAGTACGTTTCCCTATATTTATGTAATGTTTTAATTGGCCATCCAAACAAATACTTTTTAATGTAAGTAACCTTTGTTGTAAGCTCTCCCATTTTTATACTATATCGTTTTTCGTAAACTGTTTTTCTTTTTACTTTTAAAATTTTCATTTGCATTTTAATTTTTAATTATTCGCCTATGTTTTCAATCACGCATTAGCGTACTAAACGCATTTCTATGTTTCTTTTTTTAAATCCTTTTTCTTCGAACAGCCCCACAACAGGGTTATTTTTATTGATATATAATGTTATATCCCCCTTACAATATTTAAGGGTGTAATCTATTAAGGTTTTTGCTATACCATAACCTCTGTATGCCTTATTTACAGCTATGTACACCAATATGTTTTCTGGTATGTACTCATCCATTCCTGTTTTATTAACAACTACCGCTCCTAATATTTCACTTTGGTTCTCTATTGTAAAAACATAACCTCCCAATCCAGCTATATCTTTTATAGCATATTGTAAAGATTTTTTAATGGCACGCTTACTGTCTCTAAATTCTCCCGAATGTTCGTGCAAAAAATTAGTCAAACGGTTTATTTCAATAATAGATAGCTTAGAATAAGCATCAAAGGTTTTTATAGTCATACAAAAAAGATTCTACCTAGCCACATATTGTGGAGGCAGTACATTAAAAAATAAAAACAAGACAATAGAACACCTAATAAATAAGCGCCTAATATGGTTGTTTAAAATAAAGAATAGTAGCAACCCTTTCTATGTGGTTACTTCGGGTGAAGTTTTTAAAGGGCAGGAGGGATAAATTTATCCGATTGGATTCTAAAAACCAAAAAGTTAAAATCGTAAATTCTGTAGTTCTTCAAAACATTTAATCCTTTTCCCATAGGTGCAAATATACGAAAAGCATTAGTGGATAACAAGTTTCAAACAATCTTTGATATCTAGCACTTATTATTTGTACATGATCATTTTAATTGTAGATTTATCGAAAAAGTGAATATATGCGTATAATTATTATTGCCTTTGTACTTTTAGTATCTTGTAACCCATCCAATGAAAAACCATATTATAATTTTGAAACCCATTTCGAAAAATCCAACGGTGTCGAAACAGCAACTTACTACCAAACCATTCAATTTTATGAAGATTTAGCTAACGCCTACCCTGAAATTTCCATTCAAGCCATTGGCGAGACAGATTCGGGTAAACCATTACATTTAGTTACATTAAACCCTGATGGTGCTTTTGATTTCCATGAAATTAGAAAGAATAAACGCATTTTATTGATAAACAACGGCATCCACCCAGGTGAATCTGACGGTATAGATGCCACTATGATGCTTTTTAGAGACTTGGTAAATGGGCATATTACACCTCCCAAAAACACAGTTCTAACAACCATTCCTATTTACAATGTTGGAGGGGCTTTAAACCGGAACTCTACAACCCGTACCAATCAAAACGGACCAAAATCATATGGTTTTAGAGGCAACGCCAGAAACTACGATCTAAATCGAGATTTCATAAAATGTGATACCAAAAATGCAAAAGCATTTACAAGAATATTTCATTTAGTACAACCAGATGTTTTTATTGATACGCATGTGAGCAATGGTGCCGACTACCAATACACGCTTACACATTTATTTACCCAACATAATAAACTTAGCGGCAAATTAGGCGGTTATTTAAACGACAGCATGATGCCGAAACTAGAACAAAAATTAACTAAAAAACATTGGGATATTACGCCTTATGTAAATGTTTTCAATAATCTACCCGAAAAAGGCTTTTCCCAATTTATGGATTACCCAAGGTATTCAACTGGCTATACAACCTTATTTAACACCTTAGGCATGATGATTGAAACACACATGCTAAAGCCATACCCAAAAAGAGTTGAAGGCACTTACGAACTTTTAAAAAGTATGATTGAAATTACCGAAGAAGATGGTGAAAAAATTACTGCTATTAGAAAAGAAGCACCCTTAGAATTACACAAAAGCAAATACTACCCATTAGATTGGAAAATTGATACCACCAAAACGAGTACCGTGAATTTTAAAGGGTTTAAAGGCGAACGCATTCCTAGTGAGATTACAGGTAAAAATCGTCTTAAATTTTATAGAACACAACCGTTTACAAAAGACACGCCTTACCAAAACCACTTTATTCCGAGTCTTAAAGTAAAAACCCCTTCTGCTTATGTTATTCCCCAAGGCTGGCATAATGTAATCGACTTACTAAAACTAAATCAGGTTAAAATGACTCCTTTTAAAAAGGACACCACACTTACAGTTGAAAGCTATAAGATTCAATCATTTGAAACAAAAAAAGCACCTTATGAAGGTCATTACTCCCATTACAATACTGAAATAACAAAGGAAGAAAAAGAAATTACCTTCTCAAAAGGTGATTATATAATAAGTACCAAGCAATATGCCTTTAGGTATTTATTAGAGACCCTAGAACCGCAAGCTTTCGACTCCTTCTTTAATTGGAACTTCTTTGACACAATACTTCAGCAAAAAGAAGGATTCTCTCCTTATGTTTGGGAAGACAAGGCGTTAAAATTATTAAATGACAACCCAGGGTTAAAGGAAGCCTTTGAACACAGGAAAAAAGACTTAACTGAATTTAACAACAATTGGTATGCGCAATTAGACTGGCTACACAAACAAAGTGAACATTACGAAAAAGCACATTTGCAATACCCTGTTTACAGAGTTAACTAAAATTCCAAATAATCAGACTTTGATTTAGAGACTGTTTAAAATTCGTTTTTGAAATTTGTTATAGGTCATTTTTTTGCCAATTAAGGCTTTAAAACCGGAGTTTAGCAGCGCTAAATGAGGATTTTCATAACGAAAAGTGGTGAAAAAAGGGGCATAACAAAACCAAAAGGTGGAATTTAAACAGTCTCTTAGCTTTCAATTAATTTCTTTTAACTGTAAATAATTAGTTCTTTCAATATTGAGAATACACTATCGCATACCGCCCAAATTAAAAAGAGACTGCCTTTAGTCTAAGACAGTCTCATAATTTTTATGGATAATTAACCACAATTAAGCGGTCTTTAAACAGGAATAGCTGTTCTTTATTTTGTTACTGGAGTTGCATTTAGTTTGGCACTCAACTCCATTGAAAGTGCAGAGCGCTCAAACTTAACTTTACCCGACATGGTTTCGATAATACAACTACCATCTTTATCGTTTAATTCTAATATCTTGCCGTGCAGTCCACTTTTAGTGATTACTTTATCGCCCCGTTTTAACTCGGCGTTAAATTTTTTCTCTTTTTTAGCACGCTTCATTTGTGGTGCAATCATAAAGAAATACACTACTACAAACATTAATATAAATGGTAAAAAACTACCTATTCCTCCTCCTTCGGTCATTATTTTAAATATTATGCTGAATTTAATTGTTCAGCTGATTGTTTTACTTTGCTTTTGTTGGATCTGGTTTTACAAATGCCGTAATTTTTACAGTTTCTCTACCCTTTTCTGTATTAGCAGTAACAGTAATGGTCTTCGAAACTTTATTGGTTCCGCTGCCGTTAAATTTTACAGAAAACTGTCCTGACGCTCCTGGTGCAAGTGGTTCTCTGCTCCAATCTTTGGGCACTGTACAGCCACAAGAACTTTTTATATCGGTAATCACTAAAGGAGCTTCTCCTGTATTCTTATATTTAAAAACAGTTTCTACCGATGTTTTAGCTTCAATTTCTCCAAAATCATGCTCTGTTTTATCAAACTCGATAACAGGAAATTTAGATGCATTGGCATCTCTTACTGCTGCTTCAGCTACGTTATTTTCGTTAATCTTTTTTGAGGCATCTTCTTTACATGACGACACAAACGCCACTAAACAAAATACGCTTACTCCTAATATTATTTTTCTCATAATAGATCGTTTTAGTTTGGGTATAAAAATAGGAATTATTTAATCCATTAAAAAGTTTTATCAATTTCTTAACAAAAAACCTACATCAAGCCACGCCCTACTTTGTTTAAGGCACCTGCTTCGGCATATTCTTTCACTAGCTTATCCAGTATACCATTTATAAAAATACTGCTTTTAGGCGTAGAGTATTCCTTCGCTATTTCCAAATATTCATTGATGGTTACTTTTACAGGAATTGAAGGGAAAAACTTTAATTCACCAATAGCCATTTGTAACAAAACAAAATCGATACTTGCAATACGTTCAGAATCCCAATTTTGGGTTTTAAGCTCAATTTCTTTGTTTATGGCGGTTCTGTTTAATAGTGTTTTCTTAAATAAATCGATAGCGTACTGCTTGTCTTCTATATCCTTATATAATTTAGGTGTAAAATGATTTTCAGTTGTGCTTCTTTTTACCTTTCTTAATAATTTTAGAATGGTCGTATTCACCGTCGGCAAATCATCTAACCAAGTAAGGTTCTTATCTTCTATATAGTCGTAAAGCTTATCGTTTGGCGCTATTATCTCTTTAAACACATCTACAACAAACGTTTTATCTTCCTTAAAGTCAGATACTCTTGTTTGCATATACTCCTTATACAAATCACTGTTTACAATAGCCTTAAAGATCACATCAACATATTCGCTATCTAACTCCCAGTTATTTACACCATATGCTTCTAATTGATTCTTCAATTCTATATTATCTTGAAGTAGCTTAAAGACCTCGTTATTCACAAATTTTCTATTAGGGTCTTTATCTTCCTTAGTTGCTAAATGCTTGCGCTGTTTTTTCTGAAGATCACTTTCTGCACGTTTTTGAACTTCCAATAACAAGGAAATTATCAATAAGTACAAACTGTACATGTTATCTATACTAAACAATAAAAATTTCTGATCCTTGCTAAAATCATCACTTTCCCCGCCTTTAAAGGCATAAATGGTTTGCATTACTTTTACACGAATATGTCTTCTGTTTAGCATAATAACAATGAACTAAAATTAAAAAAGTAAAAACTTAGTTGTTTTTCAAGCTGCAAAAATAAAACTATTTTAAAAAATTATAATCAAAATATAAGCTTATTATTTCATCTGTTAATGTCTATTGTTTTTTAGTGGTCAGATGCGATGCCCAAATTACCATATACTCACGTGTTTTTATTTTGAAAATAGGAGTTCATGAATCTTCGATTTCGGTTGGGATTGCAACTTTTTGTTAATGGGCATTTCATAGCCCATCTTAACGTTTTGTTCTTAATCTAAAATGAAGTGGACCTAACACGAGAAAGGCACTTTTAAAATACAAAGAAACAAATAGGAACGAAATACAAGCAAACTACTTTGAGCAAGTCTACAATGCCGTTAATGGAGAAACCTTTTAGCCTTTAAACAAACCTTAGAGCATTTAAGTAGCAATTACGAGTAAATACAACCCTTTTTAGAAAATAGAAAAACCCTGAAGCACTCTAAAATCAATACTAGTATTACAATTCCCTTAACATTTATTAGCACGTATGTATTGTTTTAATCCTGTATCTTTGTTTTCTTAAATTAGTTCCACAATTATAAATGAAAGAATTACAACATTTAAACAAATACTTTTTTAAATACAAAACGTATCTTTTATTAGGGATCATTATCACCATTGTAGCTAGAATATTTTTACTTTTTACACCACGCCTTGTTCGTGAAATTTTTGTAATTGTAGAAAAGTATAAAGATGGCGGCGATTTTGGATCGAGTAGCATACAAGCCGAACTTGGAGAGATTATCTTTTACATTATTGGAGCCGCTTTTATTGCGGGTATCCTAACGTTTTTTATGAGACAAACCATTATTAATGTCTCCCGTTATATAGAATTCGATCTAAAAAATGAAGTCTACGAACATTATCAAAAGTTATCTTTAAACTTTTATAAAAAGAACAGAACTGGCGATTTAATGAACCGAATTAGTGAAGATGTTGGTCGTGTGCGTATGTACGCGGGTCCTGCCATTATGTACAGTATTAACACCGTAACACTATTTATTATAGCATTAATATATATGTTTAGTGAAGCGCCTAAGCTTACTCTTTATACTATTATGCCCTTACCAATTCTATCTGTGGCCATTTATAAATTAAGTAGGGAAATCCATAAACGCAGTACCATAGTACAAGAATACCTTTCAAAACTATCCACGTTTACACAAGAATCCTTTAGTGGTATTTCTGTTATAAAAGCATATGGCATTGAACCAGAAACATCCAAAAATTTTAATGCATTGGCTGCAGACAGTAAAGACAAGCACCTTAGCTTGGCTAGAGTACAAGCATTGTTTTTCCCAATGATGATACTACTTATTGGTGCCAGTAACCTATTAGTTATTTACATTGGCGGTATGCAATATATTAATGGTGAAATTGAAAGTTTGGGTACCATTGCCGAGTTTATTATTTATGTCAATATGCTTACTTGGCCAGTAGCAACAGTAGGTTGGGTTACTTCAATAGTACAACAGGCCGAAGCCTCCCAAAAACGAATTAACGAGTTTTTAAATATTGCCCCCGAAATAAAGAATACTGTTAATGTAGATACGAATATTGATGGCGATATTAGTTTCAATAACGTATCCTTTACCTACGACGACACCAACATACAAGCCTTAAAAAATGTTAGCTTTACCCTTAAACAAGGAGAAACCCTTGCTATTTTGGGAAAAACCGGATCGGGAAAATCCACCATACTGGATTTAATTGGACGTCTTTACGATATCGACGAAGGAACCATTACAATTAATGGGACAAAAATTAGCCAACACAATCTCACATCTTTAAGGAACGGTATTGGTTATGTACCACAAGATGCCTTTTTGTTTTCAGATACCATAAAGAATAATATTAAATTTGGAAAAGAAGATGCTACCGACGAAGACGTGATAAGTGCAGCTAAAAAAGCCCACGTTCACAAAAACATTATCAAATTCAACAATGGCTATGATACCGTTTTAGGCGAACGCGGGATAACACTTTCTGGCGGACAAAAACAGCGCGTTTCGATTGCCAGGGCCATTATAAAATCGCCTCAAATCTTATTATTTGATGATTGCCTATCGGCTGTTGACACCGAAACAGAGGAAAAAATACTAACAAACCTAAACAAGATATCGCAAAACAAAACAACCATTATTGTGAGCCATAGGGTCTCATCTGCTAAAAACGCCGATAAAATTATTGTACTCGATAATGGAGAAATTGTACAATCTGGCACACATGACACCCTCATAAATGCAGAAGGTTACTACAAACACCTGTATTTAAAACAACTAAGTGAATCTGAAGTTGACATGGATTAATAACGCGCAAAGGCGTATAGAATATACATTTATAGCCACTTTAAATTGCCTAAATAGCAACTTAAATAAAAGAATTTTCATAATTTGTTGGTTAATATGCTATTTTTTTAGATTTTTGAGGAACTTAATGACAATAGATAAATTTAAAATACAACTATGAACAATAATGATATGATGGAGAAAGAGGAGATATTTTCAAAAGTATTAAGAGCAGGAAGACGTACATATTTTTTTGATGTAAGAGCGACTAAAGCAGACGATTATTATCTTACCATTACGGAAAGTAAAAAATTTACTAATGACGATGGGTCTTTTCATTATAAAAAGCACAAGATATATATTTATAAAGAAGACTTCTCTGAATTTAAATCTATCCTAGCCGAAATGACCGATTATATTATCCAGGAAAAAGGCGATGAAGTTATTAGCGAACGTCATCAAAAGGACTTTAAAAAGGAATATGACCAAGATGGGTATAATAATGCAAACGCTAATAATGAAAATGCCCACAAACCAGCAGAAAGTTTTACTGATATAGATTTTGACGATATATAACCGACCCAAAATCAATGCAACCAACAAAAGCCGTTATCTTCTTGATAACGGCTTTTTTATTCATGTATATTTTATATTATCCTAGTACAAGCTTAAAAAAATGAAGACTTAGCCTTAAGAAACAGGTGTCCCATTTTTAACCCTATCTTCTGGGTTTAACAAAATAACATCTTTTCCATTAACTGCCCCCAATACCAAACAAGCACTCATAAAATTGGCTATTTGCTTTTTAGGGAAATTAACAATAGCTACTATTTGTCTATTTAATAATGCTTCTTTACTGTACAAAGTCGTTATTTGTGCCGATGTTTTTTTTACCCCTAAATCCCCAAAATCAATCGTTAGCTGGTAAGCAGGTTTTCTGGCTTTAGGAAAGTCATTTACATCTATTATAGTTCCTACCCGAAGGTCTACTTGTAAGCTCCCCTTAAAACCGAACTGTTTAAAAGTGTAAAAAAATATTAACTTTAAACAGTAATTATGAGAAAAAGTAAATTCAGTCCGCAGCAAATAGCCAAGATTTTAAAAGAGTTCGATAACGGGAAAAGTGTCGAACAGATAACCCGTGAACACGGGGTAAGCACTTCTGCCTTCTATAAATGGCGTGAGCGCTACGCTGGCATGAACGGTAAAGAACTCAAGCGCATCAAAGAGTTGGAGGAAGAAAACCGCAAACTCAAACAGATGTATGCCAATCTGGCCCTGGACCACCAAATGGCCAAAGAGATCATCGAAAAAAAGCTTTAAGGCCCTACCGTAAACGAGTAATAGCCCAAGAACTTATTCACTACGGTATCAGTAGGGCGTGCCGTGTTTTAAATATGAGTAAGAGCGTTTATTATTACACGCCATTGCCTAAAGAGGATAAAGAGATAGAGCGAGCATTGCTCCAAAAGGCAGAAGAACATCCAGAAGAAGGGTTTTGGAAGGCTTTTGACCGCTTAAAGGATGAAGGCAAGCCTTGGAACCACAAACGCGTTCACCGCGTATACAAAGCATTGGGATTACCGTTAAGGCGCAAAGCCAAGAAACGTTTACCGGCAAGAACAAAAGAACCTTTAGATGTTCCGCAAGCTCTTAATCATACTTGGAGCATGGATTTTGTAACGGATGTACTTGAAAACAAAAGACGTTTTAGAGCTTTCAATGTTATTGATGACTATAACAGGGAGGCCCTGCATATAGAAATAGATTTTTCCTTGACCAGCAACCGTATCGTTTGGGTTCTGAACCATTTAGTGAACAAAAGGGGCAAGCCCCAAAAGATACGCATGGACAATGGGCCTGAGTTCATAGCAAATATCACATCTGTGTGGAGTGAAATCCACGGCATAACGTTTCAATACATACAGCCTGGAAAGCCAACCCAAAATGCCTTTATAGAACGCTTTAATGGTTCTTTCAGGAGGGGCGTACTCAATCGATATATTTTTGAGAGCATTGACCAAGTCCGAGAACAAACCCAATTATGGATGCACGATTACAACCATTATAGGCCACATGATACATTGGGGAAAATGTCCCCGATAAAATATGCAGAAGTCAATTGTAATGGAGCTAGCTCCATTACAATTAAAAACAATAACTTTGTTGAAATTTTAGAAAATTAGACAGTTCTAATATGGGTGAGCCTACATACTTTAGTAAAATCTTCAAAAGATATTAAATCATTCATTTTTCAAAAATATAAATAATCACGAACTTTGCTAAAACAACATGGGTTCGACGTAATCCAACCGATATTCAAAAACTTATTTTCGATACTATTTTCTTCGAAAAATCACTCAAATTGACAGTTTTTGAATGGAAATTATGTCAGGTTGAGCGAAGTCAAATGATTTCCTTATATCGAACTTTGCTAAAATAATTTATTATGGCTCGTACTCCATCAAATATGTTGCCTCTGGGCACTATAGCTCCACCTTTCAAATTACCGGACACGGTAAGCGGCTCATTAATGTCCCTTGAATCCCTTAAAGGCAAACATGGCACTGTTATTATGTTTATTTGTAACCATTGTCCTTTTGTTATTCATGTTAATAAGGAATTGGTTGCAATTGCAAATAGCTATACAAAAAAAGGCATTCGCTTTATTGCCATTTCCAGCAACGACGTGAACCATTATCCCCAAGATGGTCCCGACAAAATGAAACAGCATGCGATAGCCGAAGGTTACCCTTTTCCATACCTGTACGATGAAAGCCAAGAAGTAGCAAAGGCCTACGACGCTGCTTGTACGCCTGACCTTTATGTATTTGACGCGAACTTAAAACTACGTTACAGGGGACAATTGGATGCATCAAGACCGGGTAACGGTATTCCGGTTACTGGTTCCGATTTAAGGCATGCATTGGACTGCTTATTAAAAGGAGAAGCCAACACAAGACCACAAAAGCCAAGTATTGGTTGTAATATAAAATGGAAACCTTAATCTAACTGTAATTGCCAAAAACCAACATCCAACCACTTGCCAAACTTTAAGCCCACTGCTTTAAAATGGGCTACCTTCTCAAAACCAAATTTTTCATGAAGCTTCACACTGGCCTCATTGGGTAGTGTTAAACTACCTAAAACCACATGGTAGTTACCTTGCCTTAATAAACGTAACAGCTCTGTATATAACTTAGAGCCTACCTGTTTACCCTGCGCATCTTGTCTAACATATACAGTAGACTCTACCGTGAAATTGTAAGCAGGTTTTTCGCGCCATTTACTGGCGTAAGCATAACCTAAAATTCTATCATTATCTTCAAAAACAATAAAGGGATAAGCTGCTGAGATGGCATGTACTTTTTCTTCGAACTCGGACAATGCAAAGGGCTTTAAATCAAACGTCACAATAGAATTTACAACGTAATAATTATAAATTCCCAAAAGCTGATCGCTATCCTCTGTACGTACAGGTCTAATCAACTCCATAATTTAAAGCCAATTATTACGCTTTAGTAAATTTTCAATATGTGCATAATGGTGATTGCTATGCCAAGCATAAACACCAATGTTTCTATTAAGTGGCACTTCCGTATTGGTTTCGGGGTGAATAAAACGCCTGCTCAAATCGTCTTCAGACAAATGCTTGAGCAAATACACCAATTTATAATGAATGACTTTTAAATGTAATAGCGACATAGTAATAGGTGCCTGTTTTGCATCTGGGAGTTCAGCCCACCGTTCTTC
Organism: Snuella sedimenti; assembly: GCF_016428595.1. Taxonomy (GTDB): domain Bacteria; phylum Bacteroidota; class Bacteroidia; order Flavobacteriales; family Flavobacteriaceae; genus Snuella; species Snuella sedimenti. Next base: position 54,407 of record NZ_JAELVQ010000010.1, on the reverse strand, counting down.
ATAATAAGGTTTTATTACCGGTATATCCTCTGTTAATGTCCATTTAAAACGAATATAACTATTAAGGTGGCTGTCGGCTAAATGATGTACCACTTGCCGTACCGTCCAACCCTCAGGACGATATACAGTATCCAACTGTTCGTCCGTTAAATTACCTACAAGAGATTCCAACCTTTCTGGAAAATGTTCTAAAATAGCAATCCAATCCTTCACTTGGTTAGCTGTTATAGTGGTAGGGCATTCAAATTTACCAATGGGATACCTTAAATGTTCAAGTTCTAAGTTTGTCATGTATAAATATAAAAAAAGCACTTCAATCGAAGTGCTTTAGTTTATATAAAATGAACTGTTTATTTTACGTCCATCAATTCAACATCAAAGATTAGTGTTGCATCCGGCGGTATAACACCTCCGGCACCACGACTACCATATCCTAAACTACTAGGAATAACCAAACGTGCTTTATCGCCTACTTTCAGTAATTGGATACCTTCATCCCATCCAGAAATAACCTGCCCCATTCCTAAAGGAAAATCAATTGGTTGGTTGCGCTTGTATGAAGAATCGAATACCGTACCATCTGTTAATTGACCTTTATAATGTACCGATACGGTCTTTCCTTTTTCAGCTTTAGTTCCATTACCTTCTTGTATAATTTGGTAACGTAAACCACTATCCGTTTTGCTAAAACCAGCAGCTATTTTATCCAATTCAGCTTCTGCCTCTGCTTTAGCTTCTGCTAATCTTTTTTCTCTTGAACCTTCAAAAGTCCTAAACGCTTCAATAGCATTGTAAGCTTCAGCGTTAGTACCAACTCTTACTATCTCTATACTTTCAATAACATCACCTTGTCCTATAGCATCCACAACATCCTGACCTTCAGTAACACGTCCAAAGACGGTATGGTTATTATCTAACCATGGTGTTGCTACATGTGTGATAAAAAATTGACTTCCGTTGGTTCCTGGCCCAGCATTTGCCATAGATAATACACCAGGGCCATCATGCTTCAAATCAGGATGAAACTCATCGTCAAACTGATATCCTGGGTTTCCACTCCCTGTTCCCTGCGGACATCCACCTTGAATCATAAAATCAGGAATTACCCTATGAAATTTCAAACCATTGTAATAGGGTGTCCCTTGGGGTTTTGCTGAATTTTCTAAATTTCCTTCGGCCAAAGCAACAAAGTTACCTACCGTTCCTGGCGTTTTTTCATATTCTAAAGAAACGATAATTTCTCCTTTAGCTGTATTAAATTTTGCGTATAATCCGTCTTGCATAATGCTCTATTTTTTAAGAAAGTGCAAAGATAAGAAAGTCTATTAGAAGTTTGAAGCCCAGAGCAAGAAGTTTAAAGTATACCCCCAAGAGACCAACCCCAAAAATACGCTAGCCTACCACTGTATACTTTTTATTTTAAGATTGTAAAACTGAGTACCGAACACTGCATACCGAACACTGTATACTGAACACTGTATACTGAACACTGAACACTAATTCGCCACTTCACTAATAAATTTGATACGATACAGTCGAAGCTCCTCGTCATCATAATCACCATCAAATTCATCGATTGCAACATCTATACTATCTGAATCCGAATCCATAAAATAATCATGGATTTCTTCTTGTTGGTCTTCATCCAGTATTTCATCAATCCAATAACTAATATTCAGTTTTGTTCCGGAATAGACAATGGCTTCCATTTCTTTTATAAAATCCTTCATTTCCATTCCTTTCGAATCTGCAATATCATCTAGAGGCAATTTCCTGTCTATATTTTGAATGATATATAGTTTGAGTGCAGAATTACTTCCCGTAGACTTAACAACCAAATCATCAGGACGAATAATATCGTGTTCCTCTACATATTTTGCTATCAATTCCACAAAATCCTTTCCGTACTTTTTAGCTTTTCCATCGCCAACACCATGAACATTGGCTAGTTCTCCCATACTTATAGGATACTTAAGCGCCATATCTTCTAACGATGGATCCTGGAAAATCACAAATGGAGGTACTCCTAACTTTTTGGCGTTCTTCTTACGCAAATCCTTAAGCAAATTCATTAACAGTTGGTCGGCTACAGCCCCACCTCCTTTAGCAGACGTTACAATTGCCCCATCATCTTGTCCGTTTTCATAAACATGATCTTCGGTCATCATAAAAGATTCCGGTTTACCTATAAAATCAAGCCCTTCTTTGGTTAATTTAATAACCCCATAGGTTTCTATATCTTTTTTAAGGTAACCAGCTACCAAAACCTGTCTTAACAAAGCCATCCAATATTTTTTGTCCTGGTGCTTACCTAAACCAAAAAATGGCTGTTCATTTGTTTTGTGTGAATTTATGAGCGCATTTTCTTTACCCGTTATAACATTTACTAGATCCTTCGATTTATATTTTTCTTTTGTTTTCTTAATGGTTTCCAACAACAACTTTACATCATCTTTAGCTTCATGTTTCTTCTTTGGATGCCTCACATTATCATCCATGTCGCCCCCTTCGCCCGTTTCATTGTCGAACTCCTCTCCAAAATAGTGTAAAATAAACTTTCTTCTGGATATGGAAGTCTCTGCAAAAGCAACCATTTCTTGTAATAAAGCATGTCCTATTTCCTGTTCGGCTACTGGTTTTCCAGACATAAACTTCTCCAGTTTTTCGATGTCTTTATAAGAATAAAAAGCCAAACAATGGCCTTCTCCGCCATCGCGACCAGCACGACCTGTCTCCTGATAATAACTTTCAATACTCTTGGGTATGTCATGATGGATTACAAAACGTACATCTGGCTTATCGATTCCCATTCCAAAAGCAATAGTAGCCACAACCACATCGACATCTTCCATTAAAAACTTATCTTGGTAACTTGATCTGGACTTGGCGTCTAAACCAGCATGATAAGGCACCGCTTTTATACCGTTAACCTGGAGTACCTGAGCCAGTTCTTCAACACGTTTTCTGCTCAAACAATATACAATCCCCGATTTTCCTTCATGCTGTTTGACAAACCGTATAATATCGGCGTCTACGTTTTTTGTTTTCGGCCGCACTTCATAATATAAATTAGGGCGGTTAAAAGAAGCCTTAAAGGTTCTTGCATTACCTATACCTAAATTCTTAATAATATCTTCTTGCACCTTTGGAGTAGCCGTTGCCGTTAAACCTATAATGGGAATATTATCTCCAATACGGCCAATGATATGGCGTAAGTTTCTGTATTCTGGTCTAAAATCATGTCCCCATTCACTAATACAATGCGCTTCATCAATAGCCATAAAAGACACCTTTACCGATCGTAAGAACTCTACATTCTCTTCTTTGGTAAGCGATTCGGGAGCCACATACAACAATTTTGTAACACCATTAACAATATCTTCCTTAACGCGCTTAACTTCTGTTTTATTTAACGAAGAGTTTAACACATGGGCTATTCCTTCTTCATTAGAAACACCCCTTATAGCATCTACTTGATTCTTCATTAAAGCAATTAAAGGTGATACCACTATGGCCGTACCCTCTTGCATTAAAGCAGGTAATTGATAGCATAACGATTTCCCCCCTCCTGTTGGCATAATCACAAAAGTGTGATTTCCCGATATAATACTTTCTACTACATCCTCTTGAAGCCCTTTGAACTTATTAAACCCAAAGTATTTTTTTAGTGCTGAATGCAGGTCACTTTTTGCTATTAACATGAATTGTATAAAAAATTAATTTACTTATTAAAAACACAACAAATATTCAACATTCTATTAATTATTTTAGCTGTGTAATTAGAGAGCCCTCATTTTTTTTTCGTTAGTTTTGTAACGAATTTTCAAATTACACATGTGTGCAATTTGAGCAAGACTAAAGGTAACAAAATCTTTAAAAGCTTCAACTAAAAAAATTAATAAATTTTGAACAGCAAAAATACGATTATCAATACAGCTAAGCATACTATTGACATGGAAAGCAAAGCCATTTCAAACCTATCAAGTTTAGTAACTAATGATTTTGCCGAAGCTGTAGAACTCATATACAAGTCTAAAGGACGTGTTATTATTACGGGCATTGGTAAAAGTGCCATTATTGCCAACAAAATTGTAGCCACACTTAATTCTACTGGTACTCCAGCTATTTTTATGCATGCAGCCGATGCCATTCATGGTGACTTAGGACTTATTCTTAAGGACGACGTAGTGATTTGCATTTCGAAAAGTGGCAATACACCCGAAATAAAAGTATTGGTACCACTTATTAAAAGTGCCAATAATAAAATGATTGCCATTACAGGCAATACCGAATCGTTTTTAGGGCAACAAGCCGATTACATTCTAAACACCTTTGTAGAAAAAGAAGCCTGCCCTAACAACTTAGCGCCTACAACCAGCACAACGGCTCAATTGGTTATTGGTGATGCACTGGCAGTATGTTTATTGGAATTACGCGGATTTTCAAGCAATGATTTTGCCAAATACCACCCCGGTGGGGCTTTGGGAAAGAAATTATACCTAAGAGTTCACGATATTTCATCTGTTAACCAAAAACCAAAAGTAACTGCCAATACTAGTATTAAAGAGGTTATTATAGAAATCTCAGAAAAAATGCTCGGGGTAACTGCAGTAATCGAAAATGATAAAATTATTGGTATTATTACCGATGGCGATTTGCGAAGAATGCTTAGCAAGGTAGACAATTTTGCTTCCCTAACTGCCAAGGATATTATGAGTGCTAACCCTAAGCGCATAGCTGCCGATGCCATGGCTATAGATGCTATGGAACTTATGGAAAATAACGATATATCGCAATTGCTTGTAGAAGAAAATGGCCTTTATGCAGGCGTTGTTCATATTCATGATTTAATAAAAGAAGGAATTATATAATGGCGAAAAAACTACAAAAGAATATTAATGAGATGTCTTTTTTAGACCATCTTGAAGATTTACGGTGGCATTTAATTAGAATTGTATTAGGTATTGTAATCGTTGCCAGTTTGGCTTTTATTTTTAGCCGATTTATTTTTGATCAGATTATTTTTGCACCTAAGGAAATGAGTTTCCCCACCTACCATTATCTGTGTAAAATTGCGACGTTCATTAATTTAGAGACCAGTTTTTGCAATGACAAAATACCTTTGATTCTACAAAACAGAACCATGGCCGGACAGTTCTCTGCCGATATCTGGACAGCTATATTAGCTGGATTTGTTGTTTCTTTTCCCTATACTATTTATCAATTATGGAAATTTATTAGTCCCGGACTGCATGAAAATGAACGCAAACACTCTCGTGGTTTTATTATCATTTCATCCTTATTATTTTTTACTGGTGTTGTATTTGGCTATTACGTAATTACGCCTTTGTCTATAAACTTTTTAGCTAACTATAAAATTTCTGAAGCGGTAGATAACCAAATCGATATTGGTTCGTTTATAGGTTTAGTAAGATCATCTGTTTTGGCCTCTGGACTCATTTTTGAATTGCCTATTATTATTTATTTTTTAACTAAGGTAGGTTTGGTAACACCTGAGATTTTAAGGAAATACAGGAAATACGCTTTGGTTGTTGTATTGGTATTATCCGCTATTATAACACCCCCAGACATTGCCAGTCAGGTTATTGTTGCAATTCCTATTTTGATACTCTATCAAATAAGTATTTACATTTCAAAAATTGTTGTACGAAATGAAAAACGAAAAGCCAAGCAACATGCCTGATATTGTTTCCGAATTTAATGATTACCGTTCAAAAATGAACGATACAATTTTAGCCGATAACAATAAGGTTATAAAGCGCATCTTTAACTTAGACACCAATGCCTATGCCGAAGGTGCACTAGATGTTAAAACCAAAGAACTTTTAGGATTGGTTGCCTCAACGGTATTACGCTGCGACGATTGTATTAAGTACCATATGGAAACTTGCTACAAGCAAGGCATTCCTAAAGAACAAGTTGTAGAAGCCCTAAGCATCGCCACATTGGTTGGTGGCACTATTGTAATACCCCATTTACGACGTGCTTACGAATTTTGGGATGCCCTGGAACAACAACGTTAAACAAAACATAAATTTAATCTCCGCTACAATAGTCTATACGTTTTTACTATTTTTAGCGTTCATTACATAGCCTATGATCTTAAGAGCCGAAAATTTAATGAAGTCCTATAGCGGACGAAAAGTTGTAAAAGATGTTTCTTTGGAAGTTAACCAAGGGGAGATTGTTGGTTTACTAGGACCAAACGGTGCCGGAAAAACCACTTCCTTTTATATGATTGTTGGCTTAATTAAACCCAATGGTGGCACCATTTATTTAGACAACAAAAACATTACGAAGTACCCCATGTACAAACGCGCTCAAAATGGTATTGGCTACTTAGCGCAAGAAGCTTCCGTATTCAGAAAGTTAAGTATTGAAGATAATATTTTAAGTGTACTACAACTAACTAAACTCAGCAAAAAGGAGCAACATGATAAAATGGAATCTTTGATCGAAGAATTTGGACTGGGGCATATCCGCAAAAGTCGCGGTGATTTGTTGTCAGGTGGTGAACGCCGTCGTACTGAGATTGCACGTGCCTTGGCAACGGATCCTAATTTTATTTTATTGGACGAACCTTTTGCAGGGGTAGATCCAGTAGCCGTAGAAGACATTCAGCGTATCGTAGCCCAATTAACTAAGAAAAATATTGGCATACTAATTACCGATCATAACGTACAAGAAACCCTGGCTATTACAGACAGAACTTACTTAATGTTTGAAGGTAGCATTTTAAAAGCTGGAGAACCCGAAGAATTGGCCAACGATGCTATGGTTAGAAAAGTATATCTGGGACAAAACTTCGAACTACGTAAAAAGAAGATTCGGGATTAGGTTTCAGTTTCAATTATCCGTATGTAATAATTGCAGAACAATATTCTATTAGTCAATTATTTAACCCATTAAAACCTGCCACTTCTCTGTATTACACTACAACTACAGACAGGGTAAAATTCAATTCCGATTTCCTTTTTATAAGTCTTGTCATTCCTGCCTTGCTTCTTTGCTCAAGATAAACTGCGACAGGAATCCAATGGTTTAACAGAATAATCAATGTATAAAACCATGCATCAATACTATCTCTACATCTTAACCAAGAAAAGGCACTTTACAGATTGTCGTTACAAACAATTTAAAACGAAGAATATTTGAACACAAAAGTAAACTAATGGAAGGCTTTACCTAACTTAGTTAAAAGCCCTTAATATAAGCTCAACTCAAGAATGTGAATCACCCGATTCATCTATATTATTTCTTTTCTGCTCTGCCAGCAACTTCTTTTGGTAACGCCCTTGCACAATATCGGTAATCACCAAAATAGCGATCACAAAGTAAAAGGTTGTTTTGCTCATGTGTTCAATATGATTTCCAAAAAGTGTTAAATGCGCCAATTCGCCACCTTCGGTAACCAACATAACCCCCACTATAAACAAAATAAACAAGCCTAACACTTCATACATTCTATTTTTCGCCAAAAAACCAGACACTCTATCAGCTAGCCAAATCATTAGCAAACCACCAATAACAATGGCAGTCGCCATAACCCAAAACACATTGGTCAACGCCATAGCACTTAATATGGAGTCAAAAGAAAACACAACATTCATAACTACAATCATGCTAATAACCTTAGCTACCGAACTTTTTCTTTCCCCCTCAACGGCATGATCGACTTCTTTCGTTCCAATCATATGCCAAATCTCTTTCATGGCGGTATAAATAATAAATATGCCACCTCCCAACACAATAAAACTATGAATAGTAAACCGCCCTTCGGCAACACCTTCAAAAGCAAACTGCAATACAGGATCTTGGAAATAATCTATAAGTTCTATTAGTACGAACAGTAAAATAATACGCAAGACTATAGCCAATAAAATACCTACCTTTCTAACATAAGCCTGCTTTTCTTCTGGTGCGCGCTTACTCTCTAAAGAGATATACAACAAGTTGTCAAAACCTAAAACAGCTTGTAAAAGCACAAGCATTAACAGGGTGAAAATGTTTTCTAACATACATTAAATTATTTGGATATTACAGTGTCTAAAAGAGATATCCCTATATAAAGCAGAATAATTGCAGGAATGGCAGCAAATTGTAAAACAATCAAAAGCACGACACACAATATTACAAACACGTATCGAGACGCATTTGCCTTAAAGCTCCAATCCTTAAATTTTAATGCAAACAGCTTAATAGTTGAATTTAACAGATAGCAACTCAATAAAGTTAGCCCAATTAAAAACCAAGTATTCAAAATAACAGCATTCATAATGTCGCTATTTTGAAATTCTATAATAAGCGGCAAAGAAATAATCAATAAAGTATTTGCTGGAGTTGGTAAGCCTTTAAAGTAACTTTGTTGCGCTTCGTCTAAATTAAACTTTGCCAGACGATAAGCCGAAGCTAGGGTAATCAACAAACCCATAAAAGGCACGATAGATCCATTAAAGCCATCGCCATGCAATAGGGTGTTCCATTCGGCAGACTGGGCAGCTACCTCTGGTCTGTCGATCGTAACGCTCAATAACTTATACATAATAATCCCCGGCACCAAACCACTGGTAACCATATCGGCCAGTGAATCCAACTGCACTCCCAATGGCCCCTGTACACCTAACTTTCGAGCAGCAAAACCATCAAAAAAATCAAAAAAGATACCAGTAAATACAAACAGCGCCGCAATTGTAAAATTATTAGTAACAGCAAAAACAACTGCAATACTCCCGCATAATAAATTTAAAAGTGTAAGTGCATTAGGAATGTAACGCTTCATAAAGTCTATTTATAGTTTTTCGTTTTGTAAAAATAGTAAACTATATCAAATACTAGTTTCCTATTTTTGAATAAAGCAAATAGTAATTTATAAGGGGTTCATTGAGAGCGCAACGAAGTGAAGTGAAATGAAGAATCTCCTTCTTATTAACGATTTACAACGTACGATGTACGATTAATTATTGATGATTAATTCCCAATCAGGATGTATACTAAAAATTAAAAGACACTATCCCCAAAACCTTAAACCCTACACCCAAGACCTCTAAATTGACGATCTACGCATAACGATTTACGATTGCTCTTTGACAAACCAATATAAAAGATCTCTAAAAATCAAATGATACTATTTCCTTTATCCAAAACCCAAGAACCAAGAACCAAGACAATAGACACATAACTTTTTAACCTGTAACTTGAAACCTGTAACTTTTAATTTATCCCATAACCCAAGACCTTAGACCCTAGACCCTAGACCCTAGACAAAAGACAGATAACTTTTTAACTTGAAACTTGAAACCTGCAACTTTTAGCTTTTAACTTTGCCTCAATACCCAATACCCAACACCCAAAACCATAGACCCAACACCCAAAACCTCTAAATTGACGATTGATGAATAACGATTTACGATTGCTTATAACTACCCTCACCCATAACCCAATACCAAAGCCACATAACTTTCCAACTTCATAACTTGATAACTTGAAACTTGAAACTTGTAACTTGTAACTTTTAACTTTTAACTTTACCCCAAAACCCTACCCAAAACCCAAAACCCAATACCCAATACCCAACACCCAATACCCTAGACCAAAGCCACATAACTTTCCAACTTCATAACTTCATAACTTGATCACTTCATAACTTGATAACTTGATAACTTCATAAGAATAGAACACCTACAAACAATATCTCTTAACATTTCAAGTTTATAGCTTATAAATTATGTGCATATTTGTAAAAAAATATATTTGAGATTTTACTTAACCATACTGTTTTTTGTGCTTTCGCTAACCCTATTTGCACAAACTACCCGTAAATATTCCAATGAGTTTATGAATATTGGGGTGGATGCTGCTGCTTTGGGAATGAGCAGTGCCGTTACGTCACATACAAACGATGTAAATGCAGGATATTGGAATCCGGCAGGGCTATTGCATCTTGAAGACAATCAATTGGCTCTAATGCATTCCAGTTATTTTGCAAACATTGCAAACTACGATTATGCTGCGTTTGCCAAGCCGTTGGATGACCGCAGTGTTGTGGCACTCTCGCTTATTCGCTTTGCGGTAGATGATATTTTAAATACAACACAGCTCATAGACGATCAAGGCAATATTAATTACGATAGAATCAGTCTCTTCTCAACTGCCGATTACGGGTTAACATTTTCATATGCAAGAGACCTTCCCGTACAAGGACTTAGTTTTGGGGTCAACGCTAAAGTAATACGTCGTATCATTGGTGATTTTGCTTCCTCATGGGGCTTTGGTTTCGATGCTGGCATACAGTTTGAAACCGACAACGATTGGATGTTTGGTGTTATGGCACGAGATATTACGACTACATTTAATGCATGGAGTATTAATAAGGATGAATTTGCCAAGGTACAAAATGCCATAGAAGGTCAAAACCAAGAACTTCCAGAAACTACCGAAATTACCATCCCAAAATTACAGATAGGTATTTCCAAACTTATGACCTTCCATTACGATTACACACTACTAACCGCTATTAATTTAAATGTAAGGTTCGAAGAAAATAACGATATCATCTCATCCTCGTTTGCCAGTATCAATCCAGCATTAGGTCTTGAGTTTGGGTATATCGACATGATATACCTAAGAGCTGGTATGGGTAATTTCCAATACGAAAAACAAATAGGCAATTCAGAACAACTTAGCTTCCAGCCTAGCTTTGGCTTAGGCTTTAATCACAAAGGCATTCAAATAGATTATGCCTTTACAGATATTGGAGACCAGAGTATCGCCTTGTACTCTAATGTATTTTCTTTAAAACTCGATTTTAGTATCTTTAGATAATCTTATAGCACTATGTTTAAAAAGATTCTCCCTATTCTATTACTTTGCTTCTTTAACCTATTAAATGCGCAACAAATTGAGCTATCCCCAAAAGCTCAAATTAGTGTATTAACTGTGGATCCCGGTCCCTCGCTAAATGATGCATTTGGACATAATGCATTTCGGGTTAAAGATCCAACTCACAACATTGATCAAACATTCGATTATGGTCGCTTCGATTTTGAAGCTCCAAATTTTTATTTAAACTTTGCCAAAGGCAAGCTAAATTATTCTATAGGAGACACTGCTTTTTACGATTTCCTGAGACTCTATAGCTATTATAACAGGAGTGTTAAAGAACAAGTTTTAAATTTATCACAACCCGAAAAGCAAACCCTTTACAATTATTTATTAGAAAACAATAAGCCCGAAAACAGAAACTACCTTTATGATTTCTTTTATGATAATTGTGCCACAAAAATTAAGGATGTTGCTAATATAGCTGTAAATAACCAGTTGGAGTTTAATCTTCCCGAAGACTTTAAAGACGCGAGTTTTAGAACCCTAATCCAGAACAACCTAAACAAAAACTCTTGGGGAAGCTTAGGGATTGATGTGGCTTTAGGTGCTGTAATCGATAAAAAAGCAAGACCAGAAGACCATATGTTTTTACCAGAAAACATTTATAAATTCTTTCAGAATGCAACCATTAAAGGTCGTGGCCTACCTTTAGTAAAAGAAAGCCGTGTTTTATATGAGCAAAAACCCACATTACAATCAAATGCATTTTTCACAAGCCCTTTGTTTATTTTTGGCTTATTCGGGTTACTCATCATCTGGCTCACCTATAAAGATTATAAAACCAACAAGCCTCGTGTTTGGTTAAATGTTACACTATTTTCACTTACAGGTGCCATTGGTGTTTTTATCCTACTACTTTGGTTTGCCACCGACCATACTGGAACACACCAAAACTACAATCTGCTTTGGGCCTTTGCCCTTAACTTACTGGTAATCCCTCAACTTTATAAAAAACAGACAAACATTTGGTTTATAAAGTATTTAAAATTTTTAATTATACTACTATGCTTATTAACCCTGCACTGGATTGTAGGTGTCCAAGTTTTCGCCATAGGACTAATACCATTCCTAATCGCTCTAATGATTAGATATGTATTTTTGGTTCATTATTATAAATAGCGTTTGGTTGTTGGTTAAAATAAGCTATGAGAATTAATCCTAATCAACCCTCCTATTTTTACTCAAGTAAGTTGTTAACAGTTAGCAGTATCCAGTGTTCAGTATTCAGTATTCAGTATTCAGTAAAAAGTATACAGTTAGAGTCGGTAATCAGTGAGTTTCTAAACAGTAAATCCAAACACCCTAGACCCATTAACAGTTAGCAGTATTCAGTGTTCAGTGTTCAGTATTCAGTAAAGTATACAGTTAGAGTCGGTAATCAGTGAGTTTCTAAACAGTAAATCCAAACACCCTAGACCCATTAACAGTTAGCAGTATTCAGTGTTCAGTGTTCAGTGTTCAGTGTTCAGTATTCAGTAAAAAGTATACAGTTAAAGTCGGTAATCAGTGAGTTTCTAAACAGTAAATCCAAACACCCTAGACCCATTAACAGTTAGCAGTGTTCAGTGTTCAGTATTCAGTAAAAAGTATACAGTTAGAGTCGGTAATCAGTGAGTTTCTAAACAGTAAATCCAAAGACCCTAGACCCATTAACAGTTAGCAGTATTCAGTGTTCAGTATTCAGTATTCAGTATTCAGTAAAAAGCATACATTTAGAGTCAGTAATCAGTGAGTTTCTAAACAGTAAATCCAAACACCCTACACCCTAGACCTAAAACCTCATAACTTTTTAACTTGAAACTTGAAACCTGCAACTTTTCACTTTTAGCTTTTCACTTTTAGCTTTTAACTTCCCCTATTGCCCCCTAAAAAAGATCATGGTAGTAATGGTTTTTATTAGAATGTTTACGTCCAGAAAAAAGCTCCTATGTTTTATATAATACAAATCATATTGTAATTTAAGCAAGCTGTCATCTACCGACGACCCGTACCTGGTATTTACTTGCGCCCAACCTGTAGCACCCGGCTTTACAATATGCCGTGTTTCATAAAAAGGCAAAAGCTGTGATAGTTCTTTTACAAAATAAGGACGTTCTGGCCTGGGACCAATTAAACTCATATCCCCTTTAAGAATATTAAAGAATTGTGGAAGCTCGTCCAAACGGGTATTCCGTAAAAACTTACCAAACAAGGTTATCCTCTGGTCATCCTTCTTCGCCCAAACCGCTCCAGAAGGCTCAGCATTCTCGATCATCGTTCTAAATTTGATGATTTTAAAAGTTTCCCCGTTTTTACCAACACGCACCTGTGTATATAAAAGTGGACCCCGGTTGGCTATCAAATTACCTAAAAGGATAAATGGCACCAAAGCTATTGTAAACACAGTGCCTATTAAGGATATAACAATATCAAAAAACCGATGAAAGAACAAATACAGCTTATTTTGATTACTTCTACTAAACGGGAAGTACTTGTAAAAATCCTTACCAACAAACTGTACCGGCACCCTATATGTCATATCCTCATATACTTGCGTATACTCGCGTATAGGAAAACCCGTTTCTAAAAGCGAAATCAAAATGCGGTAAATACTAGGAGTTATGGTTTCAGAGTTATAACTAGCCACTACAATCTCCGATATATTTTCTTTCTTAACAACGCCGTCAATCTCATAGGGACTATACTCTTTTATACCTAAAAATTTAACACCATCATCCCGTTCCATTTCACAATTAACAAACCCTACAATTTTATAATTTGGATCTGCCACATTAAAAGCATGCACAATTGCTTCCATATTAGAAATCTCTCCGACCAACAAGACCTTTTTATAAAATCGAGGAGACACAATAAAAGCCAAGTAAAGCATACGCCAAGCAAATAAAGCGAAAAGAATAGCAAAATAAAAATAGAGTATCTGAAGTCTGTTATCCGGTAAAAAAGGCGTATAAAAAGGGGTTAAAAAATAAAACAATACCGTAATAGATACAGTTAAAACAATATTTGCCGACACTCTTTCCAACTTACTGGATTTTTGGAGATCGTACAATTCAAACACCGTCCCAAAAATGGAAATATACAACACCAATACCAACACCCATGTCCAACTGGCCTTAGTTATAATAAAATAATCAAAATCAAATATATTTCCAACTAAGTAGAGCACACCAAGAATACATAAAATATCGAATACCCTCAATAAAATTTTACGTTCAGAAATGTTAAAATGAATATTTTGATTGGGCATGTTAAGAAGAGATTAATAGCAATTATAAATATAATAAGTTAATTTGATTGTAGCATTATATTATCGATCTCATTTATATTTTTTGGATTAAACCAGTTTCAAAATATCAGTTCGAGCATTTTCTGTCAGACTGAGTGCAGTCGAAATCAAAGAAAACCGTATCGAAAACTATTTTCAAAGACTAAGATCTTATTCTCTATAGTTCTGCTGAGTCTATCGAAGTACAAATTTTACTCATTTCAATCGTAAAATGCACAACGGGTAGGATTTAACCATGGACTAATAATAGCGTGAACAATGGATAAGGAATTTATGTCAGTTTGAGTGCTAAATTCTTCCAAAAATTCACTCCGAAGTGACATCAGAACTCTTAAACATTATTCACGTTAATAATAAGCCATTTTTGAATTACTGACTAAAAAACAGCAAACTTAGGACAAAGAGTGGTCATTTACCCAATTTAAAAAAGTTTAACGCGTTCACTGTAAAACATTACGCCACAGCTGTCTTACCTGCTTCCAATCTATCTTTTCAACAACCATACGAGCCTGCTTAGCCATTTGCAAAGCATTTTGTGGTCTTGAATAGATAGCCAATAAAGCATTGGTAAAGGCTTTTTCATCATTAGGAGGCACTAAAATGCCGTTAACTTTATTATCAATTAAAAATGGCATACCTCCTACATTAGTAGATACCACTGGAAGCCCTAAAGCCATAGCTTCCATAACACTAACAGGCATATTATCAAAATTGGACGTATTGATAAACACATTGTAATCCTCAGACAAAGCAATCCATGCTTCCTTGGTCAGTTTTCCCGTAACACGTACATTTACACCAAGCGTTTCAGCTAAGGTTTGTGTTACCTGCAAACTCCTGTCACCACTATCTGGCCCAACCATACACAGCGATGCTTTAACACCCTGTTCTTGTATATTTTTCAATATTTTTACGGCTAACTCCGGATGGTATATCCTAGCGAACGAACGTACCCACAACAAATTAATTTGCTCAAAGCCTCTATCTTTAAAAGGATACATCGCAAGTGACAATGTATTAGGAATATGTCCTACATTGGTGTAACCATGTGTTTCAAAGGCCTTTTTTAAATAAGCCGACGGTGCAACGTACTTATACGCATAACAAAATAGCAAGCGGCTTAAATATGGATTGGTTTCCAAACGCTTTGGCAAGTTACCCCCATGAAGTATCGGTATATATTTTAATTTAAGTAACCGGCATAATTGCGACACGCAAAGCGCATACCAGAAATTCAAAGTACTATAAGTATCGATCAACACCATATGGACTGTATGCCTATAGCGCCAGCAGGCCCAAAGCATATCCAGTAATCGCCCTATTTTATTCAGTTTAGAAGAAGCATAATATACCCTATAACCTTCTCCTTCCAACAATGGACCCAAACAATCTATGGCTGATGCATTACGCTCTTCACTTGCTAATTTATTTCCTATATAAAGGATATGTGTCATAGAGTTAGGATTGGGTCTTAGGTGTTGGGTTCGATGAATTTAAGCTAGGTTATTTTTATAACACTGCAAAGGAAACAAATAGTAATAACTTTTCTTTGCCAGATATAGCCAAAAATGAATGACAAAAATAGGAAGGTAGGGCTGAAATTTATCTAAATACCAATCGTAAGTATTATTACGGTAATTACATATTAAAAATGGCATCCGTTCGGTATGTAGATAATAATCTTTAATCAACTTATAATCAATAGGATTTGAGCTTAGGAAGGACCTGAAAACAATCCGTTTCTTCTCTTTATTATTTTCGAACAGTTCTAATACCGACAAGGGCTCTTCAGAGTCTTCCTCATAAAACATTAAAGACTTAGCGACATCTATTAACACCCACTTATTATGCTTGTCTGAATAAAATTCGTTTACTGCATGTCCGCCAAATTTGTTCTTATACGGTAACGATGTGATACCCCACTCTCGTACCTTAATATCGTTTAGCACGCAAAAGTTATTGAATACCTGGGCAATGTCGCTACACACCCCCCCTTCCCCCTTAAGCATCTTTTTAAGTGCTTTTTCAGAGGACAAACTAAGCCCCGATCCTCCTTTAATATGCATGCGTAACCACTTTGCCAGATACAGCGTCTTATCAAAATCACTCAAAAACTGAGTTTCTTCAAATATCTTTAAATTAATAGTTTTGAAATAGGTCGGAAGGTTTTCTCTTTGGTTAATGGTATTGTAACTATAATCCCAAGCTTCGTCGGCAGCTGCCTTTTTTGACAATAATTTAAACCTTGTATAATACAAATAAGGATGCCGTTTAACGATCCAGCGTATTTTTTGTATCGGTTTTAGCATAACTTTCTGTAGGGTGTCTTTAAAAATAAGAAAAAAAAACAACTATCCTTGAATGTTTTGCTACAGATACTTAAAATTTAGCTAAGCACTATTTTAACTTTCTGTTCGTACCACTTTTCCTTATGGTTTTCAAATAATACCCCTCGGGCACCACATTCAGCAAGGCAAAAGCATACAATAGTCCAGGCGCAGCAATACGCATGCCCGAATGGTTAATGGTGGCAAACCAAAAGGCCAAAAAAGCATAAAAAAAGTAATTGCGTTTATTACCTGTTCTATACCCTATAGGTTTAATTATTAAGATCATAATGATAATGATCCCTAAAAGACCATGCTCTGATAATAAACGTCCTATCTCATTATGTGAAGGCAAAGAAGTTCCACTGGTTTCCACCCGGATATCCTTGACCCGACTGGCACCAATTCCTAAAAAAGGACTACTTAAAAAGCCATCTATTTCTTCCATAAACAAGTCGATACGTCCGGTAGTAATATCTCCTTTTTTTATACCTTGCGCATTTTCATTGGCATAACGCTTATCTATCAGGCCATGCGTTTGGCTCGAGCTAACCACCCAACTCACCATAAGGGTCAATCCCAATAGCAGAAAAGAGATTACAATTTGGTTTTTCATTTTATGTGAGGAACGATAAAACAAACTTCCCAAAAAAGCTGCAATTACAATAACGGCTGCAAACACACCTCCACGACTAAAGGTAACAATAGCTCGAAAGGTCATAGCACCAAGAATGACTATATTCAAAATTTTCAAGAACAGATTAGGTGATTTCAAAAACAAGCGTACCACCATAGCAAACATACCCAATCCCAAAGCCGTTGCTACCTGATTAGGCCCAAAACCTCCAGACGCTGCTGCATTGGAAGCCGTTCCCGAAAGCGTATCTTTAATACTGGGATTATATAAAAACAAGTAAGTAGTCATGCTTATAGAAGGTAATGCCAGACACATTATAATATCTAGCACTTGCCGATTGGTCACCATTCGATTATAGCAAAACAAAGCGGCAATCCCCAGACACACAGGACCACTTAACACAAAAGCAATGTTGGTTCTAAAATTGGCAAAAAAACTAAGCGTAGAAGAAGCCACTAATATGGAGGGAACCAGTAAAATCAAGTACAAAAAGTAAGGATATCCTTTACCATTAACCCCTTTAAAAAACATTCCTATCAACATAAACAGAATAACCAGATATTTAGAAGCCTCATATGCAATAGCTCCATCGGTCATACGCAACAACACCTCTGCCCCCGCAAAATAAGCACAAGCTAAAAATACCTGTTGGGCCTTTTTAGAAGCCGGAGACAATATGATACGAAACATAAAATACCCCAACAAAACAAAAAAATAAATTTTTGATAAGGGTTCGAAAGCATACAACACAATCCCTATACCTATATGTGCGAATACCAAGGGTATATAATGATCGTGGTATGTACGTACGCGGGGACTCAAACCGATAGTATTTTTTTAATTTGTTCGTTGTAATGGGCGTAGGTAAACTTTAAAACGAGTGTATCAAAAGTAGTCAACATCTTTTTATATACCGAAGGTTCTAAATATAAAGCACGCTGCAAACACCCCATTAGGTTCTCTATAGTAACCGGATCCAACAAAAACCCGTTCTCGTCATTTTTAATATAATGACCAATGGCAGATAGCTTTGATACTACTGGCAAACATCCAAAATTCATGGCCTCGACAATTACTTTCGGGAAACCTTCCGAAGCCGTTGTAGGCAACACAAATACCTCACACGATCTATATATATCAAATACATCCATCCTCGACAAAGCACCATGAAATATGTATTTAATCGAACCCTTAGCTGCCAAAGCTTTAAAATACGGCATTTCAGTTCCTTCACCAACCAAATGTACAGTTCCCACCCGTAAACTATCCGCCTCCGACAAACCATTAAACGCTTTAATAATACGCTCTACACCTTTCTCTTCTTCCAATCGTCCCACAAAGCAAAAGTTCAAGGCACCTGTATACTTTTTTTGCGATCTTATACGCTTTCCAATGGCAATGTCTTCCATGGTCAAGCATGGATTTTCAAAACTTATATGATGATCTGGCTGGTCAGGCCATTTACCATTAATAGTGACTTTCCTACCTTGTAACTTCAACATCCAACGTTGCAAGGCGTACCCCAAGGGCGCCTGTTTTTGGCTCCAGTTTCCGGCATACTTGTACCAACCCGGTTTTTTTACAAACCAACTTAAATAAGGAATCAAATAAACTCCCATGCCCGTTGGTGTACGCAACTGAAAACAATCCACATCCTTTAACACGCTGTTAATTATCTTTACAACAGTTGGTGCTTTTACTAAGGTATCCAGCTTACTTTTCAGGGTACGCCCTCCAGTAGTCGGCACAGGCACAAAAACGATTTTATCAGAAACATAGGGCGATGCACTTGGTGGTGCTGTATCGGTATGTAGCATGGCCACGTGGTAAATGGTGTCGAATACCTCCAACAAATGATTGATTTCATTCACCGTTGCCCCCCAACCTACCAAAGTCCCAGTATCGGTCGTATAATGCTCCGTATGTGAAATAATTGCTAACTTCATCTATTGTCTGTTGTATTAAAACAAAGGTGCTATTTTTATTTAAACTTAAAAATTATTTTAGATTTAAACTTATTATATCTATTCTGATTTGAATTTACTCAAAAGAAAGTATCAAGATAAAATGAACAGGCATGAATGTGAGCTTACTTTTTTGCATTGCCCAAAAAAGTAACAAAAAAGTCTAGCCTAGCAATCTTCGGCGGTCTTACAGGGTCTCGGAGCCTAAAATAAATGAACTCCTCCCGCTGGTCGTTAGACAGCATTTCTTTTTACGGCACCTTCACTCGCCTGCCAGATTACAATGGCAATTTATACTGCTAATTTAAAACACAACCTCATAACCCATAACCTAAGACCCATAACCTTGAAACTTGAAACCTTCAATTTACAATTGATTATTGCCTATTGATTATTATAAATACCCATCATACCAATTAAAACAACCACTCCAACCCCCATTACCCTAGACCTTAGACCTATTAACAGTATCAGTATTCAGTAAAAGTATACAGTGAGAGTTGGTAATCAGTGCATTTCTAAACAGTAAATTCCCAACACCCTAGACAAAAGACGCAAAAATCTTCTAACCTTCTAATTAACATCCGTCTTCCCTCTTCCAACTTTTCCCTTTTAACTTTTTGCTTTTTGCCTTTGACCTCTAATTTCATGACTTGACAACTGCATAACCCTACAACTACATAACTAGATAACCTCATAACTACATAACTAGATAACTACATAACCCCAAAAAACCTAAAACCCCTCTGGTATGTTTTACGAATTTATACGTTCTTTGCAAAAAAGACATTGTGAATTACTTAACGGTTGAGAACATATCGAAATCTTATGGAGAGCTTACACTCTTTCAGGATATTTCCTTTAGCGTCCATAAAGATCAAAAAATAGCCTTTGTAGCAAAAAATGGCTCAGGTAAAACCTCTATATTAAATATTATTTCTGGAGAGGACGAACCCGACGCTGGATCGGTGACCTACAGAAAAGACATTGCAATATCCTTTTTATCACAGGACCCTAAGTTTGATCCCAGCCTTACCGTAGAAGAAGCTATTTTTATAAGTGACAATCCTATTTTAAAAGTCATCGCCAATTACGAAAAGGCGCTATTAAACCCAGAAGACACCGAAGCCTACCAACATGCCTTCGACCAAATGGAACAGCATCAAGCCTGGGACTTCGAAACGCTCTACAAACAGATACTCTTTAAACTAAAACTAGACCAACTAGACCAAAAGATAAGCACCCTTTCGGGCGGTCAAAAAAAACGGTTAGCTCTGGCCAATGCCCTAATTAATAAACCAGACCTGTTAATTCTGGATGAGCCTACCAACCATTTGGACCTGGAAATGATCGAGTGGCTGGAAGCTTTTTTTGCTAAAGAAAACATCACCCTGTTTATGGTAACGCACGACCGCTATTTTTTAGAACGTGTGTGCAATGAAATTATCGAACTCGACGAAGGCAAGCTTTATAGCTATAAAGGCAACTACTCTTATTATCTAGAAAAACGAGAAGCTCGCATTGAACGAGAAGCTATCGAAACAGGCAAAGCCAAACAGCTTTTTAAAAAAGAATTGGATTGGATGCGACGCCAGCCCAAAGCCAGAACTACCAAATCGAAGTCCAGAATAGACGATTTTAAGGATATTAAACATAGGGCACACCAACGCAGAAATGACCATGAAGTACAATTGGAGTTAAACATGGAGCGCCTAGGCAGCAAAATACTGGAATTTCACAAAGTATCGAAAGCATTTAAAGAAAAGATCATACTCAACGGCTTCGACTATACCTTTAAAAAAGGGGAACGTGTAGGTATTATTGGAAAAAATGGCACCGGAAAAACCTCATTTTTAAATATTCTCACACAAACCGCCAAACCCGATTCTGGAAAAGTTATTAAAGGAGATACCGTTAAATTTGGCTACTATACCCAAAATGGCATCAACATAAAACCTGAACAAAAAGTTATTGATGTTATCAGGGCGTTTGGTGACTACATTCCGCTAAAAAAAGGACGTCAAATTAGTGCGCAACAGCTTTTGGAGCGCTTCCTGTTCAGTAGAAAAAAACAATACGACTTTGTAGAAAAATTAAGTGGTGGCGAACGCAAACGCCTGTACTTATGTACCGTACTTATACAAAACCCTAATTTTTTGATCCTTGATGAGCCAACAAACGATCTGGACATCGTTACCCTTAACGTTCTTGAGAGTTTCTTACTGGATTTTCCAGGTTGCATCATTGTAGTGTCACACGATCGGTACTTTATGGACAAAGTAGTTGATCACCTCTTTGTTTTTAAGGGTGAAGGCGTTATTGAGGATTTCCCTGGGAATTACACCGACTACAGAGTTTACGAGGACAGCCAACCAATCGTTCCATCAGTTTCGGAAACAAAAAAAGACAACCATGCTATAAAGCAAAATGAAGCGAATAAGCTGTCTTACAACGAAGAAAAGGAACTTAAAAACATTGAAAGCAAACTCAATTCCCTGGCCTACGATAAAAAAGCACTGGAAGCCCGTTTTAATGATCCCGACCTGACCCAGGAAGAGATCAACACCTTATCCCTTGAACTTCAGGAGTTAATAGAGATCATGGAAGCCAAAGAAGAACGCTGGTTTGAACTGTCGGCTAAGTTGGAGGGGTAATGGGTAGTGGTTGTTGGTTGTTGGTTGTTGGTTGTTGGGTATTAGGTATTGGTTATTGATTATTGATTATTGACTATTGATTATTGGTTATTGGTTATTTAGCTTCTAACTTTTCGCTTTTCATTTTTAAAACTTATTACTCAAAACCTTAAAACTTTTTAACTTGAAACCTGAAACTCCATAAACTTTTTAACTTTACAACTTAAGTGCTTTATCAAATACAACAATACCTGAAATTTTTATTACGATCCACCAACCAACATGGCGTTCACTCTCCTTTTGTATACCAATTGGTAACCCAATGTTTTTACGACAAAACAAAATATAGTGCCTACCAAACTATAAAAAACTACAAATCAGCACTCTCAAAAAACAAACAGCGCATTACGGTAACCGATCTGGGAGCCGGATCCCATGTTGATAAACACCCTGAACGCAGTATCGCTTCCATAGCCAAATATGCAGGTACGAGTACAAAACGTGCAAGATTACTGTACCGCCTTGCAAAACACCTAGACTGCTCAAATATTCTCGAGTTGGGAACATCTTTAGGTATTGCCACCCAAGCTTTAAGCCTAGCCAACCCCAAAGCATGTATAACCAGTATTGAAGGGTGCCCATCTATAGCTAATTTCAGTAAAAAGCAATTACAGAATGTCGGCAATATTAAAATAATACAAGAAGACTTTAGCAAGCAACTTCAAGATTTACCTCCCCATACATTTGATCTGGTGTTTTTTGATGGCAACCATCAAAAAGATGCTACATTGTCTTATTTTGAAAACCTATTACCGACAGCCCATAACGACAGTCTTTTTATTTTTGATGATATCTATTGGTCCGAAGATATGACCGAAGCATGGAACACCATTAAACAACATCCTAAAGTAACCGTGTCCATAGATACTTTTTACTGGGGCCTCGTCTTTTTTAGAAAAGAACAGGCTAAAGAGCATTTTAACATCAGGATTTAACGATTGGGTATTAGGTTATTGGTTACTGGTTATTGGTTATTGGTTACTGGTTATTGGTTACTGGTTATGGGTTATGGGTTATGTGTTATGGAAAACTACTATTTAGAAGCATACTAATTACAGAGTACCAAACACTACCAACTATTAACTACTTCCATTGCAAACCCCAATACCTAAACAACTTTCAACTTTACACTTTTAACTTTTAACTTTTCATTTTTAACTTTTAACTTTTAACTTGCACGATCTATGAAGATTTACACAAAAACAGGTGACAAAGGCACCACAGCTTTATTTGGAGGCACACGCGTGCCCAAACACCATATCCGCATTGAAAGCTATGGTACTATAGACGAATTGAACTCACATATCGGATTGATTCGCGATCAGGACATTAACACACACTATAAAGAGGTCTTGATTCATATTCAGGACCGTTTATTTACCATAGGCGCTATTTTAGCGACCGATCCTGAAAAGGCCATTTTAAAAAGTGGCAAGGCGCGATTAAATATTCCAAAAGTAGCTTTGGAAGACATTGAACGTTTAGAACAAGAAATGGACAACATGAACGATGCCTTACCCCCTATGACACATTTTGTCCTTCCCGGCGGGCACCAAACCGTGTCATTCTGTCACATAGCCCGCTGTGTTTGCCGTCGTACCGAGCGTTTAGCAACGGCCCTTCATGATATTAGTCCTTTAGATGCTAATACTTTAATCTACTTAAACCGTCTTTCTGACTATCTTTTTGTATTGGCACGAAAGTTGTCACACGACTTACAAGCAGATGAAATTAAGTGGATACCCGAAAAGCAATAGGCTTGTTTTTTGAAATACACATCCATCACAATCTTAATTTTTATTAATAATAGTAGGGGTAAATTTCAATTGTTTAAATTTCGAAAGAAAATACGTTCTTTAATTTAATAATTAAATAATTCATTTTTTTCTTGCCTGTTTAAACTAAAAATTTATTTTTGCAAAAAATTAAACACAAAGAACAATGTATTGGACATTAGAATTAGCATCTTATTTAAGTGATGCACCTTGGCCAGCAACAAAAGACGAGTTAATAGATTACGCTATTAGAACGGGAGCACCTTTGGAAGTTGTTGAAAATTTACAGTCAATTGAAGATGAAGGAGATGCATACGACTCAATTGAAGAAATTTGGTCAGACTATCCAACGGACGAAGATTACCTCTGGAACGAGGACGAATATTAATAAAAGCATAAAGAATAGTTAAAAGTCTCGTATCGAGGCTTTTTTTTTTGCTAATCTTTACAAAACAACATAACATAATGTATCTTTGAAAGCCCTTTTTGTGGGTTTTAAGATAATAAAACAAATAGACAACGCACTACGTACTTCGCAGTGCATATAAAATTTATAGACCACATGACCTTTTTAGACTCGATACTAAAAGTATTTGTTGGCGACAAGTCAAAACAAGACGTTAAAGCCATTACCCCAATAGTCAACGAAATCAAAAGCTTTGAAGCCGCTTTAGAAGCCTTGTCACATGACGCATTAAGAGCCAAGACCGTTGCATTTAAAGAGCGTATCACGGCAGCCACAAAAGACATAGACGACCGTATTGCTAGCTTACTTGAAGAAGCTGAGAATACGGAAGATATTGATAAGCGCGAAGATATCTATCTGGATATCGACAAACTTAAAGACGATGCCTACGATGCTACCGAAGCGGTTTTAAATGAAATTTTACCAGAAGCCTTTGCTGTTGTAAAGGAAACAGCAAAACGCTTTGCCAACAATACAACATTAACCGTTACAGCAACTGCATACGACCGCGAACTATCCGGATCCAATGATTATATTACCTTAGACAACGACAAAGCTACTTGGTCCAACTCTTGGGATGCTGCTGGTAAACCTATAACCTGGGATATGGTACATTACGATGTACAGCTTATTGGTGGGGTTGCCATGCACCAAGGAAAAATAGCAGAGATGCAAACAGGTGAAGGTAAAACCTTGGTTGCTACATTACCAATGTATCTCAATGCACTATCTGGAAGAGGCGTGCATTTAGTTACCGTAAACGACTACTTAGCGAAACGTGACAGTGCGTGGATGGCTCCAATTTTTCAATTCCATGGATTAAGTGTTGATTGTATTGACTACCACCAACCGAATTCCGAAGCACGTAAAAAAGCTTATAATGCCGATATTACCTACGGTACCAACAACGAATTTGGATTTGATTATTTGCGTGATAACATGGCACATGCACCAAACGATCTTGTACAGCGTCCGCACAATTACGCCATAGTGGATGAGGTGGATTCTGTATTAGTCGATGATGCACGTACACCATTAATTATCTCCGGGCCTATTCCACAAGGTGAACGTCATGAGTTTGTTGAATTAAAACCTAAGGTAGACGATATTGTAGGGGTACAACGTAAATATTTAACAGGTGTCTTGGCCGAAGCCAAAAAGTTGATCACATCGGGCGACACCAAAGAAGGTGGTTTTCAATTATTAAGGGTTTACCGAGGTATGCCAAAAAACAAGGCACTTATTAAGTTTTTAAGTGAAGAAGGTGTTAAACAGCTACTTCAAAAAACCGAAAACTTTTACATGCAGGACAACAACCGTGAAATGCCAAAGGTTGATGCCGAGCTGTATTATGTTATTGAAGAAAAGAACAATCAAATAGAACTTACCGATAAGGGAATTGAATACTTGTCTGGAAAGAACAATCCAGATTTCTTTGTTATGCCTGAAATTGGTCTTGAGATTGCAAAAATAGAGCAACAAGGCCTTTCGGCTGAAGAAGAAGCCAATCTAAAAGAAGCCTTATATAAAGATTTTGCTGTAAAATCGGAGCGCATCCATACACTTAACCAATTGTTAAAAGCATATGCTTTGTTTGAAAAAGACACCCAGTATGTGGTAATTGACAACAAAGTAATGATTGTTGATGAACAAACTGGTCGTATTATGGATGGACGTCGCTATAGTGACGGATTGCACCAAGCGATTGAAGCCAAAGAAAATGTAAAGATTGAGGATGCAACGCAAACCTTTGCAACCGTTACACTTCAAAATTACTTTAGAATGTACCGTAAGCTTTCGGGTATGACGGGTACAGCAGTAACCGAAGCTGGGGAATTTTGGGAAATCTATAAATTGGATGTTGTAGAAATTCCAACTAACAGACCTATTGCACGTGACGACCGTGACGATTTGGTTTACAAAACAAAACGCGAAAAGTACAATGCCGTTATTGAAGAGGTAACTAAGTTATCGCAAGCTGGCAGACCTGTACTTATTGGTACTACTTCGGTAGAAATTAGTGAATTGCTTGGAAAAATGCTTAGTATTCGAAAAATACCACACAATGTACTGAACGCGAAACTCCACAAAAAAGAAGCCGATATTGTTGCAGAGGCCGGTCAACCTGGGCAGGTAACTATAGCTACCAACATGGCAGGTCGTGGTACCGATATTAAATTAACCGAAGCTGTTAAAGCTGCCGGAGGTTTAGCCATTATAGGTACCGAACGTCATGATTCACGTCGTGTAGACCGTCAGTTACGAGGACGCGCCGGTCGTCAGGGAGATCCGGGAAGTTCGCAGTTTTACGTTTCTCTCGAAGACAACTTAATGCGTTTATTTGGTAGTGAGCGTATCGCTAAAATGATGGACCGTATGGGGCTAAAAGAGGGGGAAGTTATCCAGCATTCCATGATTTCCAAATCTATTGAACGTGCCCAGAAGAAAGTAGAAGAAAACAACTTTGGTGTTCGTAAACGTTTATTAGAGTACGACGATGTTATGAATGCACAACGTGAGGTTATTTATAAACGTCGTCACCATGCCTTATTTGGAGAACGTCTTCGTGTAGATTTAGCAAACATGATCTTTGACACCTCTGAAGGTATTTCTGAATCTAATAAAGCTGCTAACGATTATAAAAATTTCGAGTTCGAACTAATCCGCTTTTTCTCAATGAGTTCTCCTGTTACGGAAGCTGAATTCGGAAATTTATCAGCTCAGGAGATAACTTCAAAAATATACAAGGCTGCTTTCGAGCATTATAAAGAAAAAATGACTCGTAATGCAGAAATTGCATTTCCGGTTATTAAAAACGTTTACGAAACACAACGTGATAAATTCAAGCGCATTGTAGTACCTTTTACAGACGGCATTAAAAGTTTACAAGTTGTAACCGATCTTGAAAAAGCTTATGAAACAAAAGGAAAACAATTAATTACCGATTTTGAAAAAAACATTACGCTGGCTATTATTGATGATGCCTGGAAAACCCATTTGCGTAAAATGGACGAACTAAAACAATCGGTACAGCTTGCTGTTCATGAACAAAAAGACCCTTTATTGATTTATAAATTTGAGGCTTTCGAATTATTTAAAGCGATGATAGATCAAGTTAACAAGGATGTTATTTCGTTCCTATTTAAAGGTGAGCTACCTCAAGAAACTCAAGATACCATTCAAGAAGCCCGTACACGAAAGCAAGAAAAACTAAATGTCCAAAAGGATGAAATCCCTAATTTAGATGAACGTTCGGCACAAGCTAGGGCTGCCGGTAATACCCAACGTAGACAGGAAGTGGTAGAAACTATTGTTCGAGACAGGCCTAAAATTGGCCGTAACGACCGGGTTACCATCAAACACGTTATTAATGGTGAAAATAAAACCCTAAAGTATAAGCAAGCTGAACACCTATTAGCCAGTGGTGATTGGATTTTAGTTGACGAAGATTAACCCTAGACTTTAATACCCATTCTAATGGTTAATAATAAAGTCTCTAATAAGAATAAAGATAAGAGGTCTGAAAAGTAATTTATTTTGTCCATTCAGAGCCTTTCGGCTGTGGCTCAAGACAGGCTGAAGCGAAGAATCTTAACACATTAAAAACTAATGATTTAGATTTTAAGAGATTCTTCATTTCATTCAGAATGACGCTTTTCAGACCTCTTTTTTTTACAGGTACCATTACCTGAATCTTGTTTAAGAGCAATACACTTGACACAAAGCAGTCCTTGGCCTTTTTGAATTCTTTGCGCAACAATCCAATATCTCATTTACCTTGATTGTGCTTTTGTATGACATGGCCATAAGTTAACGCTCTTAAAAGCTCACAATGAAATTAATTTAGTGTAAGCATATATCTTCTAGGAAAATGAATTAAATCTAATGTTATAGTATAATTCCCAGCTGTTGAAATAGTAATATTACTTCCACCAGACTCCAACGTACCATCGGCACCATTATCACCCAAATTAACATCCCAACCATCATTAAATCTAAATTTCATTTCTCCCGCAACCAAATCAACAGTTACGGACCAAACCTTATTCACTTCATCATAAGCCATATCGGTATCCGGTGCATCCCAACCATTAGGGGTGGCATCACCTATTATAGCCCAATTCCCTAAGGTATAAGTTTTATTTTCCACGTCTAAATCTATTTGATAGCTCCCTGCTGTTACAACTATATTTTCTCCTCCAGATTCCAAAGAACCATCTGCACTGTTATCACCTAGGTTAACATCCCAACCATTATTAGCTCTAAATTTCAACTGACCATCTGTTAAATTGGTTGTCACTGTCCATACATTTCTTTCAAAATCATAGGACATATCGGTATCGGGATCATCCCATCCATTAGGCGTGGCATCTCCAATAATAGCCCATGTATTAGCAGACCAAGTATTATTGATTAAATCGACATGTATTTCGTAATCCAATCGCCCTGCTAACGTAACATTATTTCCGGGAACGGCTATTATGCCTGAACTACCATCTCCTGAATCACCATATATACCATTGTCCCAATTAGGAGCATCGGTAAACTTAAATTCGTTTGTTGTTTCCGTTAAGCGTACATGTCCAGAATACAAGCCGTCCAAATTAGGCGTATTCACCGATGTTAAAAATGGAGCCGAAGCAGGATCCCAACCTTGATAATTCCCCGGTAAGTACAACATATCTGGAAATGCAGTTTGTTCTTCATCGGTATAAGCCCAAATGGCATACCCACTAGCAGGTGCTTTTACAGTAACCATGCCTGAAGCATCCGATTTTTGAAAAACAAAGAACTCCTCTGTATAATCCTTTACATTAGCATCAACCCAATGTGTTTGGATATCTCTAGACACTTCTTCATTACTAATATTGATATACACTACCAACCCGGGTTTTTCGCCATCGCCTGTCCGCGTTGCAATAAACTCATCAGTATCAACATAATTAACAATCCAATCACCAGCTGCTAGTTCTTGTCTTATCTTAATAAGTTGCTGTATTTTTTGCTTTTGGGCATCACCACTATCCTCATAATGCGAATAAAATACGGATGGATAGCCTGGAGCACTCATAATAAAAGCATAGGCATGCGGTTCCCATTTATCTGGAAATTCGTTACCACCATCGCGCGCTTCTGTATCATGATTTCCAACAAAAGTAACAGCTTTATTAGGCATGCTTGCAAATAAACTAGATCCTGTAAGGCTTGTTAAATTACCATTTTCGAATGCATTGCGCATATTGAAAAAGTTAGGGAAATCGAAAGCACTAGCTCCAGATTTTTCTACCCAGGGCTGAACAACACCTGCTAAGTTTCCATCAAAGTTTTCTCCTATGGCATAACCGCCAACAGTTTCTACCCATTCCTTAACTAATTCTGGAGCATATCCCTTTACAAAATCAAAACGCCAACCATCTATTTTCAATACATTAGAGTAATAGTTTGCTACGGACTCTTCCGATTTCCACATCCAATCTTGTACATAAGGGTTTAAAAGATCTAAATCGGGAAAACCACCAAACTTACCTTCATCATATAAATGCTGTGCATTAGGGTGAAAATCGTACTGCGAACGGCTAAACATGCCTGAAGCTGGTTTAAAAGACGTATAAGATTCCAACTGCCTAAATTCATTATATTCCAAATCGCCACCACTATTGTGGTTTATAACCATATCTGCAATTACAGCAATGTTGTTTTCATGAGCCTTGGCTATCATACTCTCTAATTCGGCCCTGTTACCAAATCGTGTTTGCTTGGAGCCTTGCTGCTCATAATCACCAAAATCGAAATAATCAAAAGGATCATAACCCATAGAAAAACCGCCTGATTGCCCTTTTGAAATTGGCGGTATCCAAATAGCATCAATACCATTTTCGGCCCATCCGTCCAACTTCGATTTTACATTGTCCCACCAAATACCGCCTTCGGTAACGTCCCAGTAAAAAGCCTGCATAAGCACACCACTACCAGGCACCAAAGCATCTGGTCTTACCTGCGCAGCACCAGTTGCATAATCCGATTCATTTCTGTTCTCTTCAATAACAATGCGCTCGAATGTATCATTTGTACAAGAAGCCAAAAGCAGTATTGAAAAAACACTCAATATTTTTAAATATATTTTAGACATCATTTTAATGTTTTAGTTGATAGTATACGTTGGGTTGTTCTCATCCGAAAAATCAAGGCGGATGTTATACGTACCTGCACTTACAGCAATATTAGCTCCATCTTGATCCAAGGTACCATCAACGCCGTCATCACCATAATTTAACCCCCAATCGTCATTGGTCCTAAACTTTATTTCGCCATCGGCAAGTGTAACGCCATTAAGAACCCACACCCCTTCATTGGCATAATCTGGCGTAAAACGCACGTCGGGACCATCCCAACCATTTGGTGCTGCACTGCCCACAACGCCCCAAATATCAATGGATTCAATGGTATACTCTAAATTGTTAAAATCTACAGTAACCAAATAGTTGCCACTCGCTACAACAATATTATCACCGCCTTCTTCAAGAGTTCCATCGGCTCCTGTATCTCCATAATTTAAAGCCCAGTCATTATTGTTTCTTATTTTCACTTCACCACTAGCAAGCGTAACCACGGCACGCCATTTATCGGATGTTGCATCGTAAGTAAGTGGCATATCGGGGCCATCCCAACCATTAGTTGTTGCAGA
This sequence comes from Snuella sedimenti, assembly GCF_016428595.1. GTDB lineage: Bacteria > Bacteroidota > Bacteroidia > Flavobacteriales > Flavobacteriaceae > Snuella > Snuella sedimenti. Next base: position 23,672 of record NZ_JAELVQ010000010.1, on the reverse strand, counting down.
GCCTACCAAGCCCCAGGAATACACTTCAATGGTATAAGAAAAGTCATTTAGACTAAAGGTAATTTTATAAGTACCTGCTGTAACCATTATATTATCGCCACCTTCTTCAAGAGTTCCATCGGCACCAGTGTCTCCATAATTTAGAGTCCAATCGTTATTTTCCCTGATTTTAATCTCTCCATCAACTAACGTAACATACGTAACGAATACATTTCCTGTACTGGTTTTATAAAATGGCACATCGGGTCCGTCCCAACCATTAGGTGTTGCAGAACCTACCAGACCCCAGGTAGAGGATAAATCTAAAATAGTTGAGTAACTTGTTGCCGTAATGGTTTTTGCATTAGACTCTGCTACTGAAGTTTCCCCCAATAAGGCTTGTACTTTAATACTTATCTGGTTTTCTATTCCGGCAACTGCTCCCGCTTGATTCAAAATTGTGTTTAGCTCTTTAACCGTAAATGCTTTTTCCAGAGTGTTGCCCACATTAACTTGTTTTGGAGATACTTCGGTAGCGCCACTTACGGTAAATACCAAGCTGTAAGATGGCACCGCGCCTTCGAATCCAAAATCTGGACGGGACCAGGACAACGTCAAAGCCGTTTCACTTTCCATGTCTTCGGTTAAAACCAAAGCATCTTCACTAGACAACTGTAAGGTCGTTTCGGCATTATCATCTACCATTACAAGCTCTTTTTCACTACAATTGTGAAATACAATACTTAAAACAGCTATAAATAAATAGCTTAATATCTTATTTGTTTTCATCTGTAAATACATTTTAATTAGGGTATTCCGGATTTTGTTCTAACAAGGGATTCGCCTGCAAAGCTTCTAATGGAAACGGGAACACATTGTAATGAGAAGGAATAGAAGTTCCTTCAGCAACATTACCCTTCCACGGCCAAACATAATCACCACCAGTAAATAAGCCAAAACGTATTAAATCTTGTCTTCGGTGTCCTTCATAATACAGCTCTCTTGCTCTTTCATCTATAATAAAATCCAAGGTAAGCTCACCACTATCAATATTTCCACTTGCATTACCATAGGCACGCTCTCGTAAAGCATTTATATAACCTAATGCCTTATCTATAGTACCACCGCCTCCTTGTAAATGTGCTTCGGCATACATAAGGTATGCATCCGACAGTCTAAATAGTGGAATATCGGTATCAGAAAACCGACTCTCTACAGAAGATCCTGAAGCATAGGCATTTTGAAATTTGGTTGTTGGATAGCCATCTTCCCAAACTTTATAATCGGCCATTTCATAGTTATGACCCGATGTCCAAAATATAGCCCTACTATCGGCCGTAGTACTTAAATCTCCAAACAAACTATAAAGTGCGGGTGTACATCGGTTACCAAACCACCCTTCAGAATTCCCAAAATCACCAATAGGCATTGTAGTATCACCCAAACTAGCATTTGTTAAATAAGTAGAGTTACCAAAAGACTGTACATTACTTCTATCGCCTATAAGCGGAAATATAATTTCGGAAGCCATATAATTATCTCCCTGAAAGATAGACTGATAGTCTGCATCTAATGAAAAACTAGATTCCGTAATTACTTTTTCACTATATGTTAAGGCTTTATCGTATTGCGGCGAACCTGTATACACCTCAGCATTCAAATAAATTTTGGCCAAGGCCATGTGCACTGCTGCTCTATTGGCTCGCCCGTAATCATTGTTTGCAGGGATAATACTTTCTATTGCCAACAATTCTTCTTCAATAAACTTAAAAATATCAGCTCGTTTTTCTTTTGCCTTAAGCACTCCTGTAACCCCATCGGCTTCGGTCACCTTTACAACACCACCAAACATATCCATTAAATAGTAATAAGTAATGGCTCTTATAAAACGTGCTTCGGCCACAAACTGATCGGCATTCTCGATACCTGCTTTTTGTACATCCAAAACAAAATTATTTACTTGGGCTATATTAAAATAGCTTCGGTTATAGATATAACCAAAAAACTTATTGGTGGGTACCCATCCTGTAGCTGTTGTTAAAGGATCCAATCCACCATCACCCCAACGGTTTTTAACGATATCCGTAGTGAGTTCCTGCATGTTCCACATACTTCTAAACCATACGGTTTCTCCAGGATCGTCCCCTGCAATATCGGCTTCTTGATCTCCCGACCCTGGTACTCCTGTACCGTGAAGCACAAAACCACCATAAAGCCTGGCTAAAATACCCAAGGCAGCATCAGGATCTGAGGCCAACAAATTTTCTAAACTCTGCTCAATAACAGGTTCGGTATTCAAATCGTCTGTACAAGAATAAATTCCTGTAGCGATCAAAACAATTATTAATAATTTCTTTATCATGATATTTTTATTTAAAAATCTAAGTTTACACCAAACGTATAGGTTCTTGGTCTTGCATATGGCGATTGCTCGATGCCATCAAAATTCTCAGGATCTAAACCTTTATAGTCGGTAATAACAAAAACATTATTAACCGATGCGTACAATCGTAGACTGAGATTCTTGGAAATAAAGTTTTCTAACTTATAGCCTAGCGTAATATTATCTAACCGAAGGAATGTCGCATCGGACAAATAGAAATCTGACAAGGCCTGGAGGTCTGATTGTTTTTCCTGAAACCCATTGTAGTTCGTTCCATCAAATAAGTTAAGGGCATTTTTAATATAACCGGTATCGTTGGTAGGTATGGCAACATCGGAATAGCCTCTGTTCAATAGGTTCGCATCATAAATATGCCCTCCCAATTGCCCTCTAAAATTTGCACTAAAATCTAAATTCTTATAGAAAATACTGGTTCCGAAACCATAGGTCCATTTGGGATCTACTGGGGTGAATACTCTATCGGAATCCGATATAACACCATCCCCATTCTGATCTACAAAAGCGTCTGCAATAGGGGCACCGTTGCTATTGTATACCTGCTCATATAACCAAAATGAGCGGCCACGTTGCCCTACTGCTGTTTGAAGGATATTAACACCAGTACCACGACCTATACCTCCGCCACTGGAATATTGTTCAATATTTTCAAGATTGGTAACATAGGTTTCGTTAAAGGCCAGATTTCCATTAATTTCTAAAGAAAAATCGTCTGTAGTAATAGGTTTTAGCTGTAAAGCCAATTCTACACCTTCACTTTCGGTATTACCTACATTACTAACAAAACGGTTTTTAAGAGCGCCTTCTGGCTGTGGAACCTCAGCTAAGAGATCTTCTGTCTCCCTTATATAGTAATCTATATTACCTGAAAGAACATTTTCGAAAAGGTCAAAATCTACACCAACATTAAGTGTTTTTGTTTTTTCCCATGTTAGATTAGGGTTATATACATTGGCCCTATACGTTGTGTAAACCTGGTTACCAAAAATATAGCTTACCGTTGGATCGCCATCAACATAAAGTGCCGTATACGGGTAATACCCAGCGGTTCCAGTAATATCCTGTTGCCCGGTAAGTCCCCAGCCTATTCTCATTTTTAAGGTATTAACCCAATTAGAATCAGACAAAAAGCCTTCTTCATCCAGTTTCCATGCAAAAGCGAAAGCAGGGAAATAACCCCATCGATTATCTTCACTAAACAAAGAAGAACCGTCTGCTCTTAAAGAAGCTGTAAAAAGATACTTGTCCTTAAGATCTAAATTTAAACGTCCGAAAAACGATTGTAAGTTTAATTCATTGGCATACCTAACAATTTCTGAAAGCTGTCTAAAACCATTATCCGTATTGGTTGGGTGCTTAATCCCTTCAGAATAAAAGTTTTGGTACGCGTATCCTGCCTGGGCATCTACTTTAGTCACAAAACCTTCCAATCGCTTAGTGTATGATAAATAACCATCTAAGGTATGGTCTCTTTTTATCTGCGTTTCTTCATAATTGGGGCTAAAGTTGTTAAATATCTCCAAGCCTTCAAATACAGTATAAGCATCGATGGCTTTCTGCAAATAAAATTCATTGATATCCGATTCAGAATAATCCAATCCCATATTTACGATAGCACGTAATTCTGGCAACCAGTGAAACTTGTAATTCAATTCCAAATTACCTAGAAGCCTGTCCGCATCCTCATTTCGCTCCCGTTGCTTTAATTTAGCCAAAGCATTTGTTGGCCCCACATTACCATCAGCATCGGTAAGTTGATAGTATCCGTCAAATTTACCTCCATTGGGATCGAACACTGGTTGTGTTGGGTTTAACTCCAAAGCACTACCAATGGCACCTTCATCCGGCTGATCTTTTTCTGTAGCAATCCCTTTTGCATTAATGGTTACTTTTAAATGATTATCGAAAAATTCCGGCGCCATATTTAACGATGCCGTATACCTATTTAACTGAGACTCTTTTAATATCCCCGTAATACCCGAATGTCCAAAAGAAGCACGAAAAGGTACTTTTCCAAACAAATTAGCCCTCGCACTAAAATTATTATCAACACTCATAGATGTTCTATAAATTTCCTCTTGCCAATCGGTATTATAAACGGTTCCGTTTACCCCTAACAAACTACTACTATCCGGATACAAGGCATTGATGAAATCGCTATATTCACTAGCATTAAATACCGTTATTTTATCGGACAAGGTACCCACCTGAACACTAGACGATAAATTAAACTTTGGAGCCCCTTTACTTCCCGATTTAGTAGTAATGATAATAACACCATTAGAAGCTCTGGAACCATAAATAGCCGTAGACGATGCATCTTTAAGAATGGAAAACGACTCAATATCGTTTGGATTCACTAAAGTTAAAGGGTTAGCCTGACCTGCTGGACTAATATTAGACAAAGGAATACCGTCTATTACAATTAGAGGACTATTATTACCTGACAATGAAGAGCCTCCCCTAATTCTGATATTAGGGTTGGCATCTGGTTGACCGCCACTATTTACAATCCTTACACCAGTAGATTTACCGTTTATCATCTGATCTGCAGACACAATAGCACCCTTGTTTAAATCTTCAGCCTTTAATAATTCTACCGCACCCGTTGCATCCTTCTTTGTCGTAGATCCATAACCTATTACAACAACTTCATCCAATTGCGCAGCATCTTCTTGCATAACAACATTCAATTCGGTTTGTCCAGAATACGTTATCTCCTGCGATTGATATCCAATAAAAGAAAACAACAAAACGTCGCCATTATTTACTTCAATTTTATATTCACCATCAAAATCGGTAGCCGTACCAGCGGTTGTACCCTTAACAAGTACATTAACCCCAGGAAGCGGTAATGATGTTGACTGTTCTGTTACTATTCCAGAAAGCGTTGTTTGCCCAAGCATACAAGCAGGCGCAAAAAGCAGAAGAAACAGTAATCCATTTGCAATTGTTTTCATACAATTATATTTAATTAATGTGTTTGTTTAGTTCAATTATATTTTCACTTCTCGGGTTAAAACTATGTAAAGAAATTGTAAACAAACAATTAGAAATTACGAAATTCTTAGCGAAAACGTTTTCGTGTTGAAAACTTTATATAATATACGTCTTTTTAGTAAGAAAAACAACAATTGAATGGTGATGAAAACAAATAATATGGTATCTTTAAAACGCCAATTTACATTCACAAAAATCATTTTGATTTTATTAGTTTATGAGGAAAAAAATAACATTAAAGCAAATTGCCCGAGAATTAGACGTATCGGTTTCAACGGTTTCTAAAGCTTTAAGCGGAAGCAAGGAAATTAGTGAAGATACCACGCAAAAAATTCAGGCTTTTGCTAAACTTTATAATTACAGGCCCAATAATATTGCGCTTAGTTTAAAAAATCGAAAGACAAAAACAATAGGCATCCTAATCCCCGAAATAGTTCATCATTTTTTTTCTACTGTAATTAGAGGCATTGAACTTATAGCTAACAGACGGGGGTATAATGTTATTGTTGGGCTATCTAACGAGTCCTTTTCTAAGGAAATTATTAACATGGAAATGCTTGCCAATGGTAGTATTGATGGTTTTATATTATCAATTTCTAAAGAAACACTGTTAAAACAGGATTACCATCATTTTAATGCAACAATCAATCAAGGCATCCCAATAGTTATGTTCGACAGGGTAGTAAATGAAGTAAACTGCGATAAGGTTATTGTAGATGATTTTAATGGCTCTGTAAAAGCCGTAAAAAAACTTATAGAAAATAATTGTAAAAACATTGCCCTTATAACTACTATGGACTACGTTAGCGTAGGTAGATTAAGAACCCAAGGTTATATTGAAGCACTTGAAGAACATAAAATATTTGCAGATTCCAATTTAATATTGAAAATTGACGATAGCCTGGATGTCGAAAATCATCTAGAAGTATTAGAAAATGAAATAGAACGGTTCTTTAAGACGAATAATACTATTGATGGTGTTTTTGCGGTTAATGAGCTTTATGCCGTAACCGCTATGAAAGTTGCTAGAAAATTAGGGCTTAGCATTCCTGAGGATATTCAGGTAATTGGGTTTACAGACGGCGTACTTTCCAAGCATGCTACACCTAGCCTAACTACAGTAAGTCAACATGGTCAAAAAATGGGCGAACAAGCCGCTAATTTATTAATAGACCGACTGGAAGCAATAGACTCAGAAAGTGATCAATATATAGTAAATGACAACCCAAAACATGACTTTATAAAAATAGTTATTGAGACCGAATTGATTGAAAGAGAATCAACTAAATAATTTTTTTTATTAGGAAAATCTAAATTCTTTTATATCTTTGTCCGAAATCAAAACTTATATTTTCACTTCTCACAGTAAGTTTTGATAAGTAATATCGCTTATCAAATAGTATTAATTTAAACATACTATTTAATGGAAAAGCGTAGATTAAGTTTCTGGGAAATATGGAACATGAGTTTCGGTTTCTTGGGAATCCAAATGGGGTTCGCCCTGCAAAATGCCAACGCAAGTAGAATACTTCAAATTTTTGGTGCCGATGTTCACGAACTATCTTGGTTTTGGATCGTTGCTCCCCTAATGGGGCTTATTGTTCAACCAATTATTGGTTATTACAGCGACAAAACCTGGAACCAGAGATTAGGAAGAAGAAAACCCTACTTTTTAGTTGGAGCCATCCTTGCTTCTGTTGGTTTAATACTATTACCACAAGCAGATCTATTTATTGCATTTCTTCCAGCTATATGGGTTGGAGCAGGTATGCTTATGATTATGGATGCTTCTTTTAACATTGCTATGGAACCCTTTAGGGCACTGGTAGGTGATAACCTTAGAACCGATCAACGCACTTTAGGTTTCAGCGTACAAACAGCGCTTATTGGGTTTGGAGCTGTTATTGGCTCGTGGTTACCCTACGCATTGGCAAACTGGTTTGGTGTTTCCAACGCAGCAACCGAAGGTACTGTGCCCCTTAGTTTAATAGTGTCTTTTATTATCGGAGCCGTTATACTCGTTGCTTCAATATTAGTAACCGTTTTAACAACTAAGGAATACACCCCGGAAGAACTGGCAAGCTTTGAAGCAGCATACACTAGCGAAGACACGACAAGTGAAACCAACGAAAAGCCATCAAGCCTTTTGGATATTTTTGAAGATTTCAAAAAGATGCCAGCTACCATGCGACAACTTAGTTGGGTGCAATTTTTCTCCTGGTTTGGTTTGTTCGGGTTATGGGTTTTTGCTACACCTGCTATAGCACAACATGTTTATGGCTTAGAACACACAGACAATAGCAGTGCATCCTTCCAAAATGCTGGTGATTGGGTAGGTATTCTGTTTGGCGTTTACAACTTAGTATCGGCTTTTTATGCTTTTGCCCTACCATACATTGCTAAAAAAATTGGTAGAAAACGTACCCACGCATTTTCTTTAGTCATTGGTGGTCTAGGCTTGCTTTCCATTTATATAATGCCCGATAAAAACTGGTTAATACTATCCATGATAGGTGTAGGTATTGCATGGGCCAGTATACTGGCTATGCCCTATGCTATTTTGGCAGGATCCATTTCCCCAAAAAAGATGGGCGTATACATGGGCATCTTTAACTTCTTTATTGTTATGCCCCAAATCATTAATGCCTTAATAGGCGGTCCATTGGTTAAGTATGCCTATAACAACCAGGCCATTTTCGCTTTACTTATTAGCGGAATAAGTTTTTTAATCGCTGCAGCATTGGTATCTAAAGTAAAAGATATCGATGATGTAATACAATCGTAACATAATGAAAACTAAAGGATTTATATTCGACCTCGATGGGGTCATAGTAGATACTGCTAAATACCATTATCTGGCATGGAAAGCCTTAGCTAAAAGCATTGGTATTGATTTTACGGTTCATCAAAATGAACAATTAAAAGGCATTAGCAGGGAAAGCTCTTTAAATAAAATTCTGGAATGGGGTAATAAAACACTTCCTAAAGACAAATTTATGGAGCTTATGAAAGAAAAGAACAATCAGTACCTAAGTTACATTACCACTATGGATGAAAACGAAATTCTTCCGGGTGTAACCCAAATACTTGATTACATATCACAACGAAAACACCCTATCGCATTGGGGTCGGCAAGCAAAAACTCTAAAATTATACTCCAAAAAGTAAACTTATTGGATTGGTTTGACGCCATAGTAGATGGTAACAACGTTACAAAAGCAAAACCAGATCCCGAAGTGTTTTTAAAAGCTGCCAAAGCTATTAATACACCAGCAAACCAATGCATCGTTTTTGAAGATTCGGTTGCCGGTATTCAAGCTGCCAATGTCGCCAATATGATTTCTATTGGCATTGGTGATTCCACAATATTAAATGAAGCAGATTTTGTTTTTAAAGACTTTACCGAAATCCACGTGGATTTTTTAGAAAGACTTATAAAAACTAAAAAAGAAGAATTAAAAAAAGTATAAGAGCAATATAAACTAACTCGGGGCAAGCCCACAGAACCCTTAAATCCTACCTGCATCAAGCAGGCTCGATGTTCGAGTAAAACTCTTATTAATACCATTAAAAATGAATCAAGATTATATAAAACCAGATAACTGGTCCATTATAGAAGAAGGCTTTAATGTAGATCATGTAAAATCTTCAGAAAGTATATTTAGCATAGGCAATGGCGCTATGGGACAACGCGCCAATTTTGAAGAATACTATTCCGGCCCTACATTTCAAGGCAGTTATATTGCCGGGGTATACTACCCTGATAAAACCAGGGTAGGATGGTGGAAAAACGGATATCCGGAATATTTTGCCAAAGTTCTTAATGCTCCCAACTGGATTGGTATTAACGTTACCATAAATGGTGAGCAACTCGATTTGTTTAATTGTAAAGCGGTTACAGATTTTAAACGGGAACTCAACATGAAAGAAGGCTGGCTATCCAGATACTTTACGGCAACACTACAAAATGACATCCAAATTCAAGTTAAAACAAAACGTTTTCTAAGTTTGACCATAGATGAAATTGGTGCTATTAAATACGAAATCATGCCACTAAACAGTGATGCTGATATCGTATTGGAACCGTATTTAGACAGTGGCATTACTAATGAAGACACCAATTGGGATGATAAATTTTGGGATACCCTAGAAGTAAACCACGAAGGAAAACAAGCCTTTATTGTGTCGAAAACCATGAAAACAGATTTCCATACCTGTACCTTTATGGAATCTAATATCTTTTTAAATGAAGCACCTGTTTCCATTACACCAAAGCGTGTTACAGATTCTAATTACATATCACTTAGCTATAAGGCTCAGGTTAATAAAGGCGATTCCTATACTATTCACAAGTTTGGAGGTTATACTGTTGATAGAAACCATCCCAAGGACAAACTTGTTTCAGCCGCACAAAACGTCCTCAAAAAAGCAACAACATTAGGCTTTGATGGTTTACTAGACACCCAAAAACAAGCATGGTCTCATATTTGGGACATGGCAGATATAACGATTGGCGGCGATATAAAAGCACAACAAGGTATTCGCTTTAATATCTTTCAGCTTAACCAAACCTACCTTGGTAAAGATTCACGTTTAAATATAGGCCCTAAAGGTTTTACAGGTGAAAAATACGGTGGCAGTACTTATTGGGATACCGAAGCCTACTGCATTCCCTTTTACATGGCTACCAAAGATCAGCAAGTCGCCAGAAGCCTTCTGGAATACCGCTATAACCATTTGGAAAAGGCCATTGAAAATGCCGAAAAACTGGGATTCAATAATGGTGCAGCCTTGTACCCCATGGTAACCATGAACGGTGAAGAATGCCACAACGAATGGGAGATCACCTTCGAGGAAATACACCGTAATGGCGCCATTGCTTTTGCTATCTACAATTACCACCGCTACACTGGCGATTACAGTTACATACCAGAAAAAGGCCTAGAAGTCTTAATTGGTATTGCCCGATTCTGGCAGCAACGCGCAACCTTTTCGAAAGATAAAAACAAGTACGTTATCCTTGGGGTAACCGGACCTAATGAATATGAGAATAACGTTAACAATAACTGGTACACAAATTATTTAGCGCAATGGTGTATTAATTATACATTAGAAACTATTGAAAAAGTAGAAACCGAATATCCTAATGATTATTCCCGTATCGCAGACAAAATACAATTACAAAAGGAAGAACTCGAACAATGGGAGCGTGTTACAAAAAACATATATTTACCGTTTTCAGAAAAATATAATATCTACCTACAACAAGACGGCTTTTTGGACAAGGAGTTAATAACGGTATCCGATTTGGATACATCGCAACGCCCCATCAACCAAAAATGGTCCTGGGACAGAATTCTGCGTTCACCTTACATAAAACAGGCGGATACCCTCCAAGGTTTTTACTTTTTTGAAGACCGGTTTACCCAAGAAGAACTAGAACGCCATTTCGATTTTTACGAACCCTTTACGGTTCACGAAAGCTCATTATCACCCTGTGTTCATAGTATACAAGCTGCAAAACTAGACCGTATGGAACAAGCATACACCTTTTATTTGCGTACCTCCCGACTGGATTTAGATGATTATAATAAAGAAGTACACGAAGGCCTGCACATTACCTCTATGGCAGGTACCTGGATGAGTATTGTTGAAGGCTTTGGGGGTATGCGTGTTAAGAACAATAGCTTACATTTCGAACCCAAAATACCTAAACAATGGGAAAACTATTCCTTTAAGGTGAATTTTAGAAACCGTATCCTAAAAGTAAACGTTACCCAAAAGCAAACACAATTTGAAATGATAAGCGGAGAGCCGTTAGAATTTTTTGTAAACAACAGTCCTTTGTTACTACAAAAAGAACAATTACTAGCTTTAAACTAGAACTAAGACAAAAACATAAACCCTTTGTGCATTTTTGAAACAAACACAATTAATGTCAGTTCGAATGGTTTTGAGGAACAAAAAATCGTATCGAGAACTTTTTTATGTACAAAATTCGCAACAGGTAAAACATTATAAAAAATGAAGAAGTCACTCATAACAACCCTGGCCCTTTTACTCTTAGCCTTTAATTTTACCATTGCACAAGAGCTAAAATCACCAAATGGAACATTGGTAATGCAATTTTCAATTGAAAATAACGGAATCCCTACCTATCAATTATCCTATAAGAACCAAACTGTGATACAAACAAGCCAGTTAGGCTTAGAACTTAAAGATGACAAAAAATCCTTGCTGGATGATTTTACAGTTTCAAAAACCGAACGCACTACCTTCGATGAAACCTGGCAACCAGTTTGGGGAGAAGTTAAAGATATTCGCAATCATTACAACGAATTGGCAGTAACCTTAACCCAAAATGAAACCAACAGAATTGTTGTTATCCGTTTTCGTTTATTCGATGAAGGCTTAGGGTTTCGCTACGAATTCCCTGTACAAAACAACTTGGTATACTTTGTAATCAAAGAAGAAAAAACACAATTTGCCATGACGGGCGACCATACCGCGTTTTGGATTCCGGGCGATTACGACACCCAGGAATACGATTATACAGAATCTAAACTTTCAGAAATCAGAGGCCTATCGGAAAAAGCCATGACCGAGAATTTATCACAAAAATCATTTTCATCTACAGGCGTACAAACCGCTTTAATCATGAAAACGGCCGAAGGCCTGTATCTTAATCTACATGAAGCAGCACTAATTGATTACTCCTGCATGCATTTAAATTTAGATGACAAAAATATGGTTTTTGAATCGTGGCTAACGCCCGATGCCAATGGCGATAAAGGATACATGCAAGCCCCTTCACAATCACCGTGGAGAACTATTATGGTAAGTGATGATGCCCGCGATATCTTAGCATCAAAAATAACCTTAAACCTAAACGATCCCTGTAAAATAGAAGACACCTCATGGATCAAGCCCGTAAAATACATTGGTGTCTGGTGGGAAATGATTACCGGAAAAAGTTCATGGTCCTATACCGATGAATTGCCCGCAGTGCAATTGGGCATTACCGATTTCACAAAAGTAACCCCTAACAGTACCCACGCAGCAAACAACGCAAAAGTAAAACACTACATTGATTTTGCTGCCGAACATGGTTTTGATGCCGTTCTGGTAGAGGGTTGGAACCAAGGCTGGGAAGATTGGTATGGGCATTCTAAAGACTATGTATTTGACTTTGTAACCCCCTACCCCGACTTTAATGTAGAAGCCATTCACAAATACGCGGCATCCAAAGGCGTTAAAATGATTATGCACCACGAAACCTCTGGCTCTGTTCGCAATTACGAACGGCATATGGATCAAGCCTATCAATTTATGAAAGACCATGGCTACGATGCCGTTAAAAGCGGTTATGTGGGCGCCATTTTGCCACGGGGCGAAAACCACTATAACCAATGGATCGTAAACCATTATCAATACGCTTTGGAAAAGGCAGCCAACTATAAAATTATGATCAATGCCCATGAAGCAGTAAGGCCAACAGGCATTTGCCGCACCTATCCTAATCTAATAGGAAACGAATCGGCCAGAGGCACCGAATACCAAGCTTTTGGAGGTTCTAAACCCAACCATGTTACCATATTACCGTTTACACGTTTAATTGGTGGCCCTATGGACTATACTCCAGGGATTTTTGAAATGGACATTAGCAAACTCAACCCAAACAACAATTCCCATGTAAACAGCACACTGGCCAATCAATTGGCCCTATACGTTACCATGTATAGTCCCTTGCAAATGGCCGCAGATTTACCAGAACATTACGAACAATTTATGGATGCATTCCAGTTTATAAAAGAGGTAGCCATCGATTGGGATAAAAGTATCTATTTGGAAGCAGAACCAGGGCACTTTATTACCGTGGCCCGTAAAGAAAAGAAGGCAAACAACTGGTTTGTTGGCAACGTAAATGGTAACAATGCCAGAACCTCAACAATTACACTCGACTTTTTAGAAAAAGGCAAACAATACATTGCCACCATCTATGCCGATGCCAAAGACGCACACTATAAAACCAATCCGCAAGCCTATACTATTACAACAAAAAAGGTGACCAGCAAATCAAAATTATCACAATGGTCTGCGCCAGGTGGTGGTTTTGCCATTAGTATTAAAGAAGTACAATAAAATAACACACCTATCTATGGTTAACTATTTAGTAAAACAAAAACGTAATAAACTTATATTCTTACTAGGGCTATGTTTATCCCTAATAGTCCTGAATGTATCTTGTAAAAAACAAAATAACATTGCTCCGGTAATAGAACCTTCAACACCTGCAATTGTTAAACACCATACAATTGAGCGTGTTGAACCACCCAATTGGTGGGTTGGTTTTAAAAACAACACATTACAATTATTGGTAAAACACCCTAATATTTCGGAAGCAGCTCCTTATATTTCATATCAGGGTGTTGCTATCAAAAAGATACATTCAGCAGACAGTCCTAATTATTTATTTATTGATTTAAGCATAGACAAAAACACAAATCCAGGTCAATTTAACATAAACTTTAAACTTAAAGATGGAAAGGAGTTAATACATACTTACGAGTTAAAACCCAGACGAAAATCGGCCGACGAATATGTGGGGTTCGATAGTTCTGATGCAATATATTTAATCACCCCCGATCGGTTTGCAAACGGTGATCCATCAAATGATATTAATAATAACCTACTAGAACAAACCATAGATAGAACCAATGATTATGCACGGCATGGCGGAGACATTGCTGGGATTACCAAACATTTGGACTATATTGAAAGTATGGGCTTTACAGCTATTTGGCCTTGTCCGCTATTAACCAACGATATGCCAAATGGCTCTTATCACGGTTATGCTATGACCAATTTTTATGAGATTGATCCGCGCTTCGGAACCTTAGACGACTATCTGGAACTGTCGTCTAAAATGTCTAATAAAGGAATGAAATTAATAATGGACCAAGTGGCCAACCATTGCGGCTTAGAACACTGGTGGATGAAAGATTTGCCCTTTAAGGATTGGATTAACCACCAAGAAGATTACGAAGCAAATAAAGACCATTGGGATAACAAATTTACAGTACACTCCAACCATAAAAGGACATCCAATCAAGATATATACGCTTCAAAAAAAGACAAACAAGGAATGACAGACGGTTGGTTTGTATCCAGTATGCCAGACCTCAACCAACGTAACCCGTATATGGCGACATATATCATTCAAAACAGTATTTGGTGGATTGAAACCGCTAAGCTCGCAGGTATCCGTCAAGACACATATCCATACCCCGATAAAGATTTTATGAGCGCTTGGGCTGGAGCCATTATGAACGAATACCCAAACTTTAGTATTGTAGGTGAAGAATGGAGCACAAACCCACTACTCATTGCCTATTGGCAAGAAGGTCACAAAAACCTTGATGGTTACGATTCCAATTTAAAATCACCAATGGATTTTGCCATGCAAAGCCTTATTGTCCAAGGTTTAAACGAAGAAGAATCATGGGGCACTGGTCTTATTAAACTTTATGAAGGACTGGCTAACGATTTTAGCTATAGTTCACCTAAAGACCTTATGGTCTTTCCAGACAACCATGATATGAGCCGCATTTTCACCCAGTTAAAAAGCGATGTTACAAATACAAAAATGGCATTAAGCTATTTACTAACCTTACCAAGAATCCCACAAATTTACTACGGAACAGAAATATTAATGAATGACTCGGCTAAACCCGGTGACCACGGGTTAATTAGAACCGATTTCCCTGGTGGTTGGGATGGCGATTTGGTAAATGCATTTGCGGGAACAGGACTGACCGATACCCAAAAAGACATGCAAAACTTCCTAAAAAACATATTGCATTATAGAAAACATAGTAAAGCCATTCACGAAGGTAAAACCATTCATTTTGCACCCGAACACAATGTTTATGTATTGTTTAGAATGCTAAATGATGAAATTATTGTACACATCATGAACAAAAATAACGCTCCCTTCGATTTAGATTTAAGCCGTTTTAAAGAAATAGGATTGCATGGTAAAACATTAAAAAACATCATTTCGGATAAAAACCTTATTTGGGAAGACACACTAACCCTTTCCAAAAAAGGAAGCACCTTATTAACCACAAAATTCTAATTAACATGAGTTATATAAGAAAATCATTTGATTTCAACCTAAAGTCCCTTCGGAATTCCATGTAATCTGATATAATTTTCATTCAAAAACTGTCAATTTGAGTGATTTTTCGAAGAAAAATAGTATCGAAAATAAATTTTTGAATATTGGTTGGATCACGTCAAACTCACGTTAATTATAAAACGATATAATTACCTTAGTACAATAATACTAATTTATAAAGCCTAAAAGTTCAGATGAAACGAACATTAATAAATTTTAAGCATTTTTTCACAAAAGGGAATGTTTAAAATTTTTAATGTGAGAGCGTAGTGGTTGCATACGTTCTCAATTTTATAATTAATTTACTATTAAATAATTACTGAAATTTAAACGTATGAAACACCTAATCCCATTCTTAATCTTAACACTATTGGTTTGTTCTTGTAAATTAGAAACAAAAAAAACTACTCTTGGCGTTTTTAAACAGGACGTTAAAGCACTTCCTCCTATAACAGACACGGTATTGGAAACTGCAGTTATTTACGAGGCCAACATTCGACAATATTCACAAGAAGGCTCTTTTAATGCCTTTACCAAGGACATTCCCCAATTAAAACAACTCGGTGTAAAAATTATTTGGCTTATGCCCGTTTTCCCAATTTCGGAAACCAAACGTAAAGCCACTGGAGGCGATTTTGCCAGTTTGATTGAAGACGAAACAGAACGCAAAAAAATGTTGGGAAGCTATTACGCCGTTTCAGATTACACAAAGATCAACCCTGAATTTGGCACCATCCAAGACTTTCGCGAATTAGTAAAAACAGCGCACCAAAATGGCATGTACGTTATTTTAGACTGGGTTCCCAACCATACCGGATGGGATCATGTGTGGCTAAAAACAAACCCCGAATTTTATATGAAAAATGCCAAAGGTGAGATCACCGATCCTCTAAATGCAGATGGCACTTCAAAAGGCTGGGGTGATGTTGCCCAATTAGACTATACCAACATGGACATGCAAAAAGCAATGATAAAGGATATGGTGTACTGGGTAGAAAATGAAGACGTAGACGGTTTTAGATGTGACCATGTAGAGCCTACCCCCATTACTTTCTGGAAAAAGGCCATTGCCGAACTAAGTGCAAAGAAAGCACTCTTTATGCTTGCCGAAAATGACGACCCTAAATTCATGAAGGCCAATTTATTTGATATGGAATATGGTTGGAAAGCACACCATTTAATTAAGGAAATAGTGCATAATAAAAAGACCTTAAAAGACTTTGATGCCCTTATGGAATACATTGACACCACCTACGAAAGCGATGACATTCTCATGAATTTTGTAACCAATCACGACGAAAATTCCTGGGCCGGTACTGTACAAGAACGTTTGGGCGATGCCTCAGAACTTGCTACGGCATTAACCTATGTCATGCCCGGAATGCCACTTATTTATTCCGGCCAGGAATATAACCTAAACCACCGTTTAAAGTTTTTCGAAAAAGACACCATTCCCAAAACAAAAAGCAACATGTGGCTCCTTTTGGAAAAATTGGGCACCTTAAAAGCTACAAGCAAAGCACTACACGGCAGCAAGGCCAAGGCCAGTTACAAACGGCTCCATTCGGGTAATGACCAAGTTCTAGCATTTAAGCGCTACAAAGAGGACAAAGCACTAATCTTTATTGGTAACTTTTCAGATACCGTGCAAACATGTCGTGTTCCCGTTTCAGGAAACTTTATAGATTATATAGACAATAACAATATCTATTTTCACAAAAATAATACACTCTCTTTACAACCTTGGGAATACAAGATACTCGTAGAATAACTTGTAGTTTGTATGTTTAAAGCAAAAGATAGTACTTTGTCTTTCCAACCAAAGGAGAAATCTCATAGGCGATCTTATATAATTCAAAGATTCTTCACTTCCCTTGCTCTGCGAAGTTTAAAACTTCGCATTATTACACTTTAGCACTAAAAATGCTTACGATCCACTTTTGTTGTTTTATTCAATTTTCTACTCAGTTCCATTATGCTTTGAAGTTGCGTACTTCAAGGTCATGGATATCCCTTAATTATATTTAGTAATTATTTTTTTGTAAGAAAAAAATACGATATATTTAATGTTTAAACATATAAACATTTATAACTCTAATTAAAAACAAATGAAAACATTATTAAAAGAAGGAGGAACTACAAACAGGAAAAAGAAAATACCTTTACTATTCTTTTTAGGAACGCTTTCAGCATTTATTTCATGTAGCAACCCTACAGATGAGGAATCAGAAATGCTTTCAGAAGACCTTACAGATAAAGGAAAACCCAGCCCTACGTTCAATCTAGTTTATGATGAAGAATTCAATGGTAATGCTTACGACACCAATTATTGGACCAGTTATCAGACCCAAAGCTGGTCATCCGCCTGGAACCATTATGTTGTGCCAAATGATCCTATTTTGGCAGAAGTAAAGGATGGGCACTTATATATGAGAGCCCGTTGGAATACAGAGACCGATCTCCCCGAAACAGGCGCTATACAAACGCTGGATAAGTTCAGTTTTACCTATGGAAAGATTGAAGTAAAAGCCAAATTTACCAGTTCGGGTCAAGGCGGTTGGCCAGCCATATGGCTCATGCCCCAAACGCCCGTTTTTTCCGGCTGGCCAGATGGTGGTGAGATAGATATCATGGAACACCTAAACACCGATAGTTTTATATATCAGGTTGTTCATCAATCAGACAGTGGAGGCAATCATCTTTCGGCTTCACAAACAACAAGTATCGCTTTAAATGATTATAACACCTATGGTATTGTAAAAACGCCTGGTAAAATCGAATTTTATGTAAACGATAACTTGACTATGACCCACAGAGCCTCTGGGAAAGACTCTAAAAAGTGGCCTTTCGATACCGATTTTTACATTATTCTAAATTATGCCTGTGCAGACAAAGGGCAATCCGGCATGTACTTTTGGCCCGGTAATGTTACCTCAACAGATGGCTTCCCATACGAAATGGCTATTGACTACTTGAAAGTATGGGAGTTAGTAGAATAATAATTCCAAACAATAATTTTAAGCATAAAAAAGCTTTTACATTAGTTTGTAAAGGCTTTTGCACTATAAACTAAGCATGGATCCATAAATCATAATTCTTTGTCGTATGCTGATAAATTGCTTTCAGATTACTATTTTAGTAGACAATTCGCAGGGCCCCCTCTGATGGCTTCACCTGATAACTTGTTGTGAATTGCTTTCAGATTACTATTTTAGTAGACAATTCGCAGGAGCTTAAATTAAAATTATATGGGAACCACAGTTGTGAATTGCTTTCAGATTACTATTTTAGTAGACAATTCGCAGGAAGGCGATATAGCAGTGTTTTGGCGCGAAAGTTGTGAATTGCTTTCAGATTACTATTTTAGTAGACAATTCGCAGGGGAACTCCGACAAGTGTTAAATTATCTTGAGTTGTGAATTGCTTTCAGATTACTATTTTAGTAGACAATTCGCAGGAAAGTAGCTAACGGCGCTGAAATCAATGTGTTGTGAATTGCTTTCAGATTACTATTTTAGTAGACAATTCGCAGGGGTAACGTAATTGTGTATGGGCTGAAATTTGTTGTGAATTGCTTTCAGATTACTATTTTAGTAGACAATTCGCAGGGGAACTCCGACAAGTGTTAAATTATCTTGAGTTGTGAATTGCTTTCAGATTACTATTTTAGTAGACAATTCGCAGGAAAGTAGCTAACGGCGCTGAAATCAATGTGTTGTGAATTGCTTTCAGATTACTATTTTAGTAGACAATTCGCAGGAAGTCCTAATGCCCCCCATACCCAACAAAGTTGTGAATTGCTTTCAGATTACTATTTTAGTAGACAATTCGCAGGATACCAGCCATAAAAACCTGGTATCCTGTTTTTTAAACCCAATATCAGGATAATAAAATAGAGCATAAAATTCACGTTTTAGGTTTCAAACACTAAGCTTTTTTCAATCCTAAAACAATTCCAATTGCTGACTAACAGGCTTAGGTGCTACTTCCTTCTTTCCGTAAAACAACTCCATCATGCCAAACTGCTTATCCGTAATTTGCATAATACACACCTTGCCCTTTTTGGGCAAATTCATCTTTGTGCGCTTAATATGTACAGCAGCATTCTCCCTACTGGCACAAAACCGCATATAAATACTAAATTGAAACATGGTAAAACCATCATCCAGTAACTGTTTCCGAAAACGAGTAGCTACTTTACGCTCCGTTAAGGTTTCTGTTGGTAAATCGAAAAACACAAGAACCCACATACTTCTATATTGATTTAATCTTGAAAACTTGTCAATTTTCACACGTTTAAATTTTAGTTAATTACATGATTATATGTTAATTAAAAAATTGAGAACGTGTGCAACCGCTTCGCTCTCACATTAAAAATTTTAAACATTCCCTTTTGTGAAAAAATGCTTAAAATTTATTAATGTTCGTTTCATCTGTTTATATTTATTGCCTTTTGTGGGTCAGATGCAATTCCCCAATAAAATCTCGATGAGTATCAAGATTTGTTATGGGCCATTTCATAGTTTCAATATTACAAAGCAACCAATTCAATACAATTAACACCATACAAAATCTGGATAGAGCACCTTTCTGCTTATCCCCGCAAAGCACTCGTACAAACTATTGGTAGTTCGGCTCATGGCCACCATTAAAGGGCTCTGCTTTCCATCAATTACCACATCCATAGCAGGAATACTTAATAATTCCGCTTTAATAGACCGTGTCAGCTCATTAATATTACAGCCCGTTTCAATAATATCCCATACAACAGCATCAACAAATGGGCGATAAGGTTCCATAACATCATCTGCCAAACAAAAAGCATTGTATTTATTACTGTGAAAAATACCAACCGAAGGCAACAACCCACTACTTACCAAGGCCCGGGCTGCAACAGCCCTTAAAATAGCATATCCGTAGTTAAGTAAGTTATTGGGAGGTATACCCTTTTGATTACGACTAAAACCTTCCAGCCCTTCAAACAGGTTCTGAAAATAATAAGCTGCCGCAATAGCTTCAATATTCCCTGGATCACCACTCTTTACACCTTTAGCCCAACGTTTTAATTTTAAAGCATTGCCTCCCTGTTTTAGCAAATGGTTAGCTTGGTTCTCTACTTTGGCGGTTACGGTCTGCTGCCACAACTGCTTCTTTAAGGGCATACTCGCATTTAATTGATACCGCATGCGTTCAGTCTGCTCGCTATGCCCCACCAATGGCTGTAAAAAACTACAGGGCAAATGTTGCTTATCGCAGGTAATAACTGCGGTTTTATTTTGCACCAACTTCATCAATAATCCATTGGTTATCGTTATCTGTGGATCTTCCAACACCACATAACCCAAATCTTCAATCGGAATAGTAGCCTCTTTTTTATCCTCCTCAGGGAAATTAACCACCAATTGTTCATGCCGAGTACTTAAATACGCAGGATTGCCAAAAAAAAGAGTGCGTTTTATCATAACCTTACCTAATATGTAAAACCAAATATGTTTTTAAATCCTTTGGTTTTTTTGTTATTTTACTTTCAATCGATTCCTGTCAATGCTGGTGATTAGCTATGACAATATTTAAAATTCTCCATGTCACCAAACAGCCCTATAACCTTTTCTAACATCATCCTATCGTAATTATGCAAAATAATGTTCCCATAAGAGGAATATCTCCAACAATCAGGATTGTCCACCAAACCCGCCACTACAGGATTTAAATGGATATAGTGGATTAATTTTCGCAAATAACTTTCGTCCGTTACAAGCTTTCGCTTAAAGGGATGCATAAACAAACTGCCCTTTCTGCTTTGTTCTTTGTTAAGAGCCTGAGCATATGCATTAAATAAATGTGAAAATTGCTGAGTTAGAAACTTGGATACCACCTCTCTTTTTTCCAACCCCCCAAGGGTTTGAAACCCTTGGAGGGTTCTAGAATTAAACTTCAATCTAAAAATAGCCTCCTCAATGTCCCTAGCCTCTTTCACCCTTAACAAAAAATGAAAATGGTTAGGCATCAAACAATAACAATAAACATCTACCAAACTCCCCAAACGCTGTTCGAACAACCTTAAAAAATAGCGATAATTACCTTCATTATAAAAAAGCCGCTCACGACCATTTGCCCTATTATAAATATGATAGGTGCTATCTGGCACTAATACAGCCTTTTTACCTTCCATTAGTTTGATTCTTATTTATCTTCAAGAGTTTATTATGATTAACCTTTAGAAATATTTCCTAAACGATCAACTTTAAGTTTAATACAAACCTCTTTAATTTGTTTACCATTTAGACTTGCAGTTTTAGTATCAAATGATCCAGTAATTTTGTTTTTCTTTCCATTAAAGTTCATATCAACTTCTTTCTCTCTTATAGCCTTTGCAAGCCTATTTGGTGTAAAATAACAAGTTGAAGAAAAATCATTAACATTATATAAGTTTTTCTTCTGTTCAGTAGTCAAATTTTCAAAACTCAATGACTCTATATCCTCATCATTACTTGGAACATACACCAAATCATTAGGTGATAGACTAAATAAAAACTCAACCTCAACTTCTGTTCCTCTATATTCTAATGTATTTTTTAAACTTATAGGAGTTCTTGCTTCTTTGTCAATCTTATGCTCGTGCTGTATCTTTTGATGTTCAATAACTTCATTCAAAGGAACTGTATCGAAGATACGTTCATTTATATCCTTTCTTTGGTACACTACAAAAAATAAATTTGGAGCACCTTGAACATATTTACTCTTTTTATTGCCTTTTGTACCTAAAACAAATCTTCCTTTCCCTTTTTCGTACGTACGAACTTTAAAAAAGGGGTGATGAAATTTGCCATCATTAAATTGAGAAATGTTTTTGTTCATATCCTCAATTCCTTCAGGAGAAAAAGCCAATTCTGGATTGTTGCCTTTACTTTTAAGATAGTTAATTAGAATTTTTTGAATACCCGTATCTGTAATTTTACTGATCTTGCTTTCAGCTTTATCTTTCGTTTTTACGTCTTTAAACATTGACACTAAATCATTTCTTTCTCGTGTGGCAGTTATAATTTCTCCTTTGCCAAGTTTTATCCACGGCAAATTAATAATTCCAGATACCGTTTCCTCGTGCATGGATTTCCTTATCGCCCAATTCATACCTTTTTGTTCAACCTTTGTCTTTTTACCGTTTACGATTTTTTCGTAATGATTGGTTGCTTTGTTAATCACTCGTAGGTTTTGCTTAAAACTAACAACGATTTTTCCCAATTCATTTTTGGCATCAACCGTAAAATTATCCCAAGGCTTTTTAAATTCAATAAACTTATTTCTTACTTTACCATCTTTCTCTTGCCATTTTTTTGTATGGCGTAGCTTGTATTGCAAATCATACCTTTCGCTTTTTGACTTTGCATGTTTGTTATTCAATAAATTAACATGATCTCGCGTGGCACATGCAATAACTAAAGCATCCAATGCATGGTGGCGATGATCAATACGTTTCTTTTGAAAACCTTTTGAAAGCTCTAACGGAACGGTAGGTAAATACTTCTGATGTTTTTCATTCCAGGAAGTAAAATCATTACTCTTTGTCAGCTCATTCATTCGCTCAAAACGAGGTAAAATCAAATCGTTCCAAACATCATTTAATCCCCAGTCTTGTTTTAATCTTCCTGTTATTTTTCCATTAACAGGAATGATGTTTTTAGAGTTTACACCTTCATCACTTTTATCAGCCCGAACGATATTAGATAACAGGTTAGACACAAATTTGCTAATGTAACGCGTATCGTTCAATTGCCGTTCAATCATTTTATCGGGAATATCTGGCAACAACAACTTGTTTTTCTTTTCTCTGTTTTTGTCGTACTGCTCTTTTACAAAACTTGTATATGCTTCTTCCGATAAAATTTCTACTTCTCCCGAACTTGTGGAAACTTTTTGTCCGTAATGATTTTTAATAAACTCCAATCCTAGCTGTTTGTCTTTTAAACTATTTACTTCAGCTTCACAAATTACTTTATCGACTTAGGCGTTTTGTAAATATTAATAATATGAGTAAATTCAAGGGATAAATACATAAACTTATGGAGCAAAGATTCAAAAGCCTATCCTTATTCGAATTTCAAGAGCGTTTTT
>NZ_JAELVQ010000001.1 GCF_016428595.1 Snuella sedimenti | reverse complement strand
ATGTCCCCGATAAAATATGCAGAAGTCAATTGTAATGGAGCTAGCTCCATTACAATTAAAAACAATAACTTTGTTGAAATTTTAGAAAATTAGACAGTTCTAATATGGGTGAGCCTACAATTTGATTTGCCTTTTGATATAGTTCTTTTGCTTTTTTATAGTTCCCTTTTGCATTTTGTTCAGATGCAAGGTCAAAAGTCGCGGATGCTATGGAGTCCTTCATCCAACCTCTTTTAAAATGGTTTCTATAGATAATCTCTGCATCGTTTGAGTTTTTGGAAATAACTCTGTCAGAATCGTTTTTGCAATTTACAAATGTCAGAATTAATATTATCAAGAGTAAGTTTTTCATAATTAACCACATCGGTTCGTATAACCGAAGTTACGAATTAAATTAGCGATTATTTTCGCTTAAGCACTGACGTTAGCAATTCCGAGTGGATTCGGACGAAGTCGAATCCGCCGTAATTGCGGTTATACATTGTGCATAGTACTTTTATTTCCATTTTGCTATTAATTCCAGCAACCCTTTTTCAATTCCGTTATAATATTCCCCGTTTTTGAATTCTGGAACCATAATTTGGTCAATTATGCTCTTACAAATTTCATCGGTTAAAATTTTTTCAGTTCCATTTCCTGTTGAGACACGAACTTCTCTTAAAGATTTACTGAAAATAATTGCCAATCCATTATCTTTTCCTTTTTTTCCAATTCCCCATTCGTTTGAGATGTCAGTTCCATAATCTTTGATGTTATCGTAAGGCTCAATTGTACTTACTGTTATGATGGCGATTTCTTTTGTCGTTCGTTTTTCATAGTTCGAGATTAGTTTTTCCAATAGAATTTTTTGGTCGGGTGTAAATATTTGCTCAAAGTCATTTACATATCCAACGGGCTTCGGAAACTTACTTTTATTCATTCCTGAAAAGTCAAATTCAGGTACAGGTTTTTTTGTTTCAATATCCTGCGCTGAACTTTTACAAGAAAGCAAATTCAATGTCAGAAATAGGATTAATATTTTAGTTCCGATTTTCATTTCAGGTATTGTGTACAACGGCAGTCTGTCTCAAAACTCATTTTACCTATGCGAGATCGCCGTACTTGCAAAATCTTAAAGGCAAATTGCATTTGTTGAAAGTCAATTTGTTTTTGGATATCAGAAATTTTTATTGTGTCTATCCACGAGGCGTTACCAAGAAATATATTTTCTATTTTTTGATTCAGATTACGTTTCATAAAGTCAAATCCGCCAATAGCGTGTGAAATCATAAATTGACTGAAAATGACATCATTATTTTCATCGCTGATTTTAATTTTAAAATCTTCGAAAGATAATTTTTGGTCAGAACTCCATCGTTTTTGACCTTCTTGTAAGCTCTGTCCAAAGGCTAAGTTTAGTGAACCAGTCGTCAAAATAAGTCCGATTATTATTCTATTCATACAGTTTTTCTATTTACTAAGAAAATCAAAATCTACATAAATTTTGTCACTATCACTTTCGTCAAAGTAAATTTTTGTTTCTTTTTTAATTGCAAAATGAATTTTAATGCTATCCAGCTCTTTGCCAGTTTTAAAGAAGTAATTCAATTTTTGTCCACCAAAAGGGAATTCAACTTCAACATCATTTAGATTGTTATTTTTATAAAAGTCTTTTTGAATCACTTTTCCAACTTTAGTTTCATAAAAGTCAGGACTCTTTGAATTAAAAGAGATTATCTCGACATCGTCAAGATTTAAATCCGCTTTTATTGAAGTATTTAAGAATGCATTAAAATCATTTGATTCTTTTTCAAAATGGATTTTTTGTCTTTTTATATATTTATTTGATGTGTAAAATAAATAAATAACATAAGGTGTTAAAATCCCGAGTCCGATTAAAGCCATCGGTAAATATGAGTCAGATACTTTTTGATATTTACCTCTGTATCCTAACCCAACGAAGAAAAGGATTATCCCCAAAAAGAGAAGTCCTAGAAGAAAATTACGAAATAAATTATTTAAAAAAGACCTTATTTTATCCATTCATTTTTATAATTGTACATAACTCATTATAAGCGGCATCATTATCCAATTTACATCTTTTGTTTCCGGATAAGAGGAACTTTAATACCACTAACTATAACTTTCAGGATATAAATATAGATAAAAACTTACAACCGTTGTTTGGCGAAGCTTGCTTTCTATTAAAATGATATCGGATAATTTTTTAAAACCTATAGTGTTATAAATATGGTTTTCTTATAAATGCATCCAAAAGTGGATACCTGCCACAGTTTATCTTGAGCATCTCGACAAGCTCGATACAGGCTCAGACGAAAGGCAGGCATAACAAAGAAGATGAAAGAGAAGATGGACCGCGGCCTACCGATAAAACTCTTAAAAATCAAGGTAGCAGGGCTGGACATATGGATGAAAATCTTGTTTGACCCCGAAGCAATGAGGGGGAGGTATTTTCATCCGTGGTGGGAGTGCCGTAGCATTTTCTTAGATTTTTATCGTAAGCCTAGACTTTTTGCTTACTTTTTCGGCAATGGAAAAAGTAAGAGGCTACATTCCCATAGTAGGCTAATCGACCAAAACCGGTTCAGTCAACCCTTCGATTGAGCCTGTATCGAGCTTGTCGAGATGCTCAGGACAGGCTCAGTGTTCATGTTTGGCCGTACCGACCACACGAACACTCCTAGTTATTGGGCATGGTCATTTTTTATTAAACTCTTTTAGTTCGAAATAACATTCTTCACAAACCAATTTAATGTCAGCAAACTTCTCCGATTCTTCGTTCCAACCATCAGTTTCTAATCGTACTTGTTCACATTCATCACACCAAGCAGCAAAAGAATCCTCATCGTCCAAGTCCATACCTTTATGTGTGTCAAAAGCTTCCTCAAATCCAAGTTTTTCTTTATGGTTCAGATGTTTACAAACGAAAGCAGGTCTTCTGAAACCATGATTTCCACAATCAACCGTTTTTTGCTTCATCATCCGAATTAAGCTTGAATCTTTATCGGTGAAAACTTTAGTAAGTAGTTTGTAGGTTAATAAGTCTTTTGAATTCGTACAATAAACACCAATTGCGTTAATCATACTTTTACTTATTGCTACAAAATCCCAACATTCTTCTCTGTCACAATCTATTAATCCTTTGGTCAGTTTCTCGTAATCGCGCTTTTCTCCGAGTTGTTTAACCACTAAAGTTTTCAATTTGTTTTTTTCAATAGAATGTTCGTTTTCCCAACTCCATAACCAAGTATTAGACTTTAACGAATAAGTACCTATAGGAATATATTTGAAAAATATTTCATCATCGTCATCATTGTAAACGCGTAACAATTCTGATTCTTGGTCATAAAACCAATTTGAATAAGATTCTAATTTGAATTTTGAATTGAAAGCCTCTTGAGATTCGATTAATTCGTCATATTTCTTACTTGCGTATTCTTCGTAATCTTTGTTTCGCATGAGTGGTTAATTATGGCTAACAATTGTACACAGTTACCCCGGCAACCATATTTCCATTATACATACCCAAATATAAATAATATTCTTACGAGTAAAGAGGGGTAAGGCTTTAAATCTTTTTAAGAAGGAATTTTTGTCTTATCGTATTTAGCTTAATGCTTGTTATTTTATATGCAGGGCAAAACACCATGTGGCCAGGGAGTCCCGAAGAAACCTTCACAAAAAACAAGGCAATCCCCATAGTAGGCCAACCGACCAAAACCGGTTCAGTCAACACGGTGTTCTTGTTTGGTCTTACAGACCACATGAACACTTAGTTATTTTAACCAGTACTTATTTCGTTTGTTTTATTTTATTATGTTTTTTGTTCCTCCAAAAGAAAATTAATGATGTTGTCAATAATATGAATCCACATAATATTTTATAATAAGCAAAATTTGTTTCCATTATAGCAAAATTAGAAAATGAAAATCCAAAATTTCCTAATTCAGAGGCATCTATTCCAGGAAGGATTATTTCAGCGCTTAATCTAAATGTTATTAGTGATGATATAATGATTAAAGGAACTAGTACATTGATATTGCATAATTTACTTAAAAATGGTTTTCTTCGGTTTAAATTAAAAAATAATGTGCTTAAGAAAGAAATCGAAATAAAAACTAATAGTATTATAGAAATAGTATTAAATGTTATATTATTGATACTTAATTTTTGAGATAGAGCTAAAGTGGTAAGTAAAAACAATTTGCTCAAGGCTATAAATGCAATATAAATCAATGCGCCTTTTAAATATGGAATTGATTTATTAATGTTTGAAAAGTTAGTATTTACTTTATCAAATTCTAAACAGATGTCATCAATTTTTCCAATTCTTTTCTGTGCAATTATAAAAGACTCTTCTTCATTTAATCCTTTTGAACCCAAATCATCGATTAAATCGAATAAGTGACTTTCAAGTTCAATGATATTTGATTTAGTCAAATTATTTTTTTTATTCAAATTGGATTTCCATTGTTGGATTTTATTATCTAAATTAAATTCGGTTCTACTTTCCATATTTTTGATATTATTTGATTAATAGTATTCCAATTTTCTTTTTCTATTTTAAGCTCTTTTTTCCCTTCATTACTAATTTTGTAGTATTTTCTTTTTCTTCCAGATTCTGCAACTTTCCATGATGATTGAATCAAACCTTTTTTTTCTAATTTATGTAAAACTGGATATAGGGTTCCTTCTCCAAATTCAATTTTCCCACCTGTTATTTCTTTAATATTTTGGATTATTTCATAACCATAGGATTCGTTTTTTGTTAGAATTGATAATATAATTGGCGTTGAGGATGCTCCAATCAATTCTTTTGATAGTTTTTCCATATTTTATGTTTATTGAGAAAACAAATATACATAGAAGTTCGATGTATAAAAATAAAAACGCAACTTTTTTCGTATTGGTTACAACGTGGAAAATTCGGTTAAAGTGAACCACCCGTGCCGGATGAAAGTGAGCAGTGTAAATGAAGTGCCAAAAATCGTTTTATTTGAGTGTTAAAATTAGTGATTCTTTTTTAATTTTTTTCTCATGGATTCTCCTTTTAGATTAATTCTATGTGCTGAGTGAACTAACCTATCCAAAATGGCATCGGCTATTGTCTGTTCCCCAATAATTTGGTGCCAGGCTTCTGTTGGCAGTTGCGAGGCTATAATGGTGGAACGTTTACCGTGCCTGTCCTCGATTATTTCCATAAATATATGTCTGTTAGCACTATCTAAGGTTTTAAGTCCAAAGTCGTCTAAGATAAGTAGATCCTGCTTTTCCAGTCGGTTGATCTCCTTTAGGTAGGAACCATCGGCCTTGGCCGTTTTCATTTTTGTGAAGAGCTTGTTGGTGTTAAAATACATCACCCTGTACCCTAATGTGCAGGCCTGGTAACCAATGGCAGAAGCAATGTAACTCTTGCCCACACCGGTACTTCCCGTAATGAGGATATTGTCTTCATTTTTTATAAAATCACAGTTGGCGAAGCGTTGGATCTGGTTTTTGTCGATATTTCTGCCAAGGTCATAATTGATGTTCTCTATAATGGCCTTGTATCTAAACTTGGCAGCCTTGGTAAGGCGCTCAATTTTTCTGTTGTAGCGGTCATCCCATTCAGATTGTATTAAATGGGCAATAAGTTCGTCGTTGGTGTACTGCACACTGCCTGCTTGCAGTGTTTCACTAAAGGCCCTGTGCATACCGTAGAAGCGTAACTGCTTCATCTGTTCTAAAGTTTGTGTGTTCATAATGGTGTTTATTTATAATAATCTTTTCCTCTGATATTATTGTGGTTGGGGACTTGACTTTGTTCTTGTGGTGTATCCTCTATGGCATCCCAGCCTTTCTCCAAGATGTTTACGATGATATTGTAATGTAAGCTCCGTAGTCCAAGGCTCGCTTACAGGCGTTGTTCAATCGGGTGCGCCCTACTTTGTTCTGCAGTTGTAAAATGCCCATACAGGACTTATAGGATTGCTCGGGGTGTTGTTTTTTGTCCAGTATCTTGATGATGTAATCTTGGCAATCGTGCCCTATACTGCCCGCCCAGTTTATAAACTTTTCACTGCTCCATTCACTTACAAAATGATGGTGTGAGGGCATATGCTCCTTAGTAGTGGTATAGGCATACTTTTTTCTGTGCCTTGGGTGCAGGGCTATACGGTTGTATTTGTAATAGATTTCTATGGCACTCTCTGAGTAAACGATACGTATGCGCTTACCAATGTATTGGTAAGGTACGCTATAGTAATGCTTATCCTTATTAAAATAGATGTGGCTATTTTTATGCACCGTACCATTGGCATACTGTTTTAGCTCATAGCGCTTTACGGGAAGCGTCTTAAGTTTTGAGCGTTCCAGTTCTTGGAACAAGGAGCTTCTGGTATATTCACGTCCCCTAAAGGACATGTTGTTATGTGCCTCTATAAGTTCTAGGATACGTCTATTGATCTCTGTTTCGCTATGGAAAGTTTCTTTTCTAAGTTTGGCAAATACCCGGGTATATATAATACGTACGGCATTCTCTACTATGGCCTTGTCCCTGGGTTTATATGCTCTTGTGGGGAGCACGGTAGTGTCATAGTGATCTGCAAAGTCAGAAAGGGTCTCGTTAATCTTTGGTTCATAACGGCTACTTTTAGTTACAGCCGCTTTAAGGTTGTCCGTTACCAATGCCCTGGGCACACCGCCATAGAACCATAGGGCATTTTCTATACAACGAATAAAGTCTTCTTTTTTCTGGCTCCCACAGGCTTCTACATAGGTATGTTGACTGGCACCCAACACACAGACAAAGACTTCCAGCTCTTTAATCTCACCCGTATACCTATCTACAATGGTTAGCTTCTTGCCCGTAAAATCTATAAAGAGCTTATCGCCCGCTTTGTGGTTAAAGTGCATCACGGGAGAGACTTCCCTGCGCCATTCCAGATACCAATACCTAAACTGTGAGAACTGAAAACCATCGGGATGGCGCTCTTTATATTCTTCCCATAATAGGTGTTGTGTGACGCCCGTTTTCTTCATCTCTTTATCAAAATATGGAAAGTACTGCTCTAGGGTCAGTAACTTTTCGTTCTTGGGCTTTGCCTTGTTTAAAAAGAGTTTGTGGAGCTCTTCTATGCTTAAAGCGGACACTTCATAGGACGTTAATTTAAAGGCTTTAAAAAAGCTAATGTATTTACTCACGGTATTGCGTGATATGCCTAGCTGTGTGCTTATTTGCCGTTTACTAGTGCCTTGGGAATGTAACTTGAATAAGGTTTTTACTTTTCGCATGTCTATTTGTTTGTTTGCCATAATCTTTTCCTGTAAAAGAAAGATTATTTGTAAACTCAAATAGAAACGATTTTTAGTGGCTCACTTTCGTCCGGCAAGCTATGCTCAATTTAGACCGGCAAGGGTGGCTCACTTTGCTCCGAAGTTAGTGGTATACTTTGTCCGAATTTTGCATTCTGTTTATCGGCTTTACTTTTTTTAATGTAAAATAAAAGTGAAAAAGATTTATTCATCGGTGTCAGTGATTTTTAGACTTGAATATACTAAAAATAAAACAAACGACATTCTTTTTAATGTACTGAAATTCAATTTGTTAATATATATTCGGTGTCACTTTTTTAATTTCTAAAGTGACACCGAATTAGCTCCTTTTTATTTAATAATTTATGTAGTTAATTGGAACTAAATAAAATTAAAAAACCTGTAAACATTTAATTTACAGGTTTTTATGGAAAATTGATGTTAAAAAAGTACTCAAGGTGGGAATCGAACCCACACTTCCGAAGAAACTGGATTTTGAATCCAGCGCGTCTACCAATTCCGCCACTTGAGCTTTTCGGACAGCAAAAATAGATATTTTTTTGATATTAAACATAAAAATACTCAGGAATATACTTTTTAGGTTAAAATAAATGTATAAATTTGCACCTCGTTAAAAATAATGTGCGCTTTGGCGCTATAAAACAATAAGTTAACCATGCCAATTGTAATAACCGAAGCTAAAATTTTTGCATGTACCCAGAGTCAAGCTCTTGGAGAAAAGATTGCAAAAGCCTTTGGTACCAGCTTAGGTAATGTTATTACGTCTACTTACAGTGACGGTGAGTTTCAGCCCTCTTACGAGGAGTCTATTAGAGGGACACGTATTTTTATTATCGGTTCGACCAACCCGGGTCCTGGTAATTTAATGGAAATGCTCCTAATGATTGATGCCGCTAAGCGCGCTTCTGCTAGACATATCACGGCTGTTTTACCATATTTTGGATGGGCCAGACAAGACAGAAAAGATAAGCCTAGAGTCCCCATTGCAGCCAAATTGGTAGCTAAAATGTTGGAAACAGCTGGGGCTACACGTATTATTACAATGGACTTACATGCCGATCAAATACAAGGGTTTTTCGAAAAACCAGTAGATCATTTGTATGGGTCGATTATATTCCTGCCCTATTTACAAAGTTTAAACTTGCCTAACTTAACCATTGCTTCGCCAGATATGGGTGGTTCTAAAAGAGCTTATGCCTATTCTAAAGCGCTGGGTAGCGATGTGGTAATTTGCTACAAGCAACGCGCCAAGGCCAATGTGATTTCGCATATGGAACTTATAGGTGAGGTTAAAGGGAAGAATGTGGTGTTGGTTGACGATATGGTCGATACTGCTGGGACTTTAACAAAAGCGGCAGATTTAATGATGGAGCGAGGTGCATTAAGTGTACGTGCTATTTGTACACACCCTATTTTATCGGGAAATGCTTATGAGCGATTGGAACAATCGAAATTAGAAGAATTGATAGTAACAGACTCGATTCCGCTTTCGCAAGAAAGTGAAAAAATACGCGTTTTAAGTTGTGCCGACCTGTTTGCAGATGTTATGCAAAAAGTGCACAATAATAAGTCTATTAGTTCAAAATTTGTAATGTAATAACTTAATATAAATTAAAATGAAATCAATTACAATCAACGGATCTCAAAGAGAAAGCGTGGGCAAAAAAGCAACAAAAGCCTTACGTAATGCTGGTCAGGTTCCTTGCGTATTATACGGAGGAGATAAGCCAGTTCATTTCTCTTCGGCAGAATTAGCTTTCTCAAAACTAGTATACACGCCTAATGCGCATACAGTTGTGATTGCTTTAGAAAGTGGTGAAACCTTTAATGCTATTTTACAGGATATTCAATTTCACCCCGTAACAGATAGAATTTTACATGTAGATTTCTATCAGTTATTTGAAGATAAAGAAATAACGATGGATATTCCAGTAACTTTCGTTGGAAACTCTCGTGGTGTTAAAAATGGTGGTGTTTTACGTAAAAATAGACGTAGCTTAAGAGTAAAAGCCTTACCGGCTAACTTGCCAGATTTTATCGAAGCTGATATCACACCATTACGTATAGGACATAAACTTTATGTTACTACTTTAGAAAATGATGCGTATAAGTTTATGCATCCTGATAACACAGTAGTTTGTCAAGTAAGACGTTCTAGAACATCTGTAGATGACGATGATGAAGATGAAGAAGTAGAAGCAACTGCAGGAGCAGAAACGCCAGCAGCAGCAGAGTAAGCAACTGCTTAAACATATAATTATAATGGAAAGCATTCTGTATTATTCAGGATGCTTTTTTATTTTTACAGAAAAATGTACTATGTGTCGGTTTTTAAAAAATCTATTTAAGAGTAAAAGAGAAGGCACGTTAGAACAACACGATTCCATGAAGAAATACTTAATTGTTGGCCTTGGTAATATTGGCGAGAAGTATGCTAACACACGACACAATATTGGGTTTAAAATATTAGATCACTTGGTGCGTAAGGAAGACTTATCCTTTGAGGCCCAAAAGCTGGGGGACATTGCAACCTATAAAATAAAAGGGCGAACCTGTGTTTTATTAAAGCCAAGTACCTACATGAATTTAAGTGGAAAGGCTGTATTGTACTGGTTAACAAAAGAGAAAATACCATTAGAGAACTTATTGGTGATTACCGATGACCTAAACTTGCCTTTTGGAAGTATTCGGTTAAAAGCAAAGGGGAGTGATGGAGGACATAATGGATTGAAAGACATTCAGGATAAATTACAAACAACTAAATACAACAGATTCCGGTTTGGTATTAGTAATGCATATAGTAAGGGCAGGCAAGTCGATTATGTGCTAGGCGAATGGGGAGAAGACGAAACCGAAAAATTAGAAGAACGCCTAGACCAATCGGTTAAACTAATAAAGTCCTTTGTGCTGGCAGGAGCAAGTCTTACCATGAATACTTTTAATGGAAAATAAAGTGAGATATTGTTTTAGATTTATTCAACAATGATCTTTTTTACAGTTTTATGTTTGGCATTACTTACCGTTAAAATGTACATTCCCGTTAGTGCATTTTCAAGATCGATCGTTTCACTAAACAGTTCCGATTTCTCAAAAGTTTTGTTGTAAATAAGTCGACTGCGAACGTCGTGAACATATACGTTAATGGGCTTTTCAGTTGCTGCATTTGTTGTTATTGTAAAACTTCCGTTATTTGGGTTGGGAAAAACCCTTAAATTTTCAAATCCAATAAAGTTAGGGGTGTTAAGGGTGGTAGTCGTAGTGCAGAATTCCAAATACCAATCGTTTAAAGTACCTGTGTCACCTATGTAATTATCGTTTATAGTAAGTGTCCAATCGCCTTCGCTGTCCAGATTGTTAAAGGCATTTAAAGGAGATGCAGGAGAGAAAGTGCCAGTGGTTGGAGTGTTACAAGCAACACCCGAAGCACCATCCTCAAATACAATATCAAAATCTTCGTTACTCGGATCTTCGTTGCAATTTCTGTCCCACAATTGTACTGTGGTCGTATTATTAGGATGGGTTAATGTTACGGTAAGGTCGCCAATATAAGAATGTGATACGTCAACATTAACTTTAATATCACTAATAATACCAGAAGTTGGTACATTAATGGTACTAGATACTGAAGGGCCAGCTTGATTTTCTCCAGTGCCATCAGGAATCGATACATTTAAATTGGAATTTGAGATAAATTGCTGATTACAGGTAGTGGTTACTGTATAACCTATGGCAAAATCAACAGGGTTTACCGAGTAGTAAATATTATTTACAGGCTTTACCATGACCCTGCAAAAAGGAGCAGCAGTATTAGGTACGATAATATTTTGTGATCCATCGTTGGCAATATTGTTAGCTAGTGTTGTCGGGAAGGTTAGACCACCATCGGTAGATAATAAGATGTCTACCTGTGAAGTGTTAATGCCATTGGCATTGGTGCCGGCAACATCCCAAGTAATTTCTATAGTTTCACCTTGTGACCAGCTAATCCCTGTTGCTGTTTGCGATGTTATCTGAAAGGGGCCTACAGGGTTTTCTACAGTACCGTCTACTACTTGAATTTGCATGGTGTCAAAACTGCTTTGAGCTTCCGTTGGATTCGATGGATTCCTGTCACGGACAGTTAAGGCCCAGTTTAAAGTTCGGTCTACAGTTGCTACCGTTTCCCAGTCGCTTCCTAGCCCCGGGTTGCTTTGTGTAATGTTACCCTCTAAAACACTGCTCAGTCTTGGTATATATCTTATAGGAGAACTATTGGGAAGTAAAGAACGATTCATAGGGCCGCTAGCTAGTGTAGGGCCAAAATTTACGTAATCTACTTCACCACTATCGGTTTGTTCCCAACAATAAGTGAGCACATCACTACCATCAGCATCGCTAGCCGAACCAATTAACATATAGGGAGTGCCAGCTGGAATAGTATAGTTATTGCCTGCATCAGCAATTGGAGGGTTGTTTGTGATATTGCCAGGGTTGTAAACAGAGTTATTTTGCCAACAGGTTCTGTTATTTAAAATATTATCCAAAATTTGTCTGATACTGTGGTAATGGAAATAAGGGTCACTGTCATTCTGTATGTCATCAGATCCAGTAATACCAGCATATGCCATAATGGTTGAGCCACTGCCAGGTTCGGAATTTACTCCTGAACCTTCAGTATCAAAAGCCCAAGTGTGGTTGGCTCCCATTTGATGACCTATCTCATGGGCTACAAAATTAAGGTCGAACGTGTCGCCTTCGGGAATTTCATCAGCAGGTGAGGTATAAGCAGCTCCTTTATTCTTATCGGTGTCTATACTAATATTGTCGTCCCTGCAAACACATCCTAAGCATCCTGCGTTGCCACCGCCTCCACTAGCACCAAATAAATGTCCGATATCGTATGCGGCGTTTCCAATTTCATCACTTAAGGTTTTTTGAAGTTGTAAGCTCCATCCATTAAGATTGTTAACGTTGTCATCATGCACTCCAATATCTGCATCAGAATACGGGTCTGTAGCTGCATCTGTATAAATTAATTGGGTAGCGTCTACTAGCTCAAAAGTTATAGCCATATCTGTTTCAAATACTTCATTTACCCTTGTTATTGTAGCATTTATGGCAGCTAAAGCATCTGCAACTGCATTACCGTTTCCTCCAAATCCATCATCATGATATGCCGTATATTCGGCTGTTGTAGAAACCGCTAATCTAAATTTACGTAAGGTTTGGTCATTGGCGCCACCTTCGTCATTTATTTTGGCCAATTGTCCGGTTTTATTGAAACTTGTATTTAGGGATTCAAGAGCAGCACATTTAAACGTTCCTGTACCATTTGTTTTTGATTCTTTGTCGTACAATACATATTGATTAGATCCTTTGCTAACAGGTTGCATGAACACATAAGGCTTATCGGTATTGGAAATCATGGTTTGAATACCGTGGGGTGATGCGCTCATGCGCAATCGTATTTTAGGATTGTTTATGCTTACACCTGTATACGATTTAATATCGGGGAATTTGGCAGCCAAACTAGGTGACAGCGTGGAGGTTTCATAAATTTTAAATGTTTCAAAAGTATCGGCCGAAACTGGAACGGAAACGGTTGTATAACGTTGCTTTGTATTGCTGCCACGTTTTGTTGCAGAAGCCATATTTTTTTTTAGTAAAGGTAAGTTGAGTTCAAATAATTGGACTTTGTTTTTGTTTAAATGAAATTTTGATAAATTTTCAGGATTTTTAACCGATTGGATTTTTTTCCATGAAGAATTTTGTGCCAAAGCCGAAAAGCTTAACAAAAGCATTGTCATTGACAAAACATAATGTAGTTTTGTTTTCATAAATTTTTTTTAGGGCAATTCTAATACTTGCCAAACAAAGCTAATTTATTTTAATGAAACTGGCAATTTAACCTGATTTATGGGGAACGTTATAAATATTGAATCATATACACCAGATGTGCCTACAATTGTAACTATTGGAACTTTTGATGGGGTACATATGGGACATCAAAAAATAGTTAAGCGTTTAATAAAAACAGCAAAACAAGATGGATTGCGATCGGTTATATTAACATTTTTTCCGCATCCACGAATGGTATTGCAAACCGATACAAATATAAAGCTTATAAACACTATTGATGAGCGTCGAGAAATCTTGGAAACTTTAGGTTTAGACTACCTAATTATTCAAAAGTTTACCCCCGAGTTTTCGCGTTTGTCGGCAGAAGACTTTGTTAAGCAAATATTGGTAGATAAACTACGGGCTAAAAAAGTAATTATAGGATACGATCATAGATTTGGAAGGAATAGGAATGCTAGTATTGAAGATATGAAAGCCTTTGGTGATGTATACGGCTTTGAAGTAGAAGAGATTTCTGCCCAAGATATTGATGATGTTGCCGTTAGTTCCACTAAAATAAGAAAGGCTTTGAACGCTGGAGACATTGCTAAAGTAAATGCCTTTTTAGGGTATAAATTCATGCTTACCGGTATAGTGGTTAAAGGTAAGGGCTTGGGTAGACAATTTGAGTTTCCTACTGCCAATATCCATATAGAAGAACCTTATAAACTTATCCCTAAATATGGAGCTTATGTGGTAATGACAACCATAAATGGCGAGAAGCTTTATGGCATGATGAATATTGGAATGAATCCAACGGTTCAAGGTGATAAAGAAACTATTGAAGTGCATTTTTTTAATTTTAATGATGATATTTACAATCATAAAATTAAGGTATCTATATTACATCGCTTGCGTGATGAACAAAAGTTCGAATCGATAGATGATTTAAAAACACAGCTGCTAAAAGACAAAGAAATAGCATTAGCATACATTGCCAAACACTGTATTTAACTAAAACGAAAAGTTTGTTTTTATTGTGATTTGTTTAATGTGTTATGAGAAATAATCTTTGTAGATTTTACCTGCGAAAGACAACCGAATGTTTTAGTAATTCCCTAAATTTGTGGCTTAAAAATTTCAACTATGTTACAAGTCCCTTTTATAAGAGAACATAAAGATTTAGTAATCGCCAGATTGGCTAAGCGAAATATTGATGCGTCCAAGATGATTGACGATGTTATTGGTTTAGATGAAGACAGAAGGCGGATGCAAACAGAGTTGGACAATACGCTTGCCGAGTTAAACACATTATCTAAAGAAATTGGCGGTTTATACAAATCGGGAGAAGTAGAAAAGGCAAATCTTTTAAAAAAGAAGACAAGTCAGTTAAAAGAACAAACAAAAGAACTTAACGAATCGCTTAATGCTACGGTGGAAGCACTAAGTGAACTACTTTATAAAATACCCAATGTACCTAATGAAATAGTTCCTTCGGGAAATACCGATGAAGATAACGAAGAGGTTTATCGAGAAGGTGATATTCCTGTATTGCACGAAGGTGCTTTACCGCATTGGGAATTGGCTAAGAAGTATGATATTATAGATTTTGAACTTGGTAATAAGATTACAGGAGCTGGGTTTCCTGTTTATAAAGGTAAAGGAGCCAGATTGCAAAGAGCGTTAATTGCTTATTTTTTAGATAAGAATACTGCTGCAGGCTATACCGAATACCAATTACCACATTTGGTGAACGAAGCTTCAGGTTTTGGGACGGGACAATTGCCAGATAAAGAAGGGCAAATGTACCATGTTACAGAAGATAATTTGTATTTAATCCCCACAGCCGAAGTTCCGGGAACTAATATTTTTAGAGATACACTGTTAAATGAAAATGATTTACCTATTGCTATTACAGGATATACACCTTGCTTTCGTCGTGAAGCCGGAAGTTACGGTGCGCATGTAAGAGGATTAAATAGGTTGCATCAATTTGATAAGGTTGAAATTTTACGGGTAGAGCACCCTTCACAATCTTACAATGCTTTAGATGGTATGGTAAACCACGTAAAGTCTATTTTGCAGGACCTAAAATTACCATATAGAATATTAAGGCTTTGCGGTGGTGATTTAGGATTTACTTCAGCTTTAACATACGATTTTGAAGTATTCTCTACTGCACAAGACAGATGGTTGGAGATTTCTTCGGTGTCTAATTTTGAAACTTTCCAAGCTAACCGTTTGAAACTGCGTTTTAAAAATAATAATGGTAAAAATGAGTTGGCACATACCTTAAACGGAAGTGCTTTGGCATTACCACGTGTTCTTGCAGGTATATTGGAAAACTACCAAACAGAAGATGGAATTTTAATTCCAGAGGCTCTACAGTCTTATACTGGATTTTCAAAGATTAATTAAAAATGTAAGTTTAAACTTTCTTTTTTAATTGTTTTTGTTTATTTTTATCGATTAAAAGCATAAAATGATTGCTGTTTGGCGATTTTGTGGTCATTTCTTTTGTGTTTAGAATTATATTTTAGTATTTAGCTATATCAAATCTAAACCTAGCCTACCATGAAGAATGTTAAACGCATAGTACTTTTGATTGCTTTGGTGTTTATTGCGGGTAAAGTTTTGTTTTCAGATTTTGATATTTCCAAACCTGAAAACAAAATAACAGCGATAGTAAGTAAGTAAAATTCAACTCTATTTTAAAGTTACTGTCCCCAATCGAGTAATTATATCGTTTTTAATTAACGGTAATTAATTGGACATTTATTTTGGTTGGTAAATGCCCGAATGCAAATTCGGGCATTTTTTATATACGCTCCAGAACACATTTGTTATATTTACATAATGAAGAGGTTTAAACTTTTTGGACTGAAGCGAAAATTGATGGGTTTGTGACCAGATGAAGGCTTTTTTGAGTCGCATAGTAGGGCAACGTGACGATAAAAAGACAAAGTATGGGTGCAAACTGGCAATTTTTTAGCCAATTTGTAAAAGTTTAAATCAATTCAATAAAAAGCCTTATAAGGCGTATTTATTTGTTGATATTGATTTTGGAAATGGTAACCAGAATGAATTTACTTCTAAAACAATTCTGTTACCTGAATTATATAAGATGTATGTGCTTGAAACGCCTTTTTATTATATTCATTTTTATAAGTGCTTCTGCGTTTTCGCAGGACGATTTGCTTGCAAAAGAATATTTTAAAAATGGTGATTTTGAAAAAGCCTTGTATGAGTATAAAAAGTTGTATGCCCAAGCCTCTACTAATTTCAATTATGTAAATCAAATTATTAAAACCCATCAGCAATTAGAGCAATATAATGAAGCCGAAGCATTTATATTAAAAGTGATGGAACGTATTAAGTATCCAGCTCTGCTTGTAGAACTCGGGTATAACCATGAACTTAAAGGCGACCTGGATGCCGCAACCACAAATTATAACAAAGCGATTGCTAGTTTGGATACAAATGCCAATTATGCGTTTTCTGTAGCACGTAGTTTTCAAAATCATACGCTTTTGGACCAAGCGATTGTTGTTTATGAAAAAGCAATGCAGTTAAAACCTGAATTCAATTTTAGTCTACAAGTAGCCCAAATTTATGGAGAGCAGGGTAACATCGAAAAAATGTTTTATAGCTATATGGGGTTTGTAGCTTCCAATCCGATAGCATTGGGTAATGTTAAGCGTGCTATTAATGATTTTATAAGTGAAGACAGTACAAATGAAAATAACATATTGCTCCGTAAAATTTTGCTTAAAAACATACAGCAAGCACCCAATTTAGTGTGGAATGATATGCTAAGTTGGTTGTTTGTCCAACAAAAGGATTATAAAAAAGCCTTTATTCAAGAACGTGCTATTTTTAACCGACAGCCAGAGAGTTTAAATAGAATAGAAGAATTAGCACTTATTGCTTCGGGGGAGAATAAAATAGACGTAACAAAGGAGATATTTGAGTTTATAATAAACACAGCTCAAGATACCGATACATTACTAGAAGCCCATTATAATTTATTGCAATTAGAAACGAAAATTAGTGATAAGGACAACTACGGTGTTATTGCAGAAAAGTATTTAAATATATTTAAAGAATACGGGAATTTGCCCCAAACCTTTAAATTGCAAATTGCTTACGCCCATTTTTTAGCATTCTACAGAAATGAAGCCGATAAAGCGACAGTGTTTTTAAAGAACACTTTAGACTTGCCCTTAACAAAATTACAACAGGCAGAGATTAAGTTAGAATTGGGTGACA
Source organism: Snuella sedimenti (assembly GCF_016428595.1). GTDB lineage: Bacteria > Bacteroidota > Bacteroidia > Flavobacteriales > Flavobacteriaceae > Snuella > Snuella sedimenti. The sequence continues at coordinate 413,501 of NZ_JAELVQ010000001.1, read as the reverse complement.
TTCTGGTATTACAGGAAAAATTCAATAATGCGTTAATATATTACACACAAATTCAGCGGAATTTAAAAAACAGTACCATCTCACAGTTGGCGCGTTTTAAAGTAGCAAAAACAAGTTATTACAAAGGCGATTTTAAATGGGCAGAATCACAACTTAAAATTTTAAAGGCATCAACGTCGCAACTTATTGCTAACGACGCACTGGATTTAAAATTACTTATTTCGGATAATAAGTATGAAGATTCATTACAAACGGCTTTAAAGCTTTATGCTAAAGCCGATTTATTAGCTTTTCAAAATAGAGACGATGAAGCAATACGCATATTGGATAATATATTAGAAGCGCATAAAACAGAACCAATTATTGCTCAGGCTTTGTACAAGCAAGGCCAATTATTTGAAAAGAAGAAGCAATTTGATAAAGCAGAGGCCAATTACCAGGCTATTATTGCTAATTATCGTGAAGGTATTTTGATAGATGATGCCTATTTTAGATTAGCAGACATTTATGTGAATTATTTTAAAGAACCGGAAAAAGCAAAAGCTTTGTACGAACAGATCATTTTTAATCACGCAGATAGTATTTATTTTGTGGAGGCTAGAAGGAAATATAGAGCTTTGCGTGGAGATATGATCAATTAGCTTGCGATAGTAGCATAAACTTCGGTTATTTGCAAAACGATAAATAATAATTCATAGGTTTTTTACCAATACCATTATTTAGAATTACCATGTATATATATAATGTAACTATAAATGTAGACGAATCTATCCATGACGAATGGCTGATTTGGATAAAAGAGCATATCCCACAAGTATTGGCTACAGGGAAGTTTAAAGATGCAAAATTAACCAGGGTATTGGTAGAAGAAGACATGGGAGGGGTTACTTATTCCATTCAGTACCGATCCTATTCACGTGCAGCTTTGGATGCTTATTATAAAGAAGATGCCGATCGATTACGAAATGAAGGACTTAAAAAATTCGCCGATAAAATGCTAGCTTTTAGAACCGAGCTGGAGATTATTGATGAATATACGGTGAATTTTAAATAAGATTAATCGGAATCCAAAGTTAACATTACCTAATAAATCACGAATGACTGTAAGAGCAAAGAAACATTTAGGGCAACATTTTTTGAACGATGAAAGCATCGCTCAAGATATAGCAGACACCCTAACATTAAATGGATACCAAGCAGTTTTAGAGATTGGACCGGGTATGGGGGTGTTAACCAAGTATCTACTTAAAAAGCCAGTGGCTACCTATGTTATAGAAATTGATACCGAGTCGGTTGCATATTTACAGGCAAACTATTTAAATCTGGCTTCCAGGGTTATAGAAAAAGATTTCTTAAGATACGACCTTAACGCCGTTTTTAAGGGAGAACCCTTTGCTATTATAGGGAACTTTCCGTATAATATTTCAACCCAAATTGTTTTTAAGACGCTAGAAATGCGGAATCAAATTCCAGAGTTTTCAGGGATGTTCCAAAAGGAAGTAGCACAACGCATTTGCTCTAAAGAAGGAAGTAAAGTATACGGTATTTTATCCGTTTTGGTACAGGCATTCTATGATGCCGAATATTTATTTACTGTACCACCTTCTGTTTTCAATCCGCCACCAAAAGTAGATTCAGGTGTTTTGCGACTTATTAGAAAAAGAGAGTATACTTTGCCATGTGATGAGGTACTGTTTTTTAAAGTCGTTAAAACAGCTTTTCAACAGCGTAGAAAAACAATTCGTAACAGTTTAAAAATATTTAATTTGTCAGATAATTTAAAAGCAAATGTTATATTTGGCAAACGTCCCGAACAATTAAGTGTTCAAGAATTTATCACACTTACACAATTAATTGAAAGTAATATTTAACAGTTAACCTTTTATCCAGTTTGTCTGAAGAAAAAGAAAACATACAATTTGAATTGACCGGTGCACTTATTGAGCAAGTAGAGTCGCTTATCGAAGCAAAAAACGATAAAGCATTACGTCTGCTTTTAAGTGAGTACCATTATGCCGATATAGCCGAGATCTTGGATGAGTTGAGTCTCGACGACGCCATGTATGTTATCAAGCTTTTGGATTCGGAAACGACTTCGGATGTCTTGATGGAGCTTGATGAAGATAATCGGGAAAAGGTATTAAAGAACCTGTCGGATAAAGAAATTGCCGAAGAGGTTGAAGAGTTGGATACTGATGATGCGGCCGACATTATAGCCGAATTACCGGAAGATCGCCAGCAAGACGTTATTTCTCAGATTGAAGACGAAGAACACAAGGCCGAAATTAAAGAGCTTCTAGCTTATGACGAGGATACAGCTGGTGGACTTATGGCAAAAGAATTGGTTAAGGTATATGAAACCTGGACAGTTGCCGGATGCCTACGTCGCATAAGAGGGCAAGCTAAAGAAGTTACCCGTGTGCATTCTATTTATGTTGTCGATAAACAAGAAAAGCTGGTTGGACGACTTTCATTAAAAGATCTTATTGTTGCCAAAAGTGAACAAAAGATAGCGGATATTTACATTTCCAATGTCGACTTTGTTTATGTTGATGAAGATGTTGAAGAAGTGGTCAAGGTAATGCAAAAGTATGATTTGGAGGCCATACCTGTTGTGGGTCAGGATAAAACCTTGTTAGGACGTATTACCATCGACGATATCGTAGACGTTATGAAGGAAGAGGCCGATAAGGACTATCAATTGGCTGCAGGTATTACCCAAGATGTAGATTCAGACGACAATATTATTGAACTTACTAAAGCACGATTACCATGGTTGTTCCTAGGATTAATAGGAGGTGTTGGAGCCTTCATGATTATGGAAGGGTTTCAAGATGCTTTTAAGGAATACGCAGTACTCTTTTTTTTCACGCCACTTATAGCGGCTATGGCAGGAAACGTAGGGGTTCAATCCAGCGCAATTATTGTACAAGGTTTGGCTAATGATGATGTAAAAGGGAGCGTAAACAGTAGGCTGTTAAAAGAAATGTTGTTAGCAACACTTAATGGAACCATTCTAGCTATTTTTCTATTCTTATTTGTTTGGGGTTATAATGGCGAAATAAATAAAGCGCTAGCTATTTCTGTGTCTTTGGTAGCTGTTATTATCATAGCGGGGTTAATTGGTACCTTTGTGCCATTGTTCTTAGATAAAAGAGGTATAGATCCAGCGATTGCAACCGGACCGTTTATCACTACTAGTAATGATATTTTAGGGATTTTACTTTACTTCTGGATTGCTAAAATGATTTTAGGGATATAATTTTTTGAATGGAAATTTGTTGAATTTAGCGGTGTCTTAATTTGGGTAAGGCTACATAATCAAGTTAGATTGAGTGGAATTCCGAAGGGATTTTGTATTGAAATCAAATGATTTTATTAGATAGAACCCACGTTAAAATAAGATCGTAATGTCTAGTCGGGCTTTTTACCAGGCATTCTTTCTCATTCCTACGCATACAGGAATCTACAAAATAGTTCGAACCCTAATTCAAAACTTCGTAATTTTGCTTGATAATTATTACAAATGAAAATCCTTCACTTAGACACCAATCACGAATTACTTATTAGTCAACTTAATAATTTGGGTTTTGCCAATCACGAAGATTACACAGCTTCAAAAGAAATTGTTGAAGCTAAAATATCAGAATATGATGGTATTGTTATCCGTAGTAGATTTACCATAGACAAACAATTTTTGGATGCTGCGACAAACTTGAAATTTATAGGAAGGGTTGGTGCTGGTTTGGAAAATATAGATTGCGACTATGCCAAGCAAAAAGGCATTACCCTAATTGCAGCACCAGAAGGCAATCGAAATGCAGTTGGCGAACATGCTCTGGGAATGCTATTGTCCTTGTTTAATAAACTTAATAAAGCTGATGCCGAAGTACGATCTGGTCAATGGCTTCGTGAGGCGAATCGCGGTATAGAATTAGATGGAAAAATAGTTGGCATTATTGGATATGGCAATATGGGGAAGGCCTTTGCAAAAAAACTCCGCGGTTTTGATGTGGACGTTCTGTGCTATGATATTAAGAACGGTGTAGGTGATGACAATGCAAAACAAGTGAGTTTGGTTGAGTTTCAGGAACGGGTAGATGTTGTGAGTTTGCATACCCCGCAAACACCATTAACCCTAAAGATGATAAATACAGCTTTTATAGCGCAATTTAAGAAGCCGTTTTGGTTTTTAAATACAGCTAGGGGCAAGAGCGTTGTAACCCAAGATCTGGTAGAAGCTTTGAAATCCGGTAAAATTCTTGGCGCCGGACTCGATGTGCTGGAATATGAAAAGGCTTCTTTTGAGCAATTGTTTGCATCCGACTTACCCGAAGCGTTTAAGTATTTAATACAAGCAGATAACGTACTCCTTAGTCCACATGTGGCTGGCTGGACAGTTGAAAGTAAAGAAAAATTGGCGCAAACCATTGTCGATAAAATTAAAGCTAAGTTTTGTTAACTTTATAAAATCATAAAAGTGCTGGTTATGCAATATGAAGCCCATACGCCCGATGATTATATAAAACAGTTGCCAGAAGACAGAAAAGAACCGGTAGTGAGATTGCGTCAAATCATCAAAGAAAGTTTACCAGAAGGCTTTGAAGAAGGCATTAATTATGGTATGATTGGATTTTATGTGCCACATTCAATATATCCAAACGGTTACCATTGCGATAAAAAGCAGCCATTACCCTTTATCAATTTAGCATCCCAGAAACACTATATAGCCCTTTATCATATGGGAATGTACGCAAATAAGGCACTTTTAGAATGGTTTAAAACAGCCTATAGCGAACAATGCCGTTTCAAATTGGATATGGGTAAAAGTTGTATTCGTTTTAAGAAAATGGATGCCATTCCGTATGAATTAGTGGGTGAGTTATGTGCTAAAATGACTGTAGGCGATTGGATTAATATTTATGAAGCAGCAATTAAAAAAAAGTAAAATGAATAAGCGAGTAACAGGAATAGGAGGTGTGTTTTTTAAGAGCAAAGACCCCAAAGCAATTAAAGCGTGGTATAAAGCACATTTAGGATTTAATACAGATGATTATGGGTGCCTTTTTAGGTGGAAGGATAATGATGGTAACGATGCTGCCACACAATGGAGTCCGTTTCCAGAAGATACTAGCTATTATGAGCCTTCAAAAAAGGATTTTATGTTTAATTATCGCGTTGAGAATTTACACGAATTATTAAAAGTGTTAAAAGAAGAAGGTGTAACTATTGTTGGAGACGTCGAAGAATACGAATATGGGAAATTTGGTTGGATTCTTGATCCCGAAGGTAATAAAATTGAGTTATGGGAGCCACCTGCAGATGCTACTAATCTTTAGTTTTACTTTACGAACCTAAATTATTTCTGTGGACTTTTTAAACATACTCCATTCTTTTCATTTATCTACGTTTCAATGGGTGGCTATCTGTTTGGCCGCTTTTGTGCTAGGTGTCTCAAAATCTGGAATAAAAGGGATTGGCATTATAATTATTTTGGTACTTGCTTTTGTTTTTGGTGAAAAAGCCTCTACCGGAATCCTGCTTCCTTTGTTAGTTGTAGCCGATATTTTGGCAGTTGTATATTATAACAGGCATGCGCAGTGGCGCTATATATTCAAGTTGTTGCCTTGGATGGTTATAGGTGTACTCGTTGGTGTTTGGATAGGTAATGATATTTCAGAATTGCTCTTTAAGCGCATTATGGCTGTTATTATTGTACTTTCGGTAGGTGTCATGTTTTATAACGAAAACCAAAAGTCTACTAGCATACCGAAAAGTAAACTGTTTTCTGGTAGCATGGGTTTTTTAGCCGGTTTTGCGACCATGATAGGGAATTTGGCCGGTCCTATAGCCAATATTTATTTTTTAGCGGTTCGCTTTCCTAAAAATGAATTTATAGGTACAGTGGCTTGGTTATTTTTTATTGTTAACGTGTTTAAATTACCTTTCCATATTTTTATTTGGAAAACCGTTAATGTAGAAACATTGGTTTTAAACTCGGTTTTGGTGCCTTCTGTTGTAATTGGTTTTTTTGTAGGTGCATCAATTGTTAAGTTGATTTCTAATGTAAACTACAGGCGATTTATACTAATAGTGACCGCTATAGGTGGACTTATTATGCTATTCAGATAAACTTAAAACAATGCAATTTTTTCTTACCTTTATAACTCTTAACCAATAAATATAAAATCAATGTCTGACGAAAAAAATTTAAGTGATGACCTTAACGATATGTTAGGTGATGCTAAAGAAGGAGCAAAAAAAGCTGCTGATAAGGCAGGTGAGTTTGCAGAAGAAGCTAAAGAAAAGGCCAAAGAATTTGCTAATGAAGCAAAAGAATCTGCCAATGAGTTTGCAGAGGGAGCTAAAGAAACGTTTGAGAGTGAAAATAAAAAATTGGTATGCGGTATTGTTGCCATTTTAATAGGTTCGTTAGGAATTCATAAGTTCATTTTGGGATATACCAAAGAAGGCATCATACAGCTTATAGCTTCTATAGTTACTTGTGGTATTGCTGGAATTATTCCATTTATTGAAGGTATTATATACTTAACCAAGTCGGATGAAGAGTTTTATAATACCTATCAAGTAGGAAAAAAAGGCTGGTTTTAATTCTAAATACAGCAATACCATTTCAACTTTAAACTTACACACATAAAATACGCCTTTTTACGCTATACATCATCACAAAAATAAACCGTAGCTATGGCTATGCCTGATTTTTCTTTTTCGTCTAGCGCAAAAATCCATCATTTTCTATTGAGCAAATTTAAAATCGAATTGGTATAAAAAGTCAAAAAAATGGTTTTTGACTTTTTTATTAAATTTTAATATCGTAATATTGCAATATTAAAATAATGTTACAATGGGAATTACAAAAACACAAATATTCAATGAGGAGCAAAACGATCTGGCTCAATTCTTTAAAGTATTGGGACATCCTGCGCGTGTAGCCATTCTGCAATATGTAAGTAATCAAAATGCATGTATCTGTAATGACTTGGTAGAAGAGATTGGTCTGGCACAAGCAACTATCTCGCAGCATTTAAAAGAACTTAAAAGTATTGGGTTGCTAAATGGTGAAATTGAAGGAAAAAAAATGTGTTATTGTATTAATGTTGAGCGCTGGGAAACAATACAAAATCAGCTAAACAATTTTTTTAATAAAACGAAATCAAATTGTTGTTAAACAAAAAATAAAACAGTAACACATGAAAACACAAGAGTTATTTAAAGTATTAGAACAAAATAAGGGTAAAGCCTTGTTATTTGAATACGCACCGGGTTTATTTGTTGGGGCAAATTACCATATTACGGAAGTAAAGCACGTTAGTATTGATGCTGTTGATTGCGGTTCGCAAACCGATGCATGGAAAGAAACCATTGTACAGTTGTGGGAAAGTCCAAATGAGTTAGGAAAAACGGAATACATGTCTGTGTATAAAGCATTAGGGATTCTCAATAAAGTAGGGAAGATGAAACCGTATGTGTTAGAGGCAGAAGTTAAATTTGAATATAGTAATGCATCTTTCCATACTGCTCAATTATTTGTTAACGATTTCGAAATACAGGGAAACAATTTAATAGTTAAATTAGCCGTCGAAAAAACGGATTGTAAGGCCAAAGCGACCTGTGGTGTACAAGAGACCGAATTAGCAATGGCAGATGAACAACCATGTTGTGAGCCAGGAGGTAATTGTTGCTAGGCCGTGAAGGCTATAAGGTTACGTCCATTGGATAAGAGCGATTGGTATTCGGTTTCAAAGATATATAGCCAAGGCATTGCTACTGGAATTGCAACGTTTGAAACCGAATGCCCAACCTGGGAACAATGGAACAGTAAGTATCTTTTACATAGTAGGTTAGTAGCAGTCTTAAATGGTACTGTTATTGGGTTTGCTGCTTTGGCTGCAGTTTCAAAAAGAGCTGTCTACAATGGCGTTGCTGAGGTAAGCGTATACGTATCCGAAGCGTTTAAGGGTAAACATGTTGGAGAGCGCTTATTAAAGCATCTAATAAGAGAAAGTGAAGCGAACGGTATTTGGACCTTACAAGCCAATATTTTTTCAGAAAATAATGCCAGTATTAATTTGCATTTGAAATGCGGATTTAGAATTGTTGGTGCACGGGAAAGAATAGGAAAGTTAAAGGGAAGGTGGTACGATAACCAACTTTTGGAAAGACGAAGTGAAGTAATAAAATAATGTGAATTCGATACAAAATCCCTTCGAAATTCCACTCAGTCTGACATGGTTTTCATTCAAAAACTGTCAATTAGAGAAGAGGAATAGTATCGAAAATAGGTTTTTGAATATCGGTTGTATTACGTCGAAACTCACGTTAAAATAAAAATTTTAGGTTGAACTAATCAAGACCTAATTCTAGCATTAAAATAAAAGAAATTAAATGAAAAATATTTTAGTATTGTGTACGGGGAATTCCTGTAGAAGTCAGATGGCCCACGGGTATTTAAACCACTTTTTGAGCAATAGTGAAGCAACTGTTTACAGTGCAGGGATAGAAACCCATGGATTAAATCCTGGGGCATTAGCCATTATGAAAGAAGATGGAATTAGTATCGATCACCACACATCGAATCACGTAGATGAATATGCCGATGTTAATTTCGACTATATTATAACCGTTTGCGATCATGCCAACGAAAATTGCCCTTATATTCCCAGTAAAAATGCATTGCGATTGCATCACAATTTTTTTGATCCTTCAAAAGTTGAGGGAACAGAAGAAGAAAGGCATACCGCTTTTTTAAAGGCGCGTGAAGAGATAAAAGAGTATTTTAAGGCATTTGTAAAAACCTACTTTTAACTCCCATTATTTTCCATAAACTTACGCTCCAATTCTGCTTGGAATTCTTCCATAACGGGGCGTACAGTGCTTTCGGGTAAGTCGGCAATTTTAATGTACATGAGGCCGTCTACGGCATTATTGAATAGTGGGTCGACGTTAAATGCTACCAAACGGGCATTTTGTTTGATATACTTTTTAAGTAATACCGGCAAGCGTAAAGCACCGGGTTCGACTTCATCGATAAATTTGTCAAATTTATTTAGATCGGCTTTGGTTTCATCAAATACAAAGTCTTTATCGGCATCCTTCAACTTAACTTTAAACTCTTTTTTGGGATGTACGTATTGCGCTATGTACGGGTCGTAATAATGTGATTTCATAAACTCGATCATCAAGGATTTCGAGAAATTTGAAAATTGATTGCTAATACTTACGCCGCCTATTAAGAACTTATGTTCGGGATAACGCAATGTAGTGTGCACTATGCCTTTCCATAGTAAAAATAAAGGCATGGGCTTTTGTTGGTATTCCTTTATTATAAAGGCTCTTCCCATTTCGATAGATGCACTCATCATTTTGTATAATTCCGGTTCGAAACGAAAAAGATCCTGAAGATAAAAGCCGTTAATGCCAAAACGTTCAAAAATTTTGGATCCTAGCCCCATTCTATAAGCACCAGCAATTAACTTTCTGTCATTGTCCCAAAGGAACATATGGTGGTAGTAAGTGTCAAAGTTGTCCAAATCAATTGCTTCATTGGTGCCTTCTCCAACCTCTCTAAAAGTGATTTCCCGTAAACGGCCTAATTCTCGTAAAATATTAGGAATGTTTTGTGCTTGTGCTAAAAATACCTCATAGTTTTTACTTTGCAATAAACGGGCATCAGCTTCCCTTAAGAGTTCCACTTCTTGCTCCATTAACTCGGTAGCAACTGGCGTGACAATGCGTTTAGGGATTTTATTTGTCTTTAGCGTTGATGAAATGTTATCTAATATTTTAGGCTTGTCTTCAAAAGAGTTGGATAACATATATGTTTTTCGACGTAAAAATTCCGAGAATTCATCAAGGCTACTGTATTCTTGCTGGTCGGCAACCGAAATGGGTTTGCCTATCCTAACCCTAATAACACGTCGTTTTTGTGTTAATAGTTCCGATGGTAATTTGGCCGTTCTAAGGGTGTCACTAATTTTAGAAAGTTTATAAAACAGTTTGCTGTTTTTTGCATGAAAATAAATAGGAACAACAGGAACTTCTGCTTTTTTTACAAGTTTCATGGCCGCTTCTTCCCAAGGTCTGTCCACAACCAGTTTACCGTCCCTGTAGGTCGATACTTCTCCGGCAGGGAATATACCAAGTGGATGACCTTCTCTTAAATGTAAAATAGCATTTTTAAACCCAGCAATGCTCGACTTTACATCTTTTCTGTCCTCAAACGGATTCACCGGCATAATATAAGGTTTCATGGGTTCGATGCGGTGCAAAAGGAAATTTGCGATAATTTTAAAATCTTGGCGTTGTTCCAACATTAATTTTAAAAGCAGGATACCATCAATCCCACCAAGAGGGTGATTAGATACGGTAATATAAGCGCCATCCTTTGGGAGGCGTTTTAAATCTTCATCTGGAATTTCAAATTTTATTTTAAAATCATCTAGAATGGCATCTAAGAAGGGAACTTCGTTAAGGTGTTTATTTCTGTTATATATTTTGTTTAATGTAGATATCTTAAGGAGTTTCATTAGCAACCAACCAATAAAGGTGCCTATAAATCCGTATTTGTCTACATTTATTGCTCTGGCAACTTCTTTTGCTGTTACCAGTCCCGTATTTTGTTGCTTGGTCATGAGTGTAAAAGTACTAAATTGTTTATTTAGTTACTATTTGAATGGTTTCTTGTGTTAATTGTTTTAAAAGTACTGTTTTACCAGATTCTATTTGATTGATAACGTTTTCGTTATAGTGCCTAATAGTGTACAGCGATACATCTGTGTTGCATGTTATTTTAAATTTAGCTTTTAACTGTTGTAACAGACCTTCTAGGTTTTTATAAATGTCATCAATACAAACCGAAAAGCTAATTGCAGAATTTTGGATAACATCTACTTTCATTTTATAAAGGTGCAATAAACTGAATATTTCACTTATGTTTTCCTCAACAATGTATGAAAAATCCAGTGAAGATAGAGAAATAAGTATTTGTTTTTTCTTAACAATAAAGCATGGAACCATTGGGTTTAAAACCACATCCCTTCCTATTTTTGTACCAGGGGTTTCGGGTGTTAAAAACGACTTTACATACAGAGGGATTTCTTTGCGTTGTAGCGGCTGTAAGGTTTTTGGGTGTATAACCGAAGCTCCGTAAAAAGCCAGTTCAATAGCTTCGCGATAGGAAATATTGTGAAGTAGCTGGGCATTTTCAAAATACCGGGGGTCGGCATTTAAAACACCTGGAACATCTTTCCAAATAGTAACACCGTTGGCATTTAGGCAATATGCATAAATGGCTGCTGTATAATCGCTGCCTTCTCGCCCAAGTGTTGTTGTAAAGTTGTTGGCGTCACTGCCCAAGAAACCTTGGGTGATATTGAGCACGTTTGGATTAAAGCTTGAAGTAATTAAGCGTTGGGTCGTGTCCCAATTTACATTGGCACGACGGTAATAATTATCGGTTTTTATATGCTCACGAACATCCACCCAGTTATTTTTTAAACCAATGGAGTCTAAATACTCGCTTACGATTGACGTTGAAATCAGTTCGCCATAGCCAATAATTTGGTCGTATACAAAATTATAATCAGGAGACTTATTGGTTCTTAAAAAATTACTTAGTTCGTCAAAAAAGGCAACCACTTTCTTAAAGACCCCATGGTTTTCATTGTCGAACAAGTCCAGTAAAATGGCATTATGGTATTTTTTTACATCTTGTAGGGTACTTTGTAATTCGGTTTTATTATTAAAATAATTGCCGACTACTTTTTCTAAAGCGTTAGTAGTTTTGCCCATTGCAGAAATAATGATCAGTGTGTTTTGTGACCCTGTTTTTTGCAAGATTTTCACTAGGTTTTTTACACCTTCGGCATCTTTAATAGATGCACCGCCAAATTTAAATACCTGCATATTATAAGTTGGTTATATATGCTTTAATACCTTGTTCGTCCAGATGTACAACGTCCCAATCCCTTAAAACGCGTGCGCCCTTTTTCTCGTATAAAGCAATGGCTGGATCGTTCCAGTCAAGTACTTCCCAGCTAATACGTTTAACACCTAAGCCATACCCATAGCGAATGACTTCGTCTAAAAGCGCAGTTCCTAATCCCAAACCACGCATAGGCTCGCTAACGATTAAATCCTCTAAGTGTATTATTTTTCCTTTCCAGGTCGAAAAGCGGTGGAATACAATTGCAGCACCTTCTACTTTATTGTTCACTTCGGCTACAAAGCAAAGAAATGCCGGTTTTTTACCAAAACCATCTGTTTGTAAATCTGTTACGGTAACTTCAACAGCATCTTCTTCCTTTTCAAATTTAGCCAGTGCTTTAATCAATTCAAGCACTTGTGGCATATCGTCCTTTTTGGCGTGTCTTATCGTAAAATCCATAATCATTTATAATGCCTTCAAATATAGTTTAAAGTTGCATATTTCTTGGATTAATCTTTTACGAAAACGTTGTAGTTGTTTTAAATTTAATAGATATTTGCACAAACAAAATCTTTAATTATGTCTCATAAAATACAAACCTTGGGGGAGTTTATCATAGAAAATCAAACAGCTTTTAAGTATTCTTCAGGAGAGTTGTCCAGGCTTATCAATTCTATTAGATTGGCAGCAAAAGTTGTTAATCATGAAGTGAATAAGGCTGGGTTGGTAGATATCATAGGAGCCGTTGGGGATACAAATATACAAGGTGAAGACCAACAAAAACTAGATGTTTACGCAAATGAAAAATTTATACAAACCTTGACTAAACGAAATATTGTTTGTGGTATTGCAAGTGAAGAGGAAGATGATTTTATAGCTATCAATAGTCAAGATGAGAATCATCAAAATAAATATGTGGTTTTAATTGATCCTTTAGATGGGTCTTCTAATATTGATGTAAATGTTTCTGTTGGCACTATTTTTTCTGTTTATAGGCGTATTACGCCTGTGGGTACGCCTGTAACACTTAAGGATTTTTTACAAAAGGGAAGCCAGCAAGTGGCAGCAGGTTATATTATTTATGGCACATCGACTATGTTGGTGTATACTACAGGAGCTGGAGTTAATGGGTTTACTTTAAATCCGGCGATAGGTTCTTTTTATCTGTCACATCCAAATATGAAATTCCCACTGGATGGTAATATATATTCCATTAATGAAGGGAATTACAGTCACTTTCCGCAAGGCGTAAAAAGTTACATTAAGTATTGTCAAGAGGAAGCGGAAGACAGGCCTTACACCTCTAGGTACATTGGTTCCTTGGTGTCCGATTTTCATAGGAATATGATAAAAGGAGGGATATATATATATCCACAAAGTTCGAAGAATCCTAATGGCAAGTTGCGTTTGTTATATGAGTGCAATCCAATGGCGTTTTTAGCTGAACAAGCTAATGGTAAAGCCAGTGATGGGTTTACCAGAATTTTGGATATTCAACCAACAGAACTACACCAACGCGTTCCTTTTATCTGTGGTAGTAAAAACATGGTTGAAAAAGCTGAAGCATTTATGAAAGCATAATAAGGGCATCTAAAAAGAAATCAATCAGGAAAAATAGCTTTTTTAGATGCCCTTATATCATTACAATTGTTAAATCTTTTCTTCTTTACCGTTAACGTTGGCTTTAATCCAAGTCATACAAGACTTAAAGTTGTCAAATAAATGTTCTCTGGGGATAAGGTCGGGTATGATATCAATACGTTCCATCATATACTTGGGTTGTCTTAATAAGCCAACCAATAAAACTGAAATACCATCCTTTTTTAAATCGACCAAAACATCTTCCATAGCATACAAACCAGATTGATCCATATATTGCATGCGTCCCATCCTAATAACTACAGTGGATGCTGTATTGGGAATTTGCTTGGCGAGTTGCTGAAAATCGCTAGTCGATCCAAAAAATAAGGGCCCTTTAATGTGTTTTATAAAGACTTTACTTTTTAAACGATCGGGGAAGTTTATTTCATCTTCCCAAGCTTCTTCTTTAAGTGGTTTTACATCGGAACGCTCGGCAGTCAGGTCACCAATTTTTTTCATGAACATTAGGGATGCTATTACCAATCCAATACCTACGGCATAAACCAAATTCCAGAAGGTAGACAAAAATAACACGACAAGCATTATTAATACTTCTGAGCTTAATGTTACGGGGCCTACTTTTATGTCCCTCGGTAAACTTGGTATGGCTTTTAGGCCTTTGTAATCCATAACACCAATGCCAACAGTTATTAAAATGCCTGCTAATACAGCTGCAGGGATTTTGGAAGCAACGGGACCTAATGCGAGTAAAATAAAAAGTAGCATTAAACCGGCAATCATTCCCGAAAGTTTTGTTTTGCCACCAGCATTAATGTTTACAACGGTTCTAATGGTTGCACCAGCTCCGGGGATACCGCCAAAAAAAGCACTTATACTGTTACCAATACCTTGGCCAATTAACTCTTTGTTGGGCTTGTGTTTGGTTTTTGTCATATTATCTGCAACTACACTGGTAAGCAACGAATCGATTGCTCCTAGTAGTGACAAGGACAAGGCCGTAAAAATATAAGGTGTAATACTTTGAAGGCTAAAACCCGTTATGATTTCAAGATTAGGAATTGGCAAGCCCGATGGGATTTCTTCTATGGGTCTGTAGTCCAATCCAAATCCAAAAGCGACTCCAGAAACAACAACCAATGCAACGAGTGCACTTGGTATGGCTGTTGTAATACGCTTAAAACCATAAATAATGAAAATTGTACTTAAGGCCAAGATGAGCTCTATCCAATTAACATTCATTAATGCTCTTGGTAGTACTTTTATCGTTCCTAAAACACCAGAAGCTTCATTGGCTGCCAATGTTTTGGATTCTTTTAAAATATCGTCCTGGGTAATGTGCTCGGCTCGACTTACCGTTTCCTTGAAGTTTTCCAAAACCAGAATGCCTTCACCTGCTTCTTCTTTTAAAATATTTTCAAGGATTATTTCTTGGGCATTGGCTTTATATTGATCTACAAATTCAAGATCTTCTTTTGGATAATAACCTAGGGAAGGTAGTATTTGGGTTATTAGTATAATTACCCCGATAGCTGTCATAAAACCAGAAACAACGGGGTAAGGAATGTATTTTATATATTTTCCTAAGCCTAAAACACCCAAACCAATTTGAAAAAGTCCGGACAAAAGGAAAACGGTTAGAATTGCAGGAAGCGCTTTGTTAACATCACCATCATTGGCTGCAATAATACCAGCGATTATCACCATGCTTACTGCAGTCATAGGAGCAGTAGGACCAGAAATTTGAGTGTTTGTACCACCAAATAGTGCGGCAAAAAAGCTTAAAAAAATGGCGCCATATAAACCAGCACTCGGACCTAAACCTGAAGAAACTCCAAAGGCTAAAGCTAAAGGTAAGGCTACAATACCTGCGGTAATCCCTCCAAAGGCATCCCCTTTAATGTTTGATAGAAAATTTTTCATAGTAATGATTGTTCTTTAACTTTTCGAGGTTTAATTTACAAAAAACAAAATTAAGAGATGCCTTATAAAAGGGTAAGTTATTTTACTATTGGTTTAAGGTTATTATTTATATAAAGTTGCGATGTAATTTTAGCTATTGTAATAACATTTTAAAAGTTCACAAATGTTATAATGTTAATTTGGTCTCGACCAGATGTTTCAAAAAATTGATTCATATAGCCTAATTCTAATTTAAAGTTCTTACTAAATTTATAACCTAAACCGCCATAAAGTCTATTTCGATCAAAAATGGATGTTTTGGTATTTAAGAAAATTTCGTTGTAAGCAGAGATATACGTTTTGTTATTTGCTTCTGAAATTTTTAAAGGGATGTTAAGCCCTAAAAAATAACGAAAGCGCATTTTAAAATCGCTTTCAACAAAACGCTGTTCGAACCGATAGCGGTGGTTAAGAGTGACACTTCCAATAGATTGTTTTGAGGTAAATTGTTGAAAAATGCGGTGTTCATTAACGGTTATTTTTTCATCGGTATCCCCTAAGTAATTTTCAGACAGAATATAGCCATACCCTAATAAAGCATTTTGTTTGCCATCGTTAAAAGTATAACCTAAGCCTGTTCTAAGTAGAAGTTGCTCTAAATCGCCTATAGCATCATAATTTCTATATTGTACTTCGTTATGGATGTTCCATTTAGCATTTATTTTTTTGTTGCCAATGTAAACCAACCAGTTTCCTAAATTACTTTCCTGTGCATTTATAAAAAAAGGTAGTGTTAACATAAAAGTTAACACTACCATACTTGTTTTCTTTTTCATATTCTTTATCATGTAAAGGATTTTACTCGTGGAAAGTAACTGCACCTGAATTGATGTCGTACATAGCTCCAATAATTTTGATCTCTCCATTCTTTTCCATTTCAGAAAGGATAGGGCTCTCTTGATGTATTCTGTCGATGGTTAATTTAACGTTCATATGAGATACGTTATCAACAAACTCTAAATTTTTAGATGTTCTTTTTTCCTGATCTTTTGGTTCTGTTACGGCATTAACTGCCGGTGTTATTTTTTCGATAAGTTTTGTTAAATTACCCAATTTAGCATGGTCACAGGCACCTTTTATGGCACCACAGCTAGTATGTCCCAAAACAACAATTAGTTTGGTTCCTGCTAGTTTACAGGCAAACTCCATACTTCCTAAAATATCTTCATTTACAAAGTTTCCAGCGATACGAACACTAAAAATATCTCCTAGACCTTGGTCGAAAACCAGTTCGGCAGATACTCTGGAATCTATACAACTTAAAATTGTTGCAAAAGGGAATTGTCCTTCGCTGGTATCGTTAACTTGTTCTAGTAAGTTACGGTTGGCTTTTAAGTTATTTTGAAATCTTTGGTTACCTTCTTTTAAGAACTGTAATGACTTTTCGGGAGTCATAGTTGCTTGTGTTTCTTTAGTATGTGCTTTCATAATATTTTATTATTTAATTTATTACTTACTTTAATTTTAATGTTTAGGAAATTTGCCTTTGTCTGCCAGTTAATAAAAGTGAGACATTTAATTTGTTTATCACTTCTTTAATGTCCTTTGTCATTGCTTTTTGGCTATGTTCTTCTCCGCGGTCAACACATAACAAATTTACGTTTCCTTTTGATAAATATTTGGATAGGGTTTTTATTGTGCTATCACTTTTTTCAAATACATACTCTACAGTTTTCATATCTGTAGATGTATTCGATCTGTTTAACGCGTCGAATTTATTTAACGTCTTAAAAGATCTTAAGGGTTCTTGAGTGCATTCCAATAAATCTTTTGCAAATGTTATGTTTAGTTTGCTGTCCAAATTATTGAGTACGCCTAGTGAAATTTCCTTATTGGGTTCTAAAGTATTTTCTTCGGCCGCAATCATAACTTCGTTGTTGTGATTTTTTAAAACGTATTCTGTAATATTGTCGCCAATGAAATTAATGGGCATTGATTTTCGCTTCCCTAAAACAACTATATGGGGTTGTTTTTCCTTAATATACTTACCTATTTCATTTTTTACATTACCGAACTTAAATGTATAATTTATGTTTACATTGTAGTTAGCAGTAAAAGATTTTACTAAGTTTTGTATTTCCTTATCTATTGTTATATACGTTCCGTTAATGGTTCTAATAGCCGACAGTTGATTGTCTTTTTTAACAATTTCTGTAGCATTTTTAACATATAGCATTTCTATGTCACCATTAATCATTTTGGCAAGACTAACAGCGCTTTTTAGTATCGTGTTTGTAGTACTTTTTAAATCGCAAAGCACTAGTATTTTATACTTATTATGTTTCATCTGTTAATATTTATTGTTTTTTAGTTGTCAGATGTAATGCCTAAATTATCAGATACTCACGTGTTCTTATTTTGAAAACAGGAGTTCGTGAATCTTTGATTTCGGTTGGGTTTGCAACTTTTTATTAATAGGCATTTCATAATGCTATTAAATTAGGCTGCTTTTGGTCGTAACTTAAAGAACGCAACAATACTTTCTGGATTTTCTACAATACCACGTTCAGATATGATTTTAATATCAATGTGCCTTTCTTTCGCTTTAAAGGCAAAGTCTTCCAGAATTTCAATAATATCATTGTCCAAGTATCTGGTTTTGGTAACATCCAGCTCCAAAAAGGTATCTCGTGGTAAACTATCCAATTCTTTTAGAATGGCTCCTTTGTTAAAAAATGTAACTTCTTCGGCTAAGGTCATTTTTATTTTGTGCTTTCCGTTACTGTTGTCTTCAATATGTAGGAAATGTGAGTTTTGGTAACTTTTTATCAATATTACAACAACACCAACTAGAAGGCCTAAGCTAATACCTACTAATAAGTCGGTAAACACAATTCCAACAACTGTTACCGTAAAAGGTACCCATTGCTTCCATCCTAATTGGAACATTTTTTTGAATAGTGAAGGTTGAGCCAGTTTGTATCCTACAACCAATAAAATGGCAGCTAAAACAGACAGCGGAATCATATTTAGTAAGCGCGGGATTAAAATAACCGAAATTAAAAGAAAGCATCCGTGCAGAATAGTAGATAATTTGCTTCTACCACCAGATTGCACATTGGCGGAGCTTCTTACAATTACTTGTGTAATTGGCAAACCACCTATTAAACCTGATATAACATTACCTGTTCCTTGTGCCAATAACTCTCTGTTTGTTGGAGTGACATTTTTTTCAGGATCAATTTTATCTGTTGCTTCAACACATAAAAGTGTCTCAAGGCTAGCTACCAAGGCAATAGTAAAGGCAGTAACCCAAATGTCTGGATTGGTAATAGCTCCAAAGTTCGGGAAACTAAATTGACCTAAGAAGGATGCCATATCTTCTGGAATTGGTACGCTTACCAGATGTTTAGGTAAAATTGAAAGTGTTGCATGGCTACTTGTTGTGGCAAAATAAATGATTCCCAGAGCAACAGCAACCAAAGGCCCTTGAATAATTTGAAAAATCTTTCCTTTTTTTGAAAGTACTTTATCCCATAAAACAATAATACCCAATCCTATCAACCCTATTAGAGCAGAACCAGGCGCTATATGGTTTATGGTTTTAAGAATTTCAGAAAATGTATTCTCTCCATCTATTTGAAAAAATGCAAAATCACCTTCAGGATTGGCATCGTAACCAAAGAAATGAGGAATTTGTTTTAAAATAATGATGACGCCTATACCGGTTAGCATCCCCTTAATTACTGATGAAGGGAAGTAGTATCCTATAATACCTGCTTTTAAGACCCCAAAAAGTAACTGAATAAGACCTCCTAAAACTACAGCAACTAAAAAGTTTTCATAACCGCCCAGGGCACCTATGGCGGTTAGAACGATTGCTGCCAAACCAGCAGCAGGGCCACTTACACCAATTTTGGAGCCACTTAAACCTCCAACAATAATTCCTCCAATAATACCAGCGATTAATCCTGAAAATAATGGCGCCCCACTGGCTAAAGCGATACCCAAACATAAAGGTAGTGCAACAAAAAATACGACTATACTTGCAGGTAAGTCATTTTTAATGGTTTTAAACATAATTATAATAAGTTTTTATACCATTTATTGTAAATATAACTATGAAAAGGACGCAGTTCAATATTTTCTTTTCAAAATACGAGCGTACATATTTGTTGTTTTTTGACTAGAATTTAGAAAAATAACATTTCCTATTCACAGTAATTTAATACAATAGCTGGTATTGAATTTTTTAAATTAAAATGAGTTGATAATTTACTTAGGCTATTCTAATTTATGTAAGCCTTGAAAAGTGCTATTAATGGAAATCTTGTATAATAAATTTAGTTAGTAAAGGTTCAAATTGATGATTTGATGTATCAAAAACCTACCTACAAATAGTAGGTATGAAAATTTACTATGTTAAAGTACTTCCCGGGGCAAAATCCTTGAGGAATTCCACTCGAAATGATGTGCTTTTAAACAAGATTCACATTAATAATAATTAGATGCGTTCTGGAGGCGGAGAAATTAAATTGAGGTGTGGCTTAGGGTAGTTTTTAAAGCGATACCCTAAATGAAGCTGGTCTTTTGAATCGTCAAAAGTATTATAGTCGTTAGCTTCGAGAGAAAACGTTAACTCTCCTTTTTTTGATTTGCCGTTTTCTTCTTCTTCAGCCATCGAATAAAAAATAGATGTATCGATAGAGTCGTCAAGAGCAATAATAATAGACGGCGCTACAATGAACCCCATAAATACTACTGTGAAAAATATTGCTACTGATTTTTTATACATAGATTTTTTAAAAAGGCAAATATAATATATAAGATTTTTGAAACTGTTAAATAATTTCTAAAAAATGTAAAAAAATAAAACGTAATGACTTTAGAGGTTGTTTTGTTTGCAAGTTTTGCTCAAATGTATTTAACTTTTGAGAACGAAGTTATAAAGCCTTTAAACCTTACCCCTTAAACATTACAATGTAAAAGGGGTGAGGTAAAACTATTATTATAAAGGAACTAAATCTCCTGACATGTTTTTGGAAGGTAAATCGGATTTACCCATCAAATAAATGTCAACTTGCCTGGCAGCTTCGCGACCTTCGGAAATAGCCCAAACAATTAATGATTGTCCTCTGCGCATATCACCAGCGGTAAAAATGTTAGGGATATTCGTTTGGTATTTTCCATATTCAGCTTTGTAGTTAGAACGTGCATCTTTTTCTATGCCTAATTGATCGGCTAAAGTGCTTTCAGGGCCTGTAAAACCTAAGGCAAGAAGCGCTAAGTCGCATGGCCATGTTTTTTCTGTTCCTTCAATTTCAATTAGTTGTGGACGCTCTCCTGGCACCATTTTCCATTCCACATTAACAGTTTTTAGGGCTGTTAATTTTCCATTGGCATCTGTTATAAACTCTTTTGTGTTGATAAGCCAGTTTCTTTCAACACCTTCTTGATGAGAAGAAGATGTTTTAAGTTGTAGCGGCCAGAAAGGCCATGGCGTTGTTGGCGACCGATGTCCCGGAGGCTTTGGCATAATTTCAAAATTTGTTACCGATTTAGCGCCTTGGCGATTCGAAGTACCTATACAGTCAGACCCAGTGTCACCACCACCAATTACAATAACGTCCTTGTCGGTTGCCAATACTTGGTCTTTAACTTCCTTGCCGAATACTACTTTTGTTTGTTGTGTTAAGAAATCCATGGCCTGTACTACGCCATCGGCATCAATTCCCGGTGTAGGTAAGCTTCTTCTTTCGGTAGCGCCACCACATAATACAACGGCATCAAAATCTTTTAATGCTTTTACATCGTAATTAACACCAACGTTCACATTGACTTTAAAAGTAATGCCTTCAGCTTCTAAAATAGCAATACGACGGTCTATGATTTCCTTTTCTAATTTAAAATTAGGGATTCCGTAACGTAACAAACCGCCAATTTCATCATCTCTTTCAAAAACAGTAACGGTATGGCCTGCGCGATTTAGTTGTTGTGCAGCTGCCAAGCCTGCTGGTCCAGAGCCTACAATGGCAATTGTTTTCCCTGTTCTTGTTTTTGGAGGTTGTGGTTTAATCCATCCCTCTTTAAAAGCGCGCTCAACAATATTTTTTTCTATGTTTTCAATAGAAACCGGATCTTCTATAATTCCTAATACACACGATTGTTCACAAGGTGCTGGGCATAAACGACCTGTAAACTCCGGGAAATTGTTTGTTGAGTGCAGTATCCAAGAGGCTTTTTGCCATTCGCCTTGGTGTACCATATGGTTAAAATCTGGGATTAAATTCCCTAGAGGACAACCGCTATGACAAAATGGGATGCCACAGTCCATACAGCGTGATCCTTGCTTTGTGATTTCGGAATCACTTAAAGGTACTGTAAATTCTTTATAATGTTTTACACGGTCTTTTACAGGCGTGTACGCTTCATCTTGTCTTTCGAATTCTTTAAAACCTGTTACTTTTCCCATTGTATTATGCTGTTGTTAATTCTTCTACCATTTGTTCCTCAGTTTCTAAACGTTTCAATGCACGTTTGTATTCGATTGGCATGATTCTAACAAAATTATTTAAGCTAGTTTCCCAATCGGCTAATAGTTCTTTTCCACGGTTACTGTTTGTGTAAAGGACATGTTTTTCGATTAATGCTTTTAATTCTTTAGCGTCTTCAGATAAGATATCTTCAAACTCAATAGTCTCTGTATTGCATAATCCGTTTTCAAGTTTCTTTTCCGGGTCGTAAACATAAGCGATACCGCCACTCATACCTGCAGCAAAGTTTCTCCCAGTGCTACCAAGTACAATTACTTTACCACCGGTCATATACTCACAACAATGATCGCCTACACCTTCAACAACGGCAGTAGCTCCAGAGTTTCTTACGGCAAAACGTTCGCCGGCAATACCGTTAATGTAAGCTTCTCCTTCAACGGCTCCAAATAGACAAACATTACCAACTATAATGTTGTTTTCTGCTATAAAGTCGGCTTTGGCTGGTTTCTTAACAATTAATTTAGCTCCCGATAAACCTTTACCAAGGTAATCGTTAGTATTGCCTTCTACTGTAAATGTTAATCCGTGAGCACCAAAAGCTCCAAAACTTTGCCCAGCCGAACCTGTAAAATTAATGTTTAAGGTGTTGTCGGGTAAGCCAAGGTGTCCGTATACTTTAGAGATCTCATTACTTACAATAGCACCAACAGAGCGGTTTGTATTGTTTATAGGATACTCTAAAGTCATTTGTTCTTTTCTATATAAAGCCCTGTGGGAGTCCTTAAGTATTCTAAAATCTAGAACATCTTGTAAATCATGATCTTGTTCTTCTGTATTCTTTAAAACCATATTACTGTACTCGGCAGGTCTGTGTAAGATGGAAGATAAATCCAAGCCTTTAGCTTTGTAGTGTTTAATCGCTTTATTGGCATTGATTTTATGGGTTTGTCCTATCATTTCGTCTAGGGTTCTAAACCCTAGCTGCGCCATGATGCCTCTTAATTCTTCTGCTATATAGTAGAAGAAATTTATAACGTGCTCTGGTGTGCCTTTAAAGTTTTTACGTAATGCTTTATCTTGAGTCGCAATACCTACAGGGCATGTATTTAAATGACATTTACGCATCATAATACATCCTGAAGCTACCAATGGGGCGGTTGCAAAACCAAATTCTTCAGCACCTAATAAAGCAGCAATGGCTACATCGCGGCCTGTTTTTAGCTGACCGTCACATTCTACCACAATTCGGCTTCTTAATTTGTTTAAAACCAAAGCTTGTTGTGCTTCTGCTAAACCAAGCTCCCAAGGTAATCCGGCATGTTTTAATGAGGTAAGCGGAGAGGCTCCTGTACCACCATCGTAGCCAGATATAAGTACAACGTCTGCTTTTGCTTTAGAAACTCCAGCAGCAATGGTGCCAACGCCGACTTCGGAAACCAGTTTAACATTTATTCTTGCTTCACGGTTAGCATTTTTTAAGTCGTATATTAATTGTGCTAAATCCTCAATAGAGTATATGTCATGATGTGGTGGTGGCGAAATTAATCCTACAAAAGGTGTAGAGTTTCGTGCCGCCGCAATCCAAGGTAATACTTTTTCGCCTGGTAATTGTCCGCCTTCTCCGGGCTTGGCGCCCTGAGCCATCTTTATTTGAATTTCTTTAGCATTGGTAAGGTAATGTGATGTTACCCCAAAGCGTCCGGACGCAACTTGTTTGATTGCCGAGTTGCGGTTATCGCCGTTAACGTCTGGCTGAAAACGTTTTCTGTCTTCACCTCCTTCTCCAGAATTCGACTTACCACCAATACGGTTCATGGCGATGGCTAAGTTTTCGTGTGCTTCTCTGGAAATGGATCCATAAGACATAGCCCCCGTCTTGAAGCGTTTTACAATGGCTGTCCAAGGCTCTACTTCTTCTAACGGAATGGGATCTAAGTTGTCGAATTCGAATAAACCTCGAATGGTCATCAGATTTTCCGATTGTTCGTTTACAGCTTTAGAATATACGTCGTAGCTATCCTGGTCACTAAGCCTTACAGCTTGTTGTAGTTTGGCAATGGTAGTAGGGTTAAACATGTGGCGCTCGCCATTTCGTCGCCATCTGTAATCGCCGCCTATATTTAAGCCTAAACGTTTGTCTATGTATTTGTCGGGATACGCATATTTGTAGCGTTCATTAATTTCTTTTTCAATTTCGTATAAACCGATACCCTCAATTCTGGATGCGGTATAAGGGAAGTATTTTTCAACAAATTGAGAGTTAAAGCCAACGATTTCAAAAATTTGAGATCCCCTATAAGAATGTAGGGTGGAGATTCCAATTTTGTTCATGATTTTCAGTAATCCTTTTCCAATAGCTTTATTGAAATTATCGACAGCCTTTTGTTCGTCAAGACCCTTGATGAATCCTTCTTTTACTTGCATTCTAATAATTTCATTTACCATATAAGGGTTAATGGCACTAGCGCCATAGCCAAATAGGGTAGCAAAATGGTGTGGTTCACGTGGCTCTGCCGATTCAACAATAATGTCAAAATACGAGCGCTTGCGTAAACGGTTCATTTGATGATGAACATACGAACAAGCTAACAATGAAGGAATTGGAGCGAATTGTTTGTTTACTCCTCTATCGGATAAGATAATAATGTTCGTTCCTCTTTCAAGGGCTTTGGTTATTTGAACAATAATATCTTCTAAGGCATCTTCAAGACCGTTTAGCCCTTTTGATT
The DNA here is from genome assembly GCF_016428595.1 of Snuella sedimenti. Lineage (GTDB taxonomy): Bacteria > Bacteroidota > Bacteroidia > Flavobacteriales > Flavobacteriaceae > Snuella > Snuella sedimenti. Next base: position 388,830 of record NZ_JAELVQ010000001.1, on the reverse strand, counting down.
TTTCGTATAGGATCTCTATGGTTTCGGCTTTAAAACCTTCGACAGAAATGCTTCTTATTTTTTCTAAATCGGCATTGGAAATTACTGGATTTTGAATGCGTAATTTTCTACATTGTCTTTCGGTAATGCTAAAAATATTTCGGTCTTTACCTAGTGCTAAACTGATATCGGTAACTATTTCTTCGCGAATACCATCTAAAGGCGGATTGGTAACCTGTGCAAATAATTGTTTAAAATAGTTGGAAATGAGCTGAGGCCTGTCGGATAGTACTGCTAAAGGTGTATCGGTACCCATAGATCCTAAAGCTTCTTTTCCATTCTGGGCCATTGGAGAAATAACCTCTTGAATATCTTCGAAGGTATAGTTGAACAAACGCTGTCTTGTTTTAATGTCGATGGTTTCAATAGGACAGGTTTCGTTTGTATAAGGTACATTTTTTAAATGTAATCTTGTTTTGTCTAACCATTCTTTATAGGGTCTTTCGGAAACAATTTTACTCTTGATTTCTTCATCGTTAATGATGCGACCTTTGTTCATGTCTACCAAGAACATTTTTCCTGGTTCTAGTCTACCGTGGCTTTCAACGTCTTCTGGGGCAATATCAACAACGCCAATTTCTGACGCCATAATTAATTTTCCGCTTTTGGTAACGGAATATCTAGAAGGCCTTAAGCCGTTACGATCTAGTAGTGCTCCAATGTAATCCCCATCTGTAAAAGGTACCGATGCAGGGCCGTCCCAAGGTTCCATGATACAGGCATTGTATTCATAAAATGCTTTTCTTTCTTCCGACATGGTTTTGTGTTTTTCCCATGCTTCAGGAATCATCATCATCATAACTTCTGGTAAGGATCTTCCGGTATGTGTTAATAATTCCACAACCATATCCATAGATGCAGAATCTGATTTCCCTGGAAGTATAATAGGGAATAACTTGTCTATTTGTGGACCGAAAACATCACTTTTCATGATTTCTTCGCGAACACGCATTCTACTAACGTTGCCTCGTAAGGTGTTTATCTCTCCATTTTGACAAATGTGTCTAAATGGTTGGGCTAATTCCCATGTAGGCATGGTATTGGTAGAAAACCTTTGGTGTACTAAGGCTAAGCGTGTTACTAAATCTGGTTCTAAAAGGTCTTTGTAGTATGGCCCAATATCTTCGGGCATGATAATGCCTTTGTATATTAATGTTGTGGTTGATAAACTAGGAACATAGAAATAGTTGTTTTGGGACATTTTAGAAGCGTATATGGCGTGCTCTGCAATTTTACGAGCCGCATACAATTTTGCTTTAAATGTAGCTTCATCAATATCTTCTGATTTTCCTACGAATATTTGTTCTATCTTAGGTTCTGAGGCTAATGCAATTTCTCCAAGCTGAGAGGAGTCTACAGGAACTTCGCGCCAACCCAAAACGGTTAGTCCTTGCGTTTGTATTTCTTTTTCAAAAATTTCTTTACAGGTTTTGTACTGATTTTTATTTTGAGGTAGAAAAATCATTCCAACAGCATACTCTCTAGGTGCTGGAATTTTAAAATCACATACTCTGTTGAAATATTCGTGAGGGATATCGATTAATAATCCTGCGCCATCACCGGTCTTTCCATCTGCACTTACACCTCCTCGGTGTTCTAGTTTTACCAAAATTTCTAAAGCATCGTGTATGATTTGATTTGTTTTCTCCCCTTTAAGGTTACAAATAAAACCTGCACCACAATTTTCGTGTTCAAATTCAGGTAAATACATTCCTTGTTTCTGCAACATAATCAACAAATTATAAGTTTAAAAATTAGCCTTTAACAGCGAAGATATGCAGTAGAATTTAAATAACCATAAGGGGTAATCTATTATTTCGATTTTAGGAGTTAAGTGAATATAAAAATAATTATATATCAATAATAAAGCGGTTTTTTAGTAAATATTCAATCGATAATATTTAGTTATAAATGTGAATTTGTGAATTAAAATTAACAAAAAGTTGCTTTTGTAAAAATAATGTCATCAAAAAACTGAAAAAACTAATAATAATTCAAATAGCCGTATTGTTGAAAAAGCAAAAAAATATAAAATTATCTAAATACCCTTAAAAAATTAGGGGTATAAATGAATTTTATATAAAAATGAATCACACACCCCTGTTTTTTAAGGGGTGTAAATGTTTTTTATATAGTTTTACCTCGAATTCAATGAGAATTAACCAATAACTATAAAATTAAAACATTATGAAAAGAATTATCACACTTTCAATGCTTTTTGTAGCAACTGTGTTATTTGCCCAAGAAGATGAATCTAAAAAATCATTTAATATTGGAGGAAGTATAGATGCGTATTATAAAACAAATTTAACATCTTCCGATAGAGCTATTTTTGGTGATGGTGGCGACGAGTTTCAGTCTTTTGGAACGTCATTTGCTAACAAAACTGGATTTGCATTGGGTATGGCAAACTTGATAGCTTCCTATGAAGGTGGTAAAACAGGTGCTGTTGCCGACGTAGTATTTGGGCCTCGTGGTCTTGGGGCTGTTGGAGGCGATGATGGGATTTTTATTAATCAGTTATATGCTTACTGGAATGTATCTGAAAGCACTACTTTAACTATAGGGCGTTTTAACACCTATTTGGGTTATGAAGTTATTTCGCCAGTAGGTAACTTTAACTATAGTACATCTTACTTGTTTTCTAGCGGGCCGTTTTCGCATGTTGGGTTAAAGGCTGATTTTGCATTGTCTGATGATGTTAGCTTAATGTTGGCTTTTATGAATCCAACGGATGTTAACAATAATTTTACTGGAGATTACGGTTTAGGAGCTCAATTAGGTTTTGCAGGTCAATATCTGAATTTCTATTATGATTCTGGAGTGGTACTTGGTTTCGAAATTGATTATACTGGCGGTTTCGATCTGTCTGAAGATTTCTTCTTGGGTATTAATGGTGCTTATGCCGATAATGATGGTAATGGTTTTTACGGAGCAGCTTTGTATCCGCAATTGGCAACTTCTGAAGATTTTTCAATAGGGCTAAGAGGCGAGTACTTTAATTGGATGATGGATGGTGCTTCAGAAGAGCCAAGTGTATTTGCATTAACACTAACAGGAAGTTACACGCTTGAGAATTTAATTATCAAACCTGAATTACGTTTAGATAGTAACTCTGACGAAGTATACTTTGATAATGATATGGCGCCTACAAAAAGCTTAGCAGCTTTTACTTTGGCAGCTATTTATTCATTTTAATCTAATTAACTAAATAAAATAAATGAGTCATGAAAAAAATTGAAGCAATTATTAGAAAATCTAAATACAGTGTAGTGAAAAATGCACTGCATGAAGTGGGGGTAAACTTCTTCTCTTACTGGGATGTTACCGGTTTGGGTAATGAAAAAGAGGGTCATGTGTATAGGGGTGTTTCTTATAGCACTAGTGATATTCAGCGCCGCTATTTATCTATTGTAGTTAATGATGATTTTGAAGAAGTAACAATCAAGGCTATTCTAGGTTCAGCTGGAACGGGTGAAGTAGGGGATGGTAAAATATTCGTTTCCGATATCACTGAATGTTATAGAATAAGAACAGGAGAAAAAGGAGGAGATACCTTAAAATAATAATCATCAAACACTATTAATTATGGAATTACTTACAACAAATAATGTATGGATGATGATCTGTACAGCACTCGTTTTCTTTATGCATTTAGGTTTTGCATTTTTAGAAATTGGATTAACAAGACAAAAGAATACTATAAACATACTTTTTAAGAATATTTTTATTATAACAGTAGGGTTGCTGCTTTATTGTTTGGTTGGGTTTAACTTAATGTACCCTGGAGAGTTTAATGGGGTCTTTGGCTTTGCAGGATTTGGACTGGATTCTCCGTTAACAGCTGAAGGTGCTTTAGATTTGGCTTATAATGAAGGCTATACTTACTGGACAGATTTCTTGTTCCAAGGAATGTTTGCAGCGACAGCAGCTACTATTGTTTCTGGAGCAGTTGCAGAACGAATGAAAATAGTCCCTTTTATGATCTTCGCTATTATTTATGTTGGAGTTGTTTATCCTATTGCTGGTTCATGGAAATGGGGTGGTGGATTCTTAGATGAAATGGGATTTTATGATTTTGCAGGTTCAACCTTAGTGCACTCTGTTGGGGGATGGGCTGCTTTAATAGCGGTATATTTGTTAGGATCTCGTATTGGTAAGTTTAAGGATGGAAAGCCTCAGGCGATTCCAGGGCATAATATCCCATTGGCTACGGCAGGTGTGCTAATACTTTGGTTAGGATGGTTTGGTTTTAATGGGGGTTCTGTGCTTTCTGCCGATCCAGAATTAACATCAATCACTTTGGTAACAACCTGTTTGGCTGCAGCAGCAGGAGGTGTTGTTTCCATGTTGGTTTCTACGGCTATTTATAAAAACTTGGATTTAACAATGTTTTTAAATGGAATACTAGGTGGTCTTGTGGGTATTACTGCAGGGGCTGATGTTATGACACCAACAAGTGCAGTAATTGTAGGGGCCATAGCAGGAGCGCTTATTGTATTTGCTGTAACCTGTGTAGATAAATTAAGATTGGATGATCCTGTTGGAGCCATAGCGGTTCATTTAATTTGTGGTGTATGGGGAACATTGGCCGTTGGAATATTTTCTGCCAACCCAGATCATAGCTTTTTAACGCAATTAATAGGAGTTGTATCGTATGCGGCTATTTGTATAGTGTCGTCGTTTATAATCATATTTGTTCTTAAGAAAACAATAGGAATTAGAGTTTCAGAGAAAGAAGAGTTAGAAGGTTTAGATGCGCATGAGCATGGTATGGATGCTTATCCTGATTTCAGGTTAAATGAGCACTAAGTTTATAAGTTTTTAGTTAAGTGGAAATTAAAAGGAGCTGTCTAAATAGGTAGCTCCTTTTTTTGTTTGGATGTGTCTGGTGCTGAATAATGCTACAATACTAAACAAAATGAAATGGTTTTTGCGTACTGGGTTTTAGGTTTTATAGAAGCGACAATCTGGGCCTTAAATATTTTTTTGGATTATTAGAGGAAGCATTTTTAAAATAAAGAAAGGCCTCATTATAAAAAAACAATGCCTTCACATGTGAAGGCATTGTTTTTTTATAGAATTTAACAAAAATGTGTAGAACCCAAATTAAGCAGAGTTTCTACTGGCATTAATATTGCCAAATAGCGAACGTGTTACGATCTTTTCAAAGATCTTTAATTGTTCGGTATCTTTAACACCTTCTTTTTCTAGTTCTTGAATCTTTTTGAGTGCATATTGCTGTATGGTAAGCAAAGGCAGTACAATGGATTCCCTGACCTCGATAGAGGCTTTACCTGAAGGTTCGTTTTCCATTAACTCTTTGTATCCTGTTAATTTTAAGAGTAGCTTCTTAGTGGTAGTGTACTCGTTGTAAATAATATTCCAGAACGCTCCAAACTCTTCGTCTTTAGACATGTATTTGGTTAAGTCGAAAAACGATTTTGTTAGGGACATCATACTGTTTTCTAACAAGGTTTTGAAGAACTTAGAGTTTTTGTATAACTGCTCTACTTTATGGAATTCACCTCTGTCTTCATAAGCCTTTAAAGCAGTACCTACGCCATAAAATCCGGGAACATTTTGTTTTAATTGACTCCAGGAACCAACAAATGGGATTGCCCGTAAATCTGAGAAGATCAATTTGTCAGATTTAGAACGTTTAGAAGGTCTACTGCCAATATTGGTTTTAGCGTAATATTTTAAAGTGCTCATGCGTTCCAGATAAGGAATGAACATAGGGTGGCCTTTAAAATCTTTGTAGGTTTGGTAACTCGTTTCGGCAAGATCGCTCATAACAGCCTTGTCTTCTTCAGACATAGCATGCTCATCTTTCCCTAAGCGGTTTAATATCCCCGAGCTTATAAGTTGTTCTAGGTTGTACTGAGACGAATCTAAAGTTCCGAAATTAGAACTAATAGTTTGTCCTTGTATGGTAAGTTGTACCTCTTTGTCTTCAATTGTAGGGCCTAATGAAGCGTAGAACTGGTGTGTCTTCCCGCCTCCACGAGCTGGTGGGCCACCACGACCATCAAAGAATATAGCTGTAATATCATATTTTCTGGACATTTCGGTAAGTAGTTCTTTAGCTTTAAAAATTCCCCAGTTGGCCATTAAATAACCACCGTCTTTGGTACCGTCGGAAAAACCGAGCATTATGGTTTGCTTCATGCCCCTGCTTTTTAAATGTTCCATATAGACCGGATTTGTGTAGAGTTGTTCCATAACGCTAGGAGCATTTTCTAAATCGGGTATGGTTTCAAAAAGCGGTACAATGTCTACTGTCAAATCCTCTTTAAATGCCGTTAATTTTAGCATTGAAAAGAGTTGCATTACATTTAAAGCCGTTTGGTTGTTGCTTATAATGTATCTATTTGCGCCCTTTTCCCCATTAGAGCTTTGAATTTGTTTTATAACCTCGATAGTCTTTAAAGTGTTAAACACCATTTCGTCTTCAAATGCATTAATGTCGATGTTGGCATCTTTAACTTCAGAAAGTACTTTTATTTGATCTTCTTCTGATAGTTCATGATAATTTTCCGGGATTAAAGGATGGCCAGTTTCAATTAAATGATCTATTACGGTGGAGAAGACTTTATGATGGATTCTGCTGTCCTGGCGTATATCTAAAGTGGCAAAGTGGAAGCCAAATAAATGGATTCTGTTTATAAGGCTATTAATGTCGTTAACATATAGCGATTGGTGTTCTTTTATTAGAACCTTTCTAATGCTAAGTAGTTCGACAAGTAGCTCCTGGCATTCAATTGTTTCTTCAGTATTTAAATTGATACTGTAATTGTAAAGTATGGTTTCTAAGCGTACAATGCGTTCTTCAACACCTCTAAAAGTAAGCTTGCGTCTTAAATCCTTAAGGTCTGCATAGTATTTTTTTAGGGCTGCTTGTTTGAGTTTTTCGGCAACTTTTAAAGTTGTGTCAGGTTTTACAAATGGGTTGCCGTCGCGATCACCTCCCGGCCAAAATCCAATGTTGATAATTTCATTGTGTTTTTTGCCATCGTCGTATACATTTTGTTGTATGTAGTTGTAAATATTTCCAAAGGACTGGTAAAATACATTCTCTAAGTACCATATAAGGCTAACTGCTTCATCATATGGAGTCGGTTTTTCTCTTTTAAAGAAAGGTGTTTTTCCTAGTTGTGCAAACAAATTGTTGATCTTAATTAAATCGTTTGCTTTAATAGCTTCGGTCAAGTCTGTTATAATCCCTAAAACAGATCCAGGGTAAAATTGAGTTGGGTGTGCAGTAAGCACAATTCGAACTTTAAATTCTTCAAGGTATTTTCGAAGTTCTTCCAGTTTGCCTTCAGAAATTGCAGATCCTTTAAGGTTTCTTAAAGTACCGATGCCTTCCATGTTATTCACAACAGGAAATGCAGCGTCTTCAATAGCATCGAACAACACAACTTGTCTTTCAATGTATTGAATGAACCTAAATAATAAATTTATTTGGCTTTCTTTGGTGCGTCGAGCTTGGTATTTTTTAAAAAAGGTGTCAACTATTGTTGTTGGGTCGTCACCTTTAGCAAACCCTTTTTTGCAAGTTTCATGAAATAAAGGCAGCAAAACACCTGTTTTTGTAATTGTATCAAAGGGTAAGGTCATAAATATACTATTGTATATTTGGTATTTAGACAATACACTTTGTTTAAAACGTTTTAATTTTGGCTCTATAGACATAACATCAATTTGATCAAATTAGCCATAAAAGTAATAAAGCTTAAATTAAGGACTGCAGAATGCATTAAGTTTTATCGATTTTTGTAGTTTATTGAACTCTAATTAAGAATAATTAAAAAAATAGCCATTATCGTTGTCTCTTTTTAATCGGTTTTTTTGATGTTAAGAATTAATCTTTCTTTTTCTCAATTATCGAGATTTAAATGCTTCATAAGCGCGTTGTGAGGTAGGTTGCTTTTTGTTCATTTGCATAAATTAGAAGGAGTAATTTTTAAAGTATGACATTTGTCATAGTTGGTCTTGTGCTTGATCAATAATTTTGCCTGTTTTAATAATGCCTGATTATTAAGTTGGTTGGCATAAAAAGTTACTTATAGTATATGAAACATGCACATTCATTTCACATTCCTGTTATGGGGATAGGATTCACAATAGATACACCTTTAAAGGTGGCCCAATATGGTATGGATTCGGTAATCTCATTGGTTGATGATATTTTATTGGAGAAATTAAGGAAAATGTATAGTAAAAAGTTTGAGATTCCGTATCATGAAATCACGGAAAAGATGGATGATTTTAGAGCCCAGCGCATAACGGCTTACTTAAACCTTATTAATGATTTGGTGGATAAGAAGTTTGAAGCATTAAAGAATGTGGCTCTGGAGAAGAGTGACGAGGTAAAAGCTTATATAGGCATGCTGCCTGACGGAGCTACAATAAAAGAAGAGTTCTTAAAACTTGTTGAAAACGGTGGTAGTATTTCTGAAATCAAACACTGGGTATCAAGGTACTTAACTAAAGGTCGCATTGATGTTAATATTATGACTAAGGTAGATAAAGACAATTATCGTAAAGATGAAAAGTTGCCAGTTGAATATAATGATGCTCATGCAGCTTTAAGAGGGTTTGCGAATAGTAAACTAAATTCTTCTGTTGTGCTTTCGGCAGGGATGAACCCAAGGTTATATGCTTATATGGCAAAGTTTGACAGTTTTTTCCCAGATGAGAAGGGGGGATTTGAAAAACGGATTATTTTAAAAGTTAGCGATTACAGATCGGCGTTGATACAAGGGAAGTTTTTGGCAAAAAAGGGTTTGTGGGTTTCAGAATATAGAATTGAGTCTGGTCTTAATTGTGGAGGGCATGCCTTTGCTACCGATGGCTATCTTTTGGGGCCAGTTTTAGCTGAGTTTAAAGAAAAACGAGAGGCATTGAGAATGTCCATTGAAAGTGTGTTAAATGAAGAATTAAAAAATCAAGGCCGTGTCGTTCCGCAAGACCCACTAAAAATTAAGGTATCCGCACAGGGTGGTGTTGGAACCCAGGAAGAACATGAATTTTTAATTGATGAATACGACTTGGATTCTGTTGGTTGGGGTACGCCTTTTTTGTTGGTGCCAGAAGCAACTACTGTAGACGAAGCTACATTGCAAAAGTTGGTAAAAGCCAAAGAGGACGATTTGTATTTAAGTAATATTTCTCCTTTAGGAGTGCCTTTTAATAACCTTAGGGATAATACTAAGGATATTGAAAAAGAAGTTTTAATTAAAAAGGGTAGGCCAGGGAGTTCTTGTCCCAAAAAGTTTGTAGCACTCAATAAGGATTTTAAGGAGAAGGGGATGTGTACGGCTTCCAGGGAATACCAGTACTTAAAGATAAAGGCATTAGAAGAAAAAGCATTGCCTGTTAGTGAATATAAAAAGGCATTTAATAAAATAACCGAAAAATCCTGTACCTGTGTTGGTTTGGGAACTTCTGCATTATTGAAGTACAATATGGATACAAAAATAGAAGGAGAAGGCGTGTCTATTTGTCCGGGTCCTAATATGGCATATTATTCTAAAATCATGACCTTAAAAGACATTACAGATCATATTTATGGTCGGGCTAATATGTTATCGCGAGTAGATCGTCCTAATCTATTTGTAAAGGAATTGCATATATACATTGACTTTTTGAAAAACAAATTCGAAGCGTTAAAAACAGATATGAGTAAGAAGGAAGAAAAGTATTTATTGACTTTTACCAATAATTTAAAGAGCGGAATAAGCTATTATCAAAATTTGTTTGAAGGGATTAAAACATGTTTTGAAGATATAAAGGTGACTGTTTTAAAAGAGTTGGAAGCGAGTGAAAAAGTTTTGGACGGTTTAAATGCAGAAATCCACGACCGGGTTGTTGCAGGTTAATAGAGAACTATTTTTGTAATATTAGTGTAATAAAGGCATTTTTGTTTTGTTAAACATTGTGTCTTTTTTTTTATAAGTGTGCAAGAATCAATAAAAAAATGCCAATGGTTCCTAATTTGATGCTATTTTTGTACCCAATGTGATTTCAATAAATTTTTAATTAAGATATTTGCATAATTAATGCATTTACACAGGTGTAATTTATTTGTGTAATAAGGAGTTAAGTATATAAACATGGATTTAGTAAAAGAAATAAAACGGCTTAAAGAGGAAAAGAATGCTGTAATTTTGGCTCATTATTATCAAGTTCCGGAAATACAGGATATTGCAGATTATGTTGGAGATAGTTTGGGTTTGTCGCAAAAGGCAGCAGAAACAGACGCCGATATTATTGTTTTTGCAGGTGTGCATTTTATGGCAGAAACCGCAAAAATATTAAACCCTACAAAGACCGTTGTATTGCCTGATTTAAATGCAGGTTGCTCTTTGGCCGATTCATGTCCGCCGGAAGCCTTTGAAAAGTTTACAAAAGAGCATCCAGATCACGTCGTGATTACTTATGTAAACTGCTCGGCTGAAATAAAAGCCTTAAGCGATATTGTGTGTACATCGTCTAATGCACTAAAAATAGTGGAATCAGTTCCAAAAGACGTTCCTATTATTTTTGCGCCAGACAAAAACCTTGGGAAGTATGTGAGTAAGCAAACTGGAAGAGATTTATTGTTATGGGATGGTAGCTGTATTGTGCATGAGGCCTTCTCTATGGATAAATTGATTGAATTACATAAAAAGTATCCAGATTATAAAATTATTGCACACCCAGAATCGGAAGAACATATTTTAAACACAGCGACTTATATAGGGTCTACTTCTGGAATGATAAATTATGTAAAGGAACATCAAGAAGAAAAGTTTATTGTTGCTACAGAAGCAGGGATCTTGCATAAGATGCAACAAGAGATGCCGTATACAGAGTTGGTGCCAGCACCAGCGGTCGAAGATAACACCTGTGCTTGTAGCGAGTGTCATTTTATGAAAATGAACACGCTACAAAAATTGTACGATTGTTTGCTTAACGAATCCCCTCAAATTGAAGTGCCCGAAGCTGTTAGAAAACGTGCTTTATTGCCTATTGAACGTATGTTAGAGTTGTCTAAATAATATGGTTTCAACAAATTATTTAGTTATTGGTTCGGGGATCGCAGGCTTAACCTTTTCGGTAAAAATAGCGGAAAGATTTCCAGAAAGAAAGGTTGTTATTGTTACCAAGGCGAACGAGGACGAATCGAATACTAAATATGCTCAAGGGGGTGTAGCTGTTGTTTTGGATGCTGAAAAGGATTCGTTTGAAAAGCATATTCACGATACCTTAGTTGCAGGTGATGGGCTTTGTAACAAGGAGGTTGTTGAAATGGTAGTGAAAGAAGGGCCACAACGACTAAAGGAATTGATGTATTGGGGGGCTAATTTTGATATAGCCAAAACAGGTCAACTCGATCTTGGTAAAGAAGGGGGGCATTCAGAACATCGCGTAGTTCATTACAAAGATATTACAGGGCGTGAAATTGAAAGGGCGTTACTGCAAAGAGCCCACCAGTTAGAAAATATTCAAATTTTACCGCACCACTTTGCCATTGATTTAATAACCAATCACCATTTAGTTGGTGTTAATGGAGATAACGATGCTTGTTATGGTGCATACGTGCTAGATCAAAAGCAAGGACGTATTTTTACAGTTAAAGCAGACGAAACATTATTGGCGTCTGGAGGGATAGGACGTGTTTATGGGCATACAACAAATCCGGTTATTGCTACAGGAGATGGTGTGGCAATGGCATACAGAGCCAAGGCTCTTGTAAAAGATATGGAATTTGTGCAGTTTCACCCCACAGCTTTGTATGAGCCCGAAGGCGAATCCTCTTTTTTAATTTCAGAAGCTGTTAGGGGGTTTGGAGCCTATCTCAGAAATAAGGAAGGACATCGCTTTATGTTGGATTATGACGAACGAGCTGAGCTTGCTTCCAGAGATATCGTGTCGCAATGTATAGACAACGAATTTAAGAAAACAGGTGATACGCATGTTTTTTTAGACTGCACCCATTTAGATGTAGACGCATTTAAAGCGCATTTTCCAAATATTTACAATAAATGTAAAGAAAAACATATCGATATAGCGACCCAATGGATTCCAGTTGTTCCTGCATCCCATTATCTGTGTGGCGGTGTAGAAGTAAATAAAGAAGGAAAAACCTCCATTAACAATTTGTTTGCTTGTGGGGAGTGTTCTAGAACGGGCTTGCATGGTGCAAACCGATTGGCTTCAAATTCGCTGTTAGAAGCTTTAGTGTATGCACATAGTATTTTTGAGTACCATTGTAAACAAGAGCCTGAGTTTAAACAGGTAGCTATTCCAGATTGGAACGACGAAGGAACCGTTATCCCCAAAGAACATATCTTAATTCAGCACAATCTTAAAGAACTGCAAGCTTTAATGCGTAATTATGTCGGAATTGTTAGGAGTAATAGCCGTTTAAAAAAAGCTAGAAAGCGGTTGGATTTAATTTATAACGAAGTTGAGGATTTATATAGGGAGTCTAAAATAACAACGTCATTATGTGAATTACGGAACATGGTTAATGTAGCGCACCTTATTATTAACCAGTCTTTACTGCGAAAGGAAAATAGCGGAGGGTATTATAATATTGATAATACATAAAAAAGCAGGCTCACTTTAAAAGGAGCCTGCTTTTATATAGGATTATTTCCCTAGCATCAAAAGTTCATTGCAGACAACTTCTGTAATATAGCGTTTGTTACCGTTTTGGTCGTCATAACTTCGCGATGTTAATTTCCCTTCAATGGCTACTTCTTTACCTTTAGAAACATATTTTTCAATGATTTCAGCTGTTTTTCCCCAAGCTATAATGTTATGCCATTGCGTTTCGGTGATTTTTTCACCTTTCGCATTTTTGTAATGCTCGTTTGTGGCAATTGTAAATTTAGCCAGCATTTTTCCCGATTCAAGATTGATGATTTCTGGATCATTTCCTAAGTTACCAATCAACTGTACTTTGTTTCTAAGCGTGTTCATAATGTTTTATTTTAATGTTAAACAGTTAATACTATCGAGTTCTTATGTTTCGACATGGCAAATATGAAAAGGCTTTTTGTTCTTAATCGGGTGCTACTCATTTAATATCGTTTGTAAATGTTTGTAGTCGTTTGTAAACGAATAAATAATGTTGTATATTGGGAATTATATATCAGTTTACACCAGTAAGCAAAGTTTGTTTTCGCACTTGGAAATAGTGCTTTTTTTGAAGTATGCAAGTTGTCTAATCCATGTTTGGGTTCTACTAATTCAGAACCACATAAACATGAGTTCTTACCGACCTAAGTCAAATTAAATTCTTGCCTTTCAATGAGCGTATTAAACAAATATTAATTTACCTAACATCAATATTTGTTTGTACTTTTATTTTATGGAATACCTAAAAAACATCTACATAAGAGCTTTAACAAGCTTAGTTCTTGGGTGGATGTTCTGGTTTACAGCTTTAGGTTGTTCCGTAATATTTATAATTCTAACCTTGATTTCAAAAACTGATCGTAATTAGTCTTTGTTATCCCTTTTCTTTTTAAGACTCTTTAAACTCAAAGCTGATATAGGCTTTTCTTCTTTAGGGTTAAAGTTCAAGCCTTGTTTTAGTTTTTTGTTGAAATCTGATAAAGGTTCTTCAATTTTGATTTCTTTTTCTTTGGGTATATTTCCTTTTTTAACGCCTTCTACCATTCTATCAAAATCAGATTTATACTCTCTATCCTGTATAACCCTAAACTTTTCATATTCTTTTTCAGCAAATTTCTTTGCTACCTCCTTTCGCATTCTGCCAGCGTCTTTAAGTAAGTCATATTCATTAAAACTTAAAAAAGAATCTAATTTATTTGCCCAATCTTCCATGGTCATTGTTACACCTCTTTTAGCTTGTAATTCGGCAAAATCTAAGTACATATTGACTAATGTATTTAATTCGCTAATCTCTTCTTTTTTTAAGTAATTTTTAGCAACACTAACATCTGATTTTAAAATTTTACCGCCTTTTTTTTCATTTTTCCAACTAGTCAGCCCCATATTGGGCATTTTTGAGTTTGCTCTTAACTTTATGATTTCGGAAGCTGTATGATGAGTGATAGCAAATTCTAATTTATTTTGAACAGTAGCAAAAAACAATCTAGTTATTTCTGCTTTAGGATTATAATCAATAGCAGTAGCGTATAGGTCAGTAACTTTTTGATAAAACCTTCTTTCAGAAGCCCGTATTTCACGAACAATCTCTATTAATTCATCGAAGTAATCTTTATCAAAAAGGTTTTTACCTTGTTTTAATCTATCGTCATCAATAGCAAACCCTTTAACTAAATAGTTTTTCAATACACTATTTGCCCAAATTCTAAACATTGTGGCTTTTTGAGAACTAACTCTATATCCAACAGAAATTATTGCGTCTAGGTTATAAAATTCTATATTTCTCTGAACATTTCTGTTACCCTCTTTTTGAACTGTCAAAATTTCTTTGACAGTTGAAAATTTATTTAATTCTCCTTCTTTATAAATATTATTTATATGGTAGCTTATCGTTTGCTTAGTAGTATCAAAAATTTCTGCCATGCTATTTTGAGACACCCAAACTGTTTCATTCTTATCATCTAAAATTACTTGGATATTGGTTGTTCCATTATCCGAAGTATAAAACATGAAATTTGTATTTTCTAAACTATGCATCGATTAACTGTTTATAAGTTATTCTATTCTCAATGTTACACAAAAGTAAATTAAATCTTTAGTTTTCAGTTCCTTTTCTAGTGTTATATCTAAAGACAAATTCGTCTACATATAACTGTAAATGTTTTTTGGAAGTAAAAAGGCATATTCCATAAATACCACGCTTCAATATTGCCCAAAAACTTTCGATAGTGTTTGTGCTTACTCGTCCTTTTACATATTGTCCTTTGCTATGTTTAACGATTTTATGGTCATAAACTCTTTTTAGTTTAGAATAGCTTTTATGTTGGTCTGTATAGACTTTAGTTTCCACATTTACATTCTCATATATAACAGGGATTAAAGATAGTTCAGAAGCGTTTTGAACGTGTTTAGCCCTTACTTCACCTTCTCTCTTGACCATACCGAATACAGTCGATTTTTTATATCGCTCTAATGTTCCCTCTGATTTATCGTGTCTGATTGAGATACTTCTGTTTTCGTTTTTGCCACCTACATAAGTCTCATCCATTTCAACTTCGCCCTCTAATTGTTAGTTATCGTCCAACCCAAAACAGTTTCTAATGCGTTGAAGCATAAACCATGCGCTTTTTTGTGTTATTCCTAAGTCTCTGCTTAATTGCAGACTAGAAATACCTTTTTTGTGAGAAGTAACAATCCAAATAGCTAAGAACCACTTTTGAAGCTCCATTTTAGTATTATCAAAAATAGTATTGGTCTTAACGTTAAAATACTTTCCTGTGTTTTTGCACTTGTAACGGTTATTCTTACATTTATAAACTTTAGAAGTAGAATCAAAAGGGCTTATAACATTACCGTTCCAACGTAGTATTTCTAAATGGTCAATACAATCCTGCTCTGTGGGGAAAGCCTTGATTAAGTCTAAAACTGATTTTACTTCTTTGTTAAACATATACAAGTATAGTAGTTATTTATACAAAATACAAATATATGGTGTAAATAAAGTATAGTTATGAATAAATTATTATTGGCTAATGCTAAAAGTTTTAAAAAAGCTGGGTTAAGATGTCTTGAAGAAAGAGATATTGACGAAAATAACTATGAAATGTTGATGTTTTCAGTTGTGGTTAACTTGTCTTTTTCTTTAGAATTATTTTTTAAATATGTGCTTTCAAAACAAGGGAAAACAATAAGAAAACATGAATTAAGGATACTATATGACAAATTGAAAAATGAAACAAAGTTTCAGATTTTAACTTCGTACTTTATTAAAACTCCATTTAAGAATATTTCTCAAAGTGAAACTCCATTTGAAAAGTTCAAAGCATGGTTTGATGAAAAATTAGATTTTCATTCAAATACTTTTGTGAAGTGGAGGTATGGGCATGAAACCATTCACAATGAAATTATGGAATGTGATTATGGATTTCTTTTAACTATGATTGATATGCTTGAAGATTTATCAAATAGGTTAACTAACTCTTAAAATATAATCTTTAAGCCATTCAATATTCTCGTTTTTATAATTTGTTACAATAAATCCACCTCCAATATCTTCATGCCCTAAACTAAGACCATGTTTTTTTGAAACTTCTATAACTTCTTCTATAAAGGCTTTTGCTCTTTTATTTTTTATTGCTTTCATTTCCTTAATTTTATATAATTGCTAATTTTTAAAATTAAGGGAAGCTATATATCGGTGTAATGTTGTATATAGTTCCCTGTATAGGCAGCTATATAAGCAAGTGGTAAATTTCAATGATAATTTAATAGGCTAACCTTTCATTACTGGATGATTCTTTTTAGATTTATTCAGAATAATCTTATATTTGGTAAAACCAAAATCTAATGAACGTACGTATTCCCAAAAACGAAAGCACACGAATAGAGGATTCACGGGACATTGCCCGTATCATGCGCAAGATACTTCTGAGACAGAACAAACTGCATAGGAAAAAGGAATACTTCTGGACGATTGGACTTAGCGTCAAGAACGATATTGAATATATAGAACTGCTTACAATAGGTATATTGAACCAAAACAATATTGATCCTGTAGAAGTGTTTAACTTTGCGGTAGCCAAGAAATGTAAAAGGATAATACTTTGTCACAACCACCCATCGGGGAATACAGCTCCTAGTGAAGCGGATAGGGAAATTACGGAGAAGATAAAGAGAGGAGCTGAAGTTCTGAACATAGAACTGCTAGACCATATAATCATATGCGACGATAAGGAGTTTACTAGCTTAATGGGCTAGAAGACATTTTTAGGGTAACTACTTTCCCTTTGCCTATAGTTGTTATTTTCTTAATGTTTTGCAAACGTTTGTAAACGGATAATATTCCTTACCTTTAGAACTGTGAAAGACTTTGTAGAAAACTTATTTAACATCATTCTGAAAATATTCGTATTTGTAGCATTGTTTTCATTTTATACTTTAATATCTACATGGATAATAGAATACTTTGGCGCAGACAGATATTTAAGTGAAGATAGCGCTGATTTAATTGCGATATTCTCAGGAGTTGTGCTTACGGCGGTTACCATAAATTTAGCGAAGTCTTTCCTTAAAAAGTTGAGGAATTAATGTTTAATCTTAAAAAAAAGAAGATGCTTGTCCCATATTGTATATAGCTGCCTTGTATATTGGCAATCAGTTATTTGTGAGCTATGACCATTAATGCTATAATCAATCAATTAGAGGCAAATAAGCTTATTTTTAAAGGCTTACTGTTGCCTAAGCCAAAAGAAGTTTATCTCTGGCGACCAGATACTAAAAAATGGTGTTTGTTGGAAATAGCATGCCATTTATTGGATGAAGAACGTGAAGATTTTAGAGCACGTATAAAGTATATATTTGAAAAGCCAGATTATGAAATGCCTTCCATTAGTCCGGAAGCTTGGGTTTTAGATCGCGATTATATGTCTAAGGACTATAATATGGTTGTGGATGCTTTTTTACAAGAGCGTGAAAAATCCATTGCTTGGTTACAAGGAGAGCTTAATACCAATTGGGAACAAAGTATAAGGCATCCAAAACTTGGGGTTATGTCTGCTAAACTGTTTTTGGATAACTGGTTAGCTCACGATTATTTGCACATGCGACAAATTTTGAGTCTTCAATACAAATTTTTAAATACAAATAGTGCCCACGATCTAAATTATGCTGGTAATTGGTAAATAAAGTTTTAATGGAATATACAACAGAAAAAGCGTTAGAAATTTTGGAGCGAACCCCTTATGTTTTAAAGACATTGCTTACAGGGTTGTCTGATGTATGGGTTTACAGTAATGAAGGGGAAGAGACTTGGAGTCCATTTGATGTGGTAGGACATCTTATTCATGGAGAAAAGACAGATTGGATAGAACGGATTAATATCATTTTAGGGGATAATATTGACAAAAGATTTGAGCCTTTCGATCGTTTTGCACAGTTTGAAAGTTCAAAGGGGAAAACACTTATTCAATTGTTGGACATGTTTACAGAATTGCGAATTAAAAACTTAGAGTACTTTAGGGCTTTAAATGTATCTGATGAGCAACTGGGGTTAAAAGGATTGCACCCAGAATTGGGAGAAGTTACCCTAAAACAATTATTGGCTACATGGGTAACCCACGATTTGGCACACATAGCACAAATTGCAAGAACTATGGCTAAGCAGTATAAAGGAGAAGTAGGTCCTTGGAAGGCTTACATTTCGATTTTAAACCAATAAGTAAAAGTAATAAGATTTCCATATGAAATTTTTTATAGAAACAGAACGGTTAATTTTAAGAAGCATGCTGCCGACAGATTTAGAAGGCATGTTTGAGCTGGATTCAAATCCTATAGTTCATAGATACCTAGGGAATAAACCTGTAAAATCTATTGGGGAATCGAAGAAAATAATCGATGGAGTTTTAGAACAATATGAAGTCCGGGGTATTGGAAGGTGGTCAGTAATTGAAAAATCTTCAGGCGATTTTATAGGTTGGTCGGGCTTAAAATTAAATACGGAAGAAACCTTAAACAATGTTTCTAATTTTTATGATATAGGTTATCGGTTAATACCTAGATATTGGGGAAAGGGCTATGCGACAGAGTCGGGTAAAGCAGCTTTGGAGTATGCATTTAATACAATGCGCTTGAAAACCGTTTATGGTATTACAGAAAAAGGAAATCAAGCATCACATAGGGTGCTTCTTAAATTAGGTTTATTGTATATAGAAGATTTTTTCTATGAAAAGGAACAACTTCAATTACGATGGTATAAAATAGAAAATCAATAATTATGACGAAACAATGCTTGGAATGTGGAAGCAACCTGGTTGGTAGAATCGATAAGAAATTTTGTGATGATGCTTGTAGAAATACCTATAATAATAGGGTGAACAAGGATAGTAAAAACTTAATACGGAATACAAACAACAGACTTCGTAAAAATTACAGGATTTTAGAGGCACTCAACCCCGAACAAAAAACAAAAACATCGCGTGCTAAACTTATAGAAAAGGGCTTCGATTTTAATTACTTTACAAGTATATATACCACAAAAGCGGGTACCGTATATTATTTTGTGTACGATCAAGGGTATTTGCCTTTGGAGGGAGATTATTTTGCATTGGTAAAAAGAGAGTCGTAAAATGTAACATTTAGAGAAATAAATTAACTTATATACAAACCAATTTATATGATCTTAATGCTGGAATCCAAAGGTCTTGTTGTCTCAATTATGATTGCTATAGTTGTTTTGTTAATGGCCAGTGCTTATTATTTTAACAGAAAACAAAGAGTGTTAAGGCGGTTGTCTAAGTTTAAACCCAAGAAGATTCTTCAATTTAGAACCAATGAGCTAACAAAATTAACGGGCAAAGTCTTGCATGCTCATGAACCCTTTGTTACGCCGTTAAGCAAGCGGGCGTGTGTTGCATATACTATAAAAATTGCTCAGAAGAAAAGCTCGGGTAAAAGTTCGTATTGGAAGACTATTGTTTCTCAAGAAAATATACAAGACTTTTTTATAGAGCAGCAAGGAGAGGTTGTTATGGTTAAGCCAACTAAAATGCCTAAAAATTATGATGCCTATTTTGTTGAAGATAAAAGGGTGTCTTCGGGATTCTTTAACGATCCCACTCCAGAGTTTCAAAAAGTACTGGAGTATTATGGTGTTGAGAGTACAAACTTTTTTGGATTTAATAAAACCTTGCGATATACCGAAAGGATTTTAGAAGTAGGCGAAATAATAACGGTTGGAGGTATTGCTAAATGGAAAACCTTGAAAGCGCCCATGGAGAACTTAAGCTATTCGAAAATAGCGGCTCTAGAAAGCGGTCCTTCACAAAAGTTGATACTAACAGATCTTCCACAAGCAAAGATAATTTCGGACGAAATGAAGCGCTAGATCATTATTTCCACCAGTTTTGCCCTTTGAGTTCCATAGCTGCTTTAAGAATGTCTTTCTGGCTTATTAAGCCTACTAACTTGCCATGTTCTACAATAGGGAAACGACGACGTTTTGCTTGTAAAAATTTGTTGGCTGCATCAAAAATGTTCATATTGCCATCAATGGTTTCTACATTAGTAGCCATGTGCTTTTCTATTGTCTTATCTTGCATTGGCATATTGTAGTAACGACTTTCACTTATTTGTTTTATACAGTCACCTTCCGATATGATGCCAACCAATTCGTCTTTATCATTAACTACTGGGCCACCGGATATTTTGTTTTTAATAAGTGTCTCTATTACGCTTTCAATTGATTGGTCCGGAGAAAAGGTAATCAAATCGGTGCTCATATAGTCGCTTACTTTAAAAGGTGTAGTATCTGCTGTATTGGCCTGCTGTCTTCTAGCGCCTTGAAAACTTTTTATTCCCATAATCAATAATAAATTAATGCTATTAAAGGTACTTATTTTTTATAAGCTAACCTAAAAATAGGTGTTTCTAATACACTATTTTAAGGCTTTTTTTGAACTTATACTAATTATAGTTTAGATTTTTCAGGAATGCTTTTAATCCTTTAAAAATGAGTTAGACGGAAAGTTGATGGTAAAACATTAATTGTCAAATGGATATAAGGGTGTTTGTTGGAAATGTAAAAGTCTTGTTGTGTCTCGCTTTTTAAATGTGCCCGAGATGATATATGAGTACAGTTTATGTCATTTTCAATTCTTTAATTTGGAAAAGGGTATTGGTTCTAGGAACTCAACAATTAGAAGTAGTCGATGCTAATTTGATAGTAGTGTGGATTTAAAATTTCATTATTATTTAATAAACATGAATAATTAGCATTCTTTTAAGAGTTTAAATGTTAATTTTTTTTAGTTTTAGCAACTCAAAATTATAATTTATAGAAAAGATGAAACGATTAGTGGTATTGATTTTGTTATTAGCAGGGGCTGTTCAGTTAAATGCGCAAAATAATTCAGATTTAGTAAAGCATTATGAAGCTTATTATAAGCAAATGAAGGTGCAAGGAGATGTTCAGGGCATCATTAATGCAATGACGCATTTAAATGTGTTGTCACCATCCCAAGCCAGAAAGGATACATTGGCTTATATTTATATGAGCGAAGGGAAATACATGCAGGCCTTAAATACAATTGGAGTGGAAAAAAGTACGACAGATTCCGATATTGCTGTTGAGGTTAAAGCAGTTTCCTTAAAAGCGGTTAAACAACCAAAGTTGGCGATAGGGTTTTTTGAAGAAATGTTTAAAAGAAATGCCAATGCATTAATTGCTTATGAGTTGGCTGAATTGAATTTACAGACACAACAATTTGCGGAAGCCGATAAGCATATTACCTATGGTTTGGCAAATGCTAAAGACGATATGACAAAAGCATTTTATGAAACGCAAACACCATATCAGGTTTCCTTAAAAGCCGCGTTTAATTATTTAAATGCACTGTCTGTTTATAATAAAGATACAAAGGCGAATATTGATGCTGCTGTCGATATTTTGGATGCGACGCTTAAAATGGCGCCAAATTTTAATTTAATTCAATTAACAAAAACAGAATTGCTAAGACAGAAACAGGCACTTCAAGCACAAGAGGCCCAACCTAAAAATTGATCAAAATAAGAGGTTGTACTATAAAAATTAAGAGCCGGAATCCTTTAAGAGGTACCGGCTCTTATATGTTTAAGTTTGAACTCATCTTGACTTTTTTCAATTGGTTAAAAAATTGCTCTTTTGAGCCTGCTTTTTGTCATTTTCTCATTCCATAGCCCTGCTATGCAACTTAAAAATGCCTTCCATTAAGCTCAAAAATAGCTAATTTTCACTTCAATCAAAAAAGTCAAGATGAGTTCTTTATGGTTTTTGTATGTTGTGGCTATCTATTTCAAGTTTTTTGTTCATTTGTAAGTTAAGATTGGAGAAAGCCTCTAAAAACTCTTTAATGGTTTTAAGGAGTTCAGGCTTTTTAGTGGTGTTTAAGTTAGATAAGCTTTGTAATTTATAGAGTTTGGTTTCAAAAGCTGTTATTCTGGCTAAAATAGCAGGTGTGTCTACTTTAGCAGGTATGGTTTCCTTAAACTTTTTTAAAAAACTTTCAATGGATTCATTATCGTTAAAAAAACTTAAGTCGCCTTTTTTTATGTTCGTTATATGATCTTGTAATTGGTAGTATTCTGTCCAGCTTTTAATAGCTGTTTGTGTTTTAGAGTCTAAGGTAAATTCGGTATAATTGAGTTTGGAAATTTCACTTTCGGTAATTTCTTCGTCAATAATTTCTATTTCGGCAGAAGCTTGATTGTTATCAGTGGTTTTTTTACAGGAAAGTATAATAAAAAATAAGCATAAAATGCTTAAGCGTTTAATAGTCATGTGGTATTGTTTTCTAATGTTGCTATACAAAGATATACTAATAGTTTATTTTTTTTAGAGAAGTCGTCCTGACTTTTTGTTTTAAACTAAAAATGAAAAGAATTTTGTGCTGATGGTGATTTTTTTAGATTTTTAAGGACTTTAAAAGAATCTAATTAATTGTATCTTTGGGCGACCTCAAAATCTTTAATATTATGTTAGAAAACTTTTGGTTTAATGTAGAGTACGGTATTAATCATGTGTTGGATATCAATGCCTACGATCATGTGCTGTTCCTAATCGTTTTAACGATTCCTTATTTGTTTAGGGATTGGAAGCGTGTGTTGTTGTTGGTGTCGGTATTTACACTAGGACATACTTTGTCATTGGTTTTAGCAGCTTACCAAGTTGTAAGTGTCGATGGGCAGTTGGTAGAGTTTTTAATTCCTGTTACTATCTTAGTAGTGGCGCTTTTTAATGTGTTTACGGCGGGCAAGGGGGCGCAAAAGGAACGTGTGGGAATATTGTTTTTTTCCACTTTGTTTTTTGGGATAATCCACGGATTGGGTTTTGCCAGGGAGTTTCAGATGTTGTTAGGCGATTCAGATAGTAAAATAGTCTTGTTACTTGAGTTTGCACTGGGGATTGAGATTGCTCAAATAATTATTGTTTTTATAGTGTTGTTCTTAGGGTATTTAATTCAAACAATATTCAGGTTTTCTAAGCGTGACTGGATCATGGTCATATCGGCCATCGTGGTAGGATTGGTAATACCAATGTTGTTGCACAGCGATTTTTTATCTTAGAGACTGTTTAATTTTTTTTGAAATTAGTCATAGTTCATTTTTTTTGCCAATTAAGGCTCTAAAATAGGAGTTTAGCAGTGCTAAATGAGGAATTTTATAACGAAAAGTAGCGGAAAAGGGACGTAACAAAACCGAAAGATAAAATTAAAACAGGCTCTTGGTTTTTGGTTTCCTTATGAAACTTTCATAAAACTTTAACGAACTTGCGTTGCAATTAAAATGCGAACCAAGTATTTTCGTTATATTGTTTCTACTTGAAGATATGAAACGGCATCCTTTTTGTGTCTTAATAAAGAGATAGGGGAAAGTTATTGTGCCGAAATGTAAAGACGAAACATACGACCTAAATTATAGAATAAATTCATGCCAAAAAATAAACAGCTTAAGTACGATAAAGCTTATTTAAGGATTGCCCAAGAATGGGGTAAACTGTCTTATTGTAATAGAAGACAAGTTGGGGCTATTATTGTTAAAGATAGAATGATAATTTCTGATGGGTATAATGGGACGCCGTCTGGATTTGAGAATTTTTGTGAAGATGATGAAGGCTACACCAAATGGTATGTCTTGCATGCCGAAGCAAATGCTATTTTAAAGGTAGCTTCGTCTACGCAGTCGTGCAAGGGGGCAACACTCTATATAACCATGTCGCCTTGTAAGGAGTGTAGTAAGCTAATCCACCAAGCAGGTATTGTAAGGGTGGTTTATAATCAGCCTTATAAGGATGAGTCTGGTTTGCGTTTTTTAGAGAAAGCCGGTATAGAACTTAAATTAATTGAAGATCCGAAAGTGTAATGCAATTTCAAAAGAAATATATTCCGTTTATTATTGGCGTTGCTATTGCGGCTGGAATCTTTGTTGGCGGAAAATTAAACTTTACGGATGCGCCCGACAGGCTGTTTTCTACAAATAGTAAGAAAGATAAGCTTAACAGGCTTATAGATTATATTGACTACGAATATGTAGATGAAGTAAATACAGATAGTATTGTAGATGTAACCGTTAATGGAATTTTGGAGAATTTGGATCCCCATTCCATATACATTCCTAAAGAAGATATGGAACGCGTTGCCGAGAATATGAAAGGGGACTTTGTAGGTATAGGCGTGAGCTTTTATCCGTATAAAGACTCCATTGCTGTTATTAGGGCAATTAAAGGAGGGCCTAGTGAAAAAGCAGGTATTAAGGGAGGCGATAGGATTATTATGGCCGATTCGGATACCTTGTACGGGAAACACCTGAATGATGAAAACATGGTTAGGAAACTTAAAGGGCCTATTAACAGCAAGGTAAATTTAAAAGTCTATAGGAAAGGAGAGCCGGGGCTTTTGAGCTTTACTGTTAAACGTTCCCATATTCCCATTAAAAGTGTTGATGCGGTATACATGCTTACCGAAAAGTTGGGTTACATAAAAATAAATAGGTTTGCAGAATCTACCTATAAAGAATTTAAGAAAGGCCTGTCTAAATTACAAAAGTTAGGAGCGACCGAGTTGGTGTTGGACCTTAGGGATAATCCCGGTGGGTTTTTGGGTGTAGCCGAGCAAATTGCTGATGAGTTTCTTGAAAAGGACAAGCTCATTTTGTTTACTAAAAACAAGCGTGGGCAAGTAGAGAAAAGCTTTGCAACCAAAAGAGGGGCTTTTGAAGATGGCAACGTTTATGTATTGATTAATGAGAACTCAGCCTCTGCAAGTGAAATTGTTGCGGGAGCACTTCAAGACAATGATAAAGGGACTATTGTTGGTCGGCGTTCGTATGGTAAGGGACTTGTGCAACGTGAAATGGATCTTGGCGATGGCAGTGCTGTGCGTTTAACCGTGTCCCGATATTATACGCCTACAGGTCGCTCGATACAACGTCCTTATAGAAATGGTCATAAAGATTATTATGACGATTATTACACCAGGTTGAAAAGTGGTGAGCTTATAGATCCTGAAAAAATAGAGGTGGCCGATTCGTTGAAGTTCAAAACCCCAGAAGGTAAAATTGTGTATGGCGGTGGCGGAATTATCCCCGATGTATTTGTGCCTTTAGACAGTGCTATGCATAGTGAGCTCCTTACGTATCTAAGGGGTAGGATAAGCTATTTTGTTTTTGAGGAGCTGGAAAAGGATAGAAAGGCTTATGAGGGGGTTTCTCGACAAGATTTTATTGATACCATAGAGGTGAAGGACGCTTTGGTATTTGCCTTCCAGGATTATTTAAATATAAGAACCGAAACCGAAATTACCTTTGTGGCATATCATAACGAAGTAAAACAATATATTAAGGCGGCATTGGCCGATCAATTGTTTGGAGAAGGCGCTTATGAAGAGGTCTTCAATCAGAATGATATGATGATTGAAGAGGTAATTGGCTTGAGTGGAAATGAATAGTTAGTCAATCTTATCATGCACCTTGGTGTGCTTTCCGTCGTTCCAAAGCGTTAAAATGTCGGTCGCTACTTGTGCGCCACTACCCGAAGCAATAGCAAACTGGCTGCGCCAGCCGGCCAAAGTGCCTGCAACATAGAGATTTTCCTCAATCATGTGGTTAGTGTTTTTTAGCCAGATGCGATCTTTTTCGATGGCGGCTCTTGGGTGTGGCTCTATGTGTTTTTCTAGTCCTTTTATCGTTAGTAAATTGGTGTATCCAACAGCAATAACTATCAATCTAGAGACGTAAGTGTTTTTATTGGTAGTGATTTCAAAACCATTACTGGATTTTGATAGTGCTAAAACTTTTTCGTTATCCAGTTGTTCAATATGAGGGTATAAATCTTTTAGTTGTTTTTTGCCGCTTTTTAAAATAGACGCCCCTGTAGTGCCAGGGGTTAAACCCAGAACGTTGTTGAATAACGCCGTTTGCAAGTGCGACGTTTTTTGATGGGTGATTATACCAATGCGCTTCTGTTTGGCAAAAGCTTTATTTTTTGCCGAGCCTAATACAAGGGCACAAGACATGCCGGCGGCACCGCCACCAATAATTAAAGCATCAAACATTAGTTTTTCTCTTTTGTTTTTTGTTCAATACGTTTCGATATTCTTAGAATTGCCATTAGGGAAATTGCGCAAAGTGATGCAACAATCGTGATAAGGGCAATTATACTTTCGCCTTCAAAAGGGTGGCTTAAATCTATTTTGGTAGCATTTAAAATAATAAGTCCAATGGCTATGAAACTGAGTATGATCGTAAAAATCCTCATAATGTCTTTATGTTAATTCAAATAAGGCTTTAATATTGTGTGCAAATAACTTTACGGCAATGGCTAGTAAGACAACGCCAAATACTTTACGGATGATGTTAATGCCGTTTTGGCCAATAAAGCGTTCTATTCTGGATGATGTTTTAAGGACAATAAATATAATGATAACGTTTAGTATAACCGCAACGATAATGTTTTCGGTTCTAAACTCTGCCCTAAGGGAAAGGAGGGTGGTTAAGCTTCCTGGTCCAGCAATAAGAGGGAAGGCTAAGGGGAATACCGAAGCCGTTACAGATGTGTGTTCCTCTTGTTTGTAAAGTGTAATACCCAAAATCATTTCTAGGGCAATAAAGAATAAGATAAAAGAACCCGCAACAGCAAAGGAGTTAACGTCAATGCCTATAAGGTTTAGGATGCTTTTTCCTAAGAACAAGAACACGATTAATATGACGCCAGCTATTATAGAGGCTTTTTCGCTTTGAATATGTCCCACCTTTTTACGTAAATCAATAATGATTGGGATGCTTCCAATAATATCTATTACTGCGAAAAGCACCATAAAAGCTGTGAATATTTCTTTTAAATTGAGATGCATAGGTTTACGTATTAATTTTTTGCAAAAGTATAGATTATAAAGTATTATCTTAATTAAATAACGCTAAAGTTTAGCTATTTTTGCAGCTTATTATAATCGTATTTATGTTTCAGTTAGGAAAAACCATTGTTTCGGAAGATGTTATTGATAAAGATTTTGTTTGTAATCTTTCAGCATGTAAAGGAGCCTGCTGTGTTGATGGTGATGCAGGAGCGCCGCTAGAAGCCGATGAAATAAAAATATTAGAAGAAATCTATCCAAAAGTAAAGCCTTTTTTGCGCAAAGAAGGGATTGACGCTATAGAAAAACAGGGTGTGTTTGTAACCTCTGAAGAAGGTGAGTTGGAAACACCTTTAATTAATGGAGCCGATTGTGCCTATGTTATATTTGACGAAAATGATGTGGCACTATGCGCTATTGAAGAAGCTTATAATCAAGGGGAAATTAACTGGAAAAAACCAGTATCCTGTCATCTCTATCCAGTGCGTGTCCAAGACTACAGTGAATTTTCGGCCGTTAATTATCATAAATGGCAAATTTGTGATGATGCCTGTACTCTTGGAAAAGAGCTTCAGGTGCCTGTTTATAAGTTTGTAAAGGAAGCTTTGATTCGAAAATTTGGAGCCGATTGGTATAGTGAATTAGAGAAGGTGGCGGCTGAAAGAAAACGCTAATCTTCCCATTTTTTATTAGGTTAATAAAATAAAGTTTTTTTTTGTTTAAAGTGTAATGAAGTGTTACATTTTGTGAAATTTTTTTGTTACAACAAAAAAATAATTATTTGAAAATCAGTAAATTACGAAAAAATATTGTTAACTTTTTGATTTTTAGACATTAAGAGCTTGTTAAAAACTTTCTAACAATGTTTATAACTATATCTTTCTTTTTTGAGCTCTTTTTTCAATCTTTGTTAACCTGAAACCGATATAAAATTTCATTCAACATAAAAATATAAATCACTAAAAATCAATGTCACAGCCAGTAGAGCCTATTTTACAAGAGAACAAAGATCGTTTTGTCATTTTTCCAATTCAGCATCATGATATTTGGGAATGGTATAAAAAATCGGAAGCTAGTTTTTGGACAGCAGAAGAGATAGATTTACATCAAGACCTTACAGATTGGACAGCAAAATTAAATGACGACGAACGTTATTTTATAAAACACATTTTAGCTTTTTTCGCTGCGAGTGATGGTATTGTAAATGAAAATTTAGCAGAAAATTTTGTTAATGAGGTTCAGTACAGCGAGGCCAAATTCTTTTATGGTTTTCAAATAATGATGGAGAATATTCATAGTGAGACCTATTCTTTGTTAATAGATACCTATGTGAAAGACGAAAAGGAAAAAGATTTATTGTTCAATGCTCTTGAAAATTTCCCTGCTATTAAGAAAAAGGCAGACTGGGCATTGAAGTGGATAGAATCACCTAGTTTTGCTGAGCGTTTAATCGCATTTGCAGCGGTTGAAGGTATTTTCTTTTCCGGTGCATTTTGTTCTATCTTCTGGCTTAAAAAGCGTGGTTTAATGCCAGGGTTAACGTTTTCTAATGAATTGATTTCTAGGGATGAAGGGGTTCACTGTGATTTTGCGGTTCATCTTCATAATAACCATTTAGTAAACAAAGTGCCTAAAGATCGCATTAGAGAGATTCTTGTTGATGCCTTGGATATTGAGAGGGAATTTATCACAGAATCTTTACCTGCAAGTTTAATTGGAATGAATGCTAAGTTGATGTCGCAATATCTTGAATTTGTGACAGATAGGCTTTTGCAGGAATTAGGATGTGAGAAAGAATATAACACATCTAATCCATTTGATTTTATGGATATGATATCGTTGCAAGGAAAAACCAATTTCTTTGAAAAGCGTGTGTCTGAGTATCAAAAAGCAGGTGTTCTCAATAAAGATGAAGAGGAAGATAAGTTTAGCTTTGATGCCGATTTTTAATTGAGTTCTTTAATGATCATTCAATTGAATGATTACGCCATTTTAATGGAAATAATTTAAAAATCTTTTATAAAAAATAAGCAAAAATGCTTCATTTGGTCTGAAACATCGGAAGAAACATTCTAGTTTATAAATTCAATATAACAGCTAGGTTTTACTAATTTTAAATTAGTATTTAAAACTTGGAATGACTAATTAACCATTTTTCTGAACGAAGTCAGAAAACCTAAAAACCTTAAAGAGTATGTATGTAGTAAAAAGAGACGGCAGAAAAGAACAGGTTATGTTCGATAAGATCACCGCTAGGGTGCGAAAGTTATGTTACGGACTAAATGAATTAGTAGATCCGTTAAAAGTAGCAATGCGTGTAATTGAAGGCTTATACGATGGCGTAACCACGAGTGAACTTGATAATCTTGCTGCCGAGATTGCTGCAACCATGACGACTACCCATCCGGATTATGCTCGCCTAGCTGCAAGAATTTCGGTTTCTAACCTACATAAAAACACAAAGAAAACCTTTAGTGAGGTAATGCACGACCTGTACACATACGTGAACCCTAGAACAGGTAAGCAGGCGCCGTTACTGTCAGACGAGGTATACGACGTAATTCAAAAGAATAAAGAACGACTGGACTCTGTTATTATATACAACCGTGATTTTGGATACGATTATTTTGGATTCAAAACCTTAGAACGTTCGTATTTATTAAAAATTAACGGTGCTATTGCAGAGCGACCACAACACATGCTTATGCGTGTGTCTATAGGGATCCATATGGATGATCTGGATGCTGCTATCGAAACCTATGAGTTGATGTCTAAAAAGTACTTTACGCATGCAACACCTACATTGTTTAATTCAGGTACACCTAAACCCCAAATGTCATCTTGTTTCCTGTTAACTATGAAAGAGGATAGTATTGATGGTATTTATGATACCTTAAAGCAAACGGCTAAGATTTCGCAGTCTGCAGGGGGCATTGGACTGGCTATCCATAATGTGCGTGCAACAGGAAGTTATATTGCAGGAACTAATGGTACCAGTAATGGTATCGTACCTATGTTAAAAGTATTTAATGATACGGCGCGATATGTGGATCAAGGTGGAGGAAAACGTAAAGGAAGTTTTGCGATTTATGTGGAAACTTGGCATGCCGATATTTTCGATTTCTTGGATTTAAAGAAGAACCACGGTAAAGAAGAAATGCGGGCGCGCGATTTGTTTTATGCAATGTGGATTTCTGATTTATTTATGAAACGTGTTCAAGAAGATGGGCAATGGACTTTAATGTGCCCTAACGAATGTCCTGGTCTTGATGAGGTACATAGTGAGGCGTTCGAAACCCTATACTTAAAGTATGAAGCTGAAGGAAAAGGGCGTAAAACAGTTAAAGCACGAGAACTTTGGGAGAAAATTTTAGAATCTCAAATAGAAACAGGGACACCTTATATGTTGTATAAAGATGCTGCTAATCGCAAATCAAATCAACAAAACTTAGGAACCATCCGATCTTCAAATTTATGTACCGAAATTTTAGAATATACATCGCCTGATGAAGTAGCGGTATGTAACTTGGCTTCCATAGCGTTGCCTATGTTTGTTAAAAATGGAACATTCGATCATAAAGAACTGTTTAGAATTACCAAACGTGTAACCAAGAACTTGAACAGGGTTATTGATAGAAACTTTTATCCGGTAAAAGAAGCAGAGAATTCAAATATGCGCCACAGACCTATTGGATTGGGCGTGCAAGGTTTAGCCGACACATTTATCCAGTTACGTATGCCTTTTACAAGCGACGAAGCCAAAAAGCTCAATCAAGATATTTTTGAGACGCTTTATTTTGCAGCTGTAACAGCAAGTATGGAAGAGGCTAAGGCCGATGGGCCATATCAAACTTATAAAGGTTCGCCAATGAGTAAGGGTGAGTTCCAGCATAATTTATGGGGGGTAAAGGATGAAGATTTAAGTGGTAACTGGGATTGGAATAAACTGCGTAAGCAAGTGTTAAAGCATGGTGTTCGTAACTCTTTGTTAGTAGCGCCAATGCCAACGGCCTCAACATCTCAAATTTTAGGAAACAATGAATGTTTCGAGCCTTATACCTCTAATATCTACACACGTCGCGTATTGTCGGGTGAGTTTATAGTGGTTAACAAGCACTTATTGGAAGATTTGGTTGAATTGGGCTTGTGGAATGAAGGTGTAAAGCAGGAAATTATGAGAGCCAACGGATCAATACAAGGTATTGATATGATTCCCCAAGATATAAAAGAGCTTTATAGGACCGTTTGGGAATTAAGCATGAAAGATATTATAGATATGTCCCGTCAGAGAGGTTACTTTATAGATCAGTCACAATCGCTTAACTTATTCTTGGAAGGTGCGACTATGGCTAAATTAACATCCATGCACTTCTATGCTTGGAAGAGTGGTCTAAAAACAGGAATGTACTATTTAAGGACCAAAAGTGCTGTTGATGCTATAAAATTTACTTTAGATAACAGTAAAAAATCAAAACCTGTTGCTGAAGAAACAATAGCTAGTGAGCAGAACGTTGCTATTCAAAATACCAAAAAGCAATTGGCCATTAACAATGCTGCAAAATTTGCGCAGCAAAATGCTATGCCCGAAGCGGAGCCAATGACGGCCGAAGAAATGAAGGCGCTTATAGCTCAAGCAAAAGCTGCAGAAGGTGACGATTGTTTGATGTGTGGGTCTTAGCCGAAAGTAT
The DNA here is from genome assembly GCF_016428595.1 of Snuella sedimenti. Lineage (GTDB taxonomy): Bacteria > Bacteroidota > Bacteroidia > Flavobacteriales > Flavobacteriaceae > Snuella > Snuella sedimenti. The sequence goes on along the minus strand of NZ_JAELVQ010000001.1, from coordinate 357,092 downwards.
CAATTTAAGATAATAGAAAAGCACCTTTTTTAGAGGTGCTTTTTTATTGTTGCTGTAAGTGTATGAGATTTACATTAAAGCGAAAAACTTATCAATGTTAGGAAGAATTACAATGCGTGTTCTTCTATTTCTTGCTCTTTGTTCAGCTGTTTTGTTTTCGGTAAGAGGTTGGTAGCTACTTCTTCCTGCAGCAATCATTTTTTCAGGAGCTACATTGAATTTGTTTTGAAGTTTTCTAACAACCGAGGTGGCTCTTAAAACACTTAAATCCCAGTTGTCTGCTATTTTTTCGGTATTAATACCCCTAGAGTCGGTATGGCCTTCAACCATAACTTCTAAGCTTGGTTCTGAGTTGATAACATCAGCCAATTTTTGTAAAATAGCATTGGCTTTAGAGCTTACTCTGTAGCTTCCGCTATTAAAAAGCATTTTGTCCGAAATAGAGATCATAACCACTGTTTCGTTTATGTTTACAGCAATATCATCATCTTCATTAATATTACTGTTGTTCATGGTTTTTTCTAAGTTATAAGCGACTGCCAGATTCATAGAATCTTTAAGTGTTTTTGCTTCACTTAGTTTGTTGGGGTCAACATTAGCCAAAGTTTCGCGCATTTTTATTTTAGCGTTGTTAGAAATGACCGCACCGTTATCGGTAAGGTCAATTTTTGAGTTGTTTTCTTCCGTAAGAGCGCCAACATCTTCTTTTAAAGATGTTATTTTTGAGTTGTACTCATCGACACGTGCTTGGATTTGAGCGAATTTGGTCTCTAAGTCTTCTTTAGCAACCTTGGTTTTTGTTAGTTCGCTTTTAATTTCGCCATTTTCTTGCTGAAGGGCAACATATTTTTTCTTTGAAACACAAGAGAAAATTAAAACTGCTAATAATAAGATTGAAATTTTTTTCATAATGATTGTAATAATAAATTTTGGATTTACAATAATTACGAGCCAGAAAGATTTATAGATGTTTAGAGACTGTTTAAATTTCACCTTTTGGTTTTGTTATGTCCCTTTTTTCACCACTTTTCGTTATGAAAATCCTCATTTAGCGCTGCTAAACTCCGGTTTTAAAGCCTTAATTGGCAAAAAAATGACCTATAACAAATTTCAAAAACGAATTTTAAACAGTCTCTTAATCCTCGATTTATTTTAATCGAAAGAATTCCTCGACGCTCTACGTCTGGTCTGCCCGCTTGAAAAGGCAGGGCTTTCGTTGAAATTGTTATTCCCGTGAAATAGGAGATTTATGAATTCATTGGAGAATAATATACAATATTGTAGTTGTCTAGCTTAAAGGCTAAACTACGGTTATGCTTTTAGTGTAGAAGGGTTTAGTTCAATATAAGTTCGCCAAGTATTCTATGGACATTAAAAAAGGGTAAAACGAACTTTTTCTTTTTTTATATCTGGTATTTCGTAACTAATGGTCTTGGGATACATACCATAACCTCACTTAATGTTTCAAAATCCCATATGGCAGGGTGCTTGAATTATTCTTCGATTTCCTCCATTAATTCTTCGAGCTGTTTCTCTGGCATTATCCAAATCAAGGCTACAAGGATATAACAGCCTATGGATAACCATGTGTTTACATAAGCCAGAGGAATGGCTGCAATGTATATTCCCAAGGATATATAATCCTTGATACTTCTTGTGCTCAATTTTGTCAATGCATAATTTTCATCATGATGTATTACCAGTGCCCGTTCTAAAATAAAGTAAGCAATGGCACACATGAGCAATACAAGGCCATAAGTGGCCACTGGTAGGGCTTCGTTATGGTGATTGTGCTCTCCTATCCAGCTTGTAGTAAAAGGGATCAACGATAGCCAAAACAGTAAGTGTAAATTGGCCCAAAGAATTTTGCCATTTACTTTTTGGGTAACTTGCATTAGGTGATGGTGGTTGTTCCAGTATACGCCCAAATAAATAAAGCTCAACAAATAACTAATAAATATTGGTACAACTGAAAGTAACCCCCTGAAAGTTGTATCTTCAGGAGCCTTCATTTCTAATACCATTATGGTTATAACTATGGCTAACACGCCATCACTAAAGGCTTCTAATCTACCTGTTTTCATGTGTTTGTGTTTATTATTGTTTTAAATGAGATTCTACTTTAATAGTTCCCTTCAGCATTTTTTCAATAGGACAATTAGCCCCCATCTCCAAGAGGCGATGCCGTTGTTCATTGTCCAAATTCCCAATGAGTTCTATTCCCTTTTTAAAGGTAACTGTCTGTGTGGTGATATTGCGTTTAAAGCCTACATTTATAATGACTTGTTTTAGATCCCACCCTTTTTTATTTGCATACATACGAATGGTCATTGCAGAACAGGAGGCTAAAGCAGACTCTAGTAATTCCGTAGGTGTTAATCCTAAATTTTGACCACCAACTGTTTCAGGTTCATCTGAAGTGATAATGTGGTTTTTGGCTTGTATTTCAGTTTTGTATAATTGTGTGCCTATGGTTGCTGATACTGTTTTCATACGTTTAAATTTCGATAATTTATTGATTTTATATTAATTATAAAATTGAGAACGTATGCAATCGCTACGCTCTCACATTAAAAATTTTAAACATTCCCTATTGTGAAAAAATGCTTAAATTTTATTAATGTTCGTTTCATCTATTTAAAATTTTGTACTGACCTGTGATTAGTAGTTTAATTATATCGGTTGGTGTTGGCCATTACTTGCCAAATGCCCGTTATGGGCTTTCATATTATGTAATTGGATTTATGGGGTTGAATCTATTATCCTCCAAAACGTTTGGGAGGTGGTAGCGGTATGCGTAGGGTTTCATTGGGTACAGTTGGAAACGTATTGTCTTGCCAATCTTTTTTTGCCTTTTCTATTATGGCCTTGTCTGAAGCTACAAAATTCCATTCAATAAAACGTTCTTCGGGAAAGGGGGTACCCCCAAAAATATAGATGGTTGAATGCGCTGCTATCTCAAACGCACAAAGTGTAGCGTCTTTAGCGACTAGCAATTGTTTTGGTTCATATGTGTTGCCATCGCTGGTAATACTGCCTTCTAAAATGTACAAAGCACTTTCTCCAAACAAGTCACCACCAATGGAAAGGGTTTTTGTTTTATTTGATTTTAGTTCTATAAAATACAAAGGACTATACACTGGAACGGGCGACTCTTTTCCAAAGGCTTTGCCCGCTATGAGTTTAAATTGTACGCCTTGGTCTTGCCAAGTCGGAATGGTATCTGCTGGAATATGTGCAAACGAGGGTTCGCATTGTTCCTCGGCTTTGGGCAAGGCTACCCAAATCTGTAAACCGTGCATCATTTTTTTAGAATTCCGAAGGCGTTCAGGTGTCCGTTCGCTGTGCACTACACCTTTACCAGCAGTCATCCAATTTACAGCTCCAGGGGTAATTTCTATTTCGGTACCCAAACTATCACGGTGCATTACGGCACCTTCAAATAAAAACGTTAATGTAGATAGACCAATATGCGGGTGCATGGCAATATCCATATTCTCTTCATCGCTTAAGCAAACCGGTCCCATATGGTCGATAAAAATAAAAGGGCCGACCATACGTTTTTGGCGAAACGGCAATAAACGGCCGACCATAAAATTACCAATATTGGCAGCGCGTTCTTCAATAATTAATTTAGTATTGGACATTGTTATAGGGGTAAAGGTTGTTGCCCTGCCTACCTGCAAAGACAGGGCTGTAATTTTATTACATTTACTTTAGTTTTTAACTATGGGGTTTCAATCCATAGTGATTAGTTCTTTACAATTTATCATAGCCTTTAAAGCGTTTATCTACAATGCGTTTCCATTCAGGATGTCTCTTGATATAAGCAAACACATAAGGGCAAAATGGCAATAGCATTTTTCCGGATGCTTCAATATAATTTAAGGTTTTTTCAACCACTGCGGCCGCTGCACCTTTTCCTGCTAAAGCAGGTTCGGTTTCGGTATGTACCAAAGCGATTTGATTGCTCTTTTCTTCATAATTTATAAAGGCAAAGCTGCCATCAATCTCTATTTCGAAACGCTTTTTTCCTTCGTTTTTATAAAGCGGGATGTTTATATATTCATCTTTCACACGTTTAAATTTTTGTAATTTAATAATAGATTAATTAAAAAATTAAGAATGTATGTAAACGCTCGTTTCATTTTCTTAAAGATATAAAAAAAGTAGCTCTTTATTTGAGCTACTTTTAATTGATTAATCTTCTAAATACCCAAACTTTCCTGTATTGAAATCTTGAAAAGCCTCAATCAATTCCTCTTGGGTGTTCATTACAAAAGGGCCATGTGCTGCAATGGGCTCGTTTAAGGGGGCTCCACTTAATACCAACATGGTTGTATCTGTTAGTGCTTCAACAGTAAACGTATCACCATCATTGCTGAACATTATAAAATGGTCTTGGGGCGTCTCGGTGCTGTCGTTTACTTTGGCATCGCCTTCTACCATCAATAATGCTGTGGTATAGTTTTCGGGCAATGTTAATTGTGTTTTGGCTCCTTTTTTCAATTTTACATTGTACATGTGTATTGGTGAAAATGTAGATGCTGGCCCTTTGTTTCCATTGTACTCACCTGCAATTACCTCTACTTCACCGGTATTGTCTGCCAAGGGAACTTTTGGTATTTCTAAATTTGAAATGGCCTGGTATTTTGGCGGACTCATTTTGTCCTTAGCGGGAAGGTTCACCCACAATTGTACCATTTGAAATTCGCCCCCTGTTTTACTCCATTCGGTTTCATGGAATTCTTTGTGCAGCACGCCAGAGGCTGCCGTCATCCATTGTACATCACCTTCACCAATGATACCGCCGCCTCCAGCACTATCACCATGTTCTACACGACCTTTATAGGCTATGGTTACCGTTTCAAAACCCCTGTGGGGATGTACGCCAACACCTTTGGGTTTGTCGGTTGGTGGGAAGTTATACTTTGAATTGTAATCTAACATGATAAACGGATCCATACGTTTCATGGTAGATGTTCCTGGTATAAAGTTATGTACCCTAAAGCCGTTTCCTACAAAATGTGGCGTTCCCGGGGGTGTTACTTTTTCTATGCTTCTTGTTTTCATGTGTCTCTGTTTATTGATTTATAATTGTCTTAACTTACATTGATACTGTTTGCCAATTGTATTTCAAACGAATTGTCTAAATAATGACGTTGAGACCCTGGTTTGTTTTTTGACCAATAGGCCTTTTTAACGGTTTCAGCTAAAGGCGTATCGTTACCAAATTCAACTATAATTGTGTCGTCATAAAGTACTGCTGTTATTTGATGCAGTTTGCTTTTTTCGGTTTTAGGTATGGTGTCGGAAATCGCCACCACTTTATATGGCCGTTGTTGCAATCTTTCAATCGCAGTTTCAACATTGGTTACTGTGGTAACTTTCCAGTTTAAAATGTTTTGGGCGGTAGTTTGTTCTGTCACTACCATCACTTCTAAATGTCTCATAATATATGCCTTTCTTTTATTACCGTAAAATTACAGTATCTATAAAAGGGTTGCATTGACCTATGGTAAGAAGTTGAAAGTATGTAGAGCGTAGTTATTAGCTTGTAATTAACGTGAATAATGGATAAGGAATTTATGTCAGTTTGCGTGCCGAATCTTTGATTTGGTGCACTTCGACTTAAGTTTAACCCTGAGTGAAATCGAAGGGCTCAGGAGAGCTATCGAAAACCAGTTTAGATGGACAGGCAGGCAAATAAATTTCCCGCTAATTGCACTTCTCGATAGCTCTACTGAGCTTGTCGAAGTACTAAATTCTTGCAGAATCGAAGAGATATTAAGACTCTTAAACATTATATATGTTAATTATTTAATAGGGGTGAAGTTTTTATAGCCCTTTTCTTATAAGGGGCAAGCTTTTGGAGAAGGGCACTAAGAGTAGTGCCATTTCAACTTTAAATTTACACAGATAGAATGTGCTTTTTACACTAAACCTGTAGGTCTAACTCAGGAGTACCACTATCATTTTACGGGGATTAAACTAATTTTTGTCGTCTATGGAGTCTTATATAAGTGATTAGGGCATTGATAGTATATCGGTGCCTAAATAGCTACTGTCTTTATTGTAGTACCAGGCTCGGTTTTTAGGCATTTTTATGCCGTTAATAACCATTTCTTCCGTAAGTAATATGTATTCACCGCTCTGTTCTTTAATATTGCCAGTTTCGTCCGTTTTGTAGAACTGATAGACTTCCATGGCGTAGGTTTTAGGGTTAAAGTAAAAATACCATACATCGTTACCAACAGTTTTATCATAACTTACTTGGAGCACTAGGTAGTCTTTACCATTAAAACGTTTCTGGGATATGGTGTCATTTATTATGGTTCCTGGATCTTTAAGTTTCATTGGTAGTCCGTACAGATAGGTATAGTAATTTTTAAGAAGCTGCCCTCTCTTACAGGTTATATTATGCTTTTTAAGTAGGGTGTTTGATGGATTTGTATTACCATTTAATAAAATGGTACACTTATTATTGTCAATTTTATACTCTGTAATGAGCGTGTCTTGGTGTGTTTTTAAATAGAAATGTTCCTTCGGTAAATCTATAGTAATGCTGCTATTTCTGTTCTTATGGTTTGGGGTTTTCATGGTAACATTAAATGATCCCGAAAAGGTATCCCAATTATTACCGGGGTCGTGATATTGAATGGCTTTGCGGAGTAATTCACGACCATTAATATTTTGACTGTAAGTACTAAAGTTTATTAACAGGGTAAAGAAGAGGTACGGTAATGTTTTCATTTTAACACGTTTTTTCAAATATACAAAACAAAGCGCACGGCAATTATTGCCGTGCGCTTTGTTTTGTAATCAAAATATTTATGGGAATAGCTATCTATTCTTCAGATTCTGAAGTGATGGTAGCTGGTTTAACAGAACTATCGTGCGCGTTGTAATATTCGTCTAAAAGATTCATAGTTGCTGTTAATAAATCTTTGGTTTCCAATAAAAGACTAAAGTATAAAGTCGTGTTCTTTGGACTGGATTCCTCGGTACGTGTCCGTTCTACCTGTCTTTTAATTTTATCGGTTACCAAAGTAGTTATTTCGGCTTTTCGACTTAAAATAACACCTATTTCTTCAAAAGAGCGCGATTCAAAAGCAGTTTTGGTATTGTTAAATAAAAGTTCAAAACGTGCATCGACTTCTTTCAATTCCTTAATTTGATTGAATTTTAGCTTTTTATGGTTGTTGTTTACGTGTTTATGGCTAACCTTGGTGATGTATTCTAACGATTGTACCATATCTTGTAAATATCCTAAAATGTGGATGTAGAAATTACTTGCCCCAACACTGGATTCATCTAAGTTTTTAATAAAATAGAAGATATTGTCACGTAAATCGTCAACTTCGTTAGATAGTTTAAGGATTTGCTTTTTGTTCTTTTTAAGTAGGATAAGGTCTTGTTTGGCAAGACCGTTAATGGCATTGGTATATATTTTATTACCGCGCATCACAACGTTTGCAATGTTGCCTGCACTTTCATGTATAACCCCTTGTATAGAACTGCTTTCGGCTTTTGTTAAACTATCTTCAGCCTTGGCTTCCTTAGCGCGTTTGCTATGTGCAATAGAACTTCTTATTAAAAGCCCGAAAGCGGCCAATAATAAGATAGGGAACATAACATTTATGTTTAAGTTCAATAAATAAGCAACTAGCGCAGCAGCACTAAAGGCGCTTAATGCAGTAAAGAACCAGCCGCCAATTACATTTATAACGCCGGCAACTCTATAAACCGCACTTTCGGCGCCCCAAGCCCGATCAGCAAGAGACGACCCCATGGCCACCATAAACGTTACATAAGTGGTAGATAAAGGTAACTTATAAGAAGTAGCAATAGAAATTAAAACTGCGGCTACCATTAGGTTAACAGCAGCTCGAACCAAATCGAAAGCCGGTAGTTCGTATTTTTTGTCTTTATTAAGAGTGATAACCGGTGCCTCAAACTGTTTGTCAATTTTCTCTTGCCAAGATTTAGGTAGCATGTATGAAGACATTTGCGACATAAGCATAGCTGTTCTTACAAAACTACGAGACAAAAAGTTTGGTTGGAAACGCTCTTTCGTGTCACCTTGACTTGATAAGTCTAATGAGGTTTTAACAACGTCTTTTGATTTTGAGGAAAACCATAGCGTTAATACCATTACCACTCCGGCACCAAATAATAATAAGTTATTAGTAGGGACTTTTTCTGCTAGAACATCCATAGGGAATGCTGTAGCTGCAATACCCGATGCAGACCATTCTACAAATGCATTGTAAGCGGCAACAGGAACACCTATAAAGTTTACCAAATCGTTACCGGCAAAAGCTAATGCCAAGGCAAAGGTGCCTACGATAATAATTAACTTGTAGATATTGGTTTTAAAGAAAGTAATTAGCGCATAAGAAAGCAATGACCAAAATACAGAACTAATCAATACGATTGTTAACACCTCTGATTCCAGGAAATCTTTCATGGTTCTGCCTCCTAAAATATCGAAAGACTCTTTAGCGTATGAGGTTCCCTTTAATCCTTTCATGAAAATAAAGTAAGTAATGGCAGTCAAAGCAATGCCTCCAAATAGTCCACCAACCCAGTTGGCTTTATTTTGAAAATTATAGGACAGTAAAAGTCTGGAAAACCATTGTACTATGGCTCCAATTGAAAATGCGACGACCACCGAGAGCAGTATCCCAAATATAATTTGGGATGCTTTAGAGGTATTGATATAATTTATAACGTCCGAAAAGTTGCCATTGTCATGACCTATTTTAATTAAAGCCATTGCTACAGCCGCACCTAATAGTTCGAAAACTATCGAAACAGTTGTCGACGTTGGCATACCTACTGAGTTAAAGAAATCGAGTAACAAAATGTCCGTTATCATAACCGCTAGGAAAATAATCATGATCTCATTAAACATGAATTCACCTGGGTTAAATATCCCTTTTCTGGCAACCTCCATCATACCACTTGAGAATACAGCGCCTACAGCAACACCTAAACTGGCAACAATCATAATGGTTTTAAAGGAAATAGCTTTCGAGCCTATGGCTGAATTTAAAAAATTCACGGCATCGTTACTAACACCTACAACTAAATCAGCAATTGCTAAAATAGCTAAGGCTATTATCATATATAAATATATATTTTCCATAATTTAATTTAAAATAGTTTGCAAATATCCTTAGTGTTTTTGTTTGTTGTGTTAAGTTATTGTTATGTTTTTTTTAGTTAGAAGTGTATGTCAAACTGCAATCGGTACATTAATTCATTATTGCCGTTAGTAACGGCTAAATGGCTTATATCTGTTTGCACTTTTAACTTGTGTCCTACAATATATTTAGAAATTCCTAAAGTATATTGTTTTTCCGGATTTTTTCCAGTTATTGCCTTGTCTAATTTTACTGAAGTATAACGTCCCGATATTTCCCAGTTTGAAGGGAACAAATAACCAGTTTGAATGTTTAAACCTTTACCCACTTGAACAGTAACTTGATTTCCTTTGCTATCCAGTAAAGGAGAGCCATCAGAATTTTTGGCAAAAGGATCTTTGGCATCCCTATCGGCGTATTCGGCCATTAATGAAAATCCGTTGTACTTGAACATGGCATCTGCAAAGAAGGTGTTAATGTTAGTTTCAAAAAATCCGGTATCGGTTACCATATAAGACCCTTGGTTACTTCTGGTTTTTACTGCATTATTGTTGTGATCGTAGCTAACGCCAATAGCTAGTTTGGGTGTTTTTTCCCTTTTTAAATCAGCTCCTTTGTAATCGCCTTTGCTATTGGAAAAGTTGCCCATAGGTAGCAACTCAATACGTCCGGTATATTGGTAGCCTCCTAAATTGCCAGTTGTTACGTTCCGCCCTTCACCCTGTGCCAAGGAGAATATTTCTTTTACAACAAATGTGTTTGTAAGATTGAAATGGTGGCGTAATTGAAAACCAAAATCGCGATCTATAGTAAATCGGCTATTCAATAAGGAGCGATCTACTTGTTGTAGGTCACCAGAAGAAATAACACGTTCTCTATTACCAGGTAATTTGCCTTGACCAAACCATATTTCAAAATTTTCATAGAAATTCCATTTAAGCATGGCATCTAAGATATACCTGGGAGCATTGTGCGTAAACTCAGAAGCACCAGATTGGTCTCGATTGGATAACCCAAGCTCTATTTTGTATTTTAGTTTTGGGCTAAACGCAAAACCATCGAATTTTAAACGCGCTCTTCGGGCTAAAAAACTGGTTTCATTAGAGGCGTGATCTTCCCAGATTGAAGACCCAAGAAGTTGCATTCGCAAGCCTACTTTCATGGTCCAGGTGCTATCTTCACCTACAATATTAAGAAGTCCTTTTCCAAATTTTGAGGCTTTTATCTCTTGAGCGCTCAATGAAGTAATTGCTAAACAGACAATTACCACATGGATAATTTTAGTTTTCATCAAGTATTAGTTTTTGTCGCTGCAAAGAACCAATCTTAATGTTAACTTAATGTTTCCTAATTGTTAAACTTATAAAAAAAGACTGCCTTGGCCAAGGCAGTCCTCATTAGAAATCATAATAATGTAGTCGACAAAAACTAATAGATTATATGACAAACTAATTGTTTAGTCTTAAGACATAACAAATATCAGGGTTGAAAGTAATGTGAATGTAATGTTAACATTAACTAATTATTAATTAATACTATGTAGTCTTCTTTTGTGTAAATATTTTTAAAACAGAGGACTGCAATCTTAATGTTAAATTAATGTTATGTGAATGTTGATTTAAAGTTATGTGTTTCGTATCTTTGGATATATAAATGTTAAAAACCCCATAATTATGAAGAATTCAGTTTTAATTTTCATTGCCTTTTTCATTACTGTGGTTTCTTTTGCGCAACAAAAGCAAAAGAGAGATTTAAAATTTAATAAAGAAACAAACCTTATTGAGGTTGTTTACTATCATGACAATGGTGTTGTAAGCCAAACAGGGACTTACACAACAGATGGTAAACTACAAGGGGAGTGGTTAAGTTTTAACACAGAAGGCAAAAAAATTGTTTCAGGTAATTATGATAATGGGAAGAAAGTCGGCAAATGGTTTTACTGGACCAAAGAAACAGTAAAAGAAGTAGATTATGACGCTAATGCGATAGCAGGTTTAAAAGAAACCGAGGTTAAAGAAAAATCGGAATTTTAAACTAAATGGCATCAAACACAAAAAGCATCCCGATCGGGATGCTTTTTGTGTTTTTATCAAGTTATTTTGTCTAACGACTATAAACTTGCATTTTTCCAAGTCCAAGTCGAGATGTCTAATGCAGTGGCATCTTTACCTGAATTTAAGGTATACTTAGTTGTTTCTCCAGAAATTAACGTAGCATCAGCATCAGATCCAGCAATTTGAACATTTGATAAGGCGCCACCATCTTTCATATCTAAGTCAGCATCGTAACCAGATAAGTGTAATCCAGTAATTGTTCCACCAGATTCTTTTTTAAACTGCAATGCAGTACCTCCAACAGTCGAGATGGCCGTAATGTTATTGAATTTTGGGTTGCCGTTAGCTTTATCTCCTTCAAAAGCAGTAGAGAAGTTAGCGACTGTATGAGAAATGTAAGCGTTGTCTACAGTTCCATTCCACCCTTCTGTCCAGTCAATTGCATCATCACTACAGTTTTCTAGGTATAAGTTGGTTACAGAAACCGTACCTCCAAAAAATTCAACACCATCGTCATCACCATTGATTACAGCGATATTCTCTATAGTAGTACCAGAACCTACAGCGTAGAATGACACTCCATTGTATTGTGACTCAGAGTTAATTTGAGCGCCAGTACCTTTAATTACTAGGTTTTTAACTGTACCTGAGTTATCAGCGTCATTAGTGCCACCGTAAATAAAACCACCAATTTCAGCAGTAGCATCAACACCAGCAGAGGTTGTAGCATTTCCACAAATGGTTAAGCCTCCCCAGTCACCTGCTTCTGCATTGATAGAAGAGATTACAACAGGGTTCGTTTCAGTTCCTTCGATAAAGATTTGACCCCCTTGTAAGACGGCGATGTAAACACCAGTACCACCAGCTCTAGCAGTAATTTTTGTTCCTGCAGGAATTGTTAAAGAAGCACCAGACTGTACAATATAAGAAGAGTTTAACGTATAACTTACTGAAGCATCCAAAGTTACATCTCCGGTAACAGCTCCTTGCAATACAGCGCTATCGAAGGATATGTCTGTGTCTACCCAGTCAAAGTCAGCGATATCTACAGTAGGAACTACAGTTGTATTTAAAGCAAAACTATAGATGCTTTCGTCTACATCAGGTGTAGTATTATCGTCTTCAACCATTGCAACAGGAGTATACCCATCAACGAAAACCACATTAGAAAGTGTTCCACCATCTTTCATGTCTAAATCTATATCATAACCACTTAAAGATAAACCAGAAATGGTTCCTCCCGATTCTTTCTTAAATTGTAATGCAGTACCTCCAACAGTGGAGATAGCCGTAATGTTATTGAATTTTGGATTGCCGTTAGCTTTATCGCCCTCAAAAGCAGTAGAGAAACCAGCAACAGTATGAGAGATATATGCATTATCTACTGAACCATTCCATCCTTCAGTCCAGTCGATGGCATCATCATCGTTGTTTTCTAAGTATAAGTTAGAAACAGATACTGTACCACCGAAGAATTCAACACCATCGTCAGATCCATTGATTACAGCAACATTATCTACTAAAGTACCTGATCCAACTGCATAGAAAGATACTCCGTTGTATTGAGATTCAGGATTAATTTGAGCACCTGTACCAACAATTTGTAAGTATCTAATAATACCTGAACTGTCTTCATCATCAGTTCCACCGTAAATGAAGCCTCCAACTTCGGCCTCAGCATCAATACCAGCAGTAGTAGTAGCTTTGCCACAAAGCGTTAAGCCCCCCCAGTCACCAGGGTTACCTTCAGCAGAAGACATGACCACAGGATTACCAGCAGTACCATTAATGTTAATTTGGCCACCTTTTAAAGTAGCGATATATACATCTGTTCCATTGGCATCAGCAAGAATTTTAGTTCCTGCAGGAATAGTTAAGGACACGCCATCATGAATTGTAAATTGTCCTGTTAAATTATATTGTACAGAAGCATTAAGTGTATAGGATTCTTTCAACTCACCTTTTAAAATACCTGCTTCTAAGTTTTTCATTACTTCGGTGTCTTCAGAGCCTATTGGTGCAGGGGCGTCAGAATCACAACTTGTAGCTGCAATAGCAATGGCTGCTACTGAAAATGCTTTGAATAAATGTAGAAATGATTTTTTCATGTTTTTTTAATTAGTTTTTTGTTTACGCTTTCAGTATATAATTTCGTCGCAAAGTAAAGACTCAAGTGTTTGTTGACTATTAACCTAATATTAAACATAGGTTACCTTTGCTTTGCGACGAATGCTATTTGTTAACTTAATGTTAACTGATTTAAAATGTGTATTTTAAGCTTAAGCTTAATAGGCTACCTTTCTTGTAAGAACTCACTGTTTCGATGGTTTCAACCCCAGAACTAATATTTCTTACAGCCTGTATTTGTTCAATTTTAGGGTTTAAAAGGTTTCTGCCAACAAATTTTAATTGTAGTTTCTTTGTGATTTCTTTACTAACTACTAAATCCATAGTGACAAATCCTTTTTCAATAATTTGATCGTTGTAAAGCACATCGCTGTTATCAAAGTCTTCAGGAGATCCTAAAGCAAAGATTTTGTCTGATGCATAGTTACCTGTAAGTGTTGCAGAAAATTCTCTTTCGGTATTGCTGTTGTAGCTTAACGACCCATTTAAGATTAAATCGGAAGCACCTTGTAAATCGGTTTCTGTAACATCCTTGTATTGATACTCTCTAAATAAATCTTGATTAAACCACATTTTGGTAAGATTCGCATTAAAATCTAAAAGGCTTTTGTCCTCTTCGTTTTTAATTAAATCTAATCTTGTTTCTAATTCAAGTCCATATACTTGTGCTTTGTCCCCAGTATTGTTGTATTCAAAAATTCCTGCAGACCCCCTGGTTTGTGCTAAGTTGATAGGGTTTTTAATGTTTTTATAGAATCCTGTAGCCGAAATTAATTGACCATTACTCGGGAAAAACTCATACTTTAAATCAATGTTTAGTACGTCTGATTTTTCTAAGTCAGGATTACCTCTGGTTACACGACCTGTAGGTGAAACGTACTCAAAAGGTGCAATTTCCTTGAATTCAGGAAGTGTTTGAGTTAAACTAGATGCTAAACGTAATGCGTTTTTCTCGTTTAATTCATATTTTAAGTTTACACTTGGGTAAAGGTTGTTATATTCTTTTTTAATAGAACCTACGCGCCCAACATAGTTGGCAACATCCCAAAGCACATTGATTTCATCCCTTTCAAAGCGAATACCAACATTACCAGAAAACTTTTTGTTAATGCCAAAATCTAAGTTAGCATAACCAGCGATAACATTTAAGTCGGCATCATAGCGGTCTGGATCTCTTTCACGTAAAACCAAACCATTTTGGAAATTATCCGGTGTAAATGTTTCAGAAAAACTATCAATATTAGGTACTTGGAAACCACGCGCTCTAACACCAATAAATAAAGAGCTAAATACACGGTCTTTTTGACGGAAATTGGCTCCTATGTTTAATTTATATGGAGAGTTTTCATCTTCGTCCAATTTGCCAAATTCAAAAGCATCGTTTATATAAGCATTGTATTCGGTATCTTCAATTTTTTGACTCGATTTCCGTTGTTGAAAATCACCAACGTGCGCATATTGCACTGTATTTTCATCTAAAATATTAGCTTCATTACGAATTCTATTTGGCTCTTGGGCAAAGACGTAGTTGTAGCCCGTAGCCCATGTTAATTCATTCTTTTCACTTAAGTTATGGCTACCTTCCAGTTGGTTAACCAAAACGATAGTTTGTTTGAAGTTTTGGTCTCTAACAAAAGCGCCTTCTTCTTGAGGGTCTTGATCGAATACATACCCTTCGCCATTTCTACCTTGCTCGTAAACAACATCGTTACTAGTATTAACCGACAAGCTACTTAGTTTAAGTTTGTTGTTGTCGTTTAGTTTTAAATTTAAGTTTATGTAACCTGTAGAGTTTGTAGTCGTATTATACTGTTCTACATCTGTAAACTCGTTATCTAAGATATTTGATCTGAAGGTTCTAAAGATTCCTTGTTGGTACGTATAGCTTTTAGAGTGATTTCCGGCAACAAGTAATTTTAATTGTTTTCCAAAAACGTCAAACTTAGTGCCTCCTGATAACTGTATGCCGTAGTTGCCAATGTTTTTTGTGTTAACAGGATCCCAACTTTGTCTTGTTATTAAATCGACTAAAGCGTATTGTTTTTTATGAAACCCTAAAGTAACGTCATCAGACATAATACTGCTTTTAAAACCGTTTAATCCTATTACATTAGTATTGTATCCAGATGAAAGTGTTACAGAAAGCTCTTTTTTAGAGTAACTTTTTGATGTGATATCAACGTTGCCAGAACTTTGGTCTGCATAGCTAGATGTTGCATAGGTTTTGCTGATACCTACATTCTCTATCATACTTGTAGAGAATAAATTTAGATTGATGTTTTTATTGTTAACGTCATCAGAAGGAATTGGTAAACCATTCATCGTTGTCGATAAGTATCGATCTCCCAATCCTCTAATGTATATATCTCCCGAACCTTCACTTTTTGTAACGCCTGAGATTTTTGTCGTAGCTCCAGAAGCGTCAGACACTCCAATTTTAGATAGTCTTTCTGCTCCAATACTTTCTTTAATTATAACCGCTTTCTTCTGTTCCAGTAACAAAGCTGTTTCACTTTCACGTTTAGTAGTGGTAGTAATAACAACCTCATCTAATGAAGCGGCACTCGCTCCCATAGGGACATTAACTTCTGTAACTTTACCGGCTACTATTGTTACTGAGATTTCTTGAGTTTCGTAACCTACAAAACTAAACTGTAAAATATAGTCGCCAGCTTCTAGGTTGTCAAGACTGTATAGACCGTCAAAGTCAGAAGTTGTTCCTTTTGTGGTTCCTTTAATTAGTACGTTTGCAAATGCCAATGGTTCATTATTGTACTCCTTGTCGGTTAATTTACCAACCACGGAACCAGTGGTTTGAGCATTGGAAAGTGATACTACAAAGAGTATTAATAATAGTGTGATGTTTTTCATTCTTATTAGTTTTTATCTTGGTGCAAAGAACGAAACACACTATGAATGGGATGTTACCAATCGGTTAAACAATGGTAATATAAAAGTTATGTAAAGGTTATGTAATGTTGGGGTGAAAAAACATTAAGTTAACATTGGCTACTGGACAGTTTTAAGCTTAATCAAACTCACATATCATAGCAATGATGAAAAGGAAAAGAGAAGCAAACCGTAGTATACTTTAATGAAATTCTGTTAATTCAAGTGAATTTTGTATTTAAAACGAGTGAAATTTATATCGAGAATAAAAATTTTAATCTTTGAAATAGTTCTCGATACGATTTTTTTATCAAAAAATCACTGAACTGACATTTTTGAAACTGATTTAATCGAGAAGAATTCCTTAAGGTGTAATCTTGGGGATAGTTCGTTTCAATAAAAATTCTTTATTCCAACAAGCGCAACGGGTTGTAATACATCGATTATTAACAGAATACTGACTAAAGTTTAGGGAGTTTTTGTTTTAGGCTAATACTAATTTCTTGCCTTTATTGGTAATGTAATTTGGTGTTTGAAACTGCTAGATAGTCGAAGAAACTAGCAGGTGTTTTTGTTAATTAGTAGAGGTTTTGTCTTCTTTTTGAGCGATACTGGTAATGGCTTCAAGGTCGTCCAAAGAGATACTGCTGGCTCCTAGCGATAATTTTACTTCGGCTGGTTTTTCCGACTGAACACGTACTTTAACTTCTTTAGTTTCATAGCCAAGAAAGCTACAAACTAAGGTGTAGTCGCCATCTTTTAGGTTTTCGATAAGGAATAGTCCGGTAATATCGGTGTTCGCTCTTAAATCGGTGCCTTTAACTGATACGTTAGCAAGTACTAAAGGGGAATTGTCAAGTTCTTTGTCCATTATTTTCCCAACAATCATTCCATTGTTTTGTCCAAAACAAAAAGAGGTAAACAACAAAAAAGAAAGTAAAGCCAAATGTTTCACACGTTTAAATTTTAGTAATTAATTGATTTTATTGTAATTATAAAATTAAGAACGTGTGCAACCACTCCTTACACTCGTTCTCTCATTAAAAATTTTAAACATTTCCTTTTGTGAAGTAATTTTTAAAATTTCTTAATGCTCGTTTCATAACTACACGGTATAGTAAATATACGTTGCAAAGAAAACTGTTTAACACCGCTAAAATGTTATTTAAATATTAAGTATTTATATTGAATGTTACCATAATGTTATCATAATTTAAAAGCTAAAACTTATTGAATTTAGCTATCTTGCTCCCTTTAAAATTATATTATGAATTGGGAGCAGTTACTATCTTTAAAACGTTTTGGGGACACCAATAAACGCATTCGAAAAGAACAGGATGAAACCCGTTTGGGATTTGAAGTAGATTACGACAGGGTTATATTTTCTTCAGAATTTAGGAGCTTACAAGATAAAACACAAGTGATCCCTTTGTCTCAAACCGACTTTGTCCATACACGTTTAACACATAGCCTGGAGGTTAGTGTCGTAGGACGCTCTTTAGGGCGATTGGTTGGTCAAAAAGTATTAGAAAAATATCCACATTTACAAAATGTGCACGGTTACCAAGCTAACGATTTTGGTGCTATTGTAGCAGCGGCTGCATTGGCGCATGATATTGGGAATCCACCATTTGGACATTCAGGGGAAAAAGCGGTAGGCGAATATTTTAAAAATGGTATTGGAAGGAAGTTTAAAGAACAATTAACCGCAAAAGAATATCAGGATTTATGTGATTTTGAAGGAAACGCCAATGGATTCAAAATTTTAACCGAAAGTAGGGCTGGTCGTGAAGGTGGTTTGCGTTTAAGTTATGCTACCCTTGGAGCTTTTATGAAGTATCCTAAAGAATCATTGCCTAAAAAGCCAACAAAACATATTGCAGATAAGAAGTATGGTTTTTTTCAAAGTGAGAAAGATGCTTTTATAGATGTAGCAAACGAATTGGGACTATTGAAAAGAAGTCAAAGTGATATAAGCTTTTCAAGACATCCATTAGCGTTTTTGGTTGAAGCGGCCGACGATATTTGTTATACTATTATTGATTTTGAAGATGGCATCAATTTGGGGCTTATTCAAGAAGAGTTTGCTTTAGAGTATTTAATAAACCTGGTGCGGGATTCAATAAATACAAAAAAGTACCATCAGCTCCAAAGCATGCAAGATCGAGTTAGTTATTTACGAGCTCTGGCTATTAACACCTTAATTAATGAAGTAGTAAATGTTTTTATGACTAACGAAGACGCTATTTTAAAAGGTGAATTTAGTCATGCGTTATTGGATAAAAGCAAATACGAAGCACAGATTAACGATATTATTAAAATAAGCATCGAAAAAGTCTATCAGAGTAAAGAGGTTATAGAAAAGGAAATTGCGGGCTATAGGGTCTTATCTGAGTTGTTAAATGTGTTTATAGGAGCCGTTAATAACACTTATAAAAATAATGCGTCCAATTACGATAAGTTAATATTGCATTTATTACCTGAAAATAATAGCGTTGCATGCGACTCCCTATATGTGAGAATTTTGTCCGTTTGTCGTATAGTTGCCAATATGTCTGATAGTTATGCAATCCTGTTATTTAATAAAATTAAGGGTATTAATATTGCGTGATGTATTTATGTTGTTGATTTTAAGATGTTAATTCTCTATATTTATAGAAGTATAAACTGTACCCGTTGTGCATTTTGAGTCAGACTAGTTTCAAAAATGTCAGTTCGAGTGATTTTGTGATAAAAAAATCGTATCGAGAACTATTCAAAGATTAAAATTCTTATTCTCGATACAAATTTTACTAGTTTAAAATGTGAAATTCACTCGAGTTGACAGACTTTTATCAAAAAACGCAACGTGTTAAACTATCTAAAATGAAACATCGCATACTCTTTTTCGCTAGCATTTTGATGATGCTCTTTATAGGCTTGTATATAACCAATAAGGAACCAGATTATAATGAAAAAAGGATTGCAGATCTAAGAAAAACGCATGAACGTTTTTTAAGAAACAGTCCGTTTAAAACATCTCTTAAATTAACAAAAGAAGAAAGAAAGGCCAGGCGGTTGCCTCCCAATAAGTATTTTGAAAGAGAATGGGAGCTTACTCTAGATCCATCTACAGGTAAGCCCGAACCCAAAAGAGTGTTTGAACTTCAAAAGCAACTAAAAGAACGGGCAATGTTGGCTAAAGTGCCAGGAGAGAATACCAATAATTGGGAAGAACGCGGTCCTGATAACGTTGGGGGAAGAACGCGAGCCATAATGTTCGACCCAAACGATCCAAATGGTAAAAAAGTGTTTGCTGGTGGCGTAAGTGGTGGTTTATGGGTTAATAATGATATTACCGATGCTAATTCTGCTTGGACAGAGGTTGCTATTCCCAACAATTTATCCATTACATGCATTACGTACGACCCTAATAATACCACAACGTTTTATGTGGGCACTGGCGAATCGTATGTGCAAGGCGATGTACAAGGTAACGGGGTATGGCAGTCTACTAATGGTGGCACAACATGGTCTAAGGTGTTTGGAGGGGTTACGGGTGAAACGACCTTTGAATCATCAGCGCGACTTACAGTAAATTCCCCAGGGTCTATTGCAGGTGAGTACATGTTGGCTCCAGCGTCATTTGGACCGGCTTTAACATCTGTTACCCGGGATTTGGTATTGGTAGATGATGGATCGGGGGCACCTAGTGAAGGCTGTAATGCGCTAACGAATGGGGTTTCAATAAATAACAAAATTGCTGTTATAGAGCGTGGGAGCTGTAATTTTACGGTCAAAGTTAAGAATGCACAAGATGCTGGAGCCGTTGCGGTTTTAATGGTAAACAATGTAGCTGGAGCACCAATTGTGCAGGGTGGTGAAGATGCGACAATTACGATCCCCTCTGCAATGATTTCCAAAGAAGAAGGGCAGGCTATAATAGCACAACTGGGAAGTGGTGTTAATGTAACGATGGCGTCGGTATCTTCTCCTGTTACGGCCAGTTACGTAACCCCTGGCATACATCATATAAATGATATTAAGATTCGAGACAACGGGGGAACAAGCGAAGTTTACGTTGCTGCGGGTTCTACCTTCTATCCAGATGCTAACCCTATTTCATTGTTTGGAGTAGAAGATTATGGTTTGTATCGTTCTATAAATAGTGGCACTAGTTGGTCAAAAATAACCTTGCCATTAGCACCTGGGGGGTCTGGTTATGAACCTAATGATATAGAAGTGAGTTTTGATAATACAATGGTATGGGTATCGACAACTTCAAATATTTATAGTGCTGGAGGTGGTGCAATTTTATCTTCATCCAATGGAACTTCATTTACTTTAAAAAAGACTTTAACAGATGGCTTAAGGACACAAATAGCAATGTCTTCGGTCGATGCAGATAAGCTATATGTGTTAGCTGAGATAAATTCAGATGTAAATCCAGTAGGGATTTTAATGACTGATGATGGTTTTGCTACAGAAACAAGTTTAACATTGCCTGTAGATGTTGAGACCGATATACCTGCAGAGGATTTTACAAATGGTCAGGCATTTTACAATTTACTTATTGAAGTAGATCCAACCAATGATAATATTCTATATGTTGGAGGGATAGATTTGTTTCGATCATCCGATGCTGGTAGTTCTTGGAGCCAGATTTCAGAATATTATTCCAGTACAGGGTTGAATGATGTGCATCCAGATCAGCATGCTTTTGTTTTTGATCCCTCCGATCCCACTAAAGCTGTTAATGGTAACGACGGTGGCGTATATTACGCTACGGCATTATCGGGAACCCCTAGTATTACGGCCAGAAACAAAAATTATAATACAATTCAGTTTTATCATGGAGCTATCGGACAAGAAGTGGGTTCGGAAAAGTTATTGGCAGGCTCACAAGATAATGGGTCTCTCTTAATTAATAACGCGTCTCCTGGTATTGGATCATCAGGAGAGGTAACAGGAGGAGATGGCACTTATGTGTTTATTGATGAAGATAATCAGTATATGGTAACTTCTTCCCAGTACGGGAACTATTATTATAGAGATTATGCTACTGGTACTACTTCTGGATATACCATAGAAAATGGTTCGCCGGGACAGTTTGTAAACCCTGCAGCACTTGATAGTGATAGTAATTATCTCTTTGCAGACGGAAGCGATATTGTTGGAGGCGTTTATCAGATCAATAGGTATGAATTAAAAACCAATACAGCGCTAGCAGACGATATTACGGATGCTATGTTCGATGGTGCTGCAACTGCTTTTAAGGTGTCCCCTTACAGTGCAAATACACTTTTTGTGGGTACCGATAACGGAAAGTTATTTAAGATCACGAATGCAACCAGCAAGCCATCCGTAAGTTGGCAGGAAATCACGGGCGATGCGTTTTATGGTAGTATTTCATGTGTTGAATTAGGGGCTAACGACAACGAGATTTTTGTAACATTTCACAATTATGGTATTGCCAGTGTGTATTACTCTTTAAACGGAGGAAGCACTTGGTTAAATAAGGAAGGTGATCTTCCAGATCTTCCTGTAAAGGCTATTTTAATGAATCCTTTAAATTCTGATGAAGTCATTTTGGGTACCGAACTTGGCGTTTGGGCGACACCAAATTTTAATGATGTATCTCCCAATTGGTATCAAGCTCAAAATGGAATGAAAGATGCTAAAGTAACAAGTTTTAATTTACGAACTGTAGATAATACGGTTTTAGCAACAACCTATGGTCGCGGGATGTTTACAGGTAAGTTTACAGCTGACGCAAGCACTTTGTCGGTAGATAAAAAAGTTGCTGATAATTTAATTAGAATATACCCTACGGTATCTAATGGCTCTTTTAATGTGTCGGTGAAACAAGGTGTTAATGGTCAATTGGCTGTTTATGATTTAAATGGCAGGGTAATACATGGTGTTAAGGTTAATTTTGCTAAAAACCCTGTAGAAACCATATCAATTAAGGTGGCAAGTGGTTTGTACCTCGTTAAGTTTCTTTCTGATGGTTTAGTGTCTACGCACAAGATTATCATCGAGTAAATTAGGAAAAATCGTTTGTTTTGACGGTAAAATTTGTGTTTTGTCGGTATTTTTTTTAGATTTATATCCTCAAGTTTATAAATCTACTACAATGAAAAAGAACCTATTGAGTGCTTTGGTCATTTTTTTTGTAACCTTTGCCTGCTTGTTAGCTATAAGTGAAGTATCTAGTTCGTCTTCGGAAGATGAATTGTTACAAGATTATTCAGAAATAAAATAGTTAGATCAATGTATTAATATAACGGGTTAGGCTTTCAGTGTCTAGGCCTATAGATTGCTGTAAAGCTAATGTGCCACCGTGTTCAATAAACGTGTCGGGAATCCCTAATAAATTTATTGGTGTTTTGTAATTATGTTTAGCAGCAAACTCAAGAACAGCACTGCCAAAGCCACCTTTAATTGTGTTGTCTTCTATAGTAATAATCAGATTGTACGTTTTTAGAATACCATGTAGTAAATTCTCGTCTAAAGGCCTAATAAAGCGCATGTCATAATGTGCAATAGCATTTGGGGCATTAGAATTTTTGATGGCTTCACTCATGTTTTTGGACATGTTCCCAATACTTAAAACAGCTACTTCATTTCCTTCCTTGAGTTGTACCCCTGTTCCAATGTCTATTTTTGAAAACGGTTGTTGCCAATCGGTAGTAACGCCCCGACCTCTGGGATAGCGAATGGCAATAGGGTTTTGCAAGCCAAGTTGGGCGGTATACATTATATTTCGCAATTCAATTTCATTTCTAGGCGCAAAAATGATAAGGTTGGGAATACATCTTAAATAACTTAAGTCGTAAACACCATGGTGTGTGGCACCATCGGTACCCACCAATCCGGCACGATCCAGACAAAAAATCACTGGTAAGTTTTGCAAAGCTACATCGTGAATTATTTGGTCGTAAGCCCGTTGTAAGAACGTTGAATAAATGTTACAAAAAGGAATAATGCCTTGCGTTGCCATACCAGAAGCAAGTGTTACGGCATGTTGTTCAGCAATCCCCACATCGAATGCACGATCTGGCATTTTAGCCATCATATATTTTAAAGAGCTTCCTGTAGGCATGGCAGGGGTAATACCAACAATATTTTTGTTCTGAGTAGCTAATTCTACAATAGTATGCCCAAAAACATCTTGGTATTTAGGGGGCTGTTTTACGTTTGGTTTTGATATGAGCTCACCTGTTACAGCATCAAATTTTCCGGGAGCATGATAACGTACCTGGTCTTCTTCAGCCTGTTTTAGTCCTTTGCCCTTGGTGGTAATAATGTGTAAAAATTTAGGCCCTTTTACACTTTTAAGCCGTTCCAGTTCCTGTATAATGGTATTGAGATCATGACCATCAATAGGTCCCGTGTAATTAAAGTTTAAAGCCTCAAAAATATTTTCACGTTTTTGAGTGCCTTTTTTAACATTGGTCAAATACTGTTTTAAAGCACCTACACTAGGATCAATACCAATAGCATTGTCATTAAGGATAACAAGTAAATTAGCATCGGTAACGCCAGCATGGTTGAGTCCTTCAAAGGCCATGCCTCCTGCAATGGAAGCATCGCCTATAACAGCAATATGATGTTTGTCGGTATCTCCATTAAGTTGTGAGGCTATGGCCATACCCAAAGCAGCCGAAACTGAGGTAGATGCATGTCCTACACCAAAAGCATCGTAAATACTCTCGCTACGCTTGGGAAAACCACTAATACCTCCTATTTGCCTGTTCGTATGAAATACAGATTTCCTTCCAGTAAGTATTTTGTGTCCATAAGCTTGGTGGCCAACATCCCATATTAGTTCGTCATGTGGTGTGTTAAAAACATAATGAAGCGCTATCGTTAATTCTATAACACCCAAACTAGCTCCTAAATGCCCTTCCTTAGTAGCTACAACATTAATAATGAATTCTCGTAACTCTTTAGCTAGTTGAGGTAGATCTTCTGGGTTTAAAAGCCGAAGATCGCGGGGTGCGTTTATGTTATTTAAAATAGTACTCATATGTTTGCAAATGTAATATTTGAAAATGATACACGTATCATTTGAAATTGTATTTTTGCTACTATGCTAGAACCATTTGACGATACGTATTTTATGAAGAAAGCACTTCAGGAAGCTGAGGTGGCTTATGAAAAAGGTGAAATCCCTGTAGGTGTTGTTATTGTTGTTGATAATAAGATAATTGCCCGAGGGCATAACTTAACAGAGACCCTAAATGATGTAACTGCCCATGCCGAAATGCAGGCCATAACAGCCGCAGCTAATTTTTTGGGTGGTAAGTACCTTCAAAATTGCACGATGTATGTAACCTTAGAGCCTTGCCAAATGTGTGCGGGAGCCTTGTATTGGAGTCAAATAGCTAAAATTGTATATGGCGCAAGGGATAAGGAACGTGGATGCATCCATTTAAATACAAAATTACATCCTAAAACAATTGTAAAAGGAGGGATAATGGCCGATGAGGCTTCAAAGCTATTGAAGCGTTTTTTTATTGAAAAGCGTAACTTAAATTAGATATGGTATAGAGTTTATTGGTGTCTTTGTAATATTTTGTTATTAAGTGCTTTATCAATATATTTGATGGTATTTAAGCCCAAAAATCTATTTTTATGAAGTGCTTTAACCTTTTAGCCTTGTTTGTTTTATTGTTTAATCTTGTATCGTGTTCTAAAGACGATGCTGATGATGGTGTATCAAAAAATCAATTTATGGATCCTAGGGACGAACAGGTTTATGATATAGTAAGTATAGGTGATCAAACTTGGTTCGCTGAAAACCTAAATTACGATACAGCCGATAATTCAAGTACGTGTTATGATGGTAACAGCGATAACTGCTTTATATATGGCCGTTTGTATAACGGTGATGTAGCTCAAACGGCTTGCCCCGATGGTTGGCATTTGCCGTCTAAAGAAGAGTGGGAAACACTCATAGATTATTTGGGAGGTATCAATGCGGCTCATGTGTTTTTTAAGCCGTTTGCTATGCAACAAGGTGAACCAGTTGGATTTAACTTATTAGCAGGGGGCTGGTATTTTGCAGACTTTAAGGATATAGGAATAGAGGGACATTATTATACATCAACAGACGGCGGACTCCCCAACTCGTTCAAGACCATTACATTTGTTCCTGATACATCGGTAAGTACTGAAGGAATATCTAGTTCCAATATTATGCAAAATTGCAGATGTATTAAGGATTAATATTTTTTCTCGTGTTGGTCTTCTCGCATTTTGTCCAGATTCTCTTTAGTGAGCATATAGTCTTTTAGGTCTTTGTCTTTCCAACGGTAATAAGCGAACAAAGGGAAGACTACAATAAAAAGCCCCAAAACACCAAACCCGATTAACTTTTGGGAGTATTCGGAATCCAGAATATAACCTGTAACAATGCTCCCCAGTGAAAGGATAAATAAAATGGCAATAAGATACTTCATGCTTGTTATAACTATTATTTGGTAAAGTTAATCAATTGTCGCCTATATGCTGTTAAGAGTTTGGATTTTGAAATATAGCCGTAGTATTTGCCTCCTTTAATAACAGGGATGTTCCAAGCGCCACTAGTTTTAAATTTATCCATAATAGTATTCATGGAATCTTTGTCGTAATCAATTATATTAGTGTCTGCTTGCATAAGGCTTGAAGCGTTTACCTTATCGTATAGATCGGAATTAAACATAATATGCCTTATATCATCTAATCTTATAACGCCAAGAAACTCATTGTCTTCATTTACAACGGGGAAATGATTTCTGGACGATTTTGCAACCGCTTTTTTTAAGATGTCCCCCAATTTCATGTCAGGTGATAAGATGATAAAATTAGTTTCAATAACCTTGTCAATATCCAAGACCATTAATACGTTTTGGTCTTTATCATGGGTCATGAGTTCACCGCGCTCAGCTAGTTTTAGAGTGTAAATGGAATGGGAAATAAAGTATTTGGTGATAGCAAAGGAAATAGCCGAAACAATCATTAAGGGAACAAACAGTTCGTAGCCTCCTGTAATTTCAGCTATAAGGAATATGGCTGTTAAGGGAGCATGTAACACCCCTGCCATTAAACCAGTCATTCCTATTAAGGTGAAATTCGATTCAGATACATTAAAATGAAACCCAATATTATTAATTATTTTAGAAAAAGCATTTCCTAAAGCACTGCCCATAACAAGAGTTGGGATAAATACACCGCCTACACCACCAGCCCCAAAAGTGGTTGTCATGGCAATGGCTTTAAAGGCAGTAATGCCTAATAAGAGGCCAATTACAAGCCATATATTGGATAGGTCTAAATTAAAGGGTGTTGTACCAATAGCCGATAAATGATCGCCTTTTAAAAGATTGTTCATAATACCATAACCTTCACCGTATAAAGGCGGAATAAAATAAAGCATAGTGCCTATTGCCAAACCTCCAATCAACAAGCGTTTGGCCCTGCTTTCAAACTGTTTGAAAAAGTTTGTAATTCCAAAGAATACTTTTGAAAAATAAACCGATGTAAGTCCGGTTACAAGTCCTAAAACAATGTAGAAGGGGATATCGTTAATTTGGAATTTATCAATCAATTCAAACCGCAAAAGGATGTCTGTACCTAAGAAAAAGTAAGAGGTAACCACGGCAGAGACAGAGGCCAATAAAAGTGGTACTAAGGATGTGAAAGCAATATCTAGACTAAATATCTCAATAGCAAAAACGATAGCAGCAATAGGAGCCTTAAACATGGAGGCCATTGCTCCGGCAGCAGCACATCCAATAAGTAGCATACGTGTTTTAGTATTCATATGAAACAGTCTTGCTGCGTTCGATCCCAAGGCGGCACCAACGCTTACAGCGGGGCCTTGCAATCCAACCGAACCACCAAAACCTACTGTTAGTGGCGCCGTGATTAGTGAGGCATAGAGGTTGTATCGCGGAATGATGCCATTAAGTTTGGAAATGGCGTGCAATGTAGATGAAATGCCGTGGCCGATATGCTTTTTTAACCAGGTTTGCTTTATAATATAAACTAATAGCAGCCCAATTATAGGAAATATAAAGTAAAGCGAATTTTGATAGTTTTTGAAAAAGTTAAGTTCAAAAAGTAACTGAATATAGTGTGTTAAGTTCTTTAAGGAAACAGTTCCCAGACCAGCTAAAAAACCCACTAGAATACTTAAAATGTAAATAAAATTCTGTTCTGGAATATGTTTGTATTTCCAGATTAAAAATTTACGTAATAGGCTCTTGGAGTTAGAAGGCATATTATAAAATTACTAAATATTCTACGAAAGTAATGCTAAACGTTATTTTTAATCAAAGGTCTGTTTACGGACATTATATTATTAAAAAACCTGTTCTTTAAATTGGAACAGGTTTTTAAGTTTAAGGTTTTAAATTAAGCTTTAAACTAAGTTCTTTCAGCTGGTCATTGTCAATTGGTGCAGGTGCATCTATCATAACATCCCGTCCAGCATTGTTTTTTGGGAAGGCAATAAAGTCCCGTATGGTTTCCTGACCTCCAAGAATAGCAACCAATCTATCCAATCCAAAAGCGATACCACCATGCGGAGGTGCCCCGTATTGAAAGGCGTCCATTAAAAAGCCAAACTGGGCTTTTGCTTCTTCGGGCGAAAAGCCTAAATAGTCGAACATAAGCGACTGGGTTTTTTTATCGTGAATACGAATCGATCCGCCTCCAATTTCATTACCATTTAAAACCAGATCGTAAGCATTTGCTTTAACAGCTCCTGGATCTGTTTTTAATAACTCCAACTGTCCTGGTTTGGGTGATGTAAATGGGTGGTGCATGGCGTGGTAGCGTTCTGTTTCTTCATCCCATTCCAATAACGGAAAGTCCATAACCCATAAAGGTGCAAATTCATTAGGTTTTCTAAGCCCCAAACGTTCGGCCAATTCCATACGCAAGGCACTTAATTGAGTCCTAACCTTGTTCGTGTCTCCTGATAGGACACAAATAAGATCACCCGCTTTAGCACCAGTAACTTCGGCCCATTTAGCAAGATCGTCCTGATCGTAAAATTTATCTACAGAAGATTTGTAACTGCCATCATCATTACAGCGGCAGTAAACCATGCCTAAAGCACCTATTTGCGGACGCTTAACCCAATCGATAAGTTTGTCAATTTCTTTCCTGGTGTAACTGTTGCCTCCCGGAACGGCAATACCAACAACCAGTTCTGCATTGTTAAAAACACCAAAATCTTTATGTTGGGCAACGTCGTTTAATTCGCCAAATGCCATACCAAATCGAATGTCTGGTTTATCGTTTCCATACAAACGCATAGCATCATCATAAAGTAGACGTGGGAATTTATCAACTTCAACACCGTTAATCTCTTTTAGTAAGTGACGTGTTAAGCCTTCAAAAGCATTTAGAATATCTTCTTGTTCTATAAATGCCATTTCACAGTCTATTTGCGTAAACTCTGGTTGTCTGTCGGCACGCAAGTCTTCATCCCTAAAACATTTTACGATCTGGAAGTACTTATCCATACCGCCCACCATAAGCAATTGCTTAAAAGTTTGTGGCGATTGAGGCAGGGCATAAAACTGACCTTCGTTCATTCGACTTGGCACTACAAAATCCCGAGCCCCTTCTGGAGTCGATTTAATCAAATATGGGGTTTCGATTTCAATAAACCCTTCATTAGATAAGTAATTGCGAACTTCCTGCGTTACTTTATGACGGAATATGAGATTGTTTTTTACCGGATTACGACGAATATCCAAATAGCGATATTTCATTCGTAGTTCTTCACCACCATCAGTCTTGTCTTCAATAGTAAATGGCGGTAGTAAGGCGTCATTTAGAATTTTTAGTTCAGTAACCAATATTTCGATATCTCCAGTTGGAATATTAGGGTTTTTAGAAGCACGCTCAATAACGTTTCCTTTAACTTGGATAACAAATTCACGGCCAAGGTTTTGAGCTTGTGCCATCATCTCTTTTGATGTGCGTTCTTCATCAAAAACCAATTGCGTGATACCGTAACGGTCTCGTAAATCTATCCAAACAATAAATCCTTTGTCACGGGATTTCTGAACCCAACCAGCCAGGGTTACTTCTTCATTTATATTTGCAATGGTTAATTCACCACAATTATGACTTCTGTACATAGTAAAAATTTGAAGTGCAAATTTAAGGAAATACAGTGTAGTTTAAATTTTTTAAGGTGTTTTTTTAAATGAACTCGAGTCACGTGTTTTGACTGGCTTTTCAATACGGGAATAAATGTAAAGTCCTGTTATTTGCCTCATGTAATCAGCTATTAGTCGAAAATATGTCGTGATGGATGTATTAAAGGGTTAATTTTAGTTTTTGTGCAATTATTATAAAGTATATCATTATGTTTAAGATTATTCCTTTCGTGTTATCCCTTCTTTTTATTTCAACTGCTGTCTCTGCTCAACAACGGACAGGGAATATTGTTGAGTATTTTGGCAAGGAAAAAGTAGAAACTATTGAAGAAGGCAAGTTAGTTCATGTGTTTAAAGAAGCATTGGCGCTTAAAGTACAGACTTATAATTTTAATTCTTCTTCGTTTCCTGAAGATCCTGTTTTTAATAAGTTTTTAATGAACGCTGCATATGTGCCTAAACATGGTGACGTCTTTGATATTGATTTTTTGGGTAAACCTATAACGTGGAATGCTGTAGTTGTTGATTCGACGAATAGTTTTAACGATAGGGAATTGCGATCGAGTTATGTGTGTTTAAAATACCGTTCAAGCACTTCAAGAACGGTGTTGTTTGAGGCTTCGGGACATTCACTTGCATTAATTAACGGGCTACCCCATGAAGGTGATCATTATGATTTTGGTTGGAATTTAATCCCCGTAAAACTCAATAAGGGACTTAATGTTTTTGTTTTAAAGGCAGGTCGTTTTCCAAGGATTAGGGCACGGCTTATTGAACCGAAAACGAGTATACAATTAACTACGCGCGATTTAACTCTTCCTGATGTGTTGGTAGAAGAACCTCAATCTTATGAAGGAGCAATACGTGTTATAAATACAACTAATGGATGGATTAAAAACTATGCTATTTCTGCAACATTAGAAGGGGAAACAGTCCTAACGAACATCTCTCAAATTCCTCCAATGAGTGTTCGTAAA
This sequence comes from Snuella sedimenti, assembly GCF_016428595.1. GTDB lineage: Bacteria > Bacteroidota > Bacteroidia > Flavobacteriales > Flavobacteriaceae > Snuella > Snuella sedimenti. The sequence goes on along the minus strand of NZ_JAELVQ010000001.1, from coordinate 326,751 downwards.
GTGAGGTTTTCCATTCCTTCGATAACTGATGAAAGTAAAATTGGAGCAACCGAGTTAAAATTGGAATTAAAAGGCAGTAGTAAGAGAACATTGGATACCAAGGAAGTATCCTTACAAATAAAGTCGAAGCACAAGCACCATAAACGCACATTTGTAAGTAATGTAGATGGCAGTGTGCAATATTATAGTGTAGCGCCGTCTAGCGATAAAACTTTAGCGAATGGGGCGTTGTTTTTGTCGGTTCACGGTGCTTCTGTAGAAGCCGTTAACCAAGCTAATGCGTACAAGCAAAAAGATTGGGGGAATTTAATAGCGCCTACAAATAGGCGTCCGTTTGGTTTTGCTTGGGAAGATTGGGGACGATTGGATGCCTTGGAGGTTTTGTCGGATGCAAAAACAATTTATAAACCAGATCCGAGTAAAATTTATTTAACAGGACATTCCATGGGAGGGCATGGTACCTGGTATTTAGGGGCGACCTATCCCGATTATTTTGCAGCCATAGCGCCTTGCGCAGGTTATCCAGATTTACTATTGTATCGCGATGGCTTTATAAACAGACGTTTGCAAATGCCCCAAGAAGAACTAACACGGTTTGGATTGACGCCTAAAGTGGTAAGTCGTTTAAAGTCAAAACCTCAACCAACTCCAGTTGAAAACATGATTTACAGAGCAGGAACACCCAGCAGAACCTTGGAGTTAATTCGTAACTATTTACATCATGGCGTGTATGTGTTACATGGTGAAAAAGACAATGTAGTGCCTACGTATATTGCACGTGATATGCGTGAACGATTAGGGAAATTCCATCCCGATTTTACGTATTATGAGTATCCAGATGGCACACATTGGTACGGAAACCATTCTGTCGATTGGCCTCCTATCTTCGATCTTTTTAAACAACGGACTATTAAGGCCGATGAAGAGATTAAGAGGTTGGAGTTTTACACAGGGTCACCAGGTGTATCATCAAAATCACATTTTATAACAATTCATCAACAAGAAGTGCCATTTAAAACCAGTTCGTTTAACTTTTCGAAGGAAGAAGGTAAATATTTGTTAAAAACAGATAATGTTGTATTACTTGAAGTTGATTTTTCTAAAATAAACGATAGTTATGATGCTATTGAAATAGATGGAAATCTGTTGACTGCAAAGCCTGACAAGAAAAGCACATTCAAGAAAACCGAAGATGGTTGGAAAGAGACATCAGCTCCTGGTTTAAAGGAAAAAGGACCGCATAGAAATGGAGGTTTTAAGGACGCCTTTAGAAACAATGTTGTATTTGTATATGCTACTCAAGGAACAAAAGTAGAAAATCAATGGTATTATAACAGGGCCCGGTTTGATGCTGAAACATTCTGGTATCGCGCCAATGGATCGATAGAGATTGTTAAGGATGTCGATTTTAGTTTAGCAAATTACAGCGACCGTAATGTGGTTGTATACGGTAATAAAAGTAACAATGCGGCTTGGAATACCTTGCTGAAAGATGCACCCATACAAGTTAAAAATAACGAAGTAAACTTTAATGGTAAGGTGTTGTCGGGTAGCCAATGGGGCATGTACTTTATTGTGCCTAGAGCCGACAGCGATATTGCTAGTGTTGGTGTTGTAACTGCTAGCGGACAAAAGGGAATGAGAGCTGCTTATATGAACCATTACTTGGTTAACGGAACCACGTTTCCAGATGTTTTGTTGTTTGATGATGAGGTGTTAAAAAATGGCATAACAGCTGTTAAGTGCGCTGGGTTCTTTGGTAATGATTGGTCTGTAGAAAATGGTGACTTTGAATGGAAGTAGTTTTAACAAGAAACCGCCCCAGTAGATGTTGGGGCGGTTTTGTTTTTTAATCCAATTGATTTTGAAGTTCAAGAACTTCCTCCTGTGCTATTTCGTAAACTGTAGGTTCATTTTTATTAAATAACCACATTTTAAATCGGGTCACCAAATAAAACAGTATAGGTACCACAATAAGAGTTAAGAAGGTGGCAATAAAAAGTCCATAAATAACTGTCCAGGCCAATGGCCCCCAGAAAATAACATTGTCACCCCCTACATAAATGTTTGCATCAAAATCACTAAAGAGTGTAAAGAAGTTGATATTTAATCCAGTTGCTAGCGGGATTAGGCCCAAAATAGTTGTAATGGCTGTTAGTAAAACAGGACGTAAACGTGCTTTACCGCCTTTTATAATGGCTTCCAGTAAATCATTGGTCTTAAGATATTGATCTTGTTTTAAATTGTGGTCTACTTTCTTTCTGTCAATTAACAATTGGGTGTAGTCGAGTAGTACCACGCCATTGTTAACCACAATTCCGGCAAGGGATATAATACCCATCATGGTCATCATAATTACAAAAGGTTTACCCGTAATTATTAAGCCACCAAAAACACCAATTAAACTCAAGAAAATAGCAAGCATAATAATACCTGGTTTTGAAACTGAATTAAACTGGAATATTAAAATAAAGAAAATTAGACCTAAACCTGTAAAAAATGCTCCCATTAGAAAGGACATTTGTTTGCTTTGTTCTTCAATTTGTCCGGTATAGTCAATTTTAACCCCGGTAGGTTTTTCAGTAAACCCTTGCATCTCATTTTTAATTTGCGATACAATAGCTCCTGCATCTGTATATCCGGCAGCTAATGCAGAATATAGGGTTACAACACGCTTTACATCTTTATGTTTTATGGCGCTAAAACCAGAAGTGTTATTTTGTTTGGCTACAGCCGATACAGGGATTTCCTTTATCTGTCCTGAAGCCATATCCCTAAAGGTTATTTTTTGATTAAAAATAGCACTGGTATTATATCTGTTTTCTTCATTAAAGCGTACATAGATATCATAATCTTCGCCCTCTTTTTTATAGATGCCAGCCTTAGCTCCAAAAATAGCATTACGTAATTGTTGCCCAACTTGTCCCGAACTAACACCTAACTCGCCAGCTTTTTTTCTGTCGACATGAACTAGCATTGCTGGTTTCGATTTGTTAACATCAATCTTTAATTCATCAATACCCTGAATGTTTTTAGAGTTGATGAAATCGCGCATTTTTTCGGCGGTTGCAATTAATTCGGAATAATCATTGCCTTCCAATTCAACATTTATTGGATATCCAGCAGGGGGACCAACGGCATCTTTTTCAACAGAAATGGCAACGCCGGGATAGATTCCTTTTAAGGCTTCCTGTACTTTTTTGAGCAATTCGTTACTATCGGTACCCTTTCTAAATTTGTATTCGCGCATGGTGGCCGTAATTTTACCACGATGTGGCATCTCGGCAGCAGAGCCTCCATCGGTTTGCGGATTTCCAGCTCCTTCGCCTACTTGGGAAACGGCACTTTCTGTTAAAAAGTTGTATGCGCCATCCATATAGGCTTGGTCGTTAATAATTTTGTAAACACGTTGCTCTATGTCTTCTGTAATGGCATTGGTTTTCTTAATGTCGGTGCCCTCAGGGTATTCTATGTATACAATAATTTGATTGGGCGTATTATCTGGGAAAAACTCTACTTTGGTACGCTGGCTTCCAACAGAAGCACCAAAGCCCATAAAAGCTACAATAAGCAAAACAAAGGTGCCAATAGAAATAAAAATTGGTTTTCTGCCGCTTAAAGCAAAGCGCAATGTCTTTTCGTAAAAGCGTTCCCATTTAGGCAATATGTTATTTTGGAATCCATTAGCCCAACGTCTTAAAAATAACCTGTAAATCCAAAGCAAAATAAAGGTAACGATCATTAAGGTCCCTAAACCTCTATAGGCACCTCCAACGGCAAGGATTAAAATACCTATGGTGCCAAATATTATTGAAACTTTAATGATTTGTTTTAGAGGCATATTTTTATCTTCCGTGGTCATAAACTGAGAGACCATAACAGAATTAAAGAAAATAGCAACAAACAGTGACGAGCCCAATACAACGGATAAGGTTATTGGAAAATAGATCATAAACTGTCCCATAACACCCGGCCATAACCCTAGAGGGATAAAAGCTGCTACGGTAGTGGCTGTGGATATGATAATAGGATAGGCAATTTCCCCAATACCTTTTTTAGCGGCTTCAATACGGCTTAAGCCATCTTCGTCCATTAAGCGATATACGTTTTCAACCACTACAATACCATTGTCTACCAGCATACCCAGTCCCATGATGAGACCAAAAAGGATCATGGTGTTCATGGTGTAGCCTAAGGTGTTTAAGATCATGAGAGACATAAACATAGACATCGGTATTGCAAAACCAACAAATAGGGCATTTTTAAAGCCTAAAAAGAACATTAAAACGGTAACAACCAATATGATACCAAAAATGATGTTATTTATTAAATCATCAACTTGTCCGATGGTTTTAGACGATTGGTCGTTAGCAATGGTTACTTTTAAATCGGGAGGAAAAACATTGGTAACAGCATCTTTAACGATTACTTCAATTTGTTCGGCTGCAGCCACCATATTTTTTCCAGCACGTTTTTTAACATCGAGCATAACTACTGGTGCTCCAAACTCGCGTGCATAAGTGGTTTTGTCTTCGTCCTTAAACGTAACTTTGGCAATGTCTTTTAGGTAAATAGGGTTGTCATGTTCAGATTTAACAACAAAGTTTTCTAGTTCGTTAGGGTTTTCAATTTCACCTAAGACACGTACGGTACGGCGTTGTCCGCTGGTAATTAAGTTACCTGCAGATATGGTTACATTCTCATTGCTTATGGTGTTGATAATGTCATCAAAGCTCACTTGAGCAGCCATCATTTTATAGATATCTACAGCGACTTCAACTTCTTTTTCTTGTGCACCCCGAATGTCAACCTGCTTAATTTCTATTAAACCTTCAATTTCGTCTTCAAGGTATTCGCCGTATTCTTTTAATTTGTCTACAGGATAATCGCCAGAGATGTTAATGTTGAGAATAGGGATTTCTTCCGACATACTTAAATCGAAAATGTTAGGCTCTACTTTGGCGCCATTGAATGTGGGCCAGTCCTCGCCTGAAGTTTCCGAATCTACTTCATCTTTTACCTTTTGCTTTGCTGCTTCTACTGAGATGTTTTCGTCAAATTCTACAATAATAATCGAGTAGTCTTCTTGGGATGTTGAGGTGATCTCGACTACATTACTGACGGTTTTTAATTTATCTTCAATGGGATCTGTAATAAGTTTTTCAATATCCTCAGCAGTATTACCGGGATAAATAGAACTTATGTAAATCTTGGTTTCCTTTATTTCAGGAAAGTTTTCCCTAGGCATATTAAAGTAAGCTCCAGACCCCAGAAGCAAAATCAATACAATCAACACATACATGGTTGTTTTGTTGTTGATTGCCCAGGATGACAGTCCAAACTCCTTATTGTGTACGTTCTTTTGTTTTATATTTTTAGTCATTGATTTTTTAGTTTATAAGTTGAAAAGTTTAAAAAGGTTTAGATAAAATAGAACCTTTAAGCACTTAGACTTTTCAATTTTTAGTTAAAATTTTTACTTCTTGACCATCTTTAACACTTCTAGAACCTTCATCAATGATTTCAACACCATGTTCTAAACCGGCTATTACTTCAATATAATCGCCTTGGGTCTTTCCGGTTTCTATAATAACACGTTTTGCTTTAGCAATACTATCGTTTTTATCTGCTACCGTATACACATATTGTTGTCCTTCGGCATTTTCGGAGATGATGCTTTGCGGTATCAATAAGGCTTTTTCATTAGTGTAATCGTTAATTTTAAGCTTTGCTGTTAAATTCGGTTTTATAGACTTGTCTTCATTGGAAATGGGTACTTCTATTTTAAAAGTACGGTTTGCTGGATTTATAAAGTTACCTGCTTGGCGCACTTTGGTATCTACCATTTTATCAAGTATAGGGAATTCTACTTGTACTTCTTTTCCTGTTGTTATATTAGAAATGTAACGTTCTGGAACATCGGTTTCAATGTACATATCTTGAAGGTTTACAATTCTAAATAGTTGTGATTGACCTGATGCAACTACGCTTCCTTGTTCTGTAATAACATCGTCTATGGTTCCTGCAAAAGGAGCACGAACTATTGATTTTCTTAATTGTTTATCTAGTTGGTTTACTGCTTGCTGCTGTCCTTCGTAGTTAGATTTAGCTTGAAGGTATTGAATTTCACTACCAACCTTTTGGTTCCATAAACGCTTTTGTCTTTCGAAAGTAGTTTTTGCAAGACTGGCTTGAATTTTTAATTGGGCCAGTTGCTGACTTAAACCGCCATCGTCAATTTGTGCTAGCATTTGTCCTTTACTAACTTGATCACCTTCTTTAACATAAACCTTAGTTAATATGCCAGAGAATTCAGGATGTATAACTAAGTTTTGTTTGGTGTTAACACTGCCTTGTAGTTCTACGAAGTGTGTAAATTTATTTTCTTTAACAGTAAAAGTGGTAATCAATGGAATCCGCTCTTGGGGATCTAATACCTTAATTTTCGACGTAAGTTGTTGTAACTGAACTGTTAATTCTTGCTGCTTAAGATCTAGTTCGGTTTTCTTTTTTCTAATGAGTTCTAAATTGTTGGTTGCAATAATATCTTCGACAGATTTTTTACTGGTACCGCTACAGGAAGATAAAATAATGGTACTCAAAAGTGTTATGTGTATATAATATTTCATGATTAATTATGTTTATGGGTTTAGTGTTTATTAGTTTAATGCTTATGTTTTTTTTAGTTGAGATTTGTGCACTCCATCCAACATTGCTGTGATTTCAGATATATATTCTCTAGTGTTTTTATAATTTTCTTCTGAAATGAATTCTAAATCATATGATAATATGAGTTGGTTTAAAAGTTCTAGTGCCGAACTAAATGCAATTTCGGTAAACCTAGCTTTATCTTTTCCTGATGTTCTTCCAGTACCTTCAGCTATATTAGATGATATTGAAACAGCACTTCTTTTCATTTGACTAGTTAATCCAAATTTCTCATCTTCAGGAAATGTCTTGGTTATCTTATAAATTAAGGCAGATAAAATTCTAGACTTTTTCCAAACGTTTAGTTTTTCAAAAGAAAATTGTTTCATTTGGTTTGTATTCATATGTTTTTAATAAACGGATACACTTATAAACACCTAAACTCAGTTTGGTATGTTTAATAGATTTTTTAGGGTTGCTTTTTTGTTAATAACATCAATAATGGCTTGTAAGTATTCTTGCTGACTTGTGTAGAGCTGTATTTGTGCTTGTCTTAAATCAAAGCTACTGGCAATGCCTTCTCTATATTTTATAATATTTTTCTTTTCAATTTTTTCGGCTAAAGCCAGATTTTTTTGTTTGTTGCCATAGGTATCAATAGCTAACTGATATTCGTTTTTAGCATTTCTGAATTCTATTGACAATTGGTTTTCGGTGTCAACAAGATTATTTTTAGCAATGTCCCACTGAATTTTAGCGCGTTCTCTTTTGGCTTTACCTCCAAACGAACTAAAAATTGGAACGGTTAATTTGAATCCACCTATTGTAGTGAATAACCAATCTTGTTCTCTATTAAAATAGGTTGAGGCCGAATTACTATATCCCAAGTAATTTGAGGAAACAAAGGCATTAAGTTTCGGTAACTGTTCAGACTTTTCTAATTTATATTCCAGTCTTTTACTTTCAACATCATTAACCGCAATTTTATAATCAATGTTATTAGATACTTCATGACTATCACTAATTAAATTTAATGAAATGTTCTCTAAGATTAGGGACTCCAAAGTATCTTTTAATTCAATAGTCTCGGTTTGATTTATGCCAAGCAAAATTTTTAAATAACCTTTAGAAAGCTCATGAAGTGTTTCAAGACTTCTTAAATTATTTTCTAAACTAGAAAGTGTTAATTGTAATTGCTCAACATCTTCTTCTTCGGTTAAGCCGTTTTCAAATATCTTTTGGGTTTCCTTTAGGTTATCTGCCAATACTTTAATGTTATTTTTGGTAATAGCAATACTCTCTTTGGTTAGTAAAGCATTATTATAGGCACTTACCACATTGGTTTCAATTTCATTAACAGTTTTGTCTTTAGCATTCTGTGAAATTTCTAAAAACACTTTATTAGACTGAAGACCAACAATGTAACCGCCATCGAAAAGTAACTGATTTAATGTGACACTAGGCGTTAAATTATGCTTAGGAAACATAAATCTGAATGGGCTATCTTCAGGAAACATTTCAATATCAAATGGGGTTTTAATATTTATTGAATAATCAACAGCACCATTAACTTGAGGTAATCCTCTTGCAGTTGTTTCCCAAACCTGTTTTTTAGCTGCCAGAATATTTAAGTCTGCATTTTTAATTGTTCTATTATTATCTAGCGCATAATTTATAGCTTCTTTCAAAGAAAAGCTTTGTGTATTTTCTTGTGAAAACATCGTAAGGGAACAGAGTAGGGCAAGTATTAGTTTTAGTTTCATACGTTTAAATTTTGATAATTCATTTGATTTTATATTAATTATAAAATTGAGAACGTATGCAATCGCTACGCTCTCACATTAAAAATTTTAAACATTTCCTTTTGTGAAAAAATGCTTAAATTTTGTTAATGTTCGTTTCATCTATTTATATGTTTTGTTAAAATTTCTAGTCCTTTTGGTGTGCAAATACCCCGTAAGTGGTATTCCAGATAATTATCCATAAGCATTGTCATTGAAAAGTCTTTTTGAGGAAAAAGCGTTTTGTCCTTTAAGGATAGTACACTGCTAAAATAAATTCGGGCAATAAAATCTATATTTATCGTTTCTCTGTATAAACCTGTATTAACACCTCTTTCAAGGTTGTTGATGACGCACTTTTGCATAACGCTAAATTGCTTATCTTTAAGTGTTTCGAAAATTTTCGGGTAATATTTTTGAAGTTGGTATTGTGGTGATGATTTTTCGTCTTTTAGGTGTTCCATCACAAACTTCTTGATTTGATAAATTTCCTCAATTGGATTTTTATCTAAAGCGCAAATACAATCGATACCTTGCGAAATAAGATCGAATATATATAGCGTAGTTGCTTCTACAAGTTTGGTTTTATTATCAAAGTGTTGGTATATGGTCTTTTTGGATATGCCTATTTTATTGGCCAGGTCATCCATAGTAACACTCTTAAAACCGTAGTTTAGAAATAATTCTGTTGCGTTTGTAAGTATTTTGTCTCTCATAATGAGGGGCAAAAGTACATTAGGAAACTTTAAAAACCAAAAAAGTTTCCTAAGTTTTACATTCATTTAACATATAATTTGCATTCAAACTTTTAAATGTGCTTAATTACTTTATTTTTGTGGGATGCTTTCTATAGAACAATACCGTCAAAAAATTGTTGCATATTTAGATACCTATGCGGCTGTAAAGGAGCCTGAGAATTTATATGCTCCTATTCATTATATCTTAAATTTGGGGGGTAAGCGTTTACGACCAATTTTAACATTGATGGCAGCCGAAATATTTAATTGTGATCCCGATAAGGCTTTGGATGCTGCATTGAGTATAGAGGTTTTTCATAATTTTTCCTTGGTGCACGACGATATTATGGACGATGCGCCATTACGTCGTGGGCATGAAACGGTTCACGAAAAGTGGAATATTAATACGGGTATTCTTTCGGGCGATACCATGTTAATTATGGCGTATCAGCTTTTTGAAAAGTACGATGCCGAAACATTTCAGGCTTTAGCCAAGCTCTTTAGCAAAACAGCTTTGGAGGTTTGCGAAGGTCAGCAGTACGATATTGATTTTGAGACCAGAAATGATGTGACCATTCCCGAGTACTTAAAAATGATAGCGTATAAAACAGCTGTTTTGGTTGGTGCTTCAATGAAAATGGGAGCCATTGTAGCGGGTGCTTCTGTAGAAGATCAAGATGTTATTTATGAATTTGGGAAGCATTTAGGTATTGCATTCCAGTTGCAAGACGATTATTTGGATGCTTTTGGAGACCCTAAGACCTTTGGAAAACAAGTAGGAGGTGATATCATAGAAAATAAAAAAACCTATTTGTATTTAAAGGCACTTGAGTTTTCTTCTGATAATGATAAACAGAAACTATTGCATTTGTTTAGTATTAATACGGGTACTTCACAGGATAAGATACATACTGTTAAGCAGATTTTTACAACTTCTGGTTCAGCCCAAGCTACCAAAGAAGCTATTCAGGATTATACAAATAAGGCTTTTGCTTTATTAGCATCTCTGAATGTTTCTGATGACAAAAAGCAACTATTGAAAGATTTTGGCAAAAGCTTGATGAATAGAACTGTTTAAACTAACGAATAACGGAATAAGCTTGTTGTTTAAGAAGCTAACAAATGAAATCACTGGCAACCTTTAATGATTTAATAGAAGAAGCGCAACAGTTAGATCTGTATAAAAAATTGGTGCTTCAACTTAATAAGGATTTTTTGCTGGCGAATATCGACCTAGGGTTTGATGAAACCATCTTACCTTCAAGTTTGAAGCTCATGCTTCATGAAACGGTATATAAACTCATTCAGGAAAAATTTATTGATTATCTAAATTTATTATACATTATCGATGTGCCTGAAGCTCAAGTAAAACGTTTGGATGGCAGTGATACACTTAAATTATCTGAGGAAGTATCGTTTCTTATTTTAAAGCGTGAATGGCAAAAGGTGTGGTATAGGAGTAGGTATTGATTTTACTAGATGTAAACAGCTTCTTAATGAATTTATAGCCTAAGCAACAATCAATAATAGGCCCATAACGAATACGGTAATAAAGCTAATAATTATAGTTTTCCAAGCTATATGTGCTTTATTCATATCCATAAACTGGAAGGAAATGCCTAAAAATTTTAAGGCAGATAGTATTAAGATAACTGTGGTTACATAACTGCCGTCTAGTTTAAAAATTAGTGCAGAGCTTATCGTTAAGATTATTAAGATAATCCAAGTTGTTGTTACGGTTTTTTGCATATCAAAATATTAAATAGATAACGGGAAAAAGCATGATCCAAATGAGGTCGCACATGTGCCAAAATGCGGCACTGGCTTCAACATCCTCAATTGTAGTATTGGACGTTTCTTTTCTTATTCCAAAATAGACACTGATTAGAATGACGAGACCCACAACAACATGGATAACATGAAACAGGGTAAGCATCCAATAGAAAGTAAAAAATGTATTGTAAGCAATGCCAATGCCTTCGCTAAGTTTTTCATAGTATTCCAAGCTTTTTAAGCATAAAAACAAAATGCCAAAGAGTACGGTATAAAACAATAGTTTATTAAAGTTTCTTTTATCTCCTTTTTTTAAAGCCGTTACCGAAACTGCCATAAAATAGCCACTGGTCAATAAGAATAAGGTGTTTAACATGCCATAAGTGGTATTTAGCTTTAATCTGGAACTGTTAAATCCCTCTAAATCCTGGTTGCCATAATAAAACATGGCTATTAGGGCTATACCGAAAGTGAGTAATTCTAAAAATATAATGATCCAGATTAAAATGCCTCCTGGTGGAAAGTAAAAGTTTTTATGGTTTATTTGCTGTGTTTGCATGCTGTTGAATTAATCCCAGTCTAACAATTTTCTTTTGTGTTAAACTATGTTGGCTATGGTGAGGTAATTTTTGTGTTTAGGACTGGTGCTTTATTTTTTCGTAGAGTTTTACTAAGGATTGTAACAACTCAACGGGATTTGTGAGTATTTGATAATGGTTTTGTCCGAACATTTGAGGTAGATAGTATTTGGCTTGTGCTTCAATTGCTAGGGCATAAGAGTTTATTTGCCGTTCATTTAATTCCCTTAAAGCTTGCTTTACGTCGTTGATGCCATATTTACCTTCATATTTGTCGTAGTCGTTTGGTTTGCCATCAGAAATCAAGATGACCCATTTGTTTTTTGTATCGCGTTTATCTAGCAAAGCACCGGAGTGTCGTAAAGCGGCTCCAATTCGTGTATAGCCACTGGGTTCAATAGCACCTACCTTATATTTGGCTGTATCCCAGTTTTCATCAAAACCTTTTAGGCTTAAATAACTGGAGTTGTTTCGGGTTTTGGAGTAGAAGCAATCAATGGAAAAATCGATGTTGAACTCGTTTAGTATCTCACCAAACAGAATCGATACTTGTTTTTCTACGTCGATTACGCGGTTTCCGGCGGCATAGCCATCACTGGAAAGGCTAATGTCCAGTAATAGTAAAATGGATAGATCTTTTTCCTTTTTTCGTTTAGATAGGTATATCTTGTCCGAAGGAGTATGTCCGGATTTTGCATCGATGAACAAATCTGTAATGGCATCAATATCAAGTTCTTCACCCTGCGGTTGCCTGCGTTGTTGCTGGTATTTATTGTTAACAGATGTAAGCATTTTACGTAAGCCCATTAATGTAGACCGGTTACTGTTAAGTGTTTTTTTGTAAAATGTAACATCTGTTTTTAATTGTGTTTTTGGGTACACCTTACAAAAACCCTCCTTGTATGAGCGATCCGTATAGCTCCACTCATCATAAGTTAAATAGTGACCTTGGCTTTCATTTTCCGAACTTTCAGCAATGGTCGTATTTTCGATAAAATCGGCTTGGTAAACCGAGTGCGCAGTATCGTCAATTCTAACGGTATGCTTCATGCTAACTTCGTCTAGGGCATTGGCATGATCTTCCAAATCGTCGTCACCATCCATATCCCTAAAGTTACCACCAAATTCTTCGGCTGTTTCAACTTTTTCAAATTGATGTTGTAAAACGGCATCTTCTAATTGTTTTTGATCTACTTGCACCGAAATGATCTCTTCTACGGCTTTCGATTTTAGTATGGTCTTTTCTTGTTCTTTATTGGCTTTTTTTACTTGATCCGTAAAATTTTCTAGTGGTGCTACAGTGTTGTTCGTAATGTCGTTACGCATCCATTTGCCATACATAAATGTATCGTCTATAGCTTGTTTTTCAGTGGCTTTTGCCTCGTAGAATGCTGTAAATTCCCGATGGTATTTTTCTGTAATGGGGAATTGGGCGAATAGGGCTTTTAAAACGGTAGGCGATGTAGCCTTTGCTTTTTGTTGCGATTCCTCTAAATCGTGTTCTATGTTGTCATTCCAGTTTAGGTTTAAGTTTTTTTGAACAGATAAGTATAGTACCCTGAATAGATAAAAAGAGAGATTCTGTGCTTCTGTTTTAAATTCATAAAATCTAGTAGGTAAAAAAAAGTTATTGTTTCTATATCCGCCTTCGCGTTCGGCTTCAAAAATTTCTATGGAGCCACCTGTAATGGCACGGGCAAAAATTGTTAATCTTGGTTTTATATCGTTTAAGTTTACGGCATGCTCAAGTTGTGCTTCCCTTCTTTTTTTCCTTTTTTTAAAGAAGAAGGCAAACTTGGTGAAAATATATTCATCTGGCTCGAATTCAAACATAGTTTTCAGTTTTCAGTCTCAGTTTTCAGTCACTATTAGTTATTTATAACTGTTTACTGCGACTGTAAACAGCATACTGACTTATATCATTAAATCACTTAAATCTTTAAGGGCTTGGATAACTTCAAGGTCATCGGTTAGAGGTTCTACTACGGCTACATGAACGGCTAAACGTTTTGGTAGGCCTATGTGAATTAGTTTGGCTGCATCGACCAATAATCGGGTAGAGACGGTTTCGGTTAGGCCTAATTCTGTTAAGTTTCTGATTTTGGCAGCAATGTTTACCAATTTTTTAGCAATATCTAATGTAATACCAGTTTCCGATACTAAAATATCTGCTTCTATTTTTGCATCGGGATAAGCAAAGGAAATAGCAACAAAGCGCTGTCTAGTGGAGGGTTTGAGTTCTTTAAATCCGCGTTGGTAACCGGGGTTAAAGGAAGCGGCCAACATAAAATTTTCGTGCGCTTTTATGGTTTCCCCTAGTTTGTCTATAAACAGTTCCCGTCTATGATCGGTCAATGAGTGGATGGCAACTATAACATCTGGTCTTGCTTCTGCAATTTCGTCTAAATACAAAATATGGCCTTCTTTAACAGCTGTTGTAAGGGGACCGTCTAACCAAACAGTTTCTGCACCTTTTATAATGAATCGCCCAATTAAATCGGTAGAAGAGGTCTCTTCGTGACAAGAAATGGTTATAAGTTTGGTATCTAATTTATAAGCCATATGTTCTATAAAGCGAGACTTACCGGTGCCTGTAGGGCCTTTTAGTAAAAATGGAATCTTACAATTATAGGCATGCTCGAAAACCATAAGCTCTTTGCCTATAGCGTGATAATAAGGAATGCTCATCTTGTTTTTAGTGTTTTAGGTTTAAAAACCAGAGCTTACATTTTTATGCAGCCTCTGGTTTTTATAGTCATTAGGTTTTAATTTGATACGGTTTCCAGGGCTTCGTCATTTGGTTTACCGTGCTTATAAAAATCTATCATATAGGAGATGATGCCTGTTAGGAATATTGTGGCGCATAGTATAAGAACGACGAAATGTATTTCAATTTCCTTTTGAACTGCCATGAATTCCATTTTAAACTTGCGTTCCAAATATACTTGAGCAACACCAGCTACACCAAAAGCAACCGTCATACCAATCATGCCTATATTAGATAGCCAAAAGGCTACTCTACCTCTGGTACTTTCATATAGTTTTCGTCCAGTCATATTGGGTAGGCTGTAACTAATAATAGCCAAAACAATCATAGCATATGCTCCCCAAAAGGCGAGATGGCCATGCATAGCAGTTACCAGAGTGCCATGTGTATATTTATTGGTTTGTGGAAGGGTATGGGCAAACCCTAATAAGCCAGCGCCCATAAAGGATACAATGGCAGCACCAAGAGTCCAATATAAGGCTAGTTTATTTGGATGTTTCTTTTCACCTTTTCTATACATATTTACAGCGAATAGAGCCATGGCCAAAAAGGCTAATGGTTCAAGAGCAGAGAAAATACCACCTACGATTAGCCAAATTTTATTTACGCCAATGTAGTAGTAATGGTGACCTGTTCCCAATACTCCTGAAAGGAATGTAAGTCCAACAATTACATACAGCCATTTTTCAATAACTTCTCTGTCTACACCAGTAAGTTTTATGAGTAAGAATGATAAAATACCACCCATGATGAGCTCCCAAACGCCTTCTACCCACAGGTGAACAACCCACCATCTAAAGAATGAATCTTTCACTTGACTATCAAAGGGAAGCATACCGGGAAGATAAAGCAAGGCAGCAAAAAGCAATCCCATAGAAAGTACTAGAGCGGTAGTTGTTTTTCGTTTTCCTTTAAATAAGGTAGTTAATATGAGTCCTAAGAATAGAAGGACATTTACAACAACCAAATAGTCTAAAGGCCTTGGAATTTCTAAAAATTTACGACCTTCCCAATAGTTAAAGTGATAACCCACAATGGCAATAACACCTACTACAGCTAAGCTTATTAATTGCACGTAGGCCAATTTTACATTTACCAACTCGCGTTGGGCTTCTTCGGGGATAATATAGTAAGCGGCTCCCATGAAGCCAGACAATAACCATACTACCAGTAAATTTGTGTGAACGGCTCTTGCAGTGTTAAATGGGATAATACTATGTAATCCATCATAACCAGCATGGGCAGAACCCATGATAAAACCATATACGATTTGTAAGCCAAACAATAACATTGAAAGGGCAAAGAACCAATATGCTACTTTTTGTGATTTATATTTCATTCGTTTAAATTTTAGTAATTATTTTGACTATATGTTAATTATAAAATTAAGAACGAATGTAAGCTCTCGTTGCACTCGTTCTCACATTAAAAATTTTAAACATTACTTTTTGTGAAGCAATTTTTAAAATTTGTTAATGTTCGTTTCATCTGTTTATATTTTCTGTTAGTTATTCATCTTTCGCTAATGGAGAAACGACTGTATCAAATCCGTTTAAATCAATTTTCCCAATCCAATTAAAAAAAGCGATTAAGTCGGCAGCTTCTTCTTGAGAAAAACCATAGGCTACCATTTTTCTGCCATTGGGAGCCCAGTCTACGGGGGTCGTTAAAACAGCTTTAATATAACCTTCACCTCTTCGTTCAACTACTTTAGTGAGTTCTGGAGCATAATAGGCACCTTCTCCCAAAATGGTATGACACCCCATACAGTTGTTTGCTTCCCAGAGTTCTTTACCTTTTACAACTGCTTCTGTTATGTTCTCGTCATTGCTTTGGTCTTGAGCTTTACTAAAAGAGAAAATCGTAAGACCAATAAATATCAGAAACGTAATTACAGTTCCGCCAAGAAAAAAGGCTCGTGCTTGTTTTTTTGATAACATTGTTTTTAGTTTTGATTAGTATTATACATTACGAAGTGGTTTTAACCATTTCTACTTATTAAATTGGAAATAGGTTGATTAAAAGCACAATTCTATTAAAGGACATTTTTATCCTATTTTAAATTACTTCAAAAATAGTAGTTAAGTGAAGTGTAAAATATGATATTTGTCAGTTCTTGGAATTAAATTTAGAAGTCCTTTCTTTTTGACTTGTATATAATGCGTAATACAGGTAGGATTACCCAGAGGGTTAGTGTTGAAAGCGATACAATCAATCCGAAGTTCGTGCCAAAGAATTGTTTGAATATAGCTCCCGTATATCCTAAAAGAGCGGAGATATCTAATTTCAAGAGAATGAGGGTTCGTGATAAATCGATGGGGTTTAGCATGGTGCCAACAAGAGATAATGTGTCAAGAGGATAATCTTCAAATAGAATTAATGACATTAAAAACATGCCATCGTAGATAATAGCAAGGAATAACCAAAGTAAGATGGCATAACCAAAACCTTTAATTTTATTTTCATTGGATAGGGCAATATTAAAGGCAAGTGCAGTAAATATAAAGGTTAAAAAAGAACCTGTTATTAACAGAAGGGAAAAGTCCCATATTGCTGTCGATTTAAACAAGCCATAAAACATAAAGGGAATGCCTAAGCCTAGTATTAAACTCATGGATAGGGAAAGGGCAACGCCTAGATATTGTCCTAAAAATATAGAAGAGCGCTTTAAAGGTTGCGCTAAGAGAAGTTCGGTAAACTCTTTGGAATTATAATAGTACATCACGCCAAAAATGGTTCCTATTAAGGGCACTAGTACTATTATAACATTCATTAATGTGATAACAGCTTTAGACAGGTCGTTGTTTAAAAATAGGAGAACAATGCCAAGTAATAAATAGAAGGCAAAGTAAACATAGCTCCAACGGCTACGCATGAGATCGAAAAAACTATATTTTAATATTTTAAGCATGATTGTTTGTAAGTATTGATGCTATAGCATGTTCAAAATCGGGTTGATTGGTTTTTATTTTTAAATCAGAAATAGAGCCTTTAAAGTATATTTTACCTTCTAGTAAAAATACAATTTCATCAGATACCTCTTCTACAAAGCTCATGATATGGGATGTGATTAAAATGGTTTTGCCCTTGTCCTTTTCTTTTTGTATCAATTCCTTTAAGCGGATAAGTGATATGGGATCCAATCCAGTAGTAGGTTCGTCCAAAATTATCAAAGGACTATCGAACATGAAGGTTAAAACGATATTTACTTTTTGTTTGGTGCCTCCCGATAGGTTGCCTAACTTTTTGTCTAAAAAAGGGTCGAGTTTAAAAAGTTTAATTAAATCACTTTCTTTAGTGTGGTTGCCTCGTAAATCCTTAATCATTTTAATAAGTTCCTTAACTTTTAAGTTGCTTGGGAAATTGGCAATTTGGGGCAGGTAATCTATTTGACTCCTGTAATTGGAATTGTTTTTAATGTTGTTTCCAAGTACATTAATATTGCCCTCGTTTGGTATAACCATTCCTAGTATAGACTTAATAAGTGTGGTTTTTCCCGATCCGTTAGGACCAAGAACAGCAAAGATGCCGCCCGCATTGATATCTAAGTTAACACCACTTAAAACCACATTTTTGTTAAACTTTTTATGTAGATTCTGAATCGTTACCATGTTATTTTTTTTGTTGAAGGGTTGTTGTCTAAAAGGTTGTCTGGTGTAAATACCGGAGACACTTTTTCAGAAAAATCAATAAGGTCTATAAACAAGCTACGTAGTAAAATAATGGTTTCTGGTGTACGGTTTACGATGTACGAAAATAATTTTACGGGACGGTATGGAACATCTCCAATGCCATTTTTGTCCAGATCGTAACCTGTATAATTGCTCCAGAAATTTTTATCAAAAATATTGTCGTTTACCTTGCTGTTATATGAAATGTCAAATGAATTGTACAAGAAATTGTTTTCTAAAAAACTGTTGGTATAGCAGGCACCCCGCACTTTAACAGCCCATCCATTATTAATAAAATTGTTGTTTTTGTAAATAATACGGTTTGAGCCTTCAATGTTAATACCAATGGTGTTTTCTTCAAAGGTATTTCTGGAAATCTCAGCATCATTAATTTCTTTTAAGAGTAGTCCGTAAGAAGCTGTGCCCCAGTTTTCCTTAAAAGTATTATCCAACATTTTTATTTTTTTTGAAAACATCACAGCAACACCAGCGCCATTCTTTTCAAAAGTATTATTCTGGTAAACATCATCGTTCGAAAACATAAAATGTAAACCATAGCGTAAATTTAAAGTACTTACGTTATTTTTTATTGTGCAATTATCTGAGAATTCAAGATAAATGCCATCACGTACATGCTCTACATAATTATGTTCAATATCTATGTGGTTACTGTACCATAATTGAATACCGTTTCCAGAGTTATATTCCTCTATGGCTTCTCCAATGATTTTGTTGTGGATTACTTTCCCATAATTCGATTTTTCTAGGTAAATGCCAAAAAACAATTTTTCGAGTACATTGTTTTTAATGGTAAAGTGTTTGCTTTTTTTAATGCGAATGGCTGCGTAATCTTCGGTATAGCTTGTACCTACGTTAATTATGAATAATCCATCTACGGTTACGTTATTTGAAGTAATGGTGATAATTTCGCCTTTGCGTTCCCCATCAATGACTGGATAGTTTTCGCCAATAATGCTAAGAGGTTTGTTTATAAGGATACTATGTTCTTTGTAGGTTCCTTTTTTTACCAAAACAGTATCGGTAGGTTTGGCAAAAGCAATGGCTTCCTTTAAGCTAGTTATCGGACAGTCATTGCATACTTCAATAGTGCCGGAATAGGCAAATCTAGTGAATAGCAATAGCAGGCTAAGTAGACAATATGTTGTGTTTATTCTCATTGTTAATTAAAGTAAACCGCCTGACCTTGCACTAAAACCAACAAATACAAATAATACTGATAATATAGTAACCAATATAATATGGCGGCTCAAAGGCTTAAGTGCTCGCTTTGGTATTAATACAAATCTGGCATGTAAAGCCAGTAACAGTGTTGAAATTAATAATAAAAATTTAATAAGAATGTGTCTGGTATAGTGATCTGTAAAATTGAGATCCAATAAATTTGTTGTGTAAACTGTAGTAAAGTAAATACCAGTAAGCAGTAATATTATCAGTGCGGGCAAGCCAATGCGCTCGTATTTGGTTTCGAAATTTTCGATAATTGAAAAATCGTTTTTAGCCAGTGCCTTTGGTAAAATAGTCAAGCATAAAATTAAATGACCTCCTGTCCAAATGGTAGCGCAGATAATATGAATAAATATTAAAAATTTTAACAACATTATTGCTCTGCTTGTATTATGTTAAACAAATATGGTTTTAAGCCCTCTCTAAGTTAGTTGAGGGATAACGGTTAATCAATAACAGTTTGCAGCACGTTCCAAGAATATAGTTCGCCTCCTTTTTCGTTTTGCACTTGCTCTGCATCGACTTTATTTTTAAAGGCTGTTAAAAAAGCACCCATTGGGCTTGGTAATGCCTTGCTAATTAAAAATGTCGCTTTCGTCGCATCGATAAGTGATTCGGGTTGGGTGTAATTGTTTACTAAGTACAATGCAACTTGGCTGGTGTCGAATTCCTTTAGGAAATGGATCATGCACTCGGAGGCGTCAAACTTATAAACTTTGCCTTTGTTGGTAACTATTTCAGCAGCATGGACTTTATCTACAATGGTCATTCTGCAAAAATGACAAGCGTCATTGCCATAGTCTATAGCTTGTGGTTTTATATTACAGCCAATAAGTAATGGTAGTAATATGAGTATTGAATAGTGTTTTAGTGTTTTCATTATTAGTGTTTTTAAGGGTGTTTTTACATAGCTATACTTTTTTTATATTTTTCTTTCCTGTAAAATATGCAATCAATGATGTGAGAATTCCCAAACCTAAAAAGAAAGCTCCAAGACGAGGGTAAGAGTGGGCCTTGAAATTTAGGATGTCCTTACTACCAAATAAGGGTGGTTGAAAGCCCATTTGTGAACCATCGGGATTCGTAAATTTCATGATTGCTTTTGGATCTAGGTTATGGCCATAATCATGTTCCCAAAGGTAAAAATCATATAAGCCGGCACTGCTTAAAGTCACCATAAGTATAAACCAAAACAAAAACCATTTATAGTTGCCCTTAAAGGCAATAATTAAACCTATTAGGCTGGTAATAAGAATGCCAGCTGGGAATATTTTGAATTCAGGAATGGATTCAGGGATATATTTCATGCCTACATAATGGTTCATTAAATTAATGTTCTTAATGTCATGGGGGTTGGCATCCGAAAAATCATTAATGTGTATATACATGCCTAAAGGAGTAGGGTACTGGGGGGCTTCTAAAGTAATTTTCCATAATGGGAAAAGGAATAATCCTAAAGGGAGTAATGCCGCAATAAGCATGATGATATTCGACTTTTTCATGATTGAGTAGTCTAAAAGATTAGTGTTTTATTAGTGTTTAAAAAAGAAAGGCGAGAGCGAAAACACGACTCTCGCCTTGATTAGGAAAATAAACACTAAAACAAAATTTCCCTAGTTTGTTTATTCAATATCTTCACCGAGTGACCATTTTAATGTTGTGTTAGAGTTAGCAGAAGACACACGAACATAACCTTGCATTTCTTGGTGTAAAGCCGAGCAGAAATCGGTACAGTAAAATGGCCATACACCTACTTGTTTAGGCTCCCAAAGGAAAGTTTCGGTTTGTCCGGGCATAATTAATAACTCGGAGGTGTTAGCGCCAATCATACTTACACCATGGGGTACATCGTAATCTTGCTCCAAATTGGTAACGTGGAAATATACTTTGTCGCCAACTTTGATGCCTTCAATATTGTCTGGCGAGAAGTGGCTACGTATTGTTGTCATGTATATATGAACAACGTTTCCATCGCGTACTACTTTTGTGTCTGCTTCACTTTTTGCAGCATATGGATGCTTATTGTCTTCTAGGTTAAAAATCTTTTTAGATCGTGGTTTTATTAAGTCGGCAGGACAACCTGCTGCATAATGGGGTTCTCCAATAGTTGGGAAATCCAGTAATAGTTCCATTTTTTCTCCCGAGATATCATATAATTGAGCCGATTGGGTAACTTCTGGACCTGTTGGTAAATAACGGTCTTTGGTTATTTTATTCATGGCTACTACATATTTTCCAAATGGTTTTTGTGAATTTCCTCCAGGAATCATTAAATGGCCAACAGAGTAGTAACAAGGTTGTCTGTCTACAACTTCCCAGGTCCCTAGTTTCCATTTTACGACCTCAGATGAAATAAAGAATGTAGTGTAAGCATTTCCTTTACCATCAAATTCAGTGTGTAAAGGACCTAAGCCTGGTTGCTCAACAACACCAGCTAATACATCTTCAAAGTTTATAATTGGGATGCCATAGGCATCACCAGCAAACTTTTTGTTTTCAATGGCATTTAACATTTTAGTGAAGGAATGTACTGTTAAGTTAGCCGATAATTTTCCGTTACCAACTATGTATTCACCAGAAGGGTCGACATCACATCCATGAGGGGATTTTGGTGTTGGTAATAAGAATACTGCTCCTGGAACTTCTGAAGGATTTACAACCAATACTTCTTTTTTCATAGTGGAGGTAGCAGAATGGGTTGCTTCATCATAAACATTGTGGGCATAATTTGCTGGCATCATGGTACCACCGCCATTATTTACATATTCCTCAATCTTTTTCCAATTAACAGCTGCAATAAAATCTTTATCGTTTTGGGAGGCATTAACTTCCATTAATGTACTGGCTTCTTCAGAGTTGTAAGTGGAAAAGAAGAACCAGCCGTGGGATGCCCCACGCCCAGGGTGGGCTAAGTCATAATCGAAACCGGGCATGATTAACTGGAATTTAATGTCCATATGGCCATGTTCTGGCTCAACAGAGATAAAAGTTAAAGAGCCTTTAAAGTTGCCTTTATAATCTTTAATAGGCATGTCCTTTTGTGGGATAGGAACCGAGAAGCGGGTGCCTGCCACCACGTATTCAGAGTTTTCCGTTACAAAAGAGGAACTATGGTTTCCTGCACTATTGGGGATTTCTATAATTTCGGTTGTTTCGAAAACAGACAAGTCTACTTTAGCAATTCGAGGTGTGTTGTTTCCATTTATAAATACCCAGCGTCCATCAATAACACCATTGGTTTGTGAGATATCTGGGTGATGGGCATCGTCCCAAGGCACAAAACCGTGAGATGTATTTAACATGGGTTTTGTTTCTTCGTTGTAGCCATACGCTTTTTCTGCATCTTGTGAAAATACAGGGATTACTTTAAACAAACGCCCTGATGGA
The DNA here is from genome assembly GCF_016428595.1 of Snuella sedimenti. Lineage (GTDB taxonomy): Bacteria > Bacteroidota > Bacteroidia > Flavobacteriales > Flavobacteriaceae > Snuella > Snuella sedimenti. The sequence continues at coordinate 304,164 of NZ_JAELVQ010000001.1, read as the reverse complement.
AGTCCGTAAACCGATAGCTGACCGCTAAATCCACCAGAAATAAAAGCGTAAAATTCGTCGTGATCGCCAGGGGCAACGTACACTTTTTCGGCTACATTGCCTGCTAATGCACCAGAGTTGGAGGACTTGGGATTATTACAACTGGTAAATGCAACAAGCACACTTAGCATTGCAACTGCTGATTTTAATATATTTTTCATCGTCTTTAGTTTTTTTTGATTTTAATAATGTTATTCGGTTGGAGGGAGTAATACTTTATCGATAACATGTACAATGCCATTGCCAGCCTTAACCGAGGCAATAATATTGGCACCTCCAATAACAGCTTTGCCATCAACGACCTCTACTTTTATGTATTGGTTATTGGCCTGTCCCAATTTTGGGAGTTTGGTTAAAATAGTAGTGCTTAAATTGCCAGGAGTAACATGGTACTTTAAAATATTAGCTAAAGTTTCCTTGTTTTCGGGTTTTACCAAATTTTCTACTGTGCCTTCAGGTAAAGCAGCAAAAGCAGCATCATTAGGTGCAAAAACCGTGAGAGGACCTACGTTAACCAAAGCATTTTCTACTTGCGCTGCCTGTACTGCCGCTACCAATGTTTTGTGGTCTGGTGAGTTTATGGCAATTTGCAGGCAATTTGGAGTGGCTTCATCGTCGGTAATGAAAGCTTGTCCCGTTTTATCATCAGATTGTTTTTCAGTACTGTTATCTGTATTGGTCGTAGGGGTATTACTGTTATTGTTTTTGCATGAGCAAACAAATGCTAAGAGTGCGAAAACAAAAAATAGCTTTTTTATTGTTTTCATGTTTTTTGATTTTTATAAGATGTTATTTTAGTGTTCTAAAATATTCCAATACAGCTCTGGCATCCTCTTGTGATAAACTTTGGTTTGCCATTGGTGAACCGTTAAATTCAATTAGTAACGCCTTTGCTAATGGATCTTTTTGAACCATTTCTTCTGGATTTAATATCATATTCATAACCCATTCTGGTGAACGACGTTCTAAAACACCTTTAGGGGATGGGCCAATGAATTTTTTATCTGGGCGATGGCAAGCAGTACACATTTTTTTGAATACTTCGGCACCATGGGTCGCCATGGTCTCATCAATTTCTGAAGGTAGAGTAAGTGAGGTTATTGGGCCAACGCCTTTATTTGAAAGATCTATTTTTTTGGAAGCTGGTACTTTTTCAGTAGGAGCAGATTTTTGCTCGGTTACTGCTTTTTTTTCGTAGCTAAAACCGTCTTTCTTTTTTTCTTCTTTGCCACCACAACTAATTAGAAGTAATATGCATAGGGTCGTAAAAATATTTAATGTATTTTTCATAATGATGTTAATATTAATAACTACAAAATTAGCGTGCCATATCTCAAAAAAATATGATAAATATCATATTTAAGATAAATATGTCTTAATTTTTTAAAAAAGTCCTTTTGCTTTGTAAATCAGTGTTTTGTAGAGTTGTTTTTTTCGTAAAATTTGGTGAAAAAGGTGTGAAGGAAAACCTAAGGATGAAATTTAAACAGTCTCTAAAAATAAAACCTTACAAACGGCGTCCACGGATCTAAATAAATACTTTTGTTGGAGTTGTACAGAATATCGTATCTAATTCCGAAAGTAACATTACCATTTCGATAGCCAAGGCCAAAAAATAAGGCAGGAACCCAATAGCTGTCATTACTCAAATTTAGATGGGATTCGTATTTTCTGGTAACCTTAAGTTGTTCGAATTCTGTAGAAAGTTGTATGCTGTTAATCGGGGTGAATAAACCAATAAGGCTACCTCCTAGAATAGTGGATTTGTAGACATCTTTTTGGTTGTTAATAGTGCCATTGAGTCCTATGCCCAAAGCAATGTTGTTATTATATTCATAAATAACGCTAGGGGCTAATGTTCCGCCAAAGTAACCATCACCAAAGCTTAAACCTATACCGCCTCCAAATCTTAAGTGCTTTGCAAATGTACTTGTATCCTGCTGTGCAGATAACGTAAAGGTTAATGCAAAAAGAACAAAGGATAGGTAGGTGATTTTTTTATTTATAAGAACAAAAATGCCCATTTTATAAAGAAAACGTTAAAAATTTAACATTAAATATAGTATTTGTAAAACCATTAATATCTGTTTATAAATATAATAAAAGAAACATCTAATTTTAGTAAAAGTTGTATTTTTGAAAAAATTTTGACTAAGCAATAGTGTATTAAAAATAATAATGGATAAATTTTCCTTTTTAAACGCCGCACATACAGCATATTTTGCCGATTTATACGATCAGTATTTGCAGAATCCCGATGCAGTAGAACCTAGTTGGAGAGCCTTTTTTCAAGGTTACGATTTTGGGAGTGAGAATTATGGGATAAATGGTGAAATAATAGACGGTGTTTCAACACAAATACCAGAACAGGTACAAAAAGAATTTCAAGTTGTACAGCTTATAGATGGTTATAGAATAAGAGGTCATTTGTTTACAAAAACAAACCCAGTTCGTGATAGACGAACCTATGCGCCAACGCTAGAAATAGAAAACTTCGGGTTATCCGAAAACGATTTAGATACGGTTTTTAATGCTGGTGATATTTTGGGTATCGGTGCGCAAACCTTGCGTAAAATTATTATGCATTTAGAGCGTATTTATTGTAGTTCGATTGGAGTTGAATACATGTATTTGCGTAACCCGAAGGTGATTAAATGGTGGCAAGAGCGATTAAACGAGAACGATAATCATCCAAGCTATTCAACTGAAACTAAAAAGTATATTCTTTCAAAGTTGAACCAAGCTGTGTCTTTCGAGAATTTTTTGCAGACCAAGTACGTTGGGCAGAAACGATTTTCTTTAGAAGGGGGCGAATCACTAATTCCGGCTATTAGTAACGTGCTTTTTTATGCCGTTGAAAAATACGATGTAAAGGAATGTGTCCTAGGGATGGCCCATAGGGGAAGGTTAAATACTTTGGTGAACATTTTTAGAAAACCTATGAATGAGCTTTTTAGCGAATTCGATGGTAAAGATTTTGAAGATGAGAATATTGATGGAGACGTAAAATACCATTTAGGATTAACCTTAGATAAGACCTATCAAAATGGTAAATCCATAAAAATGAACCTAGTTCCCAATCCATCGCATTTAGAAACGGTAGGGCCTGTTGCCGAAGGTATTACACGAGCAAAAATTGATGCCGATTATAATGGTGATGATTCTAAAATCATTCCCATATTGGTACATGGTGATGCCGCTATAGCGGGTCAAGGTATTGCATACGAAGTGGGACAAATGAGTCAGTTAAACGGTTACAAAACTGGAGGAACCATTCATATTGTTGTAAACAATCAAATAGGGTTTACAACCAATTATTTAGATGCACGTTCAAGTACTTATTGTACCGATGTGGCTAAGGTAACCTTGTCTCCTGTGCTACATGTTAATTCTGATGATGCCGAAGCTGTTGTACATGCTGTAGAAATGGCTTTAGAATATAGAATGCGCTATAAAAAAGATGTATACATCGATCTTTTGGGATATCGCAAGTATGGGCATAACGAAGGAGATGAGCCACGTTTTACACAGCCTAAATTATACAAACAAATAGCAAAGCACCCGAATCCATTCAAAATATACTCAGAAAAGTTAATTGCAGAAAAGACTATCGATAAGGCGTATTTAGATGGAATTGTAGCTGATTTTAGAGAAACACTCGAACGCGAGTATGCTAAGTCCAAGGCAGCAGAGTCTTCCAAGGTAAGAGAGTTTATGCAGGAACGTTGGGAAGGCTTTAGCCGTAAAGGCGTTGATGCAATGTTAGAAAATACAGATACTGCTTATCCAAAACAAAGGTTAGAGCATATTTCTAAAGTTGTGTCTACCGTACCAGAAGGTGTAAAGTTTTTGCGCAAGGCAGAACGTATATTAGACGGCCGTGCAAAAATGGTTTTTGAGACAGATACCCTAGATTGGGGTATGGCCGAAACTTTGGCTTATGGAAGCTTGTTAGAAGAAGGTTATAACGTACGTATATCTGGTCAGGATGTTGAGCGCGGAACTTTTAGTCATCGCCATGCCATATTGAGAGACGAGATTTCAGAAGAACGTATTAATTTACTAAATATCAATCCAGAGAGTAAAGGTAAAATGGATATTTATAATTCATTTTTATCGGAGTACGGTGTGTTGGGATTTGATTATGGTTATGCTTTGGCAAATCCGAATACATTAACCATTTGGGAAGCTCAGTTTGGTGATTTTAGCAATGGTGCTCAAATTATATTTGACCAATATTTATCGGCTGCCGAAGATAAGTGGAAGTCACAAAATGGTATCGTTGTTTTACTACCACATGGGTATGAAGGTCAGGGCTCTGAACATTCATCGGCAAGGATAGAACGCTATTTGCAACTTTGTGGCGAAGACAATATGATTGTAGCAGATTGTACAACACCTGCAAACTTTTTCCACTTGTTGCGTCGCCAGATGAAACGCGATTTCAGAAAACCGTTAATTGTTTTTACCCCTAAAAGTTTGTTGAGGCATCCTAAGGCCGTTTCCTCTATTAGCGAATTAGCTAATGGGACATTCCAAGAGCTTATAGACGATACGATACAGCCAGAAAACGTAAAGAAACTTGTTTTCTGTACAGGGAAATTCTATTACGATTTATTGGCTGAAAGGGAAACTTTGGAAAGGGATGACGTTGCATTGGTAAGGGTAGAACAGTTGTTCCCTTTGCATTTGGATAAATTTCAAAAGGTTATAGATCGTTATCCTAATGTTGAAAATTACATTTGGGCTCAGGAAGAACCTAAGAATATGGGAGCATGGACACATATGGCCCAGCGTATGGATTTAGTAAAACTGGAAGTTATGTCCAGACCTTACAGTTCGGTGCCTGCACCAGGATCCAGTACACGTGATAAAGCAAGACAAAGACGCGTAATTGAAGCTGTTTTTCAATAATAAGCGATTGCGTTTAGATAACAAATTTAGAATAGATAGTAATTCAGAATACAATTAAAATTATAGAGAATGATTTTAGAAATGAAAGTGCCTTCACCGGGAGAATCCATCACAGAAGTGGAAATTGCAACTTGGTTGGTTGAAGATGGTGACTATGTAGAAAAAGACCAAGCTATTGCAGAGGTAGACAGTGATAAGGCAACTTTAGAATTGCCTGCAGAAGTGAGCGGTGTTATCACGCTTAAAGCAGAAGAAGGAGATGCTGTAGCTGTTGGTGCTGTGGTGTGTCTTATTGATACAAGTGCCGAAAAGCCTGAAGGTGATGCAGCTACAGATGCAAAGGCAGAAGCTGCTCCAAAGCAGGAAACGGCAAAACCGGTAGTTACTGCAGAAACAAAGACCTATGCGACTGGAGCCGCAAGCCCAGCTGCTAAAAAGATTTTAGCTGAAAAGGGGATTGATGCAGCCTCCATTGCTGGTACTGGAAAAGACGGTAGGGTTACCAAAGAAGACGCTGTTAAGGCCGTGCCTTCTATGGGGACACCAACCGGAGGTAACAGGGGCACTACGAGAAGCAAAATGTCTATGTTGCGCCGTAAGGTAGCGGAGCGTTTGGTAGAAGCTAAAAACACAACGGCAATGTTAACCACATTTAATGAAGTTAACATGTCGCCTATATTTGCGTTGCGCAATGAATATAAGGAGACATTTAAAGCCAAACATGGTGTTGGTTTGGGGTTTATGAGTTTCTTTACTTTGGCTGTAGTTAGAGCCTTAGAAATGTATCCTGCAGTTAACTCGATGATTGATGGTAAAGAAATGGTGTCTTACGATTTCTGTGATATTAGTATTGCGGTTTCAGGGCCTAAAGGTTTAATGGTGCCAGTAATTCGCAATGCTGAAAATTTGAGTTTTAGAGGTGTGGAATCTGAAGTTAAGCGTTTGGCCTTACGGGCACGTGACGGACAAATAACGGTTGATGAAATGACGGGAGGTACTTTCACAATAACAAATGGTGGTGTGTTTGGTAGTATGTTATCTACACCAATCATCAATCCGCCCCAAAGTGGGATATTAGGAATGCACAATATTATTGAACGTCCAATAGCGGTTAATGGTAATGTAGAAATACATCCAATGATGTATGTGGCATTGTCTTACGATCACAGAATTATAGATGGTAAGGAAAGTGTTGGGTTCTTAGTGGCTGTAAAAGAAGCTTTAGAGAATCCTATAGCGCTTTTAATGAATAATGATGTTAAAAAAGCACTTGAGCTATAGTAGATAGTGTTTTGTTAAGTTAACTTATAAGAAGTGCTGCTCTAAGTTGAGTAGCACTTTTTTTATACCTGTTATGTTTGAATTGGTATATACGGTAAATTCAATTAGTAATACGTGTATCTTTGATGGGAATTTTTCGTTAGTAAGTGTGCCAAATCTATATTTTAAATAGTCTCTTAGATTACGATAATAATGGGGGTGTAGGGCACTGATTTTAAGTTACAAATCGTATAATTTAAGATATAAGTATTTCTTGTCGTAATCAATAATCGCTTTTTCTTTTTTTAGAATGTCAGCTCCAATAATACCATCTACAGGTTTTGAATTATGGTTGATTAGAGCCGTATTTACATGGTCTAAATTAAACAGGACCAAAGGAATTTTATTGTTACGCCATTTACCAATTTTTACTTTATTTTTTTTAGATAGTTTCGTGTCCATATCAATGGCTCCAGCTCCTGCAGCTTTAATTTCAGAATCTTTAACCTTTAACTTAAAAGTTTCAATGGCATCAAAGCCAACGCAAGAGCTAGAGGCTCCTGTATCCAAAATAAAACGCCCTTTTACACCATTTATGGACGCTTTTATTTCAAAATGATTGGTCTTTGTTAGCTTCAGTTTTATTTTGGTGTAGCCTTTCTTAAGTAGAAATTGTTGTAGCGTTTCAGTCATTAGTTTTTAATTTCGGCATCAAAAGTACTGCAATTAGAATGATTACAATACTAATCCCCATATAAAAAAATAATAAGGAAAGGCCAGAATCTACCGGTTTACCAAACGAGCCATAAAAAACGAATGCACTCCAGTAATATGGTGATTTTTTTACATTGCTAATAGATTTATTACCCAGATAGTCGATTTTAGATATTCGGTTTGCGCGGAAGGCCAATTGATTGTTGTTGTAGTGTTTGTAAAATGATTGCATAATCTGTGAGGTAGATAGGTCATTTATTTGCCATAAGGAGATCAATAGGTTTTGCGCACCGGCATACTGGAAGCCGCGAGCCATGTTCATTGGGCCTTCCCCTTTGTAAAGCGTTCCAATTCCTGTTTCGCAAGCGCTTAAAACAACTAGGTTGCTATTTATATCACGGCTGTATAATTCATGTAAATACAGGCTGTCGTCATAAAAGTCAATGCTTGCAGGCGTAACAAAATCACCGCCACTAGCATGAGTAGACAAATGAATGGTACCGTAGTTTTGCACATTTTCTATAAAACTACTTTTGGTGGCAGCCTTCTTTAAAAACAGTTTGGAAGGCATCTCGCTCTGTATTGTTTTGGCTTCATTAATAGAGTAGCTTAGCTCTTTTGTACTGTTTTCAAATACAGGAAAGTATCCCAATAATTTGTTGTTCTTAGCTTTTACTCTCTCATTAAAATAAAATAAGGCGTTGGTGTTGTAAACTATAGTTTGTTGCTTTACAACATAGGGCATTTTAGAAAAGACAGTGGTATTTACGTGTTTGGTTAAAAGGGCTTCAAAAGGAACAAAATTTAACAGGCCATCTGGTATAACAATCACATTTTTTTCGGTTTTGACGGCATTAAAGTTTAATAGGTTGTATGCTTGATGGGCTAATAGCGTGTAACGTTTAATGTCGTTGTTTATAATGGCGGCGTTATCAAAAAGATGTATAAAGTCCGTGAGGTCTTTTTTTATTGTATTGTTTAAGGGGATTTTGAATAGGGCATTATCGGTATGGGAAATGATAAACTGATAAATGGAATTTCCTCCAAAAAAATAGTATACCAAAGTGGCTTTATCAGCTTTAAGCTTCTGCTGTAAGTCGCTTATAGATATTGAGCCGTTGTTTTCTGGGTATTTCTCTGAAATTTGAGTTTTCAGTGTTTTTAGTTGAAACGATAGGCTTCTTAACTTCTGACTTAATGCACTTATTTTTGAAGCTTGTGATGTTCCTAACTGTTCTTTTATTAATAAACTGGTTAAATGCTCCTGTTCTTTTAAAAGGGCAAATTCCTTAATTAATAGACTGTCATTGGGGTGTTTCTGTAAACGTTTCTTTTTTAAGAGGTTGTCTGTTAATACAGTCGCTTTGCTCTTTTCGGCGTATTGAAAAGCCCTAAATATAAATGTTTTGTCCTTAGAGTTATTATAGGCATTAAAAAGTAAACCAATACAGGTTTCGCTTCTATGCCTATCTGCAACTTGATTCTTTATTTTGCTTTCCTGTGAGGTCCAGTTGTTTCGTAGTAGTCTTGAAACAAAAAAACTGAGATCCAAACTATTTAAAGCCGTTGATGTATTGGTCTGTATGGACGCATATAAATCGAAAATATCAATAAATGTATTTTCTGCATACAATACTTCTTTTGTAGGCAGCCCCTCTTTTTTGTAGTTAGGAACTAATATGCTTAGAGCTGCTTTTAAACTTTTAGATGCCTTGTTAGGTTCGTTTAGAAGTATATGTAGCTGTGCTTCTTCAACATGAAACTTTGCTACTTCTCGAGATGTTAAAGACGTTGTTGTTAAAAACGCTTTTGCCTTATTGAAATGCTGTAATGCTTTTTGGTAATCTTCTTTTTGTAACGCAATGTAATAGCTGTTTTTATGTTTACTGAATTTAGAAGTGATAAAAGGACTGTAGTTTTCAATTAGTGCTTGATCAAATGCTTTTAAAGCAATTAGACTGTTAATTTTTGCAAGTTGTAGGTTTTCTTTTTGCGAAAGTGATGCTTCAGACAGTTTTAAGGCCTCTTCGGTTATTTTTAAGGCTATTTGGTGTTCACCAATGCTTTGGTATAATTTAACAAGATTAATAGTGCCTCCAATTTGATGGTTTGTCTGCTTTTTTTCTGTAGCAACAAAAATATAGTGTTTAATGGTGTTGGTAGCATTGGTGAAATCTCCTGTTTTTATGTATAAATTACCTAAGGGCTTCAGGCAGCTTTCAATAATGTCGAAATCCGATAGTGTACCGAGTTTATAGGCGCTAAATCTGTTTGATGCTTCTTCATAGGTATTTATGGCATTATTTAAATCGCCCAACTCATGTAGGTAATACCCTTTGTTACATTGTAAAAATACCAGAGCTAGCTGCTCATCTTTTGTTTTTACCTGTTTTTTAAATGTAGCCTCTTGGGAGCTTAAGGTTTTTAATGAAGTTTCATTTTTATTTGCAATGAACGTTTCGGTAGCGACATAAATACGTTCTTCTAAGTTTTGCGAAAAACCCAAGACGCTGTAAAAAAATAGAAGCACGTATAGTTTATTCATATGGATGGATTGTCAAATAGGTATATCCTTAAAATTTCCAGATAGCATAGAATTGCCAATAATTAAAATTATCTTTAAAGTTCAAGATATAGCGCGCACCTATACTTGGACCTATTCTAGAAAATCCGGCAGTAGCTTCTAATAGTAAGCTGGTTCTTAAGTTGGTAAATGTATTTGTTTTGTTGCTATGTGTTTCTTCAGAGCTTATAATAGGGTTTCTTGGATCGGTACCTTCAAAATCTTCTATTAAAATGGATTGCTTTTGCTTTTCGCTTAATGAAATGGTATTTTGTAGCCCACCACCGAGTCCTATGTAATTATTAAGGTTGTAACGCATTAAAACAGGAATATCCCAATCGATGTTTTCGTAAGTAGCATAGGAAGTTGTACGGCGTAAATGTTGAAACCCTTGAGCACCATCAACTATTTCCTCTCTAACGTTAGTATTGCTTTCGTAGTTATGGAAATTGTTCATTAATTCTACTTGCCAATACCATCTGTAAGATTTATAAGGGGATAGGGTAGCGCCCACAAAGTAACTTTCTGAATTTTTTAAGTCGCTAAAAGTATTATATCCTATTTTGGCTCCAATGGAAATACCGGGCAAAAACTTGGTGGTAGCATAGTTTGTGATAATGGGATCGTTTTTGTCAAAAATTATAGCAGTTTTGCTCTTGGTTTTTTTCTTATGAAAATCTTTGGCGAATTTAATGCTGTATTTTACAAAGCCTTTGGTGGAATCGTATTCCTTAACGTTTTTTTGTTCGCTACCGGGTAGATAAATATTTTTAAAGGTAAAAATAGCCTGTGTATCTGTAAAGGTCGTATCTAAGCAGCTATAGGATACTTCTTGTTTAGGGCATATTTCACACTTGGGGTACATCTCCAAAACCTTTAAGGTAGATTTGTCAAGCATTTCTGGGATATCTGTTTCTAACCGAATGGTTCGTGCTGGTCCTTCACCGTTATTTTGGAACTTAATTTTATATTTTAAGGTTTTAAAACGAACCAGTCTATAATTCATAAAAGTACCGTTGGATGCCATTTTATTGGGATCATGTGAGGTGACAATTTCCATTTCCATGTCTTTTATTTTGTGGTTGTCGTAATTCCCATCGGGAACATAAATACCCCTTACAGAAATAATCGCGCTGGTGTCCTTTACCATTTCGGGAGTGGTTTTAAGGCTAAAGAAAATATTGCGCTCTTCCTTAGGTTGCATATTGTCGAATTCTAAAAGTGTCCAGTTTTTGTAATAGGCCTTTGATTCTTCAATACTGAGAGGGAGGTTCATTTTTTCGGTAGAATCCTGTAAAATGGTACTTGCTTCATATATGTCGTTATTTAAAGTTGCTATATAGGTGCGATCATCATCAATGTTATTCGTGTACGCAAATGTATTGGAGGGGATGTTTTTTTCATTATAGTAGGTTCTGGTGTCTATTAAATTAAAGTTGTTCGCTTTGTATTTATGTTCGTTATAGAATAAGTAAAGCTTACCATTAGTAATATAATCTTTTGGGTTTTTGTATTGCATGATAAGAACCATTTCTTCATTGGGGACGGGCTCTCTATTACGTTTTAAGATGAAATCTTCATCCATGGCAGCCATGTCGCTGTATTCGGTAGTTACTGTGTTAATAGCTATCTTTTTGGGTCGTGTTGTGGGTGGCTTACCTGTATCGTAGTTGTTGGTAGCCCAAAGTTTTACTTCATATTCACCTGGTTGTTTATAAATGTGCTTTGGTTGTTCTTCAGTACTATAATGGCCATCGCCAAATTCCCAGTAATGTGTGTAAAATGCTTTTGGAGCTCCTGCAATTTGATTTAATTCAGGAGTTAACGGTATGAATGTTACTTCATTGCTTTTAATTTCATGTTTAATGGTCGCTACTCTTAAAAGGGTATCTTTTGTAGACGTTTGTTGCGCATAAGAACACACGAAGAGTATGCTAAATATAATAAAGAGGGGCTGTTTCATAATAGTTTTGGTTTAGTAATCCATAAATATACAAAAAGCGTAAATGTGTTAATTAACTTGAAAAGGTATAAGTTAAGCTTAATCTAAAAAGTTGCGTATTATAGTGCAGATGTTAGCAATTATTGCAATTGCTACAAGAATGGAAATGATTACTATAAAGTACTTCCTTTTCATTATATTTAAATGCCTGTAGTAGTGATATATACGAAGGCAATGTGCTTTATAGCCTATTTTAACCTAAAGGGTAAACCAGAAGCTCGAAAGCTTCTGGTTTTAAAGTAGATCTGCTAAGGGGCAACCACTAAAAGTAGGGCATCATGAAAGATGTTTAGGGTAAACCATTAATAATGGTTGTAAGCTGTGCTTCGGTTGCGATAGCCATTTCTCCTTCGGTAAACGTAATAACTCCATTTTCTTCTATGGTTACTGCTTGAATGGCATATTTCCAGTCATTACCATCTTCAGTAGCAAAAATAACATGACATTCTAGTCCAATGGGGATTTGTCCGTAATGTTCGCTAAACAACCCTGTACCAGCATCATAAGTGTCTAATTTTGCCAATCCAGTTTCTTCTCCATCATACGATAAGTATACAGCACTATTAGTGTTGTCGTATCCTTCAGGCACCCCTACAAGAATGGTGGTTTTAGGGCGGGGGTCATTGTAAAACCTATCAACGTTGGACCATCCAAATGATTGGAAAAAGCCGTAGTATTGATTGCCTTCAGCGAAAACACCGCCATCTTGACCATTTGCAGCATCACGCTTGTCTTCTTCCCAAGCAAGATTGCCTTCTTCGTCGATTATACCATTCCAAAGCACCATATCGTTATCTACACCTCCAGTTAAATCAGCAGGGATGGCCATTTGAAATCCACAGGTGGTTTCTAAAGTTGCGCCGTTTTGCGTTGCGTTTACATAAAATTCACCACCAGAAATTAACAGGGCTTTGTCGCCATTTGGTAATATGCCCATAGTGGGTTTGTTGGTAGTAAGCATGTTTCCTTTTTCAAAGAGTTCAACAAATTCAATATCTACGGTGCCAGTAACGGCATTTCCATTTAAAGTTAAACAGTTGCCATTAATGTATATGTTTACTCCTTTTTCAGAGGTTAAGGTAACGCCGCCGTCTTCCGCATTAAACTGAAAGGTTTGCGTAAGGTTTTCTAAAGCTTTTTCTTTTAGTTCGTTGAAGTCCTCGGCAGTTGGACGTATAGTTAACTCGTCATTGTCATTTTTTGTACAGCTAGTAAAAATACAAGCTGTTAATAAAAGTGTGCCTAAAATGTGTTTGCTCACGATATTTAAACTGTTTAAGTATCCGTGAAATTGTTTTGTGATTTTCATGATTATTGGGTTTTAAAATTATTATTCAAGTTTATATAAACAGGGCAACTGTTTTGTTACCCTGTATTGGTAATTATTTTTATTGTTGTGGTTGACTGATAATGATTTTGGAAACAATAACATCGCCGGAAGCTACCAATTGTATCATTTTTTTTGCATAAGCTTCATTCGAGGCATAGCCTTTGGCAAATCCGGTTGCAGTTTCAACTTCCCAGAAATAGTTTCTTTTTTCGGTACTATTAAGTTCGTTCTTTAAAACAAAGTAGCTGGCAATCTTTTTGTCTTTTACAATTTCTCCACTACTCGATAAAGCAATCATGTGTTTTGCTTTTTGTAAACTTAGGGCTGTTCCAGAATACGTTCCTTTATTGGTTTTTACTTCCCATTCGAATACTTGGGCAATACGATCTTTTGTGATAGCTGCAACTTCAATAGAAGTTGTGAGTGGCTTTTTGTCATTGGTAGCATTTAAGTTTATTATTGATAATGCTACAGTTGCGATAATTAAAATTGATTTTTTACTCACGTCATTAATATTATTTAAATGTTCGTGAAATTTCTTTGTAATTTTCATGATTTCTAAATGTTTTAGATTAATTAAATTTTCGTTTAGCATTTTGCTATACACCCTTATATCAAAACCGTTTAAAAATTGTTACCCATGTGTCTCAAAGTTTTTTTACTTTAGTAGCAAAGACAAGGTGTTAATGAGCGAAAAAAAAGTACACGAAGACCAGAAATACATCAATGGCTTGTTGGAAAACAACTCATTTATTATTCAGGCTATTTACGATAAGTTTGTACCCAAGGTGGTTAATTATATTAAGCAGAATAGTGGAAGTGTAGATGAAGCACAAGATGTTGTTCAAGACACTTTAATAACTATTTACAATCAAGCTAGTCAGAAAAAGTTAACGCTTACTTGTCCGTTTGACGCTTATTTTTTTCTGCTTTGTAAACGTAAATGGCTAAATGAATTGAAAAAAAACGCAAATAAGGAGGTAACAATTAATGAGGAAGTTTTATCTAAAGGTGACGACGTTCAGGAGTTAGTGTTTGAAACAGTATTGTTTGGCGAAAAAGAAGCTTTATTTGCCGAAATGTTTCAAAAATTGGGAGCAGCCTGTAAGGATTTGTTAAGAGCAACTTTTAAAATAAAATCAATGGAAGAAGTTGCTGCAAGTTTAGGCGTAAGTTATGCTTATGCTAGGAAAAAGAAATCTTTATGTATAGGGAAGCTAACAGCATTAGTTCAGGGCTCGCCAAAATTTAACCAACTTAATTCGTAACTGTCATGGAAGAGCAAGATTATACAGCATTTGAAGCTTACCTCACTAATGAGTTGTCGCAAGAAGCACGCATAAATTTTGAAACTAGGTTAAAAGCTGATGCCGAATTCAACAAGGCATTCAACACCTATAAAGAACTGTCTGCTTTTTTAGCACATACCTTAGAAAATGAAACGCCATCAGAGGCTTTTAAAAGTAATCTGGAAAATATATCGAATACACATTTTAGTAAATATAAAAAGCAGAAAACGGTTTTTGCCTTAAGGCCTTGGCAGTATGCTGTAGCAGCTAGTATCGTGTTGCTAATTGGGATTTTTATGTTTGATAACCTGTCGAATCCTCAGTTTAATGACTATAATAATTATCAAACAATAAGTTTAACCGTTAGAGGCGATGATTCCGAATTGATTAAAACAGCCGAAATAGCATTTAATACAAAGGATTTTAATAAAGCGAGTAAGGCTTTAAATAAACTTATCGCCTTAGACGCCGAAAATGCCGAATTGAAGCTTTATAGAGCTATTGCCAATATTGAGTTGAATGAATTTGATAAAGCAGATACTGAACTAGAAGGTATAACTAAAGGCAATTCGGTATTTAAGAATAAGGCTATTTGGTACTTAGCTTTAAGTAAGTTAAAACAAAAAGATTATAAAGCCTGTAAGGCTGTTTTAAAGACGTTGTCCGAGGAAGCCGAAGATTTTGAGCGTGCTCAAAAGCTTTTAAGTAAGTTAGATTAGTTAAGAAACCTAATAAAAATATAAAAGTCATCTGTTTAAACAGATGACTTTTATATTTTTACCCCATGATTATTACCGATACACATACGCATTTATACAGTGAGGCTTTTGATGAGGATCGAGCCGAAATGATGGTGCGCGCAATTGAAGCTGGAGTTTCTCGATTTTTCGTTCCAGCTATCGACTCCACTTATACCGAAGCAATGTTGCAATTGGAACAAGATTACCCCGAGCATGTTTTTTTAATGGCAGGATTGCACCCTACCCATGTAAAAAACAATTATAAGGAGGAGCTGGCCCACGTAGAAGATTTACTTTCCAAACGAACTTTTTATGCCGTAGGTGAAACTGGTATCGATTTGTATTGGGATAAGTCTACGCTAGGGATACAACAAGCAGCTTTTAAGCACCAAATAAAGTTGGCAAAGCAGTATCAATTACCTGTTGTTATTCATTGTCGAGATGCCTTTGACGAAATATTTGATGTTTTAGAAACAGAAAAAAGTGATGATCTTTTTGGAATTTTTCACTGTTTTACGGGTAGTTTGGAACAAGCACATAGGGCTATGGGGTATAATATGAAACTGGGTATTGGCGGTGTTGCTACCTTTAAAAATGGAAAGATCGACCAGTTTTTAAACCAAATAGACCTTGAACATATTGTTTTAGAAACCGATGCGCCATATTTGGCACCTGTCCCTTATAGGGGAAAACGAAATGAAAGTGCTTATGTGAAAAACGTGTTGGATAAACTAGCTGAAATATATGGTGTTTCAGCTGAAGAAATTGCCAAAATAACCACTGAAAATTCCAAAGCCGTATTTAAAATTTAAGTTATGAGCCAGTCCAAACCTAATATATTGCTTATTTATACCGGAGGTACCATTGGTATGGTTAAAGATTTTAAAACAGGCGTACTGCGAGCCTTTGACTTTAAAAGTTTGTTAGAACGTATTCCTGAACTGAATTTATTGGACTGTAATATTGATACGGTATCCTTTAAGGAACCTATCGATTCCAGTAATATGAATCCAGGTTATTGGGTGCAAATAGCGGAATTAATTGAAGAAAATTATGAGGTTTTTGATGGTTTTGTAGTGTTGCATGGTAGTGACACCATGAGTTATACAGCCTCTGCTTTAAGCTTTATGTTGGAGAATTTAGCGAAGCCTGTTGTGTTCACTGGATCGCAATTACCTATTGGTGATTTGCGTACCGATGCTAAAGAGAATTTAATAACCTCCATTCAAGTTGCTTCTTTACAAGAAGATAATAATCCAATAATACAAGAGGTGTGCTTGTATTTTGAATATAAACTATACAGGGCTAACAGAACCACTAAAATTAATGCAGAACATTTTGAGGCTTTTGCATCATTAAATTATCCCGAATTGGCGACATCGGGGGTGCATTTAAAATTAAATAAGGACTATTTATTTAAGCCTAATACAAAGAAACGTTTATTGGTTCATAAAAGAATGGATACTAACGTAGCGCTCATTAAGTTATTTCCAGGAATTTCAGAAGCACTCTTGAAAAACATTATCGCAACCCCCAATTTAAAAGCCGTAATTCTGGAAACTTATGGAGCGGGTAACAGTACTACCGAATCTTGGTTTGTTAATTTGCTAGAAGAAGCAATATATAAAGGCATCTATATTGTTAATATTACGCAATGCTCAGGAGGAAGTGTAATAATGGGACATTATGAAACGAGTAATCAGTTGAAGAACATCGGTGTTATTTCGGGAAAGGATATTACAACCGAAGCCGCTCTTAGTAAGTTAATGTACATGTTGGGGCTAACTGTTTCCCAAAAGGAGTTTAAAACCATGTATGAAACGTCGTTAAGAGGGGAGATGTCTTAATTTAAAGGTGGAATTTCTGATGGAAGAAACAAATTGTAATAAAAAAGGTAGCGAATAGCTACCTTTTTTATTGAACTCATCTTGACTTTTCCCAATTGGTTAAAAAATTGCTCTTTTGAGCCTGCTTTTCGTCATTTTCTCATTCCGTAGCCCTGCTATGCAACTTAAAAATGCCTTCCATCAAGCTCAAAATAGCTAATTTTCACTTCAATCAAAAAAGTCAAGATGAGTTCATTAATTACAAAGTATCTTTTAAGGTTGAATCCAAATCTTAACTTTTTCTGAGTCCGTACCCCCTGTAATCGCAGTCCAATTGGTGCGATTTGTTTCTCTTTCGGAAGGGGGGTAAGTCAATCTGTTAAAATCAGAAACTAAACTAGTAGACGGTAATGGTACATTAGGCGTCGCATTGTTAGTTCTTCTTTGCAAATTCCAAGCTTCAAGTGGTTGATGTATCATTGCAATCCAGCTTTGCTTATAGATTTGGCTTAAGGCAGTCGCTGCGTCTGCACTATAAGCTACTTCGGGATGGCTTAACATATCGTTTAGCTCTGTTGCTGTTGGTGCTGCCGCTGCCGGCTTATTTACTGCCCAAATTGAATTGTAAGCATGGTTATACCAAAAATTTACAGATGCTGTAATACCCTCTTCATAAAAAGTCTGCGCCATTGCGGGGTTAGGAGAAACACCTGCCAAACCTCTGTTATAGATTTCAGCTTTTAAAAAGCTTATTTGCGAACCTGTTATAATGAATTGAGGTATGGTATGATCTTGCACGTAGTACACGTTAAACGTTGCAAAGTTGGATCTATTTGAATTCCAATCCGAAAGTCTTCCTCCAATATGAGGATCTCCAGTTACTGTTGGTGTATTTGTGTCGGGAACCTGTGGGTAAGGGATCCACTCATCATCTTCATTTGGCTCAAAAAGAATACTGCATCTTAAGTCATAAATACCGGAGCCATCAACTGCATTGGTACTGGACATAGCATTAAACATGGTAGACCCCATGCGCATATAGGAATTACCTCTAAAAAAGCCTTCTCTGTTATTTAGTATTGTAGTTACTCCCGGATCTAACCAAACATTTTCATCGGCGGCTAATAATGGTTTTGTTAAGGCATCGGCAATAATAGGCTCCGCAAAAGAGGCATCTTTGTCTACCATTACCATGGCGTATCTTAAACGCAACGAGTTTGCAAATTTTACCCACTCGCTAACATCATTACCAAAAAGAACATCAGAAGCTCCTATTGAAACCTGTGTTGCGCTTGTGGACAAATTATCCATAGCCCAAGTTAAGTCGTCAATGGCGGCATGCATAATAGATTGCTGGTCATCATAAGTTGGTCTGAAAGCCGAGGTGTCAAAGAAACCTTTACCAGCTTCGGTATAAGGCATATCACCATAGAGTAATGTATTCGCCAGTGTTTTATAGGCCATAACTACTTTCGTCATAGCTATAATATTTGTCATAGAAGAAGGGTCTTCTTCCTCAGCAATTAAATGTTCAATATCATAAGCATTGGCTAAATTTTTATAATAGTTTTGCCAAGGTTGGGTTGTATTATCATCTAAGCGATATCCGGATGCTGAGTACATAGCCGCTTGTTGGTTCCATTGGTATAACCAGGCCACAGGAATTCTATAATGCGCTCCTGTTTTTTGTAACGACTGTAATAGGCCGGCAAACAACCCCGGGACGTTAGCTTCGTATATGTTGGCTTCATAATTTTTATTAATGTCACCAAAATCGTCATCACAAGAATGTATGGATAACAAACCTAGCATCAGGAGCATGGTACAGGCCCCTCTATATATTGTTCTTATATTATTTATCTTCATTGTTCTTTTTTTTAGTTATTAAAACCCTACCTTAACATTAAAACCTACTGACCTTATGCTTGGGAATGCAGACCATTGTAAGCCTTGTCCGTTTCCAGTTCCATTTATACCTTCAGGATTTAACTTCTGTGGCAATGTAGTATACAAATAGAATAGGTTTCTTCCGACTAAGGAAACAGACATGTTTTGGAATATTTTAGTTTTGTTTAAAATATTTTGAGGGACGTTATAAGTAAGAGAAAGTTCTCTTAATTTTATCCATGAGTTTTCAAAGACTGATAAACTTCTAGGTCTGTTTAAGTGAGACCATCCAGCATAAGTAATCCCATAGTAATACACTGGGTGTATTACGCGATCATTCTCTTTATTATCATCTACATTGTACCCTTCCATGATCATACCTACATTAGCCGTAGTACCATCAGGGTATGTATAGGGTAAGCCAGCGCCGTCTTGTCTTGCAGCTGCTGTTTCTGGTGCCAAACCACTTCCCATTGCCACGGCATGGTCTACAGAATAAATATCGCCGCCTAATTTAAAGTCCATTAAGGCACTTAATCTGAAGTTTTTGTATCTAAATACATTTCCTAAACCTCCGGTTAGCTTTGGAGCGGCATTCCCTATCTTTTGAACTTCATTCGATACTACATACTGGGTGCCAACAACCTCACCACTTCCATCTTGATTATAGATATTGGTTACTTGTCTTCTGCCTTGGTCATCCAATTCAAAATCGGTTCCATAAATGGTTCCATAATTTTCTCCAACAGAAGCTTTCATAAAGGCTCCCAAACTACCAAAAACGGTAGCAATTTGTTGCTCTTCAACACCTTCTCCTAATGCTACCACTTTGTTGGTGTTTTTAGATCCGTTTAATGACACATCCCAAGAAAAATTTTCGTTTTTGATTACTTTGGCATTAACTATAAACTCAAATCCTTTGTTGGTAAGTTCTCCAGAGTTAATAGTCACCTTGCCTGCTCCGGAAGCTAAAGAAATAGCCGATGTAATAATTTGATTTTCCGATTTAATGTCGTAATACGTTACATCAAAATTGATTCTATTATTAAATAAGCCTAAAGCCAAACCAACCTCTTTTGAAACCGATGTTTGAAAGGTTAATTCCTGAGGTGGAATAACATCAGGTCGTGAAATAGTTGTTACATTGCCATAAGCACTGGTAGTATAGGTATTGTCCAATTGGTAAGGATCCGCAGCATTGGCACTTTTCCCTAATGCAAATCGTAAAGCGCCATAGTTGAGCGTGTTTTCAAAGTTTCCTAGATCCAATGCTTCGGTAAATACAAACGACGTACTTGCCGATGGGTAAAAGGTAGAATTATCATTTTTTGGTAAGGTAGACGTATAATCTTGTCTTCCCGTTACTTCTAGAAACAAATAATCTTTGTAGGATAGGTTTAAAAATCCTAGATATGAAAATGATTTAAGATCATATCTCGTCTCACTTATTCTGGTATTATTTCTATTGGTCCAATTTGAAAGTGAATATACATTAGGTACTTTAAAAGGTCCTAGGTTTTCCCCTTTCACTCCTGATGAATTGGTTGAATAGTTGTTGTACCCTAAAGTAAGACTGGCATTAAATCCATCCGTTAAGAAATCATCTTTATGAAGGGTAGCCATGATATCTGTATTGTAGGTTCTGGATTTGCTTACTGTTTTTCTAAAAGACCCGCCATTCAATCCATTGGAATTTAGTGTGTTGTTTGTTTCTTCGAATCTTGTTCCTAATAAATCTGCCGATGTTCTTACAAAAGCATTTAACCAGGGGGTAATTTCAGCATTTACTTTTATTGTAGATAAGAACTGATCCCTCCATAAGCGGTCATTGTTTTCATAAAGATCCCAGAATAAATTTCTACTATACTCGGCATGGGGATAGGCTCCTCCAAAATCTACTCTGTAACCATCATATAAATCTTCTCCATAATACAAGTCTTTTTCAAGACCTTTATATTCTCTCGACATACCATAAATATTAAACTTGGTCCAAGAATTATTAGTTCCAATTTCCGGAGTGTTTAATCTGAAATTTTGGTTATAGGCAGCGTTGATATCTGCACTTAATACCTCAGAAATATTGACATGGGACCCTAGTGAGAAACTATTACTCTTATAATTTGTGTTTTCTACAATAGCATCCCCTTCTTTGTGTACATACCCAACTCTAATGCTACCAAAATCACTAGCCGATGAAAACGATAAATTATGGGTTGTTTCCAGACCTTGCTTAAACATGTACTCTCGGTTGTTGGGCTGCGGGGAATAAGATCTTGTTTCGCCATCCCACCATAAGGCCTGGGTGCCATCTAGTCTTGGTCCCCATGAAGAGCCTGCTCCAAACCAACTAAAAATATCCCAGGTGTTATAGCCTCCAGGTACCGTGCCGTGAAACGAGTCGATTCCTGATGCTCCCGGGTAAGGGTTACGACTCCAGGCTTGTGGGTATAAAATGGCAGGAAAGTTTTCTCCTGTAGCTGTTTTAGGTAATTGAGGATTGGCTGTAAATAACCCAGCTCTAAAGCCGCCACCAAACTCATTTTGAACATCCGTAAATCGATAAACGTCTGAAATGACGCTAGAGACATTATATTTTATCCCGACACCTTCTCTTTTAGAGCCTTTCTTCGAGGTAATTAGAATAACACCATTGGCTCCCCGAGCTCCATAGAGAGCAGCGGCACTAGGTCCCTTTAACACGTTAATGTCTTCTACTGTACTCATGTCTAAATAACTCAAATAGTTACCCCAATCTCTATAGCCATCTTGGTTATTGCCTACATTGCCTTGTTCTAGTTCCGTATTTTCGACAATGGCGCCATCAACAACGATTAAAGGCTGGTTTCTGCCAAATAAGCTATTGTTACCCCTAATTACTATGCGCGAAGAAGCGTTTCCTATACCGTTAGAGGTATTAATATTCAAACCTGCAATCTTACCTTGCAACCCTTGTGCAACATCTACTGGAGCTGCTATTGTGACTTCTTCTGCTTCGATTTTTTGAACCGCATAACCTATCGATTTTTTCTGTCTTTTAATACCCAATGCCGTAGTAATTACTACTTCATTTAGCGTTTCCTGGTTTTGTTCCAAAGCTACATCAATAACAGTTTTGCCATTCAATGGGATTTCTTGGGTATCATAGCCTACAAAAGAGAATAATAAAACAGCATTGGCATTGGAAACCCGAATGGTGTACTGACCATCGAAATTGGATGAGGTACCATTTGCGGTCCCTTTTACGATAATATTGGCACCAGGTAGAGGAACACCGTTAGTGTCGGTTATGGTTCCGCTTACTTCTATTTGTTGATAATTAAGGGAATTGCCTTTGGTTATCGACGTGCTCTCTAAACTGTTTGGTTTAATTATTATTTGTTTATCCAGGTAAACAAAAGAAACATTAAAATCTTGAAATAGTTTATCCAGTACATTAGAAAGCTTCTTTTTCTTTACAGACAAACTCACAACTTTATTAGGGTAAAAGACATTCTTCTCATACAAGAATTTGTAGTCTGTTTTCTGTTCAATTTCGTTTAAAACATTTAAAATAGTTACGTTATCCAAATCTAATGACACTTTAGTATTCTGACTAAAAGAATCGTTAGCATAAATTTGAAATAACGAAAGTACTAGTAACAGAGAGGTTAGTTTCATTTTTAAACTAAAATTGGGGATTGTCTTGTTGTTGGGTATACCAATCCCTTTAATGAATTTTTTCATACTTTTGTTTCGATTTAATTAAGTGATTAGACATTTTTTAGATCATTTTATGAAATCGGAGGATGTTGCAGCATTTTCCGATTTTTTTGTGGTTATTGTAAAACATAATTGTATATGTTTTACGAACATAAAATGATTAATTGCTTTGATCTTTAAGTTTAAGTCAGTTTTTAATCATATAATTTTGTGTTTAAGGGTTAATAATTATTTCTTTCTCTTCTATTTTATATGTGAAAGAAGCGGCTTCACTCAGACTTTTCATGACTTGAAATATATCTTCAATATCAAATCTGGCGGTAAAATATCTGTCTTCGAGTGCCTTGTGATTATTTACAAATGTCACATCGTATTGTCGCTCTAATTTTTTTAATATATCATTAAATCTAACTTCATTAAGAATAAGTCTGCCTTCAATCCAGGCAATGTGTTGTGCGATATCTGTTTTGGTAATATGGAGTTGTTTGTTGTTTTTGTTCCAAGCGGCCATATATCTGGGCTCTAGTAAAGAGGAAGTGGAAGGTGAATATGTTTCATTCTTATTGTATAGACTTACAGAACCTTCTACCAAAACGGTGTTTATATTGCCATCTTCTGGATAAGAAGATACATTAAATTGAGTCCCAAGAACCCTTATGTTTAATTCATTAGAGTTAACAATGAAAGGTTGCTTAGAATCTTTAGTTACATTAAAGTACGCTTCACCGTTTAAAAAAACCTGACGATTAGAACCTTTAATAAATCTCACAGGATACTTTAACGAAGAACCTGCATTCAAATAAATATGTGTGCCATCAGACAGAATAACATTAAACCTTCTGCCATAGGGAACGGTAAGTGTGTTATAGGTTAATTTTTCTATTTTAGAGTCGTTTACATATGCTAGTTGTTTCCCTTTTTGTATGCCTACCATGCTCCCATTGGTACTAAAAATTTGGGCAGATTCATTCTCATCAATCGTTTTTAAGGTGCCATCTTCTAATTGTAAGGTAATTTTATTTTCAGGATCTGGAATGCTGTTTGATGAGTCTACTAGAATGCCTTTCTGGTAGAAATAACCAATACTTAAAAAGATAATGGCCACTGCAGCATATTTAAATATGGAACGTAATTTCTTTTTATACGTTCTTGATTTGTCTTTTCTAATCTCTTTGAAAAGAAATTCTTTTAGGTGTTTAGCATCTGGATCCTGCATACTGAATGTTATTGCGTAATGATCTTTTGCGAATTCTTTGAATTGCGCTTTGTTATTGTCAGTTTTAATCCATTCAATGAGTTTGTCCAAATCTTTTGCATTGGCTGATTTGTTTATATACTTTACAATTAAATTTTCAATTTCTTGTGGAATCATTACGCCTTATCCTTTCTTCTTTTATATTAATTACAATGCGAATTCGTAAAACCCTAACTTTTTTTGTTATTTTTTTTGCGTATTATCATTTTTTTGGCTTTTTTACACACTGAAGTGATTTAAACTTTTACAAATTGGCTAAAAAATTTAACCACTTCAGTGTTTAGCATTTATTTACTTCAATAAGCTTATGTATAAAATTTATCAAGACAATGCTGAATTAGTAAAAGACCTAAAAAATGGTCGGGAAAATGCTTATTCATTTTTAATACATACCTATCATAAAAAACTGTTTGTTTATGCTTTAAGTTTAACAAACGATCAGGCTATGACACAGGATATTATACAGAATGTGTTTTTAAGAACTTGGGAGTTTAGGGATAATCTTAAGGCAGATTTTTCTATTAAGGGATTTCTGTATAAATCGGTTTATAATGAGTTTATAAACCAGTACCATAGAAATCAATCTATTTCGGTTTTAGAAAAAGTTTATGTTGAAGCTATAACCGAGGAAGTTAATGATTTCAATCAGGAGCTCTTTGAAAAGAAAATGAGTTTAATTAATAAGGAAATTGAGGGGCTACCCTCTAAATGTAAACAAACATTCCTTTTAAGTAAAAAAGAAGGTTTGACGAATATTGAAATAGCTGAGTATTTAAATGTTTCATTAAAGACCGTTGAAGCGCACATTACAAAAGCATATTCTATTATAAGAAAAAGAATAACGAAAAAGACCCACAGTGTGCTGTTCTTGCTTTTTGGAATAAGAATTACTTCTTAGTAAAACTCAAAAGATGAAACGAACATTAAGAAATTTTAAAAATTACTTCACAAAAGGAAATGTTTAAAAGTTTTAATGAGAGAACGAGTGTAAGGAGTGGTTGCACACGTTCTTAATTTTATAATTACAATGAAATAAATTAATTACTAAAATTTAAACGTGTGAAAATTTATTAATGGATTATAAGTTGTTTTACTTAAGGCAAAAACAGTATCAATTCACGCAATTTTAAGTGTAGGTTATTATCTTCTTATAGTGTTATTTTAGGAGTTGTCAAAAAGTTTAGGCTTGTACTTAAATAAGGAGAAGCAAGTTGAGTAAAACATTAAACTTTCATCTTTACCAAACCTAAATATTATGGGAAATCGATACATTAGCTTATTAATAGTAATAATAACATTATTTTTCGGATGCGAAAATAAGGGAACTCAACCAAAACCTTATGGCGCCTTGCCTTCTGAAAGACAATTAGCTTGGCATGAATTGGAAACCTACGCTTTTCTACACTTTACAACAAATACGTTTACCGATCTGGAATGGGGGTTTGGAGATGAAAGCCCCGAAATTTTTAATCCTAGTAATTTTGACGCAGATCAAATTATAGGCACTTTAGCGAAAGCAGGTTTTAAAGGCGCTATAATCACAGCTAAGCATCATGATGGGTTTTGTTTGTGGCCTTCGTCTTATACTGAGCATTCAGTGAAAAATTCACCTTGGAAAAATGGTAAAGGTGATGTGGTTCGTGAAATTTCTGAGGCTTGTAAAAAGTTTGGGGTAAAGTTTGGGGTATACCTTTCTCCTTGGGATCGTAACCATTCAGAATACGGTAACGAAAAGTACGTTGCATACTATCGCAATCAGCTAGAAGAGCTGCTTACTAATTATGGTGATGTTTTTGAGGTTTGGTTTGATGGTGCCAACGGAGGTGATGGTTATTATGGCGGTGCTAATGAGACGCGTAAGATCGATAGAACCAGCTATTATGGTTGGGATAAGAATATAGATATAGTAAGGGCCCTGCAGCCTAATGCAATAATGTTTAGTGATGCAGGACCAGATATTCGTTGGGTCGGCAACGAACATGGGCATGCAAAAGATTCCAGTTGGGCTACGTATACACCGTTGCCGAACAAAGGATTTTTAAAGGCATCGGCTGGAACTACTCAATATTGGATTGGTGAAACTGGGACGATGAATGGAGAGTATTGGATGCCTGCCGAGGTAGATGTTTCCATACGGCCAGGATGGTTTTACCATGCCCATGAAGATGAAAAAGTAAAGAGCTTGGATGATTTACTGGAGATATACTTCCATTCTGTAGGTAATGGCGCTTCGTTAAATTTAAACGTTCCGCCAGACCGAAGAGGTCAAATACATCCGATTGACTCTTTGCGTTTAATGGAATTTAAAAATTATTTGGATAGAGCCTTTGCTAATAATTTGCTACAAGGAGCTAAGGTGCATTCAAGTAATAACAGAGGGAGTGATTTTAGTACGAATAACCTTTTAGATGGATCAAATAAAACCTATTGGGCTGCTGAAGATGCAACAACAACAGCAACTATTGATTTTGAATTAAAAGGAGAAGAAACATTTAATTGCATCATACTCCAGGAGTACATTCGTTTAGGACAACGTATCAACGATTTTTCAGTTGAAATTCCAGATGGGGAAGGTTGGAGCGAGATAGCAAGCGCATCGACCGTAGGCTATAAGAAAATAGTTCGTTTTAATTCTGTTACATCTAATAAAATTCGGGTCAATATAAAAGGTGCTTTGGCTTGTCCGACCTTAACAGAAGTTAAATTATTTAATATAGAATAAATTCTCAGCAGATCTACTTGGGCTTCGTCAAACTGCTGTAAATATTGTTTTCAATCACGTTTTAGAGGTAGTAATTAGGCTTGTATTGTCTATGTAAAAGATTTATAGCATGTAAGTTGTTAGGTTTTTATGCTTATTTTATTATTTTTGTTACAACGTTTGAACAGATTAAGGATAAGCCTTTTTTATATGTGTGAATTTAAAGTAAAAATGATATAAAGCGTAGGCTTGTCATAGAGATATTACTGTTTAAAGCAAATACAGTAATACTCATTGCAATAATAGTTGTATAGGGTAAAGCCGATTAATAGTTATTTTGAGGGATGGATCATTTTTGAAATGATAAAATGATTGGTTTAATATTATATAATTACTAAAACTTAAACGAATGAAACGAGCATTAAGAAATTTTAAAAATTACTTCACAAAAGGAAATGTTTAAAATTTTTAATGAGAGAACGAGTGTAAGGAGTGGTTGCACGCGTTCTTAATTTTATAATTACAATAAAATAAATTAATTACTAAAATTTAAACGTGTGAAACAAAGATTAGTTGTATTTACTATAGGTCTATTGGTATCATGTTCCAAACCCAACACGGATGTTCAAATAACTTTCAATAAACACGATTTGGTATCAACAACCTTAGCTAAAAGTTGGGATGAGGGAATTCCTTTAGGAAATGGAATGATAGGTGCTTTGGTTTGGCAGAAAGAGGATAAACTTAGATTTTCTTTAGATAGAGCCGACTTGTGGGATCTAAGACCTATGGATATTAAGAATAAAGAGGAATGGAAGTATAGTTGGATTGTAGAGCAAAGAAAGAAAGGGACATTTCATGAGGTTATTAATAAGCTTGACAGAATATATGACGATAATCCAGCCCCTACTAAAATTCCTGGAGCGGCTTTAGAGTTTAATATAGCGCAGTTAGGAGAAGTAGAGCATGTTAGGCTTTCTATTTTAGATGCTGTTTGTAAAGTAAAGTGGAAAAACAATACAGAACTAACAACTTTCGTAAATGGAGCAAAAAATGTGGGTTGGTTTCGTTTTGAAGGTGTAGATGCGAACTTTAGTCCAGTAATATCTCCACCAAATTATGACAAAGGAGATTTAAACAAAGAAGCAAATTCACTAAATACACAAGACCTTATTACTTTAGGTTATACACAAGGGAATGTTACCAAAACACCCAATAGCCAATACTATATACAAGAAGGTTGGGGCGGTTTTAAATATCATGTTTATGTAGAATGGAAGTATATCAACAATGGTTTGGAAGGGTGTTGGTCTATAACTTCGGAATATCCAAAATGGGAAAAGAAAGCGGGAGCAATAGCCATTGTAAAGGGGAATATGAATGAAGGCTATAAAAAGCAATTTGTAACACATAAGGCATGGTGGAAGACCTTTTGGGAAAAATCAAAGGTTAATGTTCCCGATCCTATAATAGAGAAGCAGTGGTATTTAGAGCAGTATAAATTTGGGTCGGCAGCCCGTAAAGATGCTCCACCCATATCATTGCAAGCTGTTTGGACAGCCGACAATGGAACTATACCTCCTTGGAAAGGGGATTACCATCATGACTTGAATACACAGTTAAGTTATTGGCCTGCCTATAGCGGTAATCATTTAGATTTAGAAGAAGGATTTCTTAATTGGTTATGGCGGTATAGAGGGACGTTTAAAAAATTTACCCGTGATTTTTTTGAAACCAATGGTATGAATGTGCCAGGAACAACGTCGCTAGATGGAATTGGCATGGGAGGCTGGTCTCAGTATGCATATACCCCAACAGCATCGGCTTGGTTAAGTCATCATTTTTATTTGCACTGGCGTTATTCTATGGATCGTGAGTTTTTAAAAGAGCGTGCGTACCCTTGGATTAAAGATGTAGCAGTTTTTCTTGAAGAATTATCAGAAGAAGGAGCTGATGGGAAGCTAAAGCTACCTTTGAGTTCCAGTCCTGAAATATTTAATAATGAGGCTAAAGCATGGTTTTATGAAATAACAAATTACGATTTGGCATTGATGCGCTGGACTTTTGAAAAGGCTTCGGAATTAGCTTTGGAGTTAGGAGAAGTTAAAGATTCTAAAAGATGGAAAACCATACTTTTAAAGTTGCCTGAATATGCAGTAGATTCCGAAACAGGTCTTATGTATGCTCCTGGATTTCCATGTAGCGAGTCACATCGTCATTTTTCACAACTAATGGCTATTCATCCGTTGGGCACTATAGATTGGTCGCAAGGAAAGGCCTCTCAGGAAATAATTATTAATTCGGTTAAAAATTTAAAAACGCTAGGAACCGATTGGTGGACGGGATATTCTTTTAGTTGGCTAGCAAACATTCAGGCGCGTATGTATGATGGCGAAGCAGCGGCCAAAACCCTAAGAATATTTGCAGAAAACTTTTGTCTACCTAATTCGTTTCATGTTAACGGCGAGCAGTACAACAAAGGGTATTCTAAGTTTAAATATCGTCCGTTTACGCTAGAGGGGAACTTTGCATTTGCAGCAGCTGTTCAAGAGATGCTTGTTCAAAGCCATACAGGAATTGTCCAAGTATTTCCGGCAATCCCAGATGATTGGGCAGACGTAAGTTTTGATACCTTAAGAGCAGAAGGTGCTTTCCTTGTTTCGGGCAAAAAGGAAGCGGGGGAAGTCGTGCAAGTTTCAATACACGCAGAAAAAGGAGGTGTCTTGAAACTAAAGAATCCATTTGGAGATCGAAACTTTATTCTTGATGCAACCTATACACTAGAGGATGGTATAATTATTATTCAAACACAGGCAAATCAAAAGATAAACATTATTGCAGATGAAGTATAAGTATTCTATTTCTGGAATAATGATTGGTTGTTTGGTTATAATAAGCAATATAATCTTATCGTGCTCACGTATTCCAAACGAAGAAACTAGAACAATAGATAACAAAACTCATATAGGCATTCAGAATGCTTTTGTAAAGGTTACTTTTAACAAAAAGACAGGACAAATAGACTCTATCTATAATAAGCCTACAAAAGACAATTATATAAAAAATGAAAAGGGAGGAAATATTTTCAGGTTGTTTGCCAATACAACTTCAATGCCTTTCCTACGGGCAGGTGCGCAGGATAATGCCTATGGAGGTGTTTTAATTGATCCCAATTCATGTACCATTAATAGCTATAGTGTTAAAGAAGATGAAAACTTGAAAACACTTGAGATTATTTATCTCCACGAAAACACACAGCTTCAGGTTGCGTTAAAAGTAGGGCTTCATAATGCTTCGGGAACATTCGACACGCATTTAGCGGTAAAAAATGTAGGAAGCAAAACAGTCTCAGTTTATACAGCATTTCCATACTTTACGGGTATTTGTTTGGGTAATGACAAAGACACTAATTTAACGGTTAATATGTGGGATAGGGGGTATCCAAGTGTTAAAGCATGGGAACGCCCCATTGGAGGTATTTATGGTAAGGATGTGTCGATGCAGTGGCAAACGGTTTATGAGCCAGTTAAAAAGCAAGGCTTGGCTGTTATTGTTCAAGATAAAGACTTTAGCAATAAAGTGATATCTACCTTTCCCGAGGGCGGCATGGCATCCTTCTATTTTGATAAAAAACAGATAGATGCAGGTAAAGCCCAAATCTGGCCTTCAGCTAAAATACTGGCTTATAATGGAAATTGGAGAACAGCGGCAAAAGCTTATCATGCTTGGTTCTCTAAAAATATTAAAACACGCAAAGTGCCCAATTGGTATAAAGAAGAAGTAACAACTCGTTCGAGCACTTGGTTTCCAAGTAAAGGGGCGGTAGCAAAAAATAAGGAGACGGGTCAAGAGGATGTATTTACTTCTTTTGAGCAATTACATAGCTTGTTCAGTAAACCAATATTTGGCAATAACATTAATGACTGTATGGAGATAGCCATGTGGAATGAAGGTGTTAATCGTTGGCCAGAAACCTACGGGCCGTGGATGTCATCTGGATTTATAGATTTTAGGTCAGATCTTGGAGGCTTAGAGGCTTTTAAGAAAGGAGTAGAGATCTGCCATAAATACGGGAGGAGAGTAGCTATGTACGTAGCCGCTTATGGAGCTCGTAAAACTAGCCCAATGTTTGAAGGCGATTGGGAAAAGTTTGCTATTAAAAATAGAAATGGCAAACCTGTTCTGGATTACAGACAGGGAGATGAGATTTATGGTGCATTTAATTGTCCGGGATATAAACCCTGGCAAGATAATTTAATTAGGGTGTGTACCATGTTGGCAAAAACGGGTGTGGATGAGATTCGATTGGATGAATTCGGATTTCCATTTCGTCCCTGTTATAATGAAGCCCATGCGCATGAGAGTCCTTTTAATGCTAACAAGTGGATGCGAAATTGTTTGAAGAGAATTAGAGAAGCTACCGATAAAATAAATCCTGATTTTTTTATTTCTACAGAATTCTATATG
This sequence comes from Snuella sedimenti, assembly GCF_016428595.1. GTDB lineage: Bacteria > Bacteroidota > Bacteroidia > Flavobacteriales > Flavobacteriaceae > Snuella > Snuella sedimenti. The sequence continues at coordinate 273,478 of NZ_JAELVQ010000001.1, read as the reverse complement.
GACTATTTCCATGAAAGTACTAATGGCGCTTTAATAATGGATTGCTCTGGTAGTGAAATTGATGCTATGAAAATAGCTATGCCAAACTATTTATCTTTATCATACCATGCCAGTGCTCCTGAGGCAGCCATTACGGGAGCCATAATGAGCAAAACAGAAAACCAAAGGCGTAATTGGGCTTGGTCTAAAGTAGGTACGGAAAAACCCAAAGATTATGATGAAGATTTTGTTATTGATTTAAGGTGGCATGAATTGCATCCAACATTCGCCAATGCTGTTACGTATGGAGATATTACCGAATGGGATCCTATTGCGGAAAATGACCCAAAGTGGATGGGGCATTTATGGAAATCAGAAGCTTATTGGGTATTAACAGGAGGTCATGTAGATGCTAGACCTCTTAAAGATGGTAAGGTGCTTGTAAGGCTCCCGGAATTACCAGAAAATGTTAAAGTTGCCTATGAGTTTAATGTGGAAACATTGAAAATGAACGAAATACCCATAAAGCATAACGATAAAGATATATACGTATCGTTGAAGTCGGCAGTTTCGGCAGTTTTGTTTCCATTACCAGATTGTCCGGCCTTACCTATAATTAATCAGCAAATGGTGAAAGGAGAGCAAGGAGAGGAAGTTCAAATTGCTGTTTCGCTTCTTGCACCTTGGCAAAAGGATAAACAAAGAATAGATTTAAGTCGTATTGAATGTAAAGCACCAGGATTTCAGGTGAATGATCACTTAGATGGGAATACGCGAATTTTTACAATTCCATTAACAGAAGTTACCCTAGAAGGAAAGTTTTATTATACCATATTAGGGGATTGCTTAAAGGTTAAAAGGTGGTTTACTATTAAAAGATAATATAGGTTGTATAAAGCATAATAATGCTTGTTGTATATTTTTATCCAAGCAGTAATGATATGTCTAGTTCGAGTGATTTTCTGTCAAATTGAGTGCAGTCGAAATCAAAGAAAACCGTATAGAGTACTAGTTTGAAAAATAAAATTCCCGTTCTCGATACAAATTTCACTCATTTCAATTGTGAAATTCACTCGAATTGACAGGGTTTTGCCAAAATGTCAACAGGTTAATAATATAAAAAAGGCATTATATAAATAAACGTAATTAGAATTGAATAAAATGAAACACAAAAATTTTATTATTCACTTAATTGTATTTGTATTGTTAATAGGACAAGTACAAGCCCAAGTTAAAGAACGTGAACGCCCTGTTGCATGGGATAGTTTGGTGTATGGAGGACGTTTTATGGATAGGTTTCTGCCTATGCCAGTACAAGGTCAATTAACAACAGATACTTGGGGTGCCAAAAATGTTATTCCACGTTATGTCGATAATGGGATTGAAGATAATGTAAACTCTTATTGGGGAGGTAATGCTGTGTTGGGAGACGATAACAAATACCATCTTTTTGTTTGTGGATGGCCAGAGAACTCCCCCAAAGGGCATATGTATTGGAGTAAGTCTACCGTATTCCATGCCGTTTCCCAAAATTCATTTGGACCTTACAAGATTGTAGAAACTGTAGGCAAAGGGCATAACCCAGAAGTATACAGGCTAAAAGACAATCGGTATGTTGTGTATGTTATAGGAGGTTATTATATTTCTGATGCAATCTATGAGCCTTGGAAATATAACAAGTTTGAATTTAATAAACGCGATCGGAAAATTATTGAAGGATTAAGTAACTTAAGTTTTGCCCAGAGAGAAGACGGATCGTATTTAATGGTGTGTCGCGGCGGCGGTATTTGGTTTAGTAAAACAGGGGTGTCTCCTTATAATCAAGTTACCGAAAAACGTGTGTATCCACCAGTTGAAGGAGAATTTGAAGATCCGTTAGTGTGGAAAACCAATATTCAGTACCATATGATCGTAAACGACTGGTTAGGTCGTATAGCCTACAGTTTAAGATCCAAAGATGGCGTTACATGGAAGGTCGATCCTGGAGAAGCATATATGCCTGGGATTTCTAAGTATGAAGATGGAACTAAGGTCGATTGGTTTAAGTATGAGCGTATTAAAGTGCTACAGGATAAATACGGAAGAGCAACACAGGCGCATTTTGCGGTCATTGATACCATAAAATGGCACGACCTTGAAAATGATAACCATAGCTCAAAACATATTGTTATACCATTAACAGTCGGGCGTTTGGCAACTGTGCTTAATAAGAAAAAGATTGGTGCCAAAACTAAAGCAGTACAGGTTAAAATAACAGCTGAGCCCGATTTTAATCCGCATACCGATATGGATATTGCATCCTTAAGATTTGGAGCCACTGAAGCAGTGAATTTTGGAAAAGGGGCTAAGGTCACTAAAACAGAAAAGATGGGAGATGACCTCATTATTACATTTGATGGGGAAGGTCATGGGCTTACAGAGTCTAACTTTGCTGGAAAAATAATAGGTAAAACCAATAAAGGAAGCCTTTTGTTCGCATATACACGTTTACCAGGGGTAGATTATGTAACGCCTATATTGTCTGCCAGATTGCCAAAGATAAAACCAACACCAAAAGGTGCGGATCTAACTGTTGAAGTTCAGAATTTCGGACAAGCAGCTTCTAAAAAATCCAAGATAAGAATAATATGTTCCAAGGAAGGAAAAGATATTGAAATTGTAAATGGAACGGTTCCCAAATTATTACCTTTTGAGAAGACAGGTCTTTATTTAAAGAGTAAAGTTTCTTTCGATAAGGATAAAACATATAAAATTAAAGTCATAATAAATCCAAATAGTCCCAACCCAATTTTATTACATGGCGAAGTAATGCCAATGCCTTAGTAAATAAAGCTGAAAAAGACTGTAATTAAGGAGTGTTTTTGAAAACAATAATAGGCGATGCCCGTTAAATGGTATAGTCTCTTTAATAGTGGTTTCAATGTTGCACTTATTGTTTCTGTTAAGTGAACTTTAAACGTTTGTCTGTGTGTTTTCGAGATGTTTGCTCATAAGATACAAATATAACTTTCCTGTTTATAAGCCCATGATTTTTTATTAAATTGAAAGAGTTTCTCGACGCTCTGCGTCGGGGATTCAGTTGAATCTGCCTGGTCGGAAGGGAAGATTGACATTTCCGTGAAGTCGAAGATTCGTGAATAAAAAGGGAACCTAAATAACAGTTCCGAAAGCTTTCGGAATCGTTTTTTTTTTTGACCTAAAAGGTCAAAATGCCATGCGTTAGCACATCGATGTGCACCTCTATGGTCCCCTGTCTAGAGGATAGTTTGTTTTAAGAAAATCTTTATTTTGGGATTTTAGGACATGTCAATTTAAATTCTTTAAATAAAATTAACAGTCGAAATCGATTTCGTTATAAACGTTTTGTAGCCTAGTAATTAAAGCGTTAAGAATTCAATATTTCTTTCAAAATAGACAGATTTTAAAAGAAATTTCAAAAAGAAGATAGGTATCTTAGCTTTACACTAAACTCTAACAACTTATATTATGAATAGATCTTTTAAGGATATACCTGAGCCCTATAAAATAAAATCTTTACACCATCAAAAGACGTATTTGGTATCGGGAGAACTAAAGCAATGGGATGGTGATTCTATTGATGTTTATTCTACGATTTCTTCTACTGAAGCTTATAGGCCTACGTTGCTAGGAAGTATTCCGCAATTAGGCGAGACTGAAGCAATGGAAGCCTTAAATTCGGCTTGTTTGGCTTATGACAAAGGGAAAGGCTTATGGCCTACAATGAAGGTTGTAGACAGGATTGCCTGTATGGAAAAGTTTGTAGAGCAGATGAAAACCAAACGGGAAGAAGTGGTTAAATTGTTAATGTGGGAAATTGGTAAGAATTTACCAGATTCTGAAAAGGAATTTGATAGAACAGTTGATTATATTTATGACACTATTGAAGCATACAAGCAATTGGATCGGGATTCTGCAAAGTTCGAAAAGCATCAGGGAGTCCATGCGCACATACGCCGAGGGCCTTTAGGTGTTGTGTTGTGCCTCGGGCCCTACAATTATCCCTTAAACGAAACCTTTACATTACTTATCCCAGCTTTAATTATGGGGAATCCGGTTATTTTTAAACCGGCAAAATTAGGCGTTTTGTTAATATCTCCCCTATTGGAAGCCTTTCAGAATAGTTTTCCCAAGGGTGTTGTAAATGTCATTTATGGCCGAGGCCGTGTGTTGGCCACACCAATTATGCAATCTGGTAAAGTAGATGTATTGGCTTTAATAGGTAATAGTAAATCGGCTAATGCTTTACAAAATAATCACCCCAAAAAGAATAGACTGCGATTGGTATTGGGTTTGGAAGCAAAGAACCCAGCTATCGTTTTACCCGATGCCGACTTAGATTTAACTATAGATGAGTGTATCGCGGGTACACTGTCGTTTAACGGACAGCGATGTACTGCTTTAAAAGTATTATACGTGCATGAATCTATTGTTGAAGAATTTAACAAGCGTTTTGCCGAAAAGGTGGATGGACTTAAATTTGGTAACCCATGGGACAAGGGCGCTAAGTTAACGCCGTTACCTGAAGTAGAAAAACCGGGCTATATACAAGAATTAATAGAAGATGCTAAGCTAAAAGGCGCAAATATTATAAACGAAAAAGGAGGAGAAACTTCAGAGAACTTTATTTACCCAGCAGTTTTATTTCCGGTAAATAAATCGATGCGTGTCTTTCAAGAAGAACAGTTTGGACCAGTAATACCTGTTGTGTCTTTTAATGAGATAGATGAGCCTTTAGACGATATGGCTGCATCAAATTATGGACAACAGGTAAGTTTGTTTGGTAAAGATGTAAAAACACTATCGCCTTTAATTGACATTTTGGTTAACTTAGTGTGTCGTGTCAATTTAAATAGTTCATGTCAGCGAGGACCGGATGTATATCCGTTTACGGGACGAAAAGACTCTGCATTTAGTACCTTGAGTGTGGTCGATGCGTTACGTTCGTTTTCCATCAGAACATTTGTGGCTTCCAAGGATAATGATTACAATAATGCCATTTTAAAAGAACTGTTGGAAAAGAAAACATCCAATTTTATAAGTACAGATTATATATTATAGTTTTGTTCGAAGTCCAAAGAATTATCTATTGGTAAATTGTATTTCGATTTTATTTTAACATGTTTCTTTGGATCCTTATTTTATCACATGTTTGTATAATTTTTTTCACTGAATTATACTATACAATAGTATTGGTATATATGTGTAAATTTGGTTACTTTTGAAGGATTAAATAATACTAAACAAAATGCTAAAAATGAAAACAATAAAATACGTATTAGTATCGATCTTTTCTTGTGCAATATTAGTCGGTTGTGGAGGAAAAGAAGAAAAGAAAAAAGAAGGGTTTTCATATGAAAAGAAAACCAGTGAACCGCAAAAAAAAGTTGAAGAAGATATCAGCAATGTTGTTATTTCTGGTAATGATATGATGAAATTCGATAAAACCGAAATTAGAGTAAAAGCAGGTAAAAAAGTGAAGCTAACCCTTAGGCACATAGGTAAATTGGACAAGAAAATTATGGGGCACAATTTTGTGTTGCTTAAGAAGGGGGTTGATTTAGTGGCTTTTGGAAATAAATCGGCTACAGCACATGATACAGAATTTATTCCAGCTGATGCAAAGGATGACATTATTGCGCATACTAAGTTAATAGGAGGCGGGGAGACCACTTCTATAGAGTTTAATGCTCCCGAAACTGGAGAATACGAGTTTTTATGCAGTTTTCCTGGACATTATGGTATGATGAAGGGAAAGTTTATTGTAGAATAAACTAATACAAAATAAAGTTTTAGCCCCAAGAATTATGTTATTCTTGGGGCTTTTTAATTTTATATCCATTCTTAAATAGAAGATAAATAAGTTGTATATTATTGCTTATATAAGTCATATAAAGGTAGGTGTTTAGACATGTGTATGATTGTATAATTTTTTTCAGTGAATAAAACTGCACAGGACAGTTGATATGTATACATATATTTGGTTTTGTGTCAAGTTGTAAGCAGTTGCTAAGCTGTATTTTAAGTCGAATTATTAGAAGAAATTATTTATGAAAATCAAAATTGTATTGACCATGCTCCTTTTTGGAGCGAATTTATTTGCACAAGAGCAAATAAAGCTTGATAACTTAAATGATTTTGACCAACAGGCCGGAAACTGGCAGATTGTTGGAGAAGTTACTGTAAATCGTAATATCGATGTGCATGAATTGGAAAAGCATGAGTTAGAAGCAAAATCTAAAAAGAAAAAGAAGAGAAAGCGAAAAAGTGAAAATCAGGTAATACCAAAACCTATAGATTTTAAACCGGGTTCGGGCATTTTACTTAATATAAACGATTCGGAAAAAAGAGATCCATTAAAAACGGTTTGGGAGCACGGTGACATTAAATTGGAATTGGAAGTGATGCTTCCCAAAGGATCTAACTCCGGTATTTATTTGCAAGGCAGGTATGAGTTGCAGCTTAAGGATAGTTGGGGCGTAGTAAGTCCTAAAATGTCCGATATGGGAGGTATTCATAATAATTGGGAAACAACACCGGATAAAATTTTTAGGGGGATACCACCGTTGAGTAATGCATCAAAAGCTCCGGGGCTATGGCAAAAATTAAAAATTCATTTTCAAGCTCCTAGGTTTAATACTTTAGGGGAAAAAATAGCCAATGCTAAATTTGTTTCGGTAACACTTAATGGTGTAGCGATTCATACAAATGTAGAGGTGCCTCATTATACAGGTGGGCCGATTGCGAAAAATGAAGTTGCTAAAGGGCCACTTATGATTCAAGGAGATCATGGACCAGTAGCATTCCGAGATATTAAATACCAATTGTTAGAACCATCAGGAGTTACGGTTTCTTCGTTGAAGTATAAAACGTATAAAGGTAACTTTAAAGGACTAGAGGAATTAAATGAAGCTAAGATTGTTTCAGAGGGGCAAGCAAAATTAATCGATGTTAATGTAACTGGCGAAGAAGATGGGTATGGCGTTGTTTATTCTGGAGTGTTGAGCATTCCTAAAAATAATACTTATACAGTATCTGTCGGTTATTCAGGAGGGATGTCGCTTGAAATTAATGGGAAATCTGTAATTCTAAAAAATGCATCCGATAGGGAAGAGTCTCTAGACGTAACCTTAGAGTTGTCGGCTGGAACCCATAGTTTTTTATTGACCAATATTAAATCGGCTGCTTGGAGAGCACCAAGGCTAGGATTTTCTATTAGTACAGCGGCAACAAACCCGAAAGCATTTAATGTGTACGATTCCTATCCAAATGCTGTAAATTCTGTTTCGCCAATATTTGTGCAACCTAATGCAAGGCCACGTATGTTAAGAGCTTTTGTAGGGTTTAAGGGCAACGGTAAGCGGTTGTCGCATACCATAGGAGTAGGAATGCCAGAAGGTGTAAATTATGTCTACGATTTGGGAGCTGGTAACCTCGTAGGTGTTTGGAGAGGCGATTTTGTCGATGCAACACCTATGTGGCATAGTAGAGGTGACGGGTCGTTTAGACCTAGAGGAGCTGTTCAGTGGACGTTTTTAAATCAGCCCATAGCGCAGCTTTCTAATTTTAAGGATGGCTTCCCTGTAACTGGAAGTGCTCCCGATTTTGTGTCCAAAGGCTATGCTGTTGATAAAGTAACCGGACTGCCAGTGTTCAAATATGTTTATAAAGATGTGGAAATTGAGAGTAGCATAACACCTAGCGATAATACCCATATTATCCATACCATTCAGTTTTCAAAGTCAGGTTTGGTTAATTGGTATTGTAAGCTTGCTTCGGGAACAGTTAAGAAAATGCCTGATGGATCATATGCTATCGATGACCAGAAATACTTCGTTAAAGTGTTAACAGGACAAATCCCTATAATTAGAGAAATTGAAGGGGAAACAGAGTTAGTGATTCCAGTTGATGGGAGTACGGTTAAATATGAAATAATTTGGTAGGCGTTATGAAAAAAGTAATTTACAGCAGAATTGATAGTGTAAAAATAGCAGTAATCTTATTGGTACTTGTATCGGTACAAAGCCTATTGGCTCAGAATGCACCAAAAGAAGAAGATTATTATAGAATTACTAAAGTGCCCACTCCCGAAGGCGTTCTTGTAGAAGGTGGTGGGGTTGAATCTCTTCCCAATGGAAGCATTGCTGTTTGTACCAGACGCGGTGATGTATGGATTATAGAAAACCCAACCATGGCCAATGGAAAACCATCTACATTTATAAAGTTTGCATCAGGATTGCATGAACCATTAGGATTGGCATATAAAGACGGTGCTTTATACACGGCGCAGCGTGGTGAACTTACAAAGCTTGTGGATATTGATGGCGATCGAATAGCCGATATCTATGAAACCATTTATGCTTGGCCTTTATCGACACATTATCATGAATATTCGTTTGGTCCTGTGTTGGCTCCCGACAACTCATTTTTTGTAACCGCCAATGTAGCTTTTGGTAGTGAAGAGTGGTGGCGAGGAGAAAGTCGCGTGCCGTGGCGAGGTTGGACAATGAAAATAACCGAAGATGGAAAGATGGAGCCTTGGGCAACGGGAATGCGTTCTCCAGCAGGGTATGGTCTAATAGATGGTGAGTTGTTTTATACAGACAATCAAGGAGATTGGATTGGGTCAGGCGCTCTGTGGCACTTACCCAAAGGTGTGGTTACGGCGCATCCAGCTGGACTTAAATGGAGTGCACTAGAAGAGTCTCCAATTAAGTTAACAGAAGCACAATTTTATAGTAAAATAGATAAACGACAAGTTAAAAAGAATGGCAGATATGTAAAGCCTGAAAATATATTAAATGAAGAAGATCCAGATTTTGTTCATGAATTGAAAGAGTCCTTTCCAGAGTTACAGTTGCCCGCAGTCGTACTGCCACATGGTATTTTAGGGATTTCCAATTCTGAAGTTAAAGTTGATAAAACCGAAGGTAAGTTTGGCCCTTTTGAAGGTCAGGTGCTTATTGGGGATATGGGACAGAGCAAGATAATGCGTGTTGTTCTTGAAAAAGTAAAAGGCGCATATCAAGGCGTTGCTTTCGATTTTAGATCAGGATTCCAATCTGGCGTAATGCGCATGGATTTTGATAACAACGGTAATCTTTTTGTTGGTGAAACCAATAGGGGATGGGGGTCTGCCGGAACCACTAATTCAGGTTTGGAGTATTTAACATGGACAGGACGCGTACCTTTTGAGATGAAAACTGTAAAAGCTAAGCCTGATGGTTTTGAAATTGAGTTTACAAAACCGGTTGATAGAGCGTCTGCAGAAGATTTGGATTCCTATAAAGGTAAAAGTTATATCTATAAATACCACCCTGCGTATGGAAGTCCACAAACAAATATCGAAGATATCAAGATTAAAGGCGTTAAAGTAAGTGAAGATGGGCTTAAAGTACGTGTTGTAACAGATAATTTAAGACAATATTACGTCCATGAAATCACATTGCATGGGGTTAAGCTTAAAGGAGGTGATGATTTGACGTTACATCCAACGTTTTATTATACTTTAAACAATATACCAGATGGTTCTAAATTAGAATTGTCTCAACTTTCAACCAAGCGATCCAGTGCTAAAAAGAAAGTTGTTAAAAAAACAAGTGTAAAGAAAAATGTGAGCACAAAAGCAGTTGCTGTTTTAAGTGATGCAGACGTACAGCCATTACTAACCAATAATACGTGTGTAGCATGTCATAATAAAGAGAAAAGAGTTGTTGGGCCGTCTTTTAAGGCAATTGCAAAACGTAATTACAGTAATGAAAAAATTGTAGAGCTTATTTATAATCCACAACCTAAAAACTGGCCAGAATATGCTACACCTATGGCGCCAATGCCGCAGGTTCCTAAAGCAGAAGCCTTGAAAATTGCAGCTTGGATAAATTCGTTAGACGATTAGCTTTCAATAGAAAGGAACTTAGTCAAGGGCATTTCAGTGCGGTTTGATTCATAAGATATTCTTTTGTTTTTATAGCGATTTGATATTTTTGGGAAGAAGTGGTGAATTGTTAATTTGTCACTTCTTTCTTTCTTTTGTTTGTTATTGACTTAACGAAGTGATTTAAACTTTTACAAATTGGCTAAAAAAATGTCGGTTTGCTTCCGTATTTTGTCTTTTCATCGTCACGTAGCCCTGCTATGCGACTCAAAAAAGCCTTCATCTGGTCACAAACCCATCAATTTTCGCTTCAATATAAGCATGCATTAGAGAGGGTATGTAAAAGATGAAAGTTAAGTATAGCAGATGGTGTGTAACTAAATTGTTAGCTAACTCTAGGAGTTTATATTGATTATTGTGCTTTCGAAGACGTTAGTAGTCTCGTTTGTAGTATTTTACCTTTTAAATATGTTAAAAGTATGGATTGTTTGGTTACTCATTTTCGTCAAAAAGGTGGATGGATTCGGCAATTTTGTTTGAAGAATAGTATAGGACAAATTTAATAGAGAGTTCTGTCATCTATAGGTTGTATGGGAGTTTTGAAGCAATTACATAAGGAGTTTGTTTAAAACCTTTTTTTATAAAAGCATTAAGGTTATTTTTTATTTAACAAAATTTTAATACTTTGCTTGCCGATTTATGATTTCAATAAGTTAATTGATATGAATATGTCACTTTTGGTTCTCGTTTAGAATAAGTATTAATATTTTACACGTTTAGATTTAATGAGTAAAAATTATCTGTATAATGATTCTTTTTTGGTAAAACAGGTAGCAAATGGTTGCGAAACTGCTTTCCTTAAATTGTTTAACCATTATAAGAATGATATTTACAGATATAGTATGAGTATGCTTAAGCAGAAGGAATATGCCGAGGAAATTGTACAAGATGTGTTTTTAAAAGTATGGTTGAATCGAGAAAGCCTTAATCCTAACTTATCCTTCAAATCTTATGTTTTTACAATTACCCGTAATTTAACAATTAATTTTCTGCATAAAGTAGCTAATGATAAAGCTATGAGGGATCATGTTTTTTACGAAGTCCCGGTATATTGTAATCCCATAGAAACAAAGTTAGATGAAGCTTATTTTGAAAAAATAAAACAACAGGCTATTAATAGATTATCACCTAAGCGCAAGCGCATTTTCGAACTGTCTAGAGATAAAGGGATGAGCTATGACCAAATAAGTGAAGAGCTTGGGGTGTCAAAAAATACAGTCAAAAATCAGATGAGCAGTGCGCTTGATACTATTCGAGAGTTTTTATTTGCCCATGAAAATTTAACTTTCATTCTTTTCATTTTGTTCATTCTATAGAACTAGGTTTTTTTTAATTATTTTTTTTGAGTTAACACACTGCTAGTCAATGTGTTAATAATGTATTTTTTTTAATGGGCAAAAAAAAGTGCATTTAGAATAGTACTCGAAGTCTTTCCAACTGTATTATATGTAGAATGCCCTTTAACTGTTTATAAAACAAGATAATGATTAAAGACCCACATATAAGACATTTACTTAAAAAGCATGCTCTGAATACCTGTACTAGGGAAGAAAAGGAAATACTTATAAATTTTTTTAAAAATAACGATACGTTGGATATAGGGTCGATTCCCAGCGTGGAGGAAATAAATGAGTTTCTAGAAGAAGATCCTCATAAAATTGATGAAGAACCTTCCCTTCGCATCTATGAAAAAATAATTGGTTACGATAAAAATATAAAGCGAGAGAAAACTTTAAAAAAGAGCAATAGTTCAGTTAAAAGATTCTTGAAGGTAGCTGCAGTCTTCACTGGTTTGATGGTTCTTGGTGTACTGTATAAAAATAATTATTTATCAAATAAATCAAGTTTTGATCAAGAGGATGTTCAGCAAACTAACATTACACTGCAATTGGATAATGGGGAAATTAAGGTAATCGATACAGAGGGAGTTCAAGACTTAACCGATGTAAAAGGAAGTGTTGTAGGGAAGCAGGTGAAAAATAGTATTACGTACTCAAAAGATACAGAGGTTGAAACACTTTCTTATAATACCTTAAATATCCCTTATGGTCAAACCTTCGAGTTGCTATTATCTGATGGAACCGTTGCGCATTTAAATGCAGGAACCTCCATTAAATACCCGGTTAAGTTTTTAGAAGGTCACAGTAGAGAGGTTTTTTTAGAAGGAGAAGCTTATTTCGATGTGGCTAAAGATAAGGAGCACCTGTTCGTTGTAAACAATAAAGGTGTTAATGTGGAGGTGTACGGAACCAAGTTTAATGTGTCTACCTACCCCGAGGATGAAAATACAGATGTTGTATTGGTTGAAGGATCAGTTAGTATGTACAAAACAGATAGCATATCAAATCCACAAGAAAGCACAAAGGTAATGCTAGTGCCAGGAGTTAAGGGAAGTTTTAATAAAACGAATGAAACTATTGAAACAAAACAAGTTGTTACGAGTATTTATACATCTTGGGTACATGGTGAACTGGTGTTTAGGGACATGACTTTTGCAAATATTCTTAAAAAAATGGAACGCCGTTATAATGTGTCGATTACTATAAATAATGATGCATTAGCTCAAGAAATTTTCAATGCGAGTTTTAGAAATGAACCTTTAGAAAAAGTCTTAGAATATTTAAAATTGACATACGATATAAACTATACAATTAAAGATAACCATATAACCATCCAATAATTAAAATGTAGCCTATGAAATAAAGCAGACAATTTTCAATTACGATTAAAGATTACTTATAAAAAAACCGAAAACTGTTGGAGCCAGTTTCCGGTTAAGAATGAGTGATTAAAACTAACCACAATTAAACAACTTAAAAGTATGAAAAAAATTCTTTATCAAAAGAACAAACACTGCCTGTGTTTAAAATTTAACCTTAAAATGAAGTTAAGTGCCTTATTTTTATTTGTTACGCTCTTTTCGGTCCAGGCAAATACCTCGTATTCTCAGGTTACTAAAATTTCTTTAAAACTAAAAGACGTTAAAGTAGAACAACTCATTGATGTTATAGAGAGTAAGAGTGACTTTCGTTTCATATACAAAATAAAAGATGTAGACCTAAACCGTCTCATTTCGGTTAACGCTAAAGAAGAAAAAGTAACCTCCATTTTAGAAAAAGTGTTTAATAAAACATTAACGACGTTTAATGTTATAGATAAACAAATATTTTTAACAAAAAAAATAGAGCCTCCTGTAAAAGAGGTAGTAGAGCCACGAGTTCAAGAACGTGAAATTAAGGGAACGGTAGTGGATGAAACCAATACACCATTGTTGGGAGTGACAATCCTTGTTAAAGGGACGAGTATAGGAACTACAACAGATTTTGATGGTAATTATACTATAAAAGTCAAGGAGCTTAATGCTGTATTAGTGTTTTCTTATGTTGGTTTCGAAACACAGGAGGTTCCTGTAGATAATAAAACAACAATCAATGTTACTTTAAAGGAAGATGCAGCCGAGCTGGATGAGGTTGTTTTAGTAAGTTTTGGTAAGCAGAAAAAAACAAGCTTAATATCATCAGTAACTACCGTTAAGCCTTCCGATTTAAAGATTCCCAGCAGTAACCTTACAACCTCATTGGCAGGTAGGGTAGCCGGAGTTATTGGTTTTCAACGTTCAGGGGAACCTGGTTTAGGAGCAGATGATGCCACATTCTTTATTCGTGGAGTGACCTCTTTTGGGTATGGAAATAATCCGCTTATTTTAATTGATGGTGTTGAGTTAACGGTTAGAGATCTTGCCAGATTACAGCCCGATGATATCGCAGAATTTTCTATCATGAAAGATGCAACAGCAACCTCGCTTTATGGAGCTCGAGGCGCTAACGGTGTTATTTATGTAACGCTTAAAGAAGGTGTAGAAGGGCCTTTACGTGTTAATGTAAGAATGGAAACGAGCATGTCTAGTCCTACTAAAAATGTAGATTTTGCAGATCCAATAACCTATATGCAATTGCATAACGAAGCAGTAAGAACTCGTGATCCACTTGGGCTTTTACCGTACTCTCAAGAGAAGGTAGACCAAACCATTGCTGGAGGTAATCCTCTTTTGTATCCAACTACAAATTGGCAGGAAGAGTTGTTTAAAGATCAAACATTTAATAAACGTTTAAACTTTAATCTTAATGGAGGAGGAAAAGTGGCACGATATTATGTGTCGGTTTCAGGAAGTCAGGATAATGGTGTGTTAAAGGTGCCTAAGATCAGTAATTTTAATAGTAATATTAAGTATAAACAATTTCAATTACGATCCAATACCAATGTAAAGTTGACCAAAACAACGAATCTTAAAATGAACTTTACTGGTAACTATGACGATTATACTGGCCCTATAGATTCAGGTGCAGGGCTTTATGCTAAAGTTGTGAGAACAAACCCAGTATATTTTAGACCTTTCTATGAAAAGGATGCCGATAATCAATTTACAAATCATATTCTTTTTGGAAATTACGGCGATGGAGATTACTTAAATCCGTATGCGGATTTGGCAAGAGGTTATAGGGAAACGGGGTCGTCTAAAGTGATTGCTCAGGTGGAAGTTGAGCAAGATTTTAATTTTATCACAGAGGGGCTTATAGGTAAAATGATTGTGAATGCTAATCGTGAGTCTGGTAATTCGATTATTAGGTCGTATAATCCGTACTATTATCAACCTATTTTAAACAGGGAGACAGGAGCTATTAGGCTAAACTCGTTGAATGAAGAGGATGGGACAGAATTTTTGGATTATAATGAAGTTAATAAATATGTAACGTCATCGACGTATTTTGAGTCGCGATTAACTTATAATAAGAATATCAATGAGATCTATGATGTTTCTGGTTTATTGGTGTTTACGTTAAATAATAGGAAAATATCTAATGCAGGGTCATTACAGGGGTCCTTACCTTTTAGAAACATGGGACTTGCGGGTCGTTTTACACTGGGTGTTAAAGATCGTTATTTTGGTGAGTTTACTTTTGGATATAATGGTTCCGAGCGTTTCGCTAAGGAAAAACGTTGGGGATACTTCCCTTCTCTAGCATTTGGATGGGTTGTTAGTAACGAGGAATTTTTTGAAAAACAAAAAGAGGTCGTTAATTTATTAAAGTTGAAAGCAACCTACGGTTTAGTAGGAAGTGATCAAATTGGAAGCGAATTTGACAGATTCTTTTACTTGTCTCAAGTTAATCTAAATGGAGGTCGCGGTTATGTTACCGGTAGTGATTTTGATAAGTTTCTTCCAGGGGCATCCATTCAAAGGTATGCCAATGATCAAATTTCTTGGGAAACGGGAGCAAAATTTAATGCAGGTATTGAGCTGGGGCTGTTTAATGAATTTAATTTAGAGGCAGATTATTTTATAGAGCATCGATCAAACATTCTTTCAGATCGTATCATGTCATCTAGTATCGGTTTGGAAGCAGGGGTGAAAGCTAATATAGGAGAGGCTGTTAGTAGAGGTGTAGATGGAAGGATAACTTATAATAAAAGTTTTAGTAATGGTATGTGGATTCAAGCTATGGGTAACTTTACTTATTCAACCAATAAAGTTACTAAAAAAGAAGAGCCAGATTATTCCAGTACACCTTGGTTGTCAAGTGTTGGAAAGCCAATCAATCAGACTTGGGGCTATATAGCTGAACGATTGTTTGTAGATCAGAACGAGGTTAATAATTCACCCCTTCAAACCTTTGGGGAATATACAGGAGGAGATATCAAGTATCGTGATATTAATGGGGATGGTAGGATTTCTGGATTAGACAGGGTGCCTATAGGTAATCCGGGCGTACCAGAGATTGTTTATGGGTTTGGGGTTTCAACTGGTTTCAAGAATTTCGATTTTTCATGTTTCTTCCAAGGTGTTGCCAATACATCGTTTTGGATAAGCCCTTCCGCTACGGCACCTTTTGCTAATTCTGTAGTTTTTGATCCTTCTACAGGTATTTCTCAAGGAAACAATCAGTTATTAAGGGTCTGGGCAGACAGTCATTGGTCCGAAGATAATAGAGATGTCTATGCCAAATGGCCGAGATTATCTCCTAATGTTATCAATAATAATGCACAAACAAGTACATGGTTTATGCAAGATGGGTCGTTCATGCGATTAAAATCTGCAGAGATAGGTTATACAATCCCTGAAAAGATGGTAAATAAATGGGGCTTAACAGATTTTAGGTTTTATGTTTCTGGGACTAATTTGCTAACATTTAGCAAATTCAAACTTTGGGATCCGGAAATGGCTTGGAATGGATTAGGTTATCCTACGCAAATGGTTGTTAATGCAGGCTTGCAAATATCACTTTAAAAAGAAAAGATTATGATAAAATATAAGTATATATTAGTATTCCTTCTGGCAATGACATTCATGTCTTGTGAAAAAGATTATTTAAACGTAGTGCCGGATAATCTGGCAACTTTGGATTTAGCATTCACAAATCAATACAATGCGGAGAAATACCTTTATGGTTGTTATTCTTACTTGCCCGATCCGAGTAGAGTAGGTAATAACCCGGCTTTAGCTGCGGGAGATGAGGTGTGGTATCCAGAAGTCCTTAGCACTAGTAACAGTGGAATGGCAGTAGCGCAAGGGTTTCAAAATATCACCAGTCCTAGGTTTGATTATTGGAGAGGTTTTAGAAGTTTGTATATCGGTATTAGAACTTGTAATATTTTTCTCGAAAATGTAGATAAGGTGCCGGGTTTAGATGACTATTTAAAAAGACAATGGGCTGCTGAGGCTAACTTTTTAAAGGCGTATTATCATTTTTATTTATTGCGTATGTACGGGCCTATTGTTATTAATGATAAGGCCATAAGTGTTACAGCGTCTACAGAAGATGTAAAAGCAGAACGAAATACTTTAGAGGAAGGCTTTGAGTATGTAATAGGTTTATTGGATAAAGCGATTGCAGATTTACCGGTTACATTACAATTTGAGGATGAAGACATGGGGCGTATAACAAAGCCAATAGCGGCTGCTATGAAAACACGGGTTTTAATGACCTATGCCAGCCCACTATTTAATGGGAATCCTGTGTATTCTGGAATGACAAATTCTGAAGGGACACCTCTGTTTCCTCAATCGTATGACGAAAGCAAGTGGTTAAGAGCCGCTAATGCAGCCAAGGAAGCTATTGATATTTGTCAATCTGCGGGAATGTCGCTTTACCAAAAAGAGGACTATGCCGATCCATTTCAACAAAACGATACAACCTTGATGAAGGCAGCATTAAGATGTCGCATTACAGAAAAATGGAATAAAGAATTAATTTGGGGGCATACCAGTAGTACTACGGATATACAATACCAAGCAATGCCGAGATTATATGGTTATACAACAAATCCTGTAGCTTCAAGGCATGCGCCTACATTAAGGGTTGCTGAAATGTATTATTCAGAAAATGGGGTGCCTATTAACGAAGATGTGTCATTTGATTACGAAAACCGCTATAAGCGCAGATCTGCAGAAACAGAGGATCGTTTTCATGTAGAACCAGGACAGCAAACGGCTATTCTAAATTTTAATAGAGAAACCCGTTTTTATGCCGATTTATCTTTCGATAGAGGTACTTGGTTTGGAAATGGAAGGGAGTTGGATACGGATCCTTGGTATATACATGGACGAAGAGGAGAGTTTGCTTCTGTTTTTGAAGTAAGTCAATATTCCGTTACAGGCTATTGGCCTAAAAAATTGATAAACATAAAGACAACCGTAAGAAATGGAACATCTCTTAATGCCGATAGATATGCATTCCCAATTATACGTTTGGCCGATTTGTATCTGTACTATGCCGAGGCTTTAAATGAAGTAAAAGGGACACCAGATAATGAGGTATATGAATATATAGATCTTGTGAGAGAAAGAGCAGGGCTAGATGGTGTTGTCCAAAGTTGGGCGAACCATTCGAATGAACCAACAAAACCTTCAACTAAATCGGGGATGAGAGAGATCATTCAGCAAGAAAGAATGATCGAATTGGCATTTGAAGGAGCAAGGTTTTGGGATTTAAGACGCTGGAAATTAACTGAACGTTATATGAATAAGCCTATCAAAGGTTGGAACGTTTTAGCGCAGGATGCTGAAGATTATTATAATGTAAAAACATTGTATAACCCGTCTTTCACACAAAAAGATTATTTGTGGCCTATAGCTGAAGGTGAAATTGTAAACAACCCTAATTTAATACAAAATCCAGGGTGGTAAGTTTATTATGTAAAATTAAAGTTTAATCGAAAACTTAACGAAAATGAAAAAAATATTAAGTCTACTATTAGTTTGCACCTTTATTTTGCTAGCCTGTCAGGAAGACTACGAGCATAATCCCATAACATCCGATGATGTTATACCTAGTGCAATAGAAAATTTAAGTTATACCTCTATTAATGGCGGTTTCGATATATCGTATGATCTTCCAAGTGATAAGGATCTATTATATGTAAAGGCCGTGTATGAAAACTCCAAAGGAGAAATGGCAGAAGTAAGAGCTTCCATTTACGATAATAAAATTCAAATACTTGGTTTTGGAGATACAAGTGAAAAGGAAGTTACGGTTTATGCCGTAGATAGATCGGAAAACGTATCAAAAGGGGTTTCATTTACAGCCTCTCCATTAATGCCTCCAGTACATATAATAAAGGGAGCTATGGAAATTACACCCGATTTTGGAGGTGCTAAGTTTAAATGGGTTAACGAACAGCAAACACCAATTGCTATTTTGCTTTTTGCGGAAAACGAACAAGGGGAGTTGGAGAATGTGCATACTGTATATACATCGCAATCAGAGACCAGTCATTCTTTAAGAGGTTTTGAGTCTGTACCACAGCCTTTTGCAGCAGTAATAAGAGATCGGTATGATAATTTTTCTGATACTATTTATCCAGGAACTCCAGATAAGTTATTAACACCTTTGTTTGAGGAGCGTTTGGACAAAGCAAAGTTTCAAAAAGTTGTTTTGGCTAATGATGATAACTGGGATGCTTGGGAAGGTGATTATTGGAATGCATTTGATGATGATTTGGGATCTATTGTGCATACACAGGGTGATCACCCAAGGCCAAGTATCATGACGATAGATTTGGGGGCAAATGTGGTTTTAAGTCGTATTAAGTTATTCCAAAGAGCGCCTAATCAGCAACATTGGGCGTATACACATGGAAACCCAAAATCATATACCCTTTATGGTGCTAAGGAATTACCAGGCAGTGATGGTAATTTAGATAATTGGATAAAATTAAGAGGTTGTGAGTCAATAAAACCTTCCGGCTTACCAATTGGTCAAAATACAGATGAAGATATCGCTCACTTCTTAGCTGGCGATGAATACACTTTTGAAGAAAGTGTTGAGATCAGATATTTCCGTTTAGCTGTTCAAGAAACTTGGGATGGAGCAGGGTTTATAAACTTTTCTGAATTGACCTTCTGGGGAAATGTAATTAATTAAAAAAAACATTATGAAAAAAACAATGAAATATTTAATATACTCGCTTATTTCTGTCTTAGGTGTTTTCTTTTCGTGTCAGGATATGGAAGATATGCACAGCCAATATATTAAGGATGGAGAAACAAAGTATACTAATAAAGCAGACTCTTTACAATCTTTTGCAGGTAATAAAAGAGTGTTGATTTCCGGTTTTATTAGTGGAGCCTTTAATGTAAACGAAATAGTCGTGACATGGGACAAAGGAAATAAAACGAAGACGTTTCCATACTCGAAATCTGATAACCATACTGATACATTAAAACTTTATATAACCGAATTGGAAGAGAAAAGTTATGAGTTTAAAGTGTACAGTAAGGATGCCGATGATAATGAGTCGGTTCCTGTTACGGTATTTGGCTCAGCATATGGAGAAAATTATATGTCTAATCTTGAGGCAAGAAGTGTTAATGGGGTTTCGTTTGATGGTGCCGATGGTGAAATTCAATTTGCAATAAGTGGCGATGAATTTCAACGCAAAACTGAAGTTAAGTATACGAACATTAATGATGAAGAGGTTATTGTAACTATTGAAGAAGATGAATCTGCAATTGCATTACCAAATGCTTCTCCATCGAATCCAATTATGTATAGGACTTTTTATGTGCCTACTTTGGCTGATGAAGACGGAAGCGAAACTTCCATAGATTTATTTCCATCAAATTGGAATACATATGAATTTCCGAGTACTATTACATCAGTTTTTGCAAGCCTTTCTTTAGATCCAATTTCTGGAGGCGTAATTGCGAATTGGGAGAATTCAGAAAATACATTGTTAACATTTGATTTTATAAACAGTGATAAAAATGGTGGTGAAGTAACAAATACTATGATGTCATCTGACCCTGAAGGTACTTATACGGTTACAGGGATGAAAAGTGAAGAACAGGAAATTAAGATTGCAATTTCAGACACATCTGGAAATTCGCAATCCATCTCTTTCACTGTAACGCCTTTGCCAGCAGCAGGCAAAGGTAGTTGGACAATTGTTGATTTTTCAACAGAAGAACCTGCTGAAGGAGCTCCAAATGGCTTAGCAAGTGCTGCTATAGATGGAGATTTGAGTACTTTCTGGCACACCCAATGGAATGGTGGGTCTCCAGGGTATCCACATTATATTGCGTTTGATATGGGAGCAGAAAAAACTATTGCTGGATTTGAAGTGTTTAGAAGGCAAGGTGATGGAAGAGGGCAAACTAGACATAAATTTTATGTGAGTTTGGATGGAACCAATTGGACGGATCTGGGTGAATATGATATGGATCCGAATACTAATGACGGTCAGGTATATATGGTAACTCCGGTTCTGGCAAGGTATGTAAAGTATGAAGCTACAGAAGGCTCTAACTTTTTTGCCTTTTTAGCAGAGATTAATGTAATTGAAAGTTTAGACAACATAGATTGGTCCGTTACTGACTTTTCATCAGAAATGGGAAATGCTCCGGCCTCCAACACCATTGATGGGGAGCTGGGAACCTTCTGGCATAGTGAATGGTCACCTAATCAACCACCATACCCACACTACTTTACTGTGGACTTAGGTGTTGAAAAAACAGTTGCAGGTTTCGAAGTATTTAGAAGACAAGGTGATGGAAGAGGGCAGATAAAACATAAGTTTTATGTAAGTTTGGATGGCATCAATTGGACAGATCTGGGTGAATATAATATGGACGCAACTACTGACGCTGGACAATTCTATGAAGTTGCTTTAACCAAAGCCCGTTATGTAAAGTATGAAGCTACAGAAGGCCCTAATTTTTATTGTTTCCTAGCTGAAATTAATGTGTACGGACTAATAGATTAGTTTTTAATAATTTAAAAAGAGAGGGCTTTAATAGCTCTCTCTTTTAATAACGTACTAATTCTTTATTGCTAAATAAAATACACACTTTATCCCATATTGTTTCTATGTGTTTTTATGAAATAGTCACGATACGCTCAATAATCCACCATTAAGCTTAAAATGACCCCGTAAATATCTATAAATATCTGCCAAATTTGTAGGATGTATAAAGAGAATTGATGGTTTGTTTTTGCTTAATCATGTAAAATACATGCTCTTCTCTACCTATTCTTGAAGCTAACCAATTTATAATCTTATAAAATAATGAAACTACTAAAACGCCTTATATGTTTAATGTTACTGGTACATGTTAATGTACTAAGTGCACAGCAACAATATACCCCTTATGATGATCTGCCGGGTATTATCAAAACCTATAAGCCCTCGTATAATAATAATTTCCCAGAATGGGCTAAAAAGCTCTATGAGTACCCGGTCAATTACTTTGAGATAGAAAAAGGATTTCAAGATTATACCGCGATTTATGGAAAACAAAAGAGCCCAATAATACGCTATTATAAGATTTGGAAACAAGTTGTGATATCTTATGTGAATGATAAAGGAGAAATCGAAATCCCTGACTTTGATCAAATAACAAAAGAGCAAAATGTTTTGGCTAAAACATCCGGTATTAGTAAAATAGTGGACGCTTCCAATTCCAACTGGTCATTTTTAGGTCCCAAACAAACTTTTTGGCTAAATGAATCTGGTTCTTCGGAAATACCAGGTGTGGCACCCTGGCAAGTTAATGTGTATAGTTTGGCAGTAGCGCCTTCAAATACAGATATTATATATGTAGGAACCGAAACAGGATATATTAATAAATCAATAGATAAGGGGCAAAACTGGACCATGTTGGCGCCCAATTATGCGTTAAGAGGTGTTACGGCTATAGCGATTCATCCAACCAACCCTAATATCGTTTATATGTGCAGTGATGGTAAAATCCACAAAACTACCGATGGTGGTAATACCTGGAGTGTTGTATTAAGCAATGCTGAGGCCAATCATATTTTAATAGATAATACAAATCCAAGTAAGATTGTAGCTTCTTCAAATAATGGCGTTTATGTTAGTAGTAATGATGGTGCCAATTGGAGCAATAAGGCTTCGGGTAAATTTTATGATGTTGAATTTAAGCCAGGGGATACCAATGTAATATATGCTTTAAAGCAAAATGCTTCAAGTAAGTTAGATGCCGTTATGTCTTTAGATGGAGGCAATACATTTACAGCGTTGCCCAATTTCCCCAATCAGTTTAATGATGGGAGTGGCGGGTTACTGGCGGTAACATTGGATAATCCAAATATTGTATTCACAACCCTGCTTAGCGATAATAATACGCCTCAGCTATATAAAGGAACAAATAATGGCGGTAGTTGGACTTGGAATAAAATAATAGACTGTAATACAGATGCATTCAAGTATAATAATGGTCAAGGATATTACGATTTGGTGTTGGAAGCCAATCCAAATAATGAAGATGAATTTTTTGTAGGGACTACAACGTTGTTTAAAACCAAAGATGGAGGGAGTACCTTTGATGCAATTGGTGGGTATTTTGGACGCTTTTCCATTCATCCCGATATTCAAGATATAAAATGGCTAAACGATGGCTCTGTTTGGGTAGCCACTGATGGAGGTGTAAGCTTTTCAACAGATGCCTTTGAAGCCGATTTCCAACCTTTGATAAATAATTTAATTGGGTCTGACATGTGGGGGTTTGATCAAGGATGGAATGAAGACATTGTGGTTGGTGGAAGGTACCATAATGGCAATACCGCCATAACCGATTTTTATGGAGATAAAGCCTTGCGTATGGGAGGTGCCGAATCACCTACCGGTTGGGTATTGCAAGGGAAAAGCAGGCATGTAGCTTTTAACGATTTAGGCAACGGGTGGATACTGCCTAAAACAGCCGAAGGGCAACCAGAAGGGCGATTTAATTTCACGAAGTTTCCCAACATGCTCGAATATGGTGGTAACAGAGGGAGTTTGGTGCACCATCCAAACTATTATGAGATTATATTTTTGGGAGAAGGTAATGATTTATGGAAAAGTACCGATATGGGTGTAAATTTTGAATCGTTACATGCCTTTCCTGATAAAGTAATGGGCATTTCTATTAGTGCAACAAGCCCTAATGTTATGTATGTCGATGTAAAGGGAAACGGATTGTACAAAAGTACCGATCAGGGGCTAACATGGACTCATAAACCAACTTTGGGAAGTGCTAGCTACGGAGGTTCTAAAATGAAAGGCAAAACAAGTTTAGTTATATCACCTTACGATGAAAATACGATTTATGCCTGTTATGCCAATGGTACTTGGTCAGCAGATAAAGGCTTGATCTTTAAATCGACCAATGGTGGGGATACTTGGGAAAACATTTCTGGAGCCATTGATGCGTATACCAAATGTTTGGCTATCCAACCTACCAGTACGGGAAAAGACCTTGTTTATTTGTTTACGACACGAAGGAATGGAACAGGGGCAAAAGTATATTACAGAACCTCCGATATGACCAATTGGAGTTTGTTTGAAAACAATTATCCCCAAAATTTTGATGTAAATACAGCTATTTCGTTTTATCGCGATGGAAAAATAAGGGTAGCTGGAGGCGGTGGTGTATGGGAATCGCCTTTACAAGAAGATTTTAAACCTATCGTGAATCCTTGGGTACAGAAAAAGGCGTTTAACTGTATGACCGATACCTTGTATTTTGACGATCACTCCATTTTAAAACATAGTGGAGCCTCATGGAAATGGGACATATCACCAGCTCCTCAATATATTAGTGATGCTAACATAAGGAATCCAAAAGTAGTCTTAGGAACTCCTGGTTCCTACAATGTTACTTTAACCGTAACGCAAAATGGAATTGAGTATGTGAAAACCATAGTAGATATGGTTACCACAACAACCTGTCCTTCCATAAATGACTGTAGCAACCCTGCCGAGTTACCAAAAGAAGAATGGAGTCTATTATATGCCGATAGTGAAGAAACTAACTATCCTGGGTTAGCAACGATGGCTTTCGATGGTGATCCCGATACCATTTGGCATACCAGATGGAGCACGGGAACAGATCCCTATCCTCATGAAATCCAAATTGACTTGGGCGGCTTTTATAGCCTCAGTAAGTTTACATATTTACCAAGACAGAGCGGACAAAATGGACGAATAAATGAATACGAAATTTATTTTAGTAATGATAAAACAAATTGGGGAGAAGCCGATTTTACAGGAACTTTTGAAAACTCGTCTGCACCACAGAATTTAGAATTTACAACACCTATAGTGGCAAGGTATATGAGAATTAAGACTTTGTCTGAAGTGAATGGTGGTGCTTGGACGTCTATAGCAGAATTGACACTTATTGGCTGTATCTACGATAACTGTCCCGATGTGGACAATCCAGATCAGGCCGATTTTGATAATGACGGTATAGGTGATGCTTGTGATGATGACGATGATAACGACGGTGTTTTGGATATTGACGATCTATGTTCGGAAACACCTTTAGGCGTTTTAGTTGATGGGAATGGTTGTGAAGCATTTAATTTACCAGCTAATAATTTTACAATAACTACGGTTGCTGAAACATGTAGGACAAGTAATAATGGCCAGGTAGTTATAAGTGCTTTGGAAACACACAATTATCAAGTTTCATTGCAGGGAAATGGTAGTCAGTCCAATCTTAACTTTACCAATCAACTAACGATTGATAATTTAAATTCAGGAGTGTATCAGTTATGTATTACCGTTGAAGGTGAAACAGGATTTGAACGCTGTTATGATGTAACGATAAGTGAACCTTCAGATTTGGCTGTTCTAGCAAAATACGATGCAACTTCGAAGGCGTTAGACTTATCTATGTTTAATGGAGATGTCTATGAGGTGACACTTAACGGAGAAACTACAATAACCACAGAAGGGAAAGTGTCGTTGGGTTTAAAATCGGGTGTTAATAGTTTAAAAGTGACTACCGACAAAGACTGTCAAGGAGTATTTGAGAAACGTATTGTACTTAATGATGATATACTGGTATACCCCAATCCTTTTGTTGATGATTTGTATGTAAATATAGGCAATGAAGAGGCAAATGTAGCCTTTGTAAAAATGTTCAATACGAATGGTAAACTTGTATTGGCACGTGTTTTACCAATTACTGGACAAACCATAAAGGTAGAAGCTTCATTTTTAACTGCTGGCATGTACCATGTCATTTTAAAAACAGAAAATAGTGAGCGTAATTTTAAAGTTGTAAAAAAATGAAAAAGTTAATTTATATAAGTATAGCACTATTGGTAGTTTCTTGTAGTTCGGGGGGAGATTCTTCAGAAGAGAAAAAAGCTTCGAACCCAGAAAAAGCTGTTTTAGTTTTTCCAGAGAATAATTCAGAATGCTTGGAAGGACAGATCATAAATAGTCAAAAGAGCACTGTAAACTTTAAGTGGAGCAAAGCTAATTCAGCAGATAGCTATGATATAAGCATAAGGAACTTGAATGATCAAACGGTTAAGTTGCATACAACAACAAACACGTCTTTAGATGTAGAAATTGACAGAGGAACACCTTATTCATGGTATGTCGTTTCAAAATCCAAAAAGGGATCAACGACCGCAAAAAGCGATACCTGGAAGTTTTATAATGCAGGTGAAGGCGTAACAGAGCACGTGCCTTTTCCGGCCGAAATAGTAGCGCCATTATACAATGAAACCATTACAGTATCTAATGGGAAAGTCACTCTGGATTGGGACGGAAGTGATGTGGATGGCGATATTGATAGCTATGAGGTGTTTTTTGGAGAAGTAAATCCTCCTGGATCGTTTCAAACAAATCTTCAGGAAAGTGTTTTGAATGACGTATCCGTAAGCTCTGGAAAAACCTATTACTGGAAAGTGAAAACCAAGGACGGTCAAGGGAATGTGTCGTATTCTGATGTGTTTACTTTTGAGGTTAATTAAGAGAAAAAGTAGTACAAAGTATATAAAAAAATTAAAACCTTATGCCTTTATTATTATTATGAAAAACATTCTTGTGTTAATTTTTTCGATTTTGTCTTTGTATGCGGTTGCACAGGCTGAACAAACACATGTCCCTGCTTCTAAATCATTAGCTGGAATTTGGCGGCAAACGGGAATAAAACATCCTGTTAGTGGTAAGGTTGTTGATGTATTAAGCGGAAACTATAAAGTGATCAATCCTGATGGGACATTCTATACCGTTGTAACCTGGAATTCGAAAGATCCATTAAAAGGAACTACAATTGGGCAATATGGCGATTATAAAATCACATCAGATAGCACGCTGGTAGAACATATTGTACAACATGTAATGAACCCAAATTTAAATGGTAAAGAGGTGAAACTTAAGTATAGGTTAATTGATACTAATACAGTAATGATAGCATGGAGGAACATAGATAGAGGGATTTGGATAGATGAAAGATGGACCCGTTTGCCTTTATCTAGATAAAACCTTAACGAAATGATCTATTCTCAACAAAAGGTGTCTTATTATTCGGGTCAAGGTTTTACAGTCAATTAAATGAACAGTAAAAGGCCATATCTGGATTATTACCAAACTCGATATGGCTTTTTGTTTTTAATCCTTAATATAAAATAACTATGAATTAAAATTTAAAGTACACTAATTAAAACTAATAACTAACTATTTAATCAATAATCACATGGAAAAAACTATTTTATTTGTAATGATGGTATTTTCTTCACTAATGTATGCACAGGAAATAGATGGAACAGGAAAACAAAAGGAATTAGATGAAGATTTAAAGTATGAGCTAGCCCATAAAAGTCAACCTTGGTTTTCAGGGATGAAAGATGGCGCTAATTATTTTGACATCAAAGCGCAGTTCGATCGCTATTTTGGTCAACACCAATGGGAAAAAAGTAAACCGCGAGCATTAGGCGAGAACTGGTTGAAATCTAAAATTTTCTATTTGGATAAAAATGGAAAAGTACAGGCGGAGCCCGTATGGTTTGGTGATGCTAAAAGTAATGTAGCATTAAATTATGCAGCTGTTAACACTTGGGAAATGTTAGGGCCTGTAAATAGTGCTACAACGGGGTATTCAGCTCAAGGTAATCATGGAGGCTATGTGTATTTAAACAGAATAGATCCAACAGATAACCAAAAAATGTTTGTATCATTTGTAACAGGTGGCCTGTGGATGACTTCCGATGGAGGAACTAATTGGAGCCTAGTGGATTCTAATATGCCAGATGAAAAGTATTTGGATATAGATGTTGCAGTTTCAAATCCTCAGGTTGTATATGCTATAAGTGCCTCTCAGGTTATTAAATCTACCGATGGAGGTAATACATGGAGTTCTACTACTTTGACAAATGGGAGTTATTCCGGTTCCGGGTACGATATTGCAGTGTCAACTTCCAATTCTAGTATTGTTGTAGCCCGATGGGGCGATAAAATATACCGGACGACTGATGGAGGTAGCACGTGGTCTTTGGCTATTACTGGATTGCCCAATCATACTATTTGGGATAGTTCTGTACATAGTGAAATGCTGGACTGGAGTACAACCAATAGTAATGTGGTGTATTCTGTTAGTACGGGACATAATAATCAGGTAAGCGTTCATCGCTCTGCGGATGCCGGAGCTACGTTTAGCCAGATCAATACCATAAGCCTAGCACCAAATGCTAATGGACAAATTGTTGGTTGGGCTAAACTACTACTGCCATCATCTAATGCTAGTTCAATCTATGTTGCGGTAGGGAGTGGGGACAATGCTTATGCTCATAGTGCGGTTCACTTATATAAATTGAATGCCACAACAGGGGTGCAGGAATCCGTAAAAGTAAATATGATTGCAGGAGGGGGAGATCCATATAATCACGATCCAGCTTTGCATCATGGTGATATCGCTATGGATAGAAATGATGAGAATAAAATTGTATACGGTTCTTATGGGTATCAAAAAATATATGTCTCCTCAAACAATGGATCAACATTTTCTTTATCAACCGCAAAAACACATCATGATATTAGATCGGTAGATGTTGTTAATAATAAGATTATGGTTGGAAGTGACGGAGAATCTATTTTATCTACAGATAACGGCGCGACCATGCCAACACTTACAAATAGTATAAGTAACCATGAGTTATGGGGTTTTGGTAGTGCTTTTAAGACCGATCTTGTCGCAGCAGGTACAAATCATGGGCCTGTAATGATCAAGGAAAGTGGCAATGGATTCGATTGGTATAATGGTACTGGGGCAGACCAAGGGAATACAGATGTTAATCCTTTAGATGATAGGTATGTTTATAGTCAGGGCTATAGTAATTATCGGTATTTTAGAACAGGTGTCCATACCTTGATTAACGAATCTAATTTTCTTGATTTGGGAGGGATTTACAGTTATTTTAATTCTATGGAATTCCACCCTAATAATTATTACACGATCATTACCCACCATGCGGGGCAATATCCTACAGGAGATCCTAACCTTAGTACTTGGAAAAATTCTTTGATTAAAACAGAAGACAACGGAAATAGTATTTCTATTGTTAAAACTTTCAATAGTCAGGTGTTTAGAGAGAAAATTTCAATGAAGAACCCCAATCATATATATGTGGTAGCAGGCTTAACGAACAATAAGCTTTGGCATACGTCTGATGGAGGGACTACATGGACGGATATTACGCCTTCAACGACGGATTCTTCTGGGCAAACCAATATCTCGGATATAGCGGTAAGTGATGAAAACCCTAACGAGATATGGGTTACTTACAGTGGGGTACAAACGTTATGTAAGGTTTTAAAATCAAGTAATGCTGGTACCAGCTGGACCAATCTAACCCAAGCAAATTTGACAAGTTATCCTGTTACTAAAATTATATTTCAACGTGGCTCAGATGGCGGTGTTTATATAGGGAATAAGAGCGGGGTGTATTATAGAAATAACACCATGTCCAACTGGACACAAATAGGTACAGGTTTACCCATGTGTGAAGTAAGGTTTATGTTTATAAATTACAATCAAGGGAAATTAAAAATAGGTACATCAAGAGGCGCATTTTTGCATGATTTGTACGAGATAAGTTCAACTAATGCTTTGATTTCAGCAGATAGAACAAAAATTACATGTCCAGATACAGAACCGGTTCAATTTAAAGATTATTCTGTTGTAAGAAATAGCAGTGCCACTTGGTCTTGGAGTTTTCCAGGAGGTACACCAGCTACCTCGACAGATGAAAACCCTATAGTATCTTATGCCAATGCAACAGATGGTAAATATGATGTTTCACTAACCGTTACCGATGCCCATGGTAGTAGTACACAAACATTGACAGATTTTATTGAAATAGTTAAATCTGGTCAATGTTTAGATCCTGTTATTTCCCAATCAGGATGGACATTAAAGAGTGTTGATAGTGAAGAGACTACTGCAGAAAATGGAGCGGCAACTAATGCTTTTGACGGTGATAACTCTACTATTTGGCATACACAATACTCGGGTTCAAGTCCATCTCATCCCCATGAGATACAAATTAATTTGGGAGACTCCTACAACATAACAGGTTTAAAATATTTGCCCAGGCAATCTGGGTCAAATGGAACCATAGCGGGATATGAGATTTATGTAAGTGCTGATGGGACTAATTGGGGCACTGCAGTAGCAACTGGAACTTGGGCCAATAACACTAGTGAGAAGACGGTCACATTTACTTCAAAAACGGGTAGTTTTATAAGACTTGTAGCAACTTCGGAAATAAATGGCAATGTCTGGACAACAGCCGCAGAGATAAATGTATTAGGAACAGAGGCATCAGAATGCAACCCTTCAACAATATCTCCTTACCTTCAGGTAAATAGTGGTGCATGGCAAGCAATTTCAAATGCAACATTAGATGTTGGGGATAATTTGAAATTTGGGCCTCAGCCAACAACTGGTGGGACATGGAGTTGGTCTGGTCCAAACGGATTTAGTTCTACTCTTAGAGAAGCTGAAATAAATAATATCCAAGCGAATCAAGCAGGAACATATGTGGCTACTTTTACAAATACATGTGGTAGCGCATCTACTCATAGCTTTGTTATTACTGTTACAGGTCCGCCCCCTACTTATTGTGCGGCTAACGGAAATGATACAAGTGATGAGTACATTGGTAGAGTTCAGTTAGGGAGTATTGATAATATAACAACGGATTCAACAGGTGGATATGGTGATTTCACAGCACTTAGTACTTCAATGAGTCAAGGGTCATCAAATACTATAACAATTACACCTACTTGGACGGGAAATAAATACAGAGAGGCCTATGCCGTATGGATTGATTATAATGCAGATGGGGATTTTACAGATAGTGGAGAACAAGTTTGGACAAAGAGCGCATCAAGAACGACACCTGTAAGTGGATCATTTACTGTGCCTGCAGGAGCAACACTTGGTGCTACTCGTATGCGTGTAATTTTGAGGTACAAAACGATACCATCCTCATGTGGGTCGTTTGATTATGGTGAAGTGGAAGACTATACAGTCAACATAACTGGCTCTTCATCTAAGGGTACTAATGCGAAGACTCATAATGCATTATTAGAAGGGCTAAACGAAGTTGATATTCAACAATCTGAAAAGCCAATTATATTTCCTAATCCCATAAAATCTAATAAGCAACTAATTGTTAAGTTGTCTGCAAAGTGGATAAATTCTACTATGATTTTATATGGCATTTCGGGAAAAAAATTAACGGAAACTTATTTAAACAAAAGTGCCAATAACGTTTTACTTAATTTGCCATCGGGAACATATTTTGTACGAATATACAATCAAAAAAATAATTATAGCCAAAAAATAATTATTGAGTAACATCTAGTAAAAAGGTAAAAAAGAATATGTATTATAGTAGCTTCCATAAATGATAATTTCTTTTATGGAAGAGCTATTTTGTTTATTGGAGCGAGCGAAACCTGTACTGAGCATTCGAAGTATATTTCAATAGCTCTGTTTAGAGGATAGTTCGTTTTAAGAAATTCTTTATTCAGATTTTGAGCTTAATGAAAAAGACCACCGTGAGGGTGGTCTTTTGTTTTGAAATAAGGATTAAAAAGCTATTTAATGTTTATAATTCAATAGTATCCAATTTGCATTTGCAATATACTGTTCTTTATCCGTATCATTTTTAAATACTAAATAAAGTGGTGCTTTGTCTAAGGTAGGACGTACAGGTATTTGGTAATATTTCATAGCACCCTTATGCTCATTGTGATAACCTAATTTAGTAGCGCCAATAAGCTTGCCATCAGGAGCTTTTTCTCTAATTTCGAGACGTCCGTTATAAGGATAATCACTTGCATAGAAAGCCGAAAACTTAATACTCTCTAAACCTTTTAGATTTAGATTGTCAAACTTTAAATAGGAATTGTTAACAATGGATCCTACCAATTTTTGCCCCTCGGCATCCCAGGTACCTAAGCCCGTACTTTTTTCGTCAGCTTTCTCAGCTTCTATCTTTGGTGCTTTAAAAATAACTTGTTCTCTTGCAGAAAGCTTAGATTCTAACTGGTCATCATTGCCGTTATCTAAATAGGAAGCCATTAGAACATACATGCCCTGGTTCTCTTTTCCAATGTGCTCTTTAAATTCTATAGTTCCACTTATCGGTAATAGTTTCTTTTTAGTACTGTTGTCTGGTTTAAGTGATAAAATATACTTTACGATTTTGTCGACTTCATCTGCTTTCAGTTGCGGGTGGGCAGACATCATATGTTCGCCCCATACGCCAGAACCTCCTTTTATAATTTTACTTACCAGGTAGCCTATATCCTTTTTTGTGTACCTTTTGGCAATGTCTATATAGCTTGGGCCATTCACTTTTATATTGGTTGCATGACAAGCTTTGCAATCACTCGCATCTATGAGTTTTTGTCCTTCAGGAACCGTGTTTTGTTGATGCCCCAAAGTGGCTTTTACTAAATCTTTTCCTTCAGGAATATAGTCTAACGTCACTTTAACCTTGTTGGGATCTATAGAACCATCAGTAGTACTGCCGTCTTGTTTATCGGTAACCGTTACGGTATAGTTTACCTTTTTATTATCCCAGTATAATAAATTATCTGGTTCAATTTTGATGCTTAATTCGGGAGGATCGTTGCCTACCAATATTTTTGTTTCTGCTGTAGCAGTCTCTCCTTCTTTGTCTTTGACTTTTAGCCGTACAGTATAAGTGCCCGCTTCATTAAAAGTAAAGCTTGGATTTACTTCTGTCGCTTGTACTTCATTAGAGGTAAAGTACCACTCATAGCTAAGAGGGTCGTTATCATAGTCTTCAGATTCTGCCCCAGAAAACTTAACGGTTAAAGGTGTTGAGCCTACTTCAGTATCTTTAGTGATTCTAGCAATTGGTTTTCGGTTGCCTTCAATATATGTTATTCGGTTTAATCGTGCGTCTAAATTTTGAGAGTTCCACTTTTGACCATATTCCAGAACATACAGGCTACCATCCGAACCAAATATCATATCCATTGGATGTGAAAATTCACTTTTTGGCATAAAGCGTTCTGCTTTTTTGTAATTATGGTTTTCATCGAGGGTAACAACATATATCCAGTCTCGCATCCATTCGTATAAAATAAGTTTGTCTTCAAAATAAGATGGAAATGTTGTTTTGGCATGTGGATAGTCAGATGCATGAAATATAGGGCCTGCCATAGGGTTTACACCCCCTGTACCTAGCCAAGGGAATTCTTCCGACTTATCATAGGAGTACCAAATAAGGGACTCTTGTACTGGAGGAAGTTCTTTTAGTCCGGTATTATTCGGCGAATTATTTATTAAATGGTTTGGATCGAACTTAGGACCCGATTCTTTTGTGGTGAAATTATAATCGTTGTATACTTGATTGTTCCCTCTTGTATAAGGCCATCCCCAAAATCCAGCATTTCTTGCTTGGTTAAATTCACCCATTCCCTTTGGACCACGATCTGGATGCCCTTTACCTGCATCGGGGCCAACATCTCCCCAATAAAGATATCCTGTTTTACTATCTATTGAGGGTCTAAATGGGTTTCTGCAGCCCATAGTATAAATTTCGGGTCTGGTGTCAGGCATTCCTATAGGGAAAAGGTTGCCTTCTGGAATCGAGTAGGTGCCATCTGCTTCGGGCTTAATCCTTAAAATTTTACCTCTCAAGTCATTTGTGTTGGATGCTGATTTTTGAGCATCCCAAAGCGCTCTGCCCTCTCGTTCATCAATAGGTGCATATCCAGACGATTCAAACGGATTTGTATTGTCTCCCAATGTGATAAATAAGTTCCCGTTAGGACCAAATTCTAATGCACCCCCACTATGGCAACATTTTCTAATGGTAGGTATTTTAAGGAGTATTTTTTCAGATTTTAAATCCAATGTGTCGTCTTTTAAATCGAATCGGGAAACATATTGTAAAGGGTCGTCACCAGGAGCGGAATAAAACAGGTAGATCCAATTGTTTGCTTCATAATTAGGATCTACGGCCAGACCTAACAATCCGTCTTCGTTTCCATAAAAAAGATCGAGTTGTGCAATGGTTTTGGTTTGCTCTGTTTTAAAATCAAATAATTTTAGGGCACCTCGGCGCTCAACGAATAAGATACCTCGATTTGGTAATTCATCCAACTCCATAGGTTCATTTAGATTGAAATCAAGAACTTGTCTTGTAAATCTGTTTTCTGGAGGAACACGGTCGGATGTAGCTTTAGTGTAATCCAGCTTGTTTTCACCAATAGCATATGTAATCCCTCCAAGCAGATGTTTTAAAAAGCTTGTATCTGTATACGTTTCGTTAGTATGTCCCATTTCGGTGTAGAAAGACCGTCCGCCATCGTATTCATGATACCACGAAATAGGATGGTTGTCGCCATTTGAGCCACCTTTATAGCTATTCTCATCTATTTTGATGAGGACGTTTATTTTGGGGTAGATATCCCTGAAATTATACCACTCGTCTTCCTTGCTCCATGTGTCGTTTAATGATGTTGTAGATGGGTGTGTTTTATCAATAACGTTAAGTGTTGCTTCTTGAATTTTAGGATGATTTTTAAAATAGGCACCAACAAGTTTATTGTACCAAGGCCATTCGTACTCGGTATCTGTTGCAGCATGCACACCTACAAAGCCACCTCCAGCTTGAATATAACGTTCAAAGTCGGCTTGTTGGGATTCGTTAAGTATGTCTCCTGTTGTATTAAGAAAAATAACTGTTGAAAATTGTTTTAACGAATCTTCAACAAAATAAGCAGCATCCTCAGAGGCAACGACTTTAAAATGGTTCTCAACTCCTAATTTCTTCAATGCAACAATTCCCGGTTCTATAGAGCCATGCCTAAAACCTGCCGTTTTACTAAAAACCAATACGGTTTTGTCATTAGAATTGCAGGATAGTATAGAAAACGCAATTGTCAGGTAGACCGCAAGTTTTTTCATTAGATTGAATTTCATAAACGTGTAATGTCTTAATTAAATGGTTTTATCGTTCTTTTAGAGATGAGTTAGAGTTGAGTTAAGAAAATAATTTCGTATTGATTAGCCCATTAGAAGCCATTTATCATTATAAATTTAAACTAAAAAACTGGTTTTATACCCGTTCCAGTTTGATAGGATATGTTTTATGGGCATTCCATTGGCATACATAGAGGTTTTTGTCATTGTCAATGCAAACGTCATGACAATGGTTGAAGAGCGTAGATTCTTGAACCATTAATTTTAACTTTCCATTTTCGTAAACAGGGGCTGTACCTCCCGGATTTGAAATTACTTTATTGTCTTTGTTTAAGATGGTTATAAAACCAGAATTTGGTGTTTGGTTTAAATATCTTAAACGAGACCAGCAAACACCAGAATACATAATGTCGTCGTCCATAACGGCTCTACAAACATAGGCTCCCGGCAAGAAAATGGTATTTAGATAATTGCCATCAAGTGTAAACCTTTTAAAGGAGTTGTGGGCTCTCGAAGTACACATTAGCGTTATGTTGTTGGGATCGCGTTTGTCGATTGTTACCCCATGAGCTGTACTGAATTGGTCGTCCTTGTCGCCTGAGCCTCCAAAATGCCGAATATATTCTCCTTTAGCATTATATTGAATAATGTACTGCGAACCATAACCATCGGCAACGTAAATATCACCATTAGGGGCAATGGCAGTTTCTGTAGGACTGAATCTATCCTTTTCATTGTAAATTCCTACATCTTTCGGGTGTTGAAGTTTCATTAATACCTTACCGTCCGTTGTCGTTTTTACTACGCTTCCCGAATTTGGGTCGGTAATGAATAAAACATCTTCCCCTCCTTCATTAAAAATAGATAAGCCATGAGCAGAATTAAAGTTTAAAGTCCAAGAGTTTAATAGTTTTCCCGATTTGTCATAAATAATGATATTATTTTTGGGTTCATCAGTTGTCATAATTAACCGCCCTTTGGCGTCCATTACCATTTCATGACAATTGTTTACAGGTGTCGTACTAGGGTCTAAATTCCCCCATGCTTTATGAACTTTATATCTAAATTCCCCATGTCCAATAATATTTTCACTGAGTATGGGTTTGTTAATAATGCCAAAAGAATGAATGGTTGGCGTTATTAAGGCACTGCCTACTACAATCCCTGTTTTTTTTAAAAAAGTACGTCTGTTAGAATCCATAATTAAAATTTGTTTAAACAAATTAACATAAAAATTAACTTGAAACCGTTTTCAAGGCTAACATATTTTATGAAGTGGTTTAAACTTTTTGGATTGAAGCGAAAATTGATGGGTTTATGACCAGATGAAGGCTTTTTTTAGTCGCATAGCAGGGCTACGTAACGATAAAAAGACAAAATATGGGTGCAAACCGGCAATTTTTTAGCCAATTTGTAAAAGTTTAAATCACTTCTATATATAAAATGCGAAATGATGCTCTAAAAGTAATTTATTTTCGCAATAAAAATGTTTAAATTATTTCAGTGAAAAAAAACATTCTTTTTTACGTGTTGTTTTTAATACGTATCTTTTTGAAAAGGGTGTTTGTTATTAGGTTTGTAAGGTACAATGTTTGTTGTCTTTAATGTGTTTAAATTATTTCATAGTGAATTGAGTGTTGTTTTTCTAGACAGACGCCTCTATTCTTTAAATATATGATTCAATATAGATTGACAAATTTCGGTTGGTTCGATGTGTTCAGAATGGGAAGTGGATTCTTGGTTTGTTTTTTCTTGAACCAATATAGGGTAGTACTTCGTGTCTACATTAATGGTACCATGCGATCCTTTTACGAGTTGAGCATCTAAAGGGATAACATCTAATAAGGTTCTGAATCCTAATTTCTTTTTTAAGAGTTTAAAAATAATCCTTGCTGTTATCATTTTCTTTTTGGGATCGGTAAACAGTTCTACGGGATCGTAGCCAGGTTTTTTGTGGATGTCTACCATACGGGCAAAATCAGGTGCTTTTTTATCATCTAGCCAATAATAATAGGTAAACCAAAAGTCCTTGTTCGCAATTACCATTAAATCGCCGGAGCGTTCATGGTCAATATGATAGTTTTTTTGAGTCTCACCATCCAATACCAAATCAATTTCAGGGCAAGCTTCTAACGCCTTTTTTATATCTGTAAGTTTGCTTTTATCGTTAATGTAAACATGTGCAATTTGGTGATCGGCCAAAGCAAAGGCATTGCTAATGCCACAATCTAAGAGTTCCAGACCATTTTCCTCTCTAACTTTAATATAACCTTGTTTTCTTAAAAGACGATTAATATGAAAAGGTCCTTTTACAGGATTAATGCCATATTCTGAAAGTAAAATGATCTTAACATTTTTAGATTCATAAAAAGATATAAGATCTTTACAAACAGTATCCAGTTTTTTTAAGTCTTTTAAAATCTTAGTCTCATCGTTATGTTTTTGAAGCACATAATCTAAATGCGGTAAATAAACTAATTGCAAAGTGGGTTCGTGCCAGTTGTGCACTAACTTAGAGGCATCAGCAATCCATTTTGTAGATTTAATAGACGTATTAGGTCCCCAAAAGTTAAATAGTGGAAAAATGCCGAGTTTGTTTTGTAATCGATCCCTTAAACCTTCGGGCTTAGAATAGCAATCTGGTTTCTTTTGACCGTCTGCTCTGTATTGTGGGCGTGGTGTTACATTATAATCAGCATTGGAATACATGTTATACCACCAAAACATATTCGAGCAGGTAAAATTAGGATCGATTGCTTTAGCCATATCCCAAATTTTTGGGGCTTGCACCAAATGGTTGGACTGTCGCCATAGTTTGACTTCACATTCGTCCTTAAAATACCAGCCATTTGCGACAATACCATGTTCGTTAGGCCATTTTCCTGTTAAGTAGGTAGACTGGGCTGAACAGGTAACTGCAGGTAGTACGGGTTTTATTTTTGAAAGTTGTTTTTTTTCAATCCATTGTGTTAAAAAAAGGTCTTTATGCTTTAATAATGCACTGGATAGACCAACAATGTCAATAACAACAGTTTGATTCATAGCCTAATTTAATAATTGTTTCTGTACCCATTCGAGCTCTCTGGTAATAGAGCTAGTTAGGTCTGTTTGTAATGTTTTAGGAAGGATGGACCAAGTATATGTTTCAACTTCCAAATGGTTACTGTATTGAGTTTCTTTCCAGAGTTCAAGTGCTTTAATAATTTCGTCTTGAGTGGATTGTAATATGCTGAACTTCGAAATAAAAATAGGCACATGGAAGTGTGTTCTAATCTCTTTAAAATTAGGTTTTCCCATGGCGTCAATACCTTCATTTAAATCTGAAAAATGAAGAAGACTTCCATTGTCAAGTTTAACAATCGATTGATGTAAGTAGGTAGGTTCGTCAAACGGACGGAGGCCTGCCTGCTGTTTTTCAATAGAAATGGTATTAGATTGCTCGCATTTTATTGCAGCACTAATTTGAACTTTCCCAATCTTGATGCCTTCCTTTTTTAATTGAGAAATAACGTATTGGGGTGATTCATAAGCTAAGGCAAAATGGCATACATCATAACAAACTTGTATGTGATCTAACAAGTGCTGTTTAGCAGCTTCATGGGGACAATTTAGCTTCTTTTGAAGTTCAAATAGGCCATCTTTTAAAAGGTAGTCATTAAAAAAATCGATGACCTCTTGGGTGTTTTCTAAAAAACCATCTGGTTCTGGCTCTAAATCCAGATGTAATAATTTTCCGGTTGAATGCTTTATAGCAACCAACTGCAATACAACTTCCACTAATGAGGCGCAAGCTTTCTTTTTTGTGCTATCAATAGATATTTCGTCTTCAAACCAATGCTTGTAAGACAAAGGTGATGTCGATACGCTGCCGTCCATGCTTTCTGGAAGTAATTCGGCTAGAATTGTCATTAGGTCTTTTGTGTATTGTAGGCGTTCTGTTGTTGTCCAATCAGGCGTATGTACCTGGTCTTTAATAACAACATTATGAAAGGCGCCATATGGGAAGCCATTAATGGTAAAAACATACAGGTCTTCTTGTTTTAACCAAGCTTTAAAAGTGCTTAAATTAGAAGTTTCTAATAGGGTAGAGGCACTTTCTTGGGATAGTCTTAAGCCAATACCAAAAGGTTCATGTGGTGTTAGCTGTTTTTTTATGTTAACCGTATATTGTTTTAAGTTGTTAAATACCGCTTCCCAAGTTTCACCAGAATGAATGTTTGTGCAGTAGGTAAGGTGCGCATGTTCTTTAATTATCATGATACCAAAGGCTTTTACGTTTGTATATAGTCGTTCATATAGGTTATTGATTTCAATACAATAGCCTCGTCCATTTCATGAACTTCAAAACCGGTTCCTAAAGATTTTAATAGCATAATGGTTAATTTGCCTCCTAAGTGTTCCCTAAACTCATTTAGCCCATCTATAATGTGAGCATTTAAGTGGTCATGGGACAGGCTGAATCCTAAATTTAGGATACAGTTTAAAATACGAGTTAAGCTATTGGCTGTTAGATAGCCTTTTAAATAAGAATAGGTGCTGTCGAGGGCAATGCCTATGGCTACTGCTTCACCGTGTCGTATACTGTAATTGGATAGTTGCTCTAATTTATGAGCGGCCCAGTGACCAAAATCTAGTGGTCGTGAAGAACCTTGCTCGAAGGCATCCCCAGAGTTTTGAATATGCTGCATGTGCATTTCTGCACAGCGATGTATTAAGGTATTCATTACTTGCTGGTCTCTATTGTTTAATGCTGTTGCATTGGTCTCGATCCATTCAAAAAATACCCGATCTTTAATAAGGGCGACTTTTATGGCTTCAGAAATACCTGAGCGCCAATCACGATCATCTAGAGAGGACAAAAAAGAGTCGTCATTAATAACGGCATAAGGGGCAGAAAAGGTGCCTACAAAATTTTTCTTTCCAAAGTAGTTGATACCATTTTTAACACCAATTCCAGAATCGTTTTGAGATAGAATTGTTGTTGGAACCCGAATTAGGCGTACACCACGATGTGCTATGGCAGCGGCAAAGCCTACAGCATCCAAAACGGCGCCACCGCCTATGGCAATAACATAGGAATGTCGGTCAATACCAAAATTATTTACACTTTCTAAAATGGTTTTTATATAAGCTTCGTTGTTTTTTGCCTGTTCGCCACCGGGAATTTCTAAAATATTGCCTTGTAGCTTAATAGAAGTGCCGTGTGTTTCGAAATAGTTTGCTATGGATGCTTTTAACTGGGGGTGGGCTTTGGTAACACCATCATCTACGACAACAATTGCATTACTTTTTGCATGTGTATTACTTGTAAACAAATCGACCAAAATGGGATTGTCAACCTTAAAAAGATGACTTGTAAATATTAGGTTGAAGTTAAAGTTAACTTGAATGGATTGCCTTATAATTGTCGTTTTATTCATTGTTAGGTAACTGGAAATTTCTTTGATAAAAATAATGAAATAGGTAGCAGGCAAAGCACAGTCAATGCCATAGTTATAGAACTAAAACCAGCCGTATAGCTAGCGTCTAGGGGAATAAGTGATAAGACGCCTAGTTTAACCGCTTTCTGTATTAATTTGGGGTTATTGTTAAGAATGGCCTTTAATTTGGCAATTACATTGATGCCATACCAAACAATTAAGAAAATAAAGGCATTCTTAATTGATAGATTAAAGTATTGATGCATAACAATAAAACCGATAACGATCACAGCATCTAAAAGCATGGCAAAAGCAATCGCTAATTTGTTTTTACCTTTTGTTTCTTTTTGCGCAGTTAAGGTAATGGCAGAAATAAATAATACTGGTAGTATGCCTATTAGGTAATACTTCGGATCCAGTTCCATATTAATACTCATCCCTAAAATAAGATTAACACCTCTACAAAGTCCCATATTTAATGGGCCCAAAACGCGATTATGTTTGCTGTATTTGTCATATAAAAGTGCTGAAAGCGTAATAGTTATTGCAAGAATGCCACTGGTATTGGAAACTAAAAAGGCAACTATAATGCTTGTTGTAAAAAGTACGATTCCAAACAGTTTGGCTTCTTTTAGTGTTAATCGACCACTTGGGATAACCCGCTCCGGACGATTTATTTTATCCTGTTCAATATCAAATACATCGTTAAAAACAATGCCTCCAGCATATAGGCCCGCTGTAGTAAGGGATAATAAAATAATATGTGTTATAATTTGTTGGTTCCATAGTTCAGGGACTAAAAAACCAGCAATAGCAATTCCTGCAATAATATCAGCTATGGACGTGATAATATTTGCAGGACGCATAATTTGTAAAACAGCATACCATTTCACACGTTTAAATTTTAGTAATTAATTGATTTTATTGTAATTATAAAATTAAGAACGTGTGCAACCACTCCTTACACTCGTTCTCTCATTAAAAATTTTAAACTTTTCCTTTTGTGAAAAAATGCTTAAATTTTGTTAATGTTCGTTTCATGTGTTTGCGCTTATTAAAGCTTTATTTTGGGTTCTTAAAATGTATAGTTTTGGCTTCTTGCCCCCTTAATATGGTATTGCCCTCATGTAAATCGGCTTGATTGATTGTTGTCTCAGTAAGCCAGTCGGATTCATTAAACTGTCCGCTTTGGCCATAAATAGTTAATGCATTTTGGTAACAAGTTAAATGAATATCTTTATCTGAAACCCCACTTTTTTTCATTAAAGCAGCTGTTTTAGGTACAGATAGTGGGTCGCTAACACCCCAATCTGCCGAGCTATCAACGATAATTTGCTCAGAACCATATTTTTTAACAATTTCAACCATGCGCTTTTTGCTCATTTTTGTTTTAGGATATATGGTAAATGCAGCCCAATAACCGCGGTCTCTTACCCATTCAACCGTTTCTTCGTTGTTATGGTCAATAACTACTTTGTAAGGTGAAATGCCGTGTTCCTCGATTACATCCATAGTTCTAAGTGTGCCATTTTTCTTGTCACGATGCGGTGTGTGTATCATGACGGGTAAATCGAATTCCTTGGCTAACTCGAGCTGTTGCCTAAAATATTTATCTTCGGCGGTAGTTTGGTCATCATAACCAATTTCACCAACAGCAACAACACCTTCCTTGGCTAGAAATTCTGGTAGGATTTCGATAACCTGTTCGGCTAAAGCTTCGTTATTTGCCTCTTTGGAATTTAAGCCTATAGTACAATAATGTTTTATGCCAAATTGTGAGGCTCTAAAACGTTCCCAGCCAACAAGCATGCTAAAATAATCTTTAAACGAACCAACATTGGTGCGGGCTTGTCCTAACCAAAAAGCAGGTTCAATAACTGCAACGATACCGGCAGCTTTCATGTTTTCGTAATCATCCGTGGTTCTGGAAACCATATGGATATGTGGATCGATATAATTCATAACGTTTTTTTTATTCTGTTTTACCAATACGTTCCCAATATTCACTATTTAAACTGGGACTATTTTGTTGTGTAATAGTGTCTATTACTTCTTTTTCTAAGCCTTCAAAGCTTCGTTCTGAAATTAATTGTTTTAGGTCATCACGAAGATAGCCAACAATCATACGCCAAATTTCAATGGAGACCTGCCTACCTGCGGCCCAACGTTCTTTTACATAGTCTTGAAGCATATTTGCTAAGTCTTCGTTTTTGCCTTGATCTATGTTTTGGATCGTATACAGTGGTCTGTCCATAAAAAAGGACTTAAGGATAAGTTGGTTCCAAGCTTCATCGTCTAAATATTTTTGAGCGAATGGATTACCAGAAGCAATAGCGTCAAAGACATTTACCATATTGGTTCGTATCCCTTCGGCTACTTGATTGCTAAATTCCGAAGCGTTTTCTAAGAGGTATAAGCCTTTGTATAAGACTACTTGTTCTTTCATCTCGGCTATTTCAAAAAATGCCTCAATAATAGATTTGTTTACTGAAGGCGCTAAAGCCAACATTAATAAAATGCGTGTTAGGTCTTGTTTGTTCCATTGGGTTAAGCTAAATCCAGGGTATATATTTTTTAAAGTCTTTATTTCTTCAGGAGACCATGTAATGATTTCATTACTTACGAATCGTGGCGTAAGACTAAAAAACATATTAAACTTTTTGCTGGTCTCTACGTTTGAAACGATTGCTGTTTTGGACAAAACCCAGTCTAATTCCTTGGGGTTAAATTTAGATTTAGCCAGATTAGTAAATTGTGTTTGTTCTTTTAATGAACTCATGATTCTATTTTTTCTTTTGTCTTAGTACATAAAAAACACCTAAAGCTGCAATTAAAAGCCCAAGAAATTCCCGAGAGCCTTCCAAATAAGGCTTTTCATATACCATTTTGCCAAATATTTCTTCTTTGTGTTCGGTTTGTAAATACGTAACAAACAATGAGAAATGAAAGACCGAATAGGCTAATAGCCCTATGATAATAGCAATTAGAATATTTTTTGGTATCACTTTAAAACTGGAATACAAACAAATAGCGGAAACAAATCCATAGACAGCAAACCATACCCAAGCATCAGGGTCATTTAGTTGTAAAAAAGCAAAAATGCCAAATAATACAAATAGGCCTATGTTAATTATTTTTTTTGATCTATTCATTATTAAGATTTGTGTGTTTGTTTAATCTTAGTTTGTCAGGTGTTTTAACAAGGGGTTAAAACTTTTTTATTGTTTTTAAGTAGGATTACTTTGCTTATAAATAAATACTTAATTTATTAACTTCAGCTAATTTTGTTTTAAAGAACTCATCTTGACTTTTTCCAATTGGTTAAAAAATTGCTCTTTTGAGCCTGCTTTTCGTCATTTTTTCATTCCGTAGCTCTGCTATGCAACTTAAAAATGCCTTCCATCAAGCTCAAAATAGCTAAATTTAACTTCAATCAAAAAAGGCAAGATGAGTTCAAACACAAACTGAGAGAGCCCAATTATAAAAATAAGCATCTATTCTGTAAAATTAATTAATTTCATAGAGTTATAAGTGGCATTTTTATAATAAAAAGCTATGTAGGCATCAAGTGATTTATGACGTACTCTGGTTTTTAGG
The DNA here is from genome assembly GCF_016428595.1 of Snuella sedimenti. Lineage (GTDB taxonomy): Bacteria > Bacteroidota > Bacteroidia > Flavobacteriales > Flavobacteriaceae > Snuella > Snuella sedimenti. The sequence continues at coordinate 229,761 of NZ_JAELVQ010000001.1, read as the reverse complement.
ATCTATTAAAATTAAAAAATCATTTGAGTTATAATTTCCAGCCTTTTCTGTATTCTCTTTTTACAAATTGATTGGCTTCATCAAAGTTTTTGATTGCCATATTTGTGCCATCCCATAACAGTTTTTTTCTGCCAGGATATTTGAATTGGTTAGGCTTTGTTTGATGTCTAAGCATGTAACTTCTAATTGCCAGATTACCCATCAATACACTTTCTGTTAGAGGGCCAGCATAGTCGAAAGATGAGGTTAAAGCTTTGTGTTTTTCTTTACCAAAGCCTTCCTTACAAGCTTCTACCCAAGCGGCGTTATGCCCATGTTCGGGTAGCGTGCTTTCCTGGGTGTCCTTAAAAGTTAAAAGCTCTCCGTTGTTCAAGTATACTTTAGGGTTTCTACCATAAGTGCCACAAGTCATAATTCCTTTTTCTCCAATCATGATAACCCCATTAGAGCTATCGTTATCTCCAATTGAATGATCTGCAGGAATCAGGTCGGGATGAAATGGTCGTAATCCGCCATCAGACCAGGTTAATTTGAGTTCGGTTGGGTTTTTTTCTGTGGCCGGGAATTTTAACTGCGTTCTCGATGAAGGAGGGCATGATTCTGGTATGTATTCTGGATTCCAGTCTTTCACAAAAACAGCTCCAACGTTAGTTTCTACCTCTGTTGGATATCCTAAACCTAAAACTCTAAAAGGTGGGTCCATTAAATGACATCCCATATCGCCTAAAGCACCTGTTCCAAAATTCCACCAACCGCGCCATTTAAAAGGATGGTAAAGCGGATGGTAATCTACCATCTTTGCAGGGCCTACCCAAGTATCCCAATCAAGACCGTCCATCATTTTAGGTTTGTCTGTAGGGGTAGGGATACCTTGTGGCCACACAGGTCTGTTGGTCCAAACATGTACTTTGTTAACTTTGCCTATTACGCCGGCATCAAACCATTTTGCCATTTGTTTTACACCATTGCCCGATGCGCCTTGGTTTCCCATCTGTGTGACCACTTGGTACCGATTGGCTGCTTCGGTAAGCATACGCGCCTCGTAGATGTCATGGGTTAAAGGTTTTTGGACATAAACATGTTTGCCCAATTGTATTGCGGCCATAGCTATAACAGCATGTGTATGATCTGGTGTCGATACAGTAACTGCATCGATGTCTTTAACTTCTTCTAAAGCTTTTCTAAAATCTTTATATTTTTTTGCTTTAGGGAATTTTTTGAATGCATTGGAAGCCATGTTCCAATCTACATCACAAATTACAGAGATATTCGAAGCACCATTGTTCCAAGCATTAATAGCATCAGAATACCCTTTTCCGCCACCTCCAATTACAGCAATGTTCAATTTATCACTTGGAGGGATATAACCGCTCCCTAACACATGTCTTGGGACGATACTTATTCCGGCAGTGGCAATGGCTGTTTTTTTTATGAAGGAACGTCTACTTGTATTCTTATTTATGTCCATAATGTATTAAAAGTTTGAAGTTTCCCTATAGGCGTCGATTACCTTTTCTTCCCCTTCTTTTCCTTTAATGGAATTGCCATGTTCCATGCCTAAAATTCCTGTATAGCCTTTAGAGTGGATAAATTTAAAGACGTTTTTGTAGTTTATCTCACCAGTAGTAGGTTCGTTACGTCCTGGATTATCACCAATTTGGAAATAAGCTATTTCATCCCAACATTGTTCGATGTTCGGAATTAAATTACCTTCTTGTATTTGTTGATGATAGATGTCGAACAGTATTTTACAGGCTGGCGAGTCAACTGCTTTGCATATTTGATAGGCCTGTGGTGATTCGCTTAAAAATAACCCAGGATGGTTCCTGAAATTTAAAGGCTCTAAAACCATAGTTAAATTGTGAGGTTCCAAAATAGCCGACGCTTGTTTTAAGGTTTCGATAACATGTTCTGTTTGATAGCTCATATTTTGCCTTAAGTCTACATGTCCGGGTACCACCGTCATCCATTTAGCGTTTACACGTTTGGCAACTTCTACTGATGATCGAATCTGACTTAAAAACTCTTCACGTTTTTCTTTATTACCACTGGCTAAATTGGGTTCTTGCCAATAAATTTTATGAGCTACAAATACACCCATGGTCATATTTCTTTTAGCCATGGTCTCCGCCATTTTTTTCTGGGTTTCGACAGAACGGCCTTTCATGCCGTTGTCTTCAAAAGCAGAAAAGCCTTGGTCGGCCATGAAGTTTAATTGGTCTATGGGATCACTACCTGCATGATTTTTAAACATGCCTAAGTGGGGTGCGAAATTTAATTTAAACGTATTCATTGATGTCGTTTTTGATTTGCTTAGCATATTCATAGCTTGTAGACTGGATATTCCTAATAAGGAAGCTGAAGCTGTCGTTTTTTTTATGAATGATCGTCTTTTCACAATGTTTTGTTTTTAGTAATAAGTGGTTTTACCTGGGACAGGAATTGGATATTCTCCAAGTTCATTAGGAACAACAGGAGGCGCAGAATTAAAATCGAGTAAATCTTCATCAGGCACTAATTTTAAGTCAGAATTCATGGCCTTGTCCCATGTTATTTCTTTACCTGAGTAAGTTGCCATACGGCCCATAATTGCAGTCATTGTACTTTCAGCACTATATTGTGCATTGTTTATTACCTCTTCACCCGATCTAATAGCAGCAAAAAGGCGATCGTGTTCTACCTGATAAGGGTTTTTATCGTGCTCGCCATCGTGCTTATATATATTGTTTCCGTCGTATGATTTTAAGATAGCGGTGCTTCCTCCACCTGTATACGATGTTCCCAAAGTGCCCTGAAAGGTCTCTGATACCTGGCTAAAACACCCTGGTTGATGTCTGCATTGACTCGATATAACAGCTCCGCTCGGGTATGTGAATTCTACAAAATGGTGGTCAAATATTTGACCGTGGTCTTTTCCTTTTCTAATTTCACGACCTCCCATACCTTGGGCTTTAATTGGGAGCTCTCCAATAAACCAATTTGCTACATCAATATTGTGTATATGTTGTTCCAGTATATGGTCACCACAAAGCCAGTTAAAATAGTACCAGTTTCGCATTTGGTATTCCATTTCTGTCATAGAATCTTTTCTAGGTCTTACCCATACACCAGCACCGTTCCAATACACTTGACCGGATACAACCTTGCCTATATCACCATTTTGAATGCGTCTTTTTAGTTCAACATATTCTGCTTGATAGCGTCTTTGTAAGCCTACTACAACGTTTAGTTTTTTCTCTTTAGCCAGTTTAGCTGCATTAAGAACCTTTTTAATACCTGCAACATCTGTGGCAACGGGTTTTTCCATAAAAACGTGCTTGCCTTGCGAAACAGCATATTCAAATTGTTGAGGCCTAAACCCAGGAGGTGTTGTTAAAATAACCACATCGGCTTCGTCGATGGCTTTTTTATAGGAACCAAGCCCCACAAATTTCATGTTTGGCTTTAAATCTATACGACTTTTATCAAATAACTTAGATAAATTGCCATAGGACTTTTCTATTTGATCTTCGAATGCATCAGACATGGCAACTAATTTAACGTTGGCGTCTGCTTTAAGAGCTTGAGCAGCAGCACCAGTACCTCTACCTCCACAGCCAATAAGCGCTAGTTTTAGTGTTTTTTCATTTCTAAAAGTAGGAGTAGCGAAAAGGGAAGGGGCTAGTAAAATACCTCCTGTTACTAATGAGGATTCTTTTACAAAATTACGTCTAGATATTTTTTTTTGTTCCATAATTGTATTGAATTAATTAAGGCTAAAAGTCGGCAATAGCTTCCAGCCAATAAGCTTTTATTTCTTCTTTCGTAGGTTGTATTTTGGGTCTAACTACCCTAAAACCAATAAATGGAGCATCGGTGTGCCACCAATCGCTTTTGGGTATTTGCGGATCTCTTCGTTTTAATTTAGGGTTGGATGTCTGTCTTGATGTGCAACATAATTTGTCTGCAGTATCTTTCCATGAGCCACCACGTAAAACACGTGGATAGAGTTTGGTGGGCTTGTTCCAAGGATTATTTTTCGGTGAGTTTTTATAATAGCTCGTACTATATTGATCTAAAACCCATTCTGAAACATTACCAAGTAAATCGTGAACTCCTAAATCGTTGGCCTGTTTTAGGCCTGTTTTTTCATATTTTTCCTTGCCGTTTCCTTCATACCAGGCAATAGCATTTAAGTCCTTATTTTTGTCCGTATTGCCTTTTTTACACACATATTCCCATTCTGCTTCGGTTGGCAAGCGGTAAAAAACACCTGTTTTTGATGTCAACCATTTGCAATACATTAAAGCAGCATATTGGGTCATATTTACTGCTGGGCAACTGCCTTTACCCATGTTAAAACTCATATCGACATAAGGAGGTGTGGCACCTGATACGGCATCTATTCCCAGTGCTTTTAGTTTGGATGGGTCTTGAAATTGAGTGTCATCAAACTGAGCATAGACAAAAGCATCATATTGCTCCCAGGTTATTTCGTATTTCCCAATCCAAAAGTCATCAACAGCAACAGTATGAGCAGGTTTTTCATCTGCTTTTCTATTTGTATCTGTCGTAGGGGCTCCCATAGTGAAATCTCCACCTTTAATTGCAACCATATCTATGGTTATGTCGTCTCCCTTAAGAGATTGGGAATAATTGTTAAAACTTTGAGACACTATAATATTTGTCTGGAAACCAATTAAAAATAGGATACTTGATTTTAGGTAATATTTTATTGTCATGTTATTAAAGTTCTAAAATTTCAATATTTCTAAATTCTACTGGGTGACTTTCACTTTGTAGTGAAATAAAACCTTTCTTTAAAGGCGTTCCCGCTTTTGCTTTCCATTGTTCGTTATTGTAATCAACAGAGCCTCCAATTTGCGGTTTACTATACGATATCACATCAACACCATTAATTTTGTGGGTTATGATGGAATCGTTCATAACAACAATTTCAAGATCGACCCATTGGTCTCCGTGGTATGTTTGCGATATAGAATTGAAACAATGACTCGTTTCTAATTTATCATTCATAACAACATGTGTGCCAGGTGTGCATAAATTACCGGTAGGACGTTCGCCATTACCTAGGCCTCCTAATAATTGAACCTCAATAGAAACTGGGAAATTTTGATCGACCCCCATGTTTTTCGGATCTTCACAATGGATCATAACACCGCTATTACGAAGTGCCCATCCGGCACCACCTTTTACCTGTTCTCCGGTAAATCTGTATTGCATTCTAAATTTGTAATTAGAAAACTCTTTGTTGAAAAAGATATGGCCATAGGCGTTTTCGAAAGTATCATACTCATCATAGTTTACTTTTAAAACACCATCTTCAACACGAAATGTGTTTTTGTAGTTTTCATTTACTGGATGGCCTTTAATTTTTATTGTCCAATCTTTTAAATCGACACCGTTAAATAGTTTGACCCATTGTTCAGGTTTGGGTTCAAGTGTTTTGGTTTTGTTATTTGTTTTGCAGTTCAATAAAAGGAACGTGCATATAATGAATAATGTATTTTTATAGTTCATATAATAGTAATTTATTTTATAAGGACCATGCTTTTCCTCCAGTGGCTTCTTCAACAGAGATGCATCCTTTTTGAGATCCGGGAACGGGATCGTAAGATAGCACATTTAGTCCAATTTCTTTACTTGTTTTATAGCTCCATACGGCAACACTTCTTAATTTGTCAAGAGCTTTAAACGTCATGGCGTCATGATTATCTCCATCAGTGTCTTTGTTGTGGGATTTGTGTTTAGCTTGAAGTGTTTTGTCTGCTTTTAAGTATTTGGCCAGTAAAGCATCGTAGTCTTCTGTCTTTAAAAAATCGGTACCTTGATCTGTTACTTGTAAAGCTTTTAATAGGTAAGATAGTCCTTCTTTATAGCTTTCCTGTTGTTTATTGTTATAAGTTTTATAAATATACAGATCTAAAAATTCGGGGACATTAACATCTAAAGCACCTGGCGAATCACTAGTAGTTGGTAGTATAAGATCGATTAGATTTCTAACTATAACACTTTCGTCTGCCGAAAAGAAAACAGGCTTCCAGTCATCTATTTCGGTTTTACAACTTTGAAGAAGGCTAATAATCGAAGGGGTAGCAACTGCGTACCCAATTGATAGGCCTAGGTTTTTTAATACGTCTCTTCTATTCATAATCTAAGCGTCTTTCATTTTTTTAAACTGTTTTACGGCATGATTAGCAGCTCGTGCTGTTAATGCCATATAAGTTAATGAGGGATTCTGACAACCAGAGGATGTCATGCAAGCGCCATCGGTAACATAAACGTTAGGAACGGTATGTACTTGGTTGTTGTTGTTTAATACAGAGGTTTTTGGGTCGCGTCCCATGCGAGCGGTTCCCATTTCGTGAATACCAATACCTGGAGCTGAACGGTTGTCGAAGGTTTGGATGTCTTTAAAACCAGCTTTTTCAAGCATTTCTTTGGCTTGTTGAATCATGTCTTCTCGCATCTTTAATTCGTTTTCTTTCCATTCGGCATCAAAGGTAACAGTAGGTAGGCCCCATTCGTCAAGCTTTTCGTAGTCAAGCGTCATTTTGTTGTCGTGGTTTGGTAAGCATTCGCCAAAGCCTCCAAGCCCCATGCGCCATTGACCCGGTTCTAATATTTTCTCTTTATATTCAGCGCCATACGCAAGTTCTGCAACGTGTTCGGAAATGCCATATCTTCCAGCGCCCCCTTGGTAGCCATAACCTCTAATGAACTCTTTCTTTTCAGTTTTTTTATCACCTAAGTTTCTAAATCGAGGGATGTAAATACCATTTGGACGTCTGCCTTTATAATATTTGTCTTCGAAACCGTCAAATCTACCTGAAGCACCAGCTCCTAAATGGTGGTCCATAATGTTATGTCCGAGTTCGCCCGAATCGTTGCCAAGTCCGTTAGGGAATCGCTCGGATTTAGATTGCATCAAAATGGATGCCGATGCAATGGCAGAGGCACAGCAAAAAATGATATTGGCATTGAAAACGAGGTTTTCCTTGGTTTCGGCGTCAATGACTTTAACGCCTGTTGCTTTTTTTGTAGAGTCGTCATAAATGATTTCATGAACAATGGAATGCGGTCTTAGCGTCATGTTTCCTGTTCTTTCAGCAGCGGGTAATGTTGATGAGTTACTACTAAAGTAACCGCCGAAAGGACAGCCTCTAATGCATCTATTTCTAAATTGACAATTGCTTCTTCCTTCTCGGCTTTTGTCCCCCGTAATGTGGGCAACTCTTCCAATGGTTAAAAGCCTGTCACTATAATATTCGGATATTTGTTCTTTTAGATGATGTTCTACACAGTTAAGTTCCATTGGTGGTTCAAATACGCCATCAGGCAATTGTGCTAAGCCTAATTTTTCACCACTAACACCTATATAGCTTTCAATATAATCGTACCAAGGAGCTATGTCTTTGTAACGAATAGGCCAATCGACACCGTGACCGTCTTTTTTGTTCGCTTCAAAGTCAAGGTCGCTTAATCTGTAACTTTGCCTGCCCCACATAATAGACCGACCGCCTACATGGTAACCGCGCATCCAATCAAAACGTTTGGTTTCGTTGTATGGGTGTTTAAGATCGTTTACAAACCAATGTCTACTTGCTTCATTAGTGGTGTAACCAGTACGGCTTTGTTTTAATTGTGTTTTTTTTGCTTCAACGGTAGTATGTCCCTTAAATTCGAAATCCCAAGGGTCTTTGTGCATGGTTGGGTAATCTTCGATATGTTTTACCATACGTCCACGCTCTAGTACTAATGTTTTAAGACCGTTTTCGCAGAGCTCTTTTGCTGCCCAGCCACCGCTAACACCTGTTCCTATAACAATTGCGTCATATTTTTCAAGAGTGGCATTTAAATTGTTTTTACTCACGGTATAGAGATTAAAGAATTAAAAATGATTGTTTAATAGTTTTTTATTGGCCATATTTTATGGACCAAGCTTTACCTTGTGTTAAGTTGTTTAAGTCGTCGCAATAACTAGCACCCGGAACTGGGTCGTAAGCCAGTACAGTTTCACCTATAAGTTCGGTTGTTCTATAAGCGTTTATGGTCATCCATTTTATAGTGTTCAATAAGTTAGAAATGGTTATTTCTTTATTGTTATCTTGCTTAGGTGCTTTTAAGGTCATATGACTATCTAAGACCATTTTGTATTGTTCTTCGGTAACTTTACGGATGTTTTTGTTGTACTCTGATGTAATAATGTTTGTTAGCTTTTCGAATGCTGCTAGTGTCTTTTTTTGCTCGTCCAATTCATAAACTTCGTTAAAATAGTTGTCTATAAATTGGGGAATGTTAACTTCGGATGCAGAAGGGGTATCTGTTTTGGGTAAGATAACATCAACAATAGCAGTTAAAACGATGCCTTGTGCTTCCGTTAAAAATGAAGGTCGCCATGTGCTTGTTTCGTTGTTGCAACTTTGTAAAAAACTAATAAGAGCAGGGGAAGCGACAACCATACCTGTTCCTAAACCTAACTTCTTTAGTGCTTCTCTTCTTTTCATAAAACCTGTCGATTAAAGATTAGATTTTTTTAATTCTTCAGCGGCATAGTTTGCTGCTCTAGCTGTAAAAGCCATGTATGTAAGCGATGGGTTTTGGCAGCCAGAAGATGCCATAAAGGATCCGTCGGTAATAAATACGTTTTTACAGGCATGTATTTGATTGTATTTGTTGAGTACCGATGTTTTTGGGTCGTGTCCCATTCTTGCTGTACCCATTTCGTGTATTCCAAGCCCCATGGCTCTTTTATCTGTTTGGTCGTAGCCTTTAACATTTTTATAGCCGGCAGCTTTTAACATTTTAACAGCTTCATTTTTCATGTCTTCACGCATTGCTAATTCATTTTCTCCAAAATCGGCATCAAAGGTGACAGTAGGTAAACCCCACTCGTCTTTTTTATTGTAATCAAGATACATTCTGTTGTTATGGCTAGGTAAGGTTTCTCCAAACCCTAACAAGCCAACATTCCAGGTGCCAGGTTTTAATATTTCTTCTTTTAATTCGGCACCGTACTTAAGTTCGGCAACCAGTTCACTAAAGTCGCCTCTGGTAGCGCCCCCTTGGAAACCATAGCCTCGTAAGAAATTTGGTGTGTTTGTTTTGCCGCCTAAGTTTCTGAATCGTGGGATGTAAATGCCGGTAGGACGCCTGCCCTTATAATATTTATCATCAAAACCTTCCACTGTAGCTTTTGCTCCTATTTTAAAATGATGATCCATGATGTTATGGCCTAGTTCGCCACTATCGTTCCCTAAGCCGTTAGGGAAGCGTTTGGATTTTGACTGTAATAATATGGAGGCTGATGCAATAGAGGATGCGCACAAGAAAATAATCTTGGCTTTGAAGGTGTGTGTTTCTTTTGTTTCGGCATCAATAACTTTAACACCTGTGGCTTTCCCTAAATCTTCATCGTAGATAATCTCGCTTACAATGGAGTGAGGTCTTAGGGTCATATTGCCCGTAGCCTCTGCGGCTGGAAGTGTGGATGAGTTACTGCTAAAATAAGCGCCAAACGGACAACCTCTCATACATCTGTTCCTGTATTGACAAGTGCTCCTCCCAAGCCCTGGTTTCGATCCCTCCGTAATGTGGGCAGTTCTTCCTATGGTAAGAATCCTGTCGTCAAAATTTTCAGCAATCTTTTCTTTTAAATGGGCTTCTACACAGTTCAAGTTCATAGGTTTTAGAAACTCACCGTCTGGTAATTGTGGTAGCCCTAGTTTTTCACCACTTACACCTATGTATTCTTCTACGTGACTATACCAAGGCGCTATGTCTTTGTATCTTACCGGCCAATCTACGCCGTGTCCATCTTTTTTGTTTGCTTCAAAATCAATATCACTTAATCGGTAACTTTGTCTGCCCCACATAATAGAGCGTCCGCCCACATGGTAGCCTCTAATCCAATCAAAGCGTCTGTCCTCGTTGTATGGGTGTTTTATGTCGTCTACAAAATAATGCTGTTGTGCTCCATACATTATATATATGCCAGATCTGTTTTGTTTGTATTTGTGTTCTAATGTTTCCCTAGTTGGGGCACCCCCATTTGGTAAGTCCCAAGGGTCTAGATGTGCAGTATGGTAATCTTCAACGTGTTTAATCATTTTTCCTCGTTCAAGAACTAAGGTTTTTAGTCCTTTTTCACAAAGTTCTTTAGCGGCCCATCCTCCAGAAATTCCAGTCCCTACAACGATTGCGTCATAGGTTTCTTCAGTTGGGTTCAAACAAGCTGTATACATGTAGATTGTTAAGTTAAAATTTTAATAAAATTAGGCTAATTAAAAAGCAAGGTATTTAAATTCATGAAAATTAACTATTTTGCAGGGATTTAATGTTCAATTTTTTTCAGTGAAAACAAATATACAGGAAATACAGCCGTATGAAGCGGATGGGGTAGTGTATCATGCCGATACTTGTTTGCCTTTGGTTGATGCGGTAGACAGGAAAAAGCTAAAGTTTAAGGCGTTGGCGAGGCATACCTATCCGGGCGATCGTTTGGATGGTAATACTTTAGGTCTTAATAGTATTGGTTATTGGGATGCAGATGAGCCGCAAGATTGGGGCTTGGATTGGCATAGGAATGAGGGTATTGAGTTTCATTTTTTAGAGTCGGGGTCCATGCCTTATGCTCAGGAAGGTAAAGAGGTTTTGTTGACGCCCAATCATTTAACCATAACAAGGCCGTGGGAAGCGCATAAAGTAGGTAATCCTAATATTGGTATGGGTAAATTTTATTGGGTTATTATAGATTTGGGGGTTCGCAGGCCGCACCAGGAATGGGTTTGGCCGGATTGGATAACTTTGACGCCTTCCGATTTATTGAGGCTTACCACTATTTTGAGACAAAATGAAAAATCTATTTTTAAGACAGATCAGCGAGTAAGGGAGTGTTTTTTGCGTATTAATAAGGCGGTTAATAAAGATGTTAATGGGAGTAATGCTTCCCGAATACGTTTGCTTGTTAATTATTTGTTGATATTATTGCTCGATATATTGGATGCAGATGATATTGTTTTAAATGAATCTTTGACGGATAGTTCAAGAAGTGTCCAGTTTTTCTTGAACGAGCTAGAAAAGAATCTTTCGGAAAATTGGACAATTGAGTTGATGGCGCAGTCTGCTGGAGTTGGATTGACGCGGTTTACGCATCACTGTAAGCAGTTAACTAATTTAACACCAATGCGTTATTTAACGATGAGACGATTGGAGATGTCGAAAAGAATACTCAGGGAAAATGATGGGGTGTCGATTACTGAGGTGGCGTATATGTGTGGTTTTGCAACAAGTCAGTATTTTTCAACAGTGTTTAAGAAGCATGAAAAATGTTCGCCTAATGAATACCGATTAAAGTCTGCTGAAATTGCTGTTTAATTTGGTTGCTTGTTTAAAATCTTTCACTGAATAAAAATACACAGGATTATAAATTCTATTATATATTTTCACGTATTTATCAAAATAATCAGATTAACCAATACTAAAATATTATTTAAAAAATGAAACGAAGAGATTTTATAAGCAAAACTACGCAAACGAGTGCTGCGCTGGCTGTGTTAGGTCTGTATGCGTGTAAGCAACAAGGAAAAAAAACAACTATGGCAGATATTGTAGAGGAAGAAAAGGCGTTGTTTTTTAAATTGTCCTTAGCACAATGGTCTTTACACAAGGCATTATTTGATAAAAAAATGGATAACCTTGATTTTGCAGCTAAAGCCAATAGTCTTGGTTTTGAGGGCTTAGAGTATGTGAATGCATTTTTTAAGGATAAGGCAAAAGATATGGCTTATTTAAAAGAAATGAATAATAGAGCAAAATCAGAAGGGCAGCAGAATGTTTTGATCATGATTGATGGTGAAGGAGGCTTGGCCAATGCAGATACAAAGAAACGATTGGAAGCCATCGAAAACCATCATAAATGGGTGGAGGCTGCTCACTTTTTAGGTTGCCATGCTATTCGCGTAAACCTAGCGGGAGGAAAAGATAAAGCTGAAGCTGTAAAAGCGAGTATAGACTCATTAACGCAACTTTCAGATTTTGCTAAAGGATCAAACATCAATATATTGGTAGAAAACCATGGTGGCTTTTCGTCAAACGGAAAATGGATGAGTGACGTTTTTTCACAGGTGAAAAATGAAAATTGTGGTACGTTGCCAGATTTTGGGAACTTTTGTATTACGAGAGGCAATGGCGGTTGTGCCGACGAATATGATAGGTATGTAGGTATGCAAGAGTTGTTGCCTTATGCGAAAGCTGTAAGTGCAAAATCTTATGCTTTTAATGCAGAAGGTGATGAGACAAGCATTGATTATTACCGCATTATGAAAATGGTTAAGGAGTCTGGTTATAATGGTTTTGTAGGTGTTGAGTTTGAAGGGGGTAGCGTGTCTGAAGAAGCAGGTATTAAACTAACCAGGGACTTATTGATTAAAGTAGGTAATAAACTTTCCTAAAAAAATTCTAACTAACTAAAATACATTAAAAATGGAGGATATTAATAAAAACAGACTCTTTTTGGCAAGTTGCCTTGCATTAATAACCACAGCTATGACCTTTGCTATTAGAGCAAGATTGGAAACCGTTTTTGGACCAGAAGGTATAGGGCTAACATTAGAACAAATTGGATATGCTTTTACGCCGGCCTTTTTTGGTTTTACGCTTGCTATGATATTTGGAGGGCCACTAGTTGATTTTTTGGGAATTAAAAAAATTACTTGGATTGCATTTGTAACACATGCTGTTGGTATTGTGTGGACACTTATGGCAGATTCTATGACTTCATTGTTTATGGCGACCTTATTTATAGGTATAGGAAATGGAATGGTAGAGGCGGCATTGAATCCTATGGTAGCTTCTATGTATAGTAACGAAAAGACTAAAATGCTAAATAGATTTCATGTGTGGTTCCCAGGGGGGATTGTAATTGGATCGCTTGTAGGTTGGTTGGTAATGGATGTAATGGGGTTGAGTTGGCAAATCATGGTTGCAACTTTGTTTATCCCATTAGTTATTTACGGAGCGATGTTTTTTGGGCAGAAATTCCCGGTTACAGAGCGTGTACAAATGGGGATAAGTAATAAAAAAATGTTTTCGAGTATAGGAAAGCCATTGTTCCTTTTTATGGTTGCTTGTATGTTTCTTACTGCAGCATCCGAGTTGGGTACTACACAACGTATAGAATCGCTTTTAAAAACATCGGTAGATGTACCGCTTTTGGTATTGGCTTTTATCAATGGTATTATGGCGTTGGGTAGGCTGTTCGCTGGAAAAGTAGTTCACAAATTGAAACCTTCGGGTATGTTATTGTATTCTGCAATACTAACCTTTATAGGTTTATGGTTGTTAACCATAACAAGTGGAGGCATGACCTTTGCTGCTGCTGCAATTTTTGCTATGGGCGTTACATTTTTCTGGCCAACAATGTTGGGCTTTGTAGCAGAGTATTTGCCAGAAACAGGTGCTTTAGGGCTTTCTGTAATGGGGGGAGCAGGTATGTTTTCGGTGTCCTTGGTATTGCCAGTAATGGGAAATCTTATGGATAATGCAAGTGCTCATGAAGCATTGAGAACTATGTCTATTTTACCGGCAATTTTAATTGTAGCGTTTTTGGGTTTAAGTATTTATATGAAAAATAAAAAGCAGCAACTAGTTGCAGAAGAATCATAGTTTAATTGAAGAAAAATAAAAGTTTTTAAATTTATATGGCAAGAAAAATAAAGTTAGGCATTATTGGAGGTGGAGGAGATTCTCTAATTGGAGTGCTTCATAGAATAGCGTCTTTTATAAACGATAATTACGAAATAGTAGGAGCGGTATTTAATCCAGTTTGGGAAGAGAATATCAATTTCGCAAAGCAAATAGGTATTAAGACTGATCGTATTTATGTAGATTTCGACACATTAATAGAGGAAGAATTAAAACTTCCAAAAGAAGAAAGAATACAAGTGTGTTCGGTACTTACGCCAAATTTTTTGCATTTTCCTATGGCTAAAAAGTTGTTGAAAAATGGCTTTCATGTTATTTGCGAAAAGCCAATGACTACAACGTTTAGTGAAGCTAAAATACTGCAATCTGTTTTAGAAGAGAACAATGCTGTATTTGCTGTTACCCATACCTATACAGGGTATCCAATGGTACGTCAAATGCGTGAAATGATAAAGGATGGTGCGCTTGGTAAAATTCAAAAAGTAGATGCACAGTACTATCAAGGCTGGTTAAATCCTGTTATCCACGAAAAAGAGAAGCGTGCTTCGACATGGCGGTTAAATCCTGAAAAAGCGGGGATTAGTTGTTGTTTTGGTGATATTGGTGTGCATGCTTTTAATATGATTGAGTTTACAACTGGTATGCAGATAGATACCATTTTGGCTGATCTTAATTATTTGTATGAAGACAATAAAATGGATATCGATGGGACGGCGTTAGTTCGATTCAATACCAATGCAAAAGGGGTTATACGTTCCAGTCAAGTTGCTACTGGGGAGGAGAATAATTTAACCATAGCCATTTATGGCGATAAAGGAGGACTTAGATGGGAACAAGAAAACCCTAACTTTTTATACGTGCTTAGTGATGATAAACCAGTTCAGGTCTATAAACCCGGACATGCTTATAATTCAGAATTATCATTAGATGGTACAAAGTTACCTCCGGGACATCCAGAAGGAATTTTTGATGCTATGGCCAATATCTATTTAGGTGTGGCTAGAGCAATTCGGGGTGAAGCTTATAATTCAGGTGAATTTCCAACAGTTATGGATGGGGTTAGAGGGATGAGCTTTATTGAAAAAGCAGTTGAGTCCCATCAAAAAGGAAATGTTTGGTTAAAAATTGAAGATTAAGCAGGCGTAGAGGCAATAGTTTAGTTTGAACAATTAACCAAAACACCAGTTAAGAACATTTAATATGTTCTTTAAAACAATAAAATAAATAGATGAAAACAATAAAAGGACCTGCGGTTTTCTTGGCGCAATTCGCAGGAGACCAAGCGCCGTTCAATACCTTAGATGGTATCTGTAAATGGGCATCGGATTTAGGTTATAAAGGCATACAAATCCCTGTATGGGAATCTCGTTTTATCGATATCGATAAGGCTGCTACTAGTAAAACCTATTGTGATGAATTAAAAGGAAAGGTACAATCGTATGGGTTAGAAATTACAGAATTATCGACCCATCTTCAAGGACAACTTGTTGCGGTTCATCCTGCTTACGATTTAATGTTCGATAATTTTGCCCCTAACGACTGTAAAAACAATCCTAAGAAGCGAACAGAGTGGGCGGTGGATCAAGTAAAGAAATCGGCCATTGCCAGTAAACATTTAGGGATTAATGCACATGCTACATTTTCTGGAGCATTGCTTTGGCATACCATGTATCCGTGGCCACAACGACCAGCCGGACTAGTCGAAATGGGATTTGAAGAGCTGGCTAAGCGTTGGTTGCCAATTTTGGATGTTTTTGAAGAAAATGGCGTAGACGTTTGTTACGAGATTCATCCTGGAGAAGACTTGCATGACGGTGTAACTTTTGAACGGTTTTTAGAAGCGACAGGAAATCATAAACGAGTGAATATATTGTACGATCCAAGTCATTTTGTGCTACAGCAATTGGATTATTTAAAGTTTATAGATTATTATCATGAACATATAAAAATGTTTCATGTTAAGGATGCCGAATTTATACCTTCAGGAAAGAGTGGTGTTTATGGGGGGTATCAAAATTGGGAAGATCGTCCAGGCAGATTTAGGTCTTTAGGTGATGGCCAAGTCGATTTTAAAAGTATTTTCTCAAAACTTACCAAGTACAATTGCGATGTTTGGGCAGTTATGGAGTGGGAATGCTGTATCAAATCGTCTGAGCAAGGCGCCAGAGAAGGAGCGCCTTTTATTCAAAAGCATATTATTGAAGCGGTTGGAAAGAGCTTTGATGACTTTGCTGGGGCTGAAATTGATAAGGAGCAATTAAAAAGTATACTAGGGTTATAAGTAAAACAATTCATTTTTAAATAACTAAACCATGCAAATAAAAGAATCTCCAGAAATATTTGATGCCATTATTGTAGGATCTGGAGCAGGTGGTGGTATGGCAACTAAAATACTATCTGAAGCAGGTTTAAATATAGCTGTTATTGAGGCGGGACCGTTTTTTGATCCCGCAAATCCAGAATCAAGGACACAGTTAAAATGGTCTTACGAATCGCCAAGGAGAGGAGCGAGTACAACTAGGGATTTTGGAGATTTTGATGCTGCATATGGTGGTTGGGATATCGAAGGTGAACCCTATACAAAAAAGAATGGGACTAAGTTTGATTGGTTTCGCTCTAGAATGTTAGGAGGAAGAACCAATCACTGGGGGCGTATTTCATTGCGATTTGGACCGTTGGACTTTAAACGAAAAAGTTTAGATGGTTTGGGAGACGATTGGCCAATTTCCTATGACGATGTAAAACCTTACTACGACAAAGTAGATAAGCTTATTGGTGTTTTTGGAAGTAATGAAAATTTACCCAATGACCCTGATGGATTCTTTTTACCAGCACCAAAGCCACGACTTCATGAAATGTATTACATTAAAGGTGCTAGAAAGGCCAATGTGCCTGTATATCCCTCGCGGTTATCAATTTTAACTAAGGCCATTAATAATGAGAGGGGTGTTTGCTTTTATTGCAGTCAGTGTAATAGGTCGTGTAGTGCGTATGCCGATTTTTCCTCTGGATCATGCCTTATTTTTCCAGCTCAAAAATCAGGCGGTCAAATTAAACTCTTTACCGATTCTATGGTTAGAGAGGTTGTTATTGATGATTCTGGCAGGGCAACAGGTGTTATTTTTATAAACAAACTGGATAGAAAAGAATATAAATTAAACGCCAAAGTTATTGTTTTAGCGGCTTCAGCGTGTAGTACAGCTCGAATTTTGCTAAACTCCAAGAGTAAAATTCATAAAGATGGCTTAGGGAATAGCAGTGGGCTGGTAGGGAAGTATCTACATGATTCAACGGGGTCGAATCGCAGTGCATTTGTCCCTGATTTAATGGATAGGGAAACCTATAATGAAGATGGTGTTGGTGGCATGCATGTCTACACACCGTGGTGGGGTAATAATAAAAAATTAGATTTCCCAAGAGGGTACCATATTGAAATATCTGGAGGGCTTCGGATGCCGGCATATGGATTCGGATTTAACATAGATGCTTTAAACAAGTTTATAGGAGCCAATGTTGGGGGTTATGGAAATGATTTAAGAAACGACGTTAAGAAGTTTTATGGAGCAATAGTAGGCATATCCGGGCGGGGTGAAAGTATTCCAATGGAAAGTAATTACTGTGAGATTGATCCTAATGTTGTGGATGAATGGGGTATTCCCGTGTTAAGATTTCATTACGAATGGAGTAAACATGAAAAGTTACAGGCAAAACATATGCATGATACATTCGAAGAGATTATAGATGGTATGGGAGGTCATGCATTAGGAGATAAGCCTACAGAAGAAGAAGATTTTGGATTGTTGGCTCCCGGCAGGATTATACACGAGGTAGGGACTACACGAATGGGGGACGATCCAAAGAAATCGGTTACAAACAAGTACCAACAATTGCACGATGTCGATAATGTTTTTATTGTTGATGCCGGGCCTTTTGTGTCCCAAGCAGACAAAAATCCAACTTGGACCATATTGGCTTTGTCATGGCGAACCTGCGATTATATTGTTAGTGAGTTGAAAAAACAAAATATTTAGTAATTTGTAGAAATGAATAGACGCGATAGTTTAAAATCAATACTATTAGGTTCTGTAGCAACTGGATTTGCACTGAATGGTTGTACATCAAATGTGTCGAAATCCGATGAAATACCAGTGCCTAAAGAGGGACCGTTGTATGGAAGAACGGAAGATGAAAAGTTAAGAGATAAAAAATTGTTTGAATCTACTTTTTTCAATGAACATGAACTTTCGACGATTGCTGTTCTTTGTGATATCATATTGCCAAAGAGTGAAACGTATGCTTCAGCAACCGAAGCAGATACTGTTGCGTTTATAGCGTTTATTGTTAAGGATATAGAGGTGGACCAAATACCTTTAAGGGGTGGGTTAATGTGGTTAGATAGTTTTAGTAATAAACTATATAACAAAGAATTTATTAAATGTTCAGAAGAAGAACAGTTACATATTTGTGATCAAATAGCCTATCCTGGGCAAACAAAACCCGAATTGGTACAGGGTGAAGCTTTTTTTACTAGGCTACGTAATTTAACGCTTACGGGCTACTACACTTCAAAAATTGGAATGGAAGAACTCAGTTATAAAGGGAATACGCCGAATGTTTGGGATGGCGTTCCGGATCATATTCTAAAAAAGCATGGTTTTGAATATGAGGAGGCGTGGTTGGCTAAATGCGTAGACCAATCGAAAAGGGGCGATATTGCCCAATGGGATGATAAAGGAAATTTAATTAGTTAAGAACCATATTATTTAAAAAGAAAACTTAAAACTAAACATATGAGATCATATATTTATTTATTAATAACCTTAGCAGTAACTGTTTCGTGTAAGCAAAAGAAAGAAAATGCTGCTGTCGAGGAAAAGTCAGCTGAAGTTCTTGAAGTAAAAACGGCAAAGGAATGGATTACACTGTTTGATGGCAGTTCATTTGATAATTGGAGAGGCTACCGTATGGATGAAATGCCTTCCGAATGGACAATTGAAGAAGGCGCTATGGCTTTTAAACCCGGTGAAACAGGAGGGAAAAATATCATAACAAAACAGAAGTTTACCAATTTTGTATTGTCTTTAGAGTGGAAAATATCAGAAAAAGGCAATAGCGGTATTTTTTGGAGTGTTTACGAAGATGATAAATTTAAAGAAGCCTATCAAACAGGGCCGGAGATTCAGGTACTGGATAATGCAAAACATCCTGATTCTTTTGTTGAAGGAGGCACACATAAAGCAGGTTCGCTTTATGATATGATTGCGTGTCCGGATACATTAGTTAAACCTGCTGGAGAATGGAATTTATGCGTTTTGGAAATAAACCATAAAACAAATCAAGGTAAAGTGAGTATGAATGGCACCGAAGTAATGACATTCCCTGTTCACGGTGAAGATTGGGATAAAATGATAGAAAACTCTAAGTTTAAAGGCTGGGAAGGTTTTGGAAAATACCAAACGGGCCATATTGGGTTGCAAGATCATGGTGATCCTGTTTGGTATAGAAATATTAAAATTAAGGAGCTTTAATAGAGCGTCCATTTAGGTTTTGTGTTATACCAATGAAGTAATTATGAAGTTTGTTTTAAAAATTTTATGCGTTTTCATGTCAGTTTCTGCATATGCTCAAGTTAATGTAGAGGACCTGCATAGTAATAAGCTAGTTGAGCCTACAACGCCAGAAGCCACAGAGTTTTATGAGCCAAAACCTAAAACAGTAGTTCCCGGAATTAATAATTTGGCGCCCTCAGACGCCATTGTGCTTTTTGATGGAACGAACTTTAACGAATGGGAGTCTTCTAAAAATTCTGGAAAGGTAAAATGGTTGTTGAATGAAGATGGTAGTATGACTGTTAAAGACAGATCGGGCAACATACAAACTAAACGTAGCTTTGGAAGTGTGCAACTTCATGTAGAATGGCGATCTCCAAAAAATGTTAGGGGAGCAGGTCAGAGCCGTGCTAATAGTGGTGTGTTTTTGCAAAAACGATACGAGGTTCAAGTGTTGGATAATAATGATAATGACACCTATGTTAACGGTCAGGTAGGAGCTATTTATAAGCAACATGTGCCATTGGCCAAAGCTTCGATGCCGTCTGGCGAATGGAATACCTACGATATTATTTACCGTGCTCCAGAATTTGATGCTAAAGGCGTTAAAGCAAAATCGGCAACTATCACAGTGCTGCACAATAATGTATTAATTCAGGATCATGTAGAAATTAAAGGTACAACAGAATATATCGGTTGGCCTAAAAATAAACCGCATGGTAAAGCCCCTTTAATGCTTCAGGATCATGGTGATAATAGTGGTGTTAGCTATCGGAATATTTGGGTACGCGAATTAGAGTGATTTAAAGGAATTGATATAGTGGTTTAAACTTTTGCAAATTGTGGCTAAAAATGCCGTTTTGTATCTATATTTTTCTTTTTTATCGTCACGTAACCCTACTATGCGACTCAAAAAAGGCTTCTCGTTTATGAAATTGAGATGTTTTTTATTTGTTTTGTTTTGAAGTAGAAAAGCAATGTGTTTAGTTTTGTTTTTCTAAACTGTTTTGTAAAAAACACAAAAAACCATGTTTATTTTGTAAATTCTTACGGAAAAGTTCTTCTTGTTTTAGGAATTCATAATATTTGTTAAAAACAAGTAGATTCGTTTTTGTCATAAAAAATAAAATAATACTTTTACCTTTCTAAAAATAAGGATGTTTACAGATATATTGAACATATCGTTATATTTCACTTCAGCTACAATTATTTCTTGTGGTGAGCGTCGCTTTTTTCCCCGTCGCCCGTAAGGGTGCGCTTCTTATTTGGAACACAGGTGAGTCCGGTTCTTTTTTCAATAGAAAATATTTTACTAAAGTTAATTCAAAATCAAGACAATGAAAGTTGTTATTGCCGATAAATCACATTCTAAATACGCAGAAATTATTTGCGAAACAATAGCCGAATCTGCTGCTGTAAGGGGAACTGGTATTGCTAGACGTACACCAGAATACATTACAAAAAAGTTAGAGAACGGTAATGCGGTTATAGCCTTAGATGGTGATAAATTTGCTGGATTTTGCTATATCGAACTTTGGGGACATGGTAAGTATGTAGCTAATTCAGGTTTGATAGTGCATCCAGACTACAGAGGTGTAGGGTTGGCTAAAAAAATTAAGCATAAAGTGTTTCAGCACTCCAGAACTAAATTTCCAGATGCTAAAGTGTTTAGTATTACAACTGGGGTTGCAGTTATGAAATTGAATAGCGATTTGGGCTATAAGCCTGTGCCCTTTTCAGAATTAACAGATGACCAGTCTTTTTGGGATGGCTGCCAAACATGCAAAAATTACGATGTATTAACGCGTACCAACCGAAAAATGTGTTTGTGTACAGGCATGTTATATGATCCTAAAGACAAAGAACACAAACACAAAAAAATTAAGGAAAAGGTTTTTAATAGATTGAAACATATCAAAGAAACCATGTTTTTAAAAAAAGATAAAAAAATGGACAGGTAGTGATCATATAATAGTTTTAGATAGAATTATTTGGGAGTTACTTTTCGATAAAACAATAGAATTGAACACATGAAACGAACATTAATAAATTTTAAGCATTTTTTCATAATAGGGAATGTTTAAAATTTTTAATGTGAGAGCGTAGCGATTGCATACGTTCTCAATTTTATAATTAATATAAAATCAAATGAATTATCAAAATTTAAACGTATGAAAAAGTTAGTAATAGCCTACAGTGGAGGATTAGATACCTCTTATTGCGCGGTAAGCTTATCAAAGGAGTACGACGTACACGCAGTAAGTGTTAATACAGGTGGATTTACAAAAACAGAAATTGATCATATAGAGACGAATGCTTATAAAATGGGCGTTACAACCTATAAAAATATAGATGCTGTGGCTACCTTTTACCAAAAAGTGGTAAAGTACCTAATCTTTGGAAATGTATTAAAAAATAATACCTACCCTCTTTCTGTAAGTGCAGAGCGTATTATTCAGGCTATTGAAATTATTGAGTATGCTAAAAGTATTGGTGCAGAATACATAGCGCACGGAAGTACAGGAGCAGGAAACGATCAAGTGCGTTTTGATATGATCTTCCAAACACTAGCGCCAGAAATACAGATTATTACACCTATTAGAGATGAAAAATTAACCAGACAGGAAGAAATTGATTATTTAAAAGCCAATGGCATAGACATGTCTTGGGAGAAAGCTAAATATTCAATTAACAAAGGACTTTGGGGAACTAGTGTAGGCGGATCAGAAACTTTAACTTCTGAGAAACCCTTACCAAGTGAGGCATACCCTTCGCAATTAAAACATACCGAAGAAGAAAAAGTAAAATTAACATTTGAAAAAGGAGAGTTAGTTGCAGTAAATGGTATTGAAAACGATCCAGAAATAAATATTGAAACCTTAAATAATTTGGCCTCTGCCTATGCTATTGGAAGAGATATCCATGTGGGAGATACAATTGTTGGTATTAAAGGACGTGTTGGTTTTGAAGCTGCCGCAGCTTTAATTACTATAAAAGCACACCATTTGTTAGAAAAGCATACACTTACCAAATGGCAGTTGCAGCATAAAGAGTACATTGCAAGTTTTTACGGTATGCACTTACACGAAGGGCAGTACCTAGATCCCGTGATGCGAGACATGGAGGCATTTTTGCAAAGTAGTCAAGACAAAGTGAGTGGAGACGTAACAGTGAGCCTAAAACCATACCACTTTACTTTAGATGGTATTTCTTCCAATCATGATTTAATGAGTGCCAAGTTTGGTAGCTATGGGGAAGAGAATAAAGGTTGGACAGCAGACGAAGCGAAAGGATTTATTAAAATCTTCGGAAACCAGAATAAAATATATCAACAAGTAAACTCTTAAATAAGATAGCCCTGCAAGGTTTTTTAAAACCTTGCAGGGCTAAAAAGAAATTATAAACATGAAGCATATTCAAGTTGGAATTATTGGAGGCGCAGGGTATACTGCTGGTGAGTTGATTAGATTGTTAATTAACCATCCTCAAGCAGAAATAAACTTTGTATACAGTACATCTAACGCTGGCAATAAAATAAGTAAGGTACATCAAGACCTGGTTGGTTCTTTAGATTTAGAATTTACCGATACGGTAAATCCGAATATTGATGTCTTGTTTTTATGCCTCGGGCATGGAAATTCGGTTAAGTTTTTATCGTCCAATACCTTTTCCGATAAAACTAAGATTATCGACTTAGGTAATGATTTTAGGCTAAATGCGGATAAGGTTTTTACTTCAACAGGCTCAGCACAAGCTAAAACGTTTGTTTACGGTTTGCCAGAATTGCAACGGGACGCTATTAAAGAGGCTAATTATTTAGCAAACCCAGGTTGTTTTGCTACAGCTATCCAATTAGCATTGTTACCATTGGCTAATGGAGGGTTATTGAATAACGACGTGCATATTAATGCCGTTACAGGCGCTACAGGAGCAGGTACTTCATTGTCTGCAACGACGCATTACACTTGGCGCGATAATAATTTCTCGTACTATAAGCCGTTTACACATCAGCATTTGGGAGAGATTAACCAATCTGTTAAGCAATTACAAAATGGTTTTTCTTCGGATATTTTATTCATGCCAAATCGAGGTAATTTTTCCAGAGGTATTTTTGCAACACTGTATACCGATTTTGAAGGTTCTGTTGAAGACGCTAAAGTGCTTTATAATGATTTTTATAAAGAGGCAGCCTTTACCTTTGTTTCAGATGAAGTTTTACATTTAAAACAAGTTGTTAATACCAACAAATGTTTAATTCATTTACATAAACACAATGGAAAATTATTAATTACAAGTGTTATTGATAATTTATTAAAAGGGGCTTCTGGACAAGCCGTTCAGAATATGAATTTAATGTTCGGACTAGAAGAAACAACAGGGCTGAGCTTAAAGGCAACTTATTTTTGATGGCGGAAACGTCATTACGAGGAGGTACGACGAAGTAATCTCTTCAAATTAAAGAGATTGCTACATCACGCTTTGGCGTGATTAGCAATGACAAATAAAAAAAATATATCATGAAACGAGCATTAAGAAATTTTAAAAATTACTTCACAAAAGGAAATGTTTAAAATTTTTAATGAGAGAACGAGTGTAAGGAGTGGTTACACACGTTCTTAATTTTATAATTACAATAAAATAAATTAATTACTAAAATTTAAACGTGTGAAAATAGCCATTATAGGAACAGGTAATTTAGGAAGTTCAATCGCCAAGGGGCTTATTAAAAATAATACATTTACCTCGTTATATTTAAGCGATAAGAACACTGTAAATGTAGATACTTACAAAACGTTAGACAACGTTACTGTAACGAATGATAATGTCTTGGCTGTAGAACAGTCCGATATGGTCATTTTTGCATTACAGCCCAAGCACATCGATAAGGTACTGGAAAGCGTAGCCTCAAAAATTACAAATGAACATATTGTTATTTCGGTAGCAGCAGGTGTCGAAATTCCGAGAATTGAAGGTATTGTTGGAAACGATAAAAATATCATTCGGGTGATGCCCAATACTGCTATTTCTATTGGTAAATCGATGACTTGCATTGCGGCTAACGGTATAGCTCAAGATAAGGTAGCCTTGGCCCAAGATATTTTTAATCAGTTAGGAACTACCTTGGTTATTCCTGAAGAGCTCATTCAAGCATCAACAGTAATTTGTGCTAGTGGTATTGCTTTCTGGATGCGATTGGTACGTGCTACCACGCAAGGAGCTATCCAATTAGGTTTCGAAGCACATGAGGCTCATGAATTAGCTGTACAAACTTGTTTTGGAGCAGCGAGTCTGTTAATCGAAACAGGAAAACATCCAGAACAGGAAATAGACCGTGTAACTACACCTAGTGGTTGTACTATTGAAGGATTGAATGCTATGGAACACCAAGGATTAAGTTCTGCTTTAATACAAGGTATCGTAGCTTCTTTTGAAAAAATTAATCAAATTAAAAAGAATTAAAATGCCATTATTTGACGTTTATCCATTATATGATGTAACACCCGTAAAAGCTAAGGATGTTTGGGTTTATGATGAAAAAGGAACACAATATCTGGATCTTTATGGAGGACATGCCGTGATTTCCATAGGACATTCGCACCCAACTTATGTTGCTAAAATAAGTAAACAACTGGAAGAATTAGGGTTTTATAGTAATTCCATTCAAAACCCCTTGCAAGTAGCTTTGGCCGACAAGCTGGGGAAACTTTCAGATTGTGAAGATTACCACTTGTTTTTATGTAACTCCGGGGCAGAAGCCAATGAAAATGCATTAAAACTAGCATCGTTCCATACTGGAAAGAAAAAAGTAATAGCCTTTAAAAATGGTTTTCACGGACGCACATCGGCAGCGGTAGCAGCGACCGATAATCCTAAAATTATAGCACCGATCAATGCACAACAAGAGGTGGTTTTTGCAGACTTAGGTGATGCTGAGGCGGTTGAATCAGCTTTAAAAGCAGGAGATGTTTGTGCTGTTATTGTAGAAGGTATACAAGGTATAGGTGGATTGGATGAAGCTTCAACCGATTTTTACCAAACGTTAAGTGTCTTATGCAAACAGCATGGTGCTTTGTATATAGCCGACGAAATTCAGTGCGGTTATGGACGTACGGGCGATTTTTTTGCCTTTCAAAAGCATGGGATAGTACCCGATATTATTTCCATGGCTAAAGGAATGGGCAATGGCTTTCCGGTAGGAGGTATATTAATCCATCCTAATATACAAGCGTCTTATGGTTTGTTGGGAACCACGTTTGGAGGGAACCATCTGGCCTGTGCTGCTGCATTAGCTGTTTTAGAGGTTATGGATACCGAAAACCTTATGCAAAATGCAGAGGAGATTTCAGCTTATTTTGTGGAAAAAGCTCAAGCCATTCCAGAGGTAAAGCAGTTAAAAGGTCGTGGGCTGATGCTAGGTATGGAGTTTAACTTTCCTATTGCAGACTTGAGAAAAGA
This sequence comes from Snuella sedimenti, assembly GCF_016428595.1. Taxonomy (GTDB): domain Bacteria; phylum Bacteroidota; class Bacteroidia; order Flavobacteriales; family Flavobacteriaceae; genus Snuella; species Snuella sedimenti. The sequence continues at coordinate 204,052 of NZ_JAELVQ010000001.1, read as the reverse complement.
ACTCATTTTTAAACACAATATATTTACGGGAAGTGCTAAAAATCCTAATGTGTTACGTATTCTGCCACCGTTAACCATTAAAAAAGAACATGTAGACCAGTTTTTTGAGGCACTTAAAAAAGTACTGACATTGGTAGGAGTTGAAAAATAAAACAAAGTAACATAGCTTCAATCTTAGAGTATTTGAAGCTTTGAAATTAAGAAATTAAAAAATGAATACCTTATTATCAATTGAAACAAGAAACGCTGTATTATTAAAAATGGCGACGCTTTTAGAAAGAGAACGTGCTGCCATTATAGCTATTAATAAAGGTGATTTAGAAGCCTATGATGGTGATGATATTTCCATGTACGATCGTTTAAAAGTAAATGATGCTAAAGTAGACGAAATGATAGCTTCGGTAACACATTTGGCTTCACAAGAAGACCCTGTGGGGGTTGAGCGTTTTAGTTTTAAGCACGATAATGGGATGCAGGTTTATAATAAAACAGCTTCGTTTGGAACCGTATTAATTATTTACGAATCGCGTCCAGATGTAACCGTCGAGGCTGCGGGTATAGCTTTTAAATCTGGTAATAAAATTTTATTAAAAGGCGGGAAGGAATCCACTAAATCCAACTTAAAAATAGTTGCCTTATGGCATGAAGCGTTGCAAACGTATGGTGCATCGACAGAATGGGTAGAATATTTACAATATAACCGAACCGAAACACAGGCCTTTTTGGAAAAACCGACGCAACAAGTCGATTTAATAGTTCCTAGAGGAGGTGAACGCTTAATAGCTTTTGTAAAACAACATGCTACCTGTCCGGTTATTGTTAGTGGCCGAGGTAATAACTTTGTATATGTGCATAAGGCGGCCGATCAGCAAATAGCATTAGATGTAATAGAAAATGCCAAGACGGCAAAAATATCTGCGTGTAATGCTTTAGATAAAGTGCTTATTGATAAAAACCTCCCTAATAAAGAAGTATTTATAAAGACTTTAATCGCTAAGCTAAAGGCTTTTGAAGTTCAAATTTTAGGAGATGAAACGTTAGCGGCATACGATGAGGTCGAAGCTATCCAATCGGATGCTATTTGGTATCAAGAGTTTTTAGATTTTAAAATAGCCATTGCCGAAATAGACTCGACGCAAGAAGCCATAGCCATGATTAATAAATATTCGGGAGGGCACTCGTCGTCTATCATTACAACTAATGAAAATGAAGCTAAAGTGTTTATGGAAAATGTAGATACCGCAGCGGTTTATCATAATGCGTCGACCCGTTTTACCGATGGTGGCCAGTTAGGGCTTGGAGGCGAATTGGCGATTAGTACTGATAAATTGCACCAACGCGGACCTATAGGACTGCAACATTTAGTAACCAATAAGTGGTATGTTCATGGTAATGGACAAATACGATAGCATGCAAGCCCTATAATGGGCATTTAAAAAATAGGCTTACGATAGTCCATAATGATAAAAGACTACTTTTAAGGAGTTGAAGTTTAAAATAGATGAAGAAAAAACGTATTTTACTCAAAATAGGTTCCAATACGCTTACTAAGGAAACCAATAATATCTCAAGGGGCAAAATTGAAGACTTAGCAAGTCAAATTGCCCAACTTCAAGATACGCATGAGTTTATTATTGTTAGTTCGGGTGCCATTGCAGTGGCCAAACAGTTTGTTAAGTTAGAAAGTAAGCAAAAGGATGTTTTTGTAAAGCAAGCCTTGGCATCTATAGGTCAGCCACATTTAATAAGAATTTATCAGGAAATCTTTAGAGAATATGGCTTATTGACTTCTCAGTGTTTATTATCGTATTCCGATTTTGAAAAAAAGGAAAGTAGGACCAATATTGTCAATACCATTAACGTACTGGTAAATAATAATTACATTCCTATAATCAATGAAAATGATACCGTGGCGACCGATGAGATTAAATTTGGCGATAATGATAAATTAGGTGCTTTAACGGCTTCTTTATTGAATGCTGATTTATTTATTGTTGCTACCAATACCAATGGTATTTATACAAAAGAGTCGATGGAAAATGGTGCGCCAAAAACCATAGAAGTTGTTGAGGATTTTGAAGCTTTGCAGCGTGAAGTGGTAAATTCGAAGTCATCACATGGTAGTGGCGGGATGCAATCGAAAATAGAGGCGGCCGCTGTGGCCAAAAAATCTAATATAGAAACCTGGATAGTCAACGGGTTGGAAGATCAGTTTATATTGAACGCCATCGAGAATAAGGTAGCGTATACCAAAATTAAATAAGACCTGTTAGGTTCTAAAAAAAAACTAACAAGTCTAACAAATAAAAGGAAAAAAAATGAAACATTACACCTCCATACATGATATAGATAACATCAATTCTTGGATTGAGGAAGCAAAAACATTAAAGTCCAACCCCTTAAAGCATTTGGAATTAGGACGTAATAAAACACTTGGTTTGTTATTCTTTAATTCTAGTCTGCGTACGCGTTTAAGTACGCAAAAGGCAGCTTTAAATTTGGGGATGAACCCAATTGTAATGAATGTTTCAGGAGACGCCTGGGGTATCGAGTTTGGTGATGGTACCGTGATGAATGGCAAGACTGCCGAACATATCAAAGAAGCGGCGGCAGTGGTGTCACAATATTGTGATATTATTGCTGTTAGAGCGTTTCCAACACTTACCGATAAAGTAAAGGATGAAAGTGAAGAGGTTTTGAATGCCTTTAAAAAATATGCTTCCGTGCCGCTTGTGAATATGGAAAGTGCAACGGGGCATCCGTTGCAGGCCCTAACCGATGCGATTACGATTTCAGAACACGCCAAAAAAACACGGCCCAAAGTGGTGTTAAGCTGGGCGCCACATATAAAGGCCCTGCCACATGCCGTAGCCAATAGCTTTACCCAAGCCATGCAGAAAATGGATGTCGATTTTGTAATCACCAATCCAGAAGGGTATAATTTAAGTCCTGATGTTGTGGGGAACACCTCTGTGGTTCACGACCAAGAAGAAGCGTTCAAGGATGCCGATTTTGTTTATGTTAAGAACTGGAGTAGTTATGAGAACTACGGAAAAGTATTGAATACCGATCCCAATTGGATGATTACCAAAGAAAAATTAGGCGATGCCAAATTTATGCACTGTTTACCCGTAAGACGTAATGTTATTGTTGAAGATGCCGTTTTAGATAGTGATAGCTCACTAGTTATTGAACAAGCTAACAATAGAACATATGCAGCGCAATTGGTGCTTAAAAAAATATTAGAAAGTAATAATTAAGAAATGAACGTCATTGCGAAAGAGGCACGATTGAAGCAATCTCTTCACCAGAAACAGTTTACTTCGTTGATGCTCCAATGACAAATTAAATGATATATGGAAAAGCTATCCATAGTAAAAATAGGAGGAAACATTATTGAAGACTCTACCGCTTTAAAGGCATTTTTAAAGTTGTTTTCAAACTTAGAAGGAAAGAAAATTTTGGTGCATGGAGGCGGTAAACGTGCTACACATATCGCTTCAAAATTAGGTATTGAATCTAAAATGGTTAATGGTCGCCGTATCACCGATGCCGAGACCTTGGAAGTGATTACAATGGTTTATGGCGGTTTGGTTAACAAAAATATTGTAGCACAGCTCCAAGCCTTAAATGTAGATGCCATTGGATTAACTGGAGCCGATGCGAATAGCATCACTTCTGATAAACGTCCTGTAAAAGAAGTCGATTTCGGATTTGTAGGTGATGTAAAACGTGTGGCATATAAGTCGGTTAACAAATTGATTGAAGCCGATTTTACGCCCGTTTTTTGTGCGATTACCCATGATGGTCACGGCCAGCTTTTAAACACAAATGCAGATACTATTACCTCGCAAATAGCAGTTGGTATGAGTAACCTGTATGAAACGTCTATTTACTATTGTTTCGAACTCAATGGTGTTTTAGAAGACATAAACGATAAAAACTCGGTCATTAAACACATCGATACTAAACGATATGGAGAGTTGTTGGAGCAAGGTATTATTGCCGATGGCATGTTGCCAAAATTAGAAAATTGTTTCGACGCATTAAATAATGGCGTAAAAAGTATAAATATGGGGAATACGTCCATGTTGACCCAAGAAAATGATAGTTTTACAACCATAACCTTATAATATGACGCAACAAGAATTGACAAGCGATGCGATTGCGCTATTAAAACAATTAATAGAAACACAGTCTTTTTCTTCGGAAGAAGACCAAACGGCATTGCATATTGAGGCTTGGTTTAAGCGTTACAATATCGACTATAAACGCACACAAAATAATGTTTGGGCTGTTAACAAGTATTTCGATGCAAGTAAACCAACTTTACTGTTAAACTCGCATCACGATACCGTTAAACCAAATAGTGCTTACACAAAAGATCCGTTTAAAGCGATTGTTGAAGATGGTAAATTATTTGGATTGGGAAGCAACGATGCAGGTGGATGCTTGGTGTCTTTAATAGCGACGTTTACTTATTTTTACAACCATAAAGATTTAAAGTACAATTTGGTTATTGTTGCTTCAGCAGAAGAGGAAAGCAGCGGGCCAAATGGCTTGAACAGTATGCTGCCCATCATTCCTAAAGTTGATGTAGCCATTGTTGGAGAGCCAACCTTGATGAATTTAGCAGTAGCCGAAAAAGGCTTGGTAGTTTTTGATGCTGTTGTTGCAGGAACACCAAGTCATGCCGCCCATCCAAACGATAATAATGCCATTTACAAAGCGATTGATGTCTTGCAGTGGTTTAAAGATTTTAAGTTTAAAAAAGGATCTGAGGCTTTAGGCGATGTAAAGTTAACCGTAACACAAATTAATGCGGGTTCGCAACATAACGTAGTGCCGGGGCATGTAGATTTGGTGATCGATGTACGTGTAAATGATGCCTATACCAATGCTGAAATTGCAGAGATATTGCAAACACAATCACCGTGTACTAGTATCACACCACGAAGTTTACGTTTAAATTCATCGTCCATTCCAATGGATCACGATTTGGTTAAAGCTGGTGTGGCCATGGGAAGAACGACGTACGGATCACCAACGTTATCCGATCAGGCGGTACTAACATGTCCATCATTAAAATTGGGGCCTGGTGATAGTACGCGCTCGCATTCGGCAGATGAATTTATTTATCTTAATGAAATTGAAGAAGGAATAAATATTTACGTAGAATTGTTGAATCGTGTAATTGTTAAGTAGTTTTTTTATTAAGCAATTAAACAAATCAACACATAAACGAATAAACATATAGACAATGAAACTCTGGGACAAAGGCATATCAATCGATAAAAAAATAGAGCAATTTACCGTAGGTAACGATAGGGAAATAGATATTCATATCGCTAAGTATGATGTAATTGCTTCCAAGGCACATGCAAAGATGTTGCATAAAATAGGAATACTCACCACAATTGAATTAGAACAATTGCTGGGAGGTTTGCAGGTTTTGGAAAATGAAATTAAATCAGGCGAATTTGTTATCGATGCGCAGTTTGAAGACGTACATTCTAAAATAGAATACGATCTAACAGCTACTTTGGGCGATGTTGGTAAAAAGATACATACGGCGCGTTCTAGAAACGATCAGGTTTTGGTAGCCTGTCATTTGTATTACAAAGAGAATTTAAACATTGTTAGAGAAAAAACAAAAGCACTTTTTGATACGCTTCTTGAGCAAGCCGAAACCTATAAAGACAAGGTCTTACCTGGTTATACTCATTTGCAGGTGGCGATGCCTTCATCTTTCGGATTATGGTTTTCGGCTTATGCCGAACTGATGATTGATGATGTATTCTTGTTAGATGCAGCCATTAAAACCGTAGATCAAAATCCGCTTGGTTCTGCAGCTGGCTACGGAAGTTCGTTTCCAATAGACCGAGAGTTTACTACACAGGAGATGGCCTTTTCAACATTGAAGTACAACGTCGTGGCAGCACAAATGGGACGCGGTAAAAATGAGCGTACGATCTCAGCAGCATTAGGTAGTTTGGCAAATACAATGGCACGCTTTGCAATGGATATTTGTTTGTATATGAGTCAGAATTTTGGATTTGTCTCTTTCCCAGACGAGTTAACAACAGGTAGTAGTATTATGCCGCATAAAAAGAATCCGGATGTATTCGAGTTGATTCGTGGCAAGTGTAATAAGATACAGGCTCTACAAAGTGAAATGGTTCTCATAACTAATAATTTACCGAGTGGTTATCACAGGGATTATCAGCTATTAAAAGAAAACATGATTGCTGCTTTCGAAGAGATCAAGGATATTTTAGATATTTTTAATTATTCTATCCAACAGGTTATCGTTAAAGATGTGGATATTAATAGTGATTTATATAAGTATTTATTCACAGTAGATAACATCAACACGCTTGTAATGGAAGGGCAGACGTTTAGAGAAGCCTATCAAAAAATTGGCGGGCAGGTGCAAGATGGTACTTATGTTCCGGATATGTCAAAACACCATACCCATGAAGGGAGTATCCATAATTTGTGTTTAGATAAAATAAGAAATAAGTTTCCTGAGTAACTTTTGAGTTTTGTATAAGTTGAATTCTTTTGGGGTTTGATATTAAAATTTGTAATCACTTATTTTATTGTCAATTTTCACTTCAGGACGCAACCTTTTTGCTTTTTTCCATCTATAATGAAAACACATTATTATGATAGGTTTAAATGGACTAGTAAGATTTGCCTTAATAGCAATTATAGTGATCATTTATGGCTGCTCAAAAGACGATGGCTTAATAGGAAACTCAACAGCTAATGGCAAAACAAGTTTGTTTGAGGAGGTAACTGAACCGGAATCGACGCAAACAAATTCTGATTTCTATGAAACGGCTTTAAGTTTATCTTCTGAAGTTCTAAGTGGAGGAGGTGGCAGTTGGGGAGATGGCATTCCAAACGATCAAATCGAGCCAGGTGTTTTAACAGCGGGAGAATGGAACGATCTTAATAATTGGGATTTCTGGAATGATTTGTTGAGTAATAAAGACTATTATGAAGATGTTAATCGATGGAAGCTTAAAAAAATAAAAAGATACAGCTTTCTTGTAACCGATAGTAACGAATCATTAGTTGCAAATGCAGAAATAACTCTTCTGTCTGGAGGCGTAGAAATTTGGAAAACCAAAACAGATAATAAAGGCAAAGCTACATTGTGGTCAGATATGGGACTTAATAAGGTATCTGCCCGTGTTGAATTTGGAGAAACCGAAAGTATTGTTGCAAATGTATTAGCGTATGAAGCAGGTGTCAACAAAGTATCCCTAAACAATAATATAGTCAACAAAAAAATAATTGATATTTACATTGCTGTGGATGCAACTGGTTCGATGGGTGATGAAATTGATTATTTAAAAGTAGAATTAAACAATGTAATTAGACGTATAAAGGAATTGAATCCATTGTTAGAAATGCGTTTTGGGTCTGTGTTTTATAGAGACGAAGGTGATGAGTATGTAACCCGCCCTTTTGGTTTTAAAGCCGATGAAGCAAGTTTGATTTCTTTTATATCAGACCAGTCTGCCAAAGGCGGTGGTGATTTTCCCGAGGCTGTGCATTCTGCCCTTGATGTTGCTATTTCGCAAAGTTCGTGGAACGATAATGCTTCAGCCCGTATCATGTTTCTATTGTTAGACGCTCCGCCGCATTACACCCAAGAAGCTATTTCAAGTATAGAATTGAATTTGATTAAGGCAGCAGAAAAGGGTATTAAAATAATACCAATTACGGCTTCAGGTATAGATAAGGCAACAGAGTATTTAATGCGTTCTTTTGCAATTTTGACCAATGGAACCTATGTTTTTATAACTGATGATAGTGGAGTGGGCAATCCCCATTTGGAGCCTACTATTGGAGAATTTGAAGTTGAAAAATTAAATGATTTAATGGTCAGATTGGTTGATGAATACATTCCCTGATTTTTTAAAGTTTTGTCGCGTAAAAACCTTATATAGGCATTATAACTGTTGTCATAACAGTGTTTTAAACTGTCAGTTTTTTAAAGATTTTCAAAAACACTGATTTTGTTTCAAAACAAATAGACTCCGTTTTTAATATAATCATTTATACTAATCAAATCTAAAGGAGTGAAATTCTGGAAGAATTTAGTACTTCGACTTCGCTCAGTAGAGCTATCGAGAAGTGTTTTTAGTGGAAAATTTATTTGTTTTCGATACACCAAATCACAGATTTGGCACTCAAACTGACATAAATTCCTTATCCATTATTCACGTTAAAGCTATATTGAATTATCTATATTAATTGGTTTGTAAGAAAGGCGTTTAAACTTTGAAATTACCAATAAAAGCACCTTTTTTGTGCTCTTTAAAAAAAATGTTTTATTTTCTTAGCTAAGTGCAAAGGTAAATTGTAAGGCGCATAACGTAACGGTATGTCCAGCCAGTTCGCTTTCTTAATAATGGCTTTATGATGCGAAAAGAGATTGAAAGACAATTTTCCGTGATAAGCACCCAAACCACTTTGTCCAACGCCTCCAAAGGGTAACCTTTTATTTCCAATTTGTATTAAGGTGTCATTTATAGCGCCACCACCAAAGCTGTAAGTGTCTATGATTTTATTCTGAAAGGCTTTTTTGTTGGAAAACACATAAGTTGCCAAAGGTTTGCCATAAGCGTCAATTACCTTGGCGATGTCTGTGTCGTTTTTATAAGAGATGACAGGGAGTATTGGGCCAAAGATCTCACCTTTCATAAGAGGGCTATCCATAGCCGGTTCGTTAACAAGGGTGGGTTCTATAAAATTGTCCTCGGGATTACTACGGCCTCCAAAAAGAATCTCTTGGCCTTCTAAAAGTGCTATTAATTGGTTAAAATGGGTGGCACTGACAGTACGCGAAAAGTAGGGAGAAGCCTCAATGTCTGTGCCATAACAGATCTCAATGTGTTTCTTTAGGGCTTCTACCAACTCTTCTTTTATGGTTTGATGTACTAGAATATAGTCGGGGGCGATACAAGTTTGACCGGCATTTAAAAATTTACCCCATATAATTCGTTTAGCGGCAAGATCTAAAGAAGCTGTTTCATCTACGATACAAGGGTTTTTCCCTCCCAATTCGAGTGTTACGGGTGTTAGATGTTTAGCAGCACTTTCATAAACAATCCGACCTACTCGGGTGCTGCCCGTAAAAAAGATGTAGTCCCATTTTTGAGAAAGTAGCGCTTTCGATACTTCAACACCTCCTTCAACAACCGATACATGCTCGGGAGCAAAGGCTGTTTCTATGATTTCTGAAATAATTTTAGAGGTGTTTGGTGTTAATTCCGATGGTTTTAAAACTACCGTATTGCCTGCTGCAACGGCACCTATTAAAGGCGCTATTGCCAATTGGAAAGGGTAATTCCAAGGCGCTATAATTAAAACATTGCCGTAAGGTTCTTTATGAATCCAATCCGATGATGGGAAATTGACCAAGGATGGCCTCACGCGTTTAGGTTTTGCCCAAGTACTTAAATGCTTTATAGTTGTTTTTAATTCAGCCAATACAAATTGTGTTTCGGCAAAAATGGTCTCAAATCGCGGTTTCTTAAAATCGGCATAAATAGCATCGCATATCAGATCCTCGCGCGCAATAATCTCATGTTGCAACCTTTTTAAGGCTTCTTTCCTGTAGGTTATTTGCTTGCTTCTTTGTGTTTGAAAAAAATCACGTTGTTTCTGTAATAACTCCATAATTGTAATACGCGTTATCTGGTTAATGCTATTTTAAATACCTAAGCTGCCTCACTACTAAAATACTGTAAAATAACCATATTATAGCGCTTCAAAAGAGAGGTGAAACATTAAAGTAGGGAATGCATACAAGTCTGGGTGTTGTACTGCGCCAATAGATATAGCGACATTCATAGTCGTTTCTGTAATGTCTTTAATTATAACAAACCCATTGGCATCCTTAAACCCAAAATAATCGCCAGTAATAAGTCGCCTTTTACCACTAAAATCTGCTTGATAAGGAGCACCTGTGGTCGGGTCTGTTGCTGTAACCGAAAAATCGTCGTCACTAATACTCCATGTGGCATCTGTTGCAGGCGTATACATAACATTGGCCAGAGGTACCAGACCTGGATCCCAAGAAACTTCCCTGATATCAGCTTGTCTTTCAAAATTGGCATACACTAGAGCCATTAAACTATTGCCGTCTACATTATCGATTTTGTAACTACCATCGTGAACAAAGGTAAATGTGTCTTGGTATGATTTCTCTAAGCCGACAGCATTTAATAAATTGTCAATAGAAGGCTGGAAGATGCTTAACGAATTTTCCACCCCACTGGCACCTTCAAGACCAGCAGTGTAAGCAGCTTTAAGGTGCCACGATTTGCCTTCTGGTTTGGCAGGCCCACCTGTTAGCAAGATTTCAAAAGATGGTAAAATGGCAACTGTTTTGGTTTCTATAAAAGTGCCATTCGGACTTGTGGCCGTTAAGCTAACTTCATACTCACCAGCCGCGGCATAAGCATATACGGGATCCTCTTCGGTACTTGTGTTTCCATCACCAAAATCCCATGTATATGATTGTGTGTCGCTAGAAACTGTTCCATTGAATGTAACTAATGCCCCCTCTACTAGAAACTGAAAGTCGGCAATAGGAAACAGAGGTGCTTCATCGTTACTGTCGCATTGAATACATGTTAGCGATACAATTAAAATGAAGAATATTTTAAATGGTTTCATAATTATATGGTTTATCATTTTTGTCGGTTTTAGTTTTTATCCCACCAAACAGGTGTGTCAATCTTGTTTGCACCTTGTCTGCTAATGGCTTCAGAAACATTTGTGCCGTTGGTGCTTAATTCAAAAGAACTATACAAGAAACGGGATGGCATAATGCCATTAGTAACGCCACGTTCCAGATCGCTATCGGTTCTTTCGGCAATAACGGGATACCCTGTTCTTCTAATGTTGCACCAGCCTTCGTAATAGTTAGGTGTTAAGGCCAGCCACATTTGGGTGCCAATTTGTGATTCCTGTTCGGTTGTGCTTCCCGATAGTGTTCCAGTGGAACTTGATAGGAAAGTTGTTATAGAGCCTGAATCAATATCCCATTGTTTAAACGACGTTTCAATTCCCTTTCTGTAAAGGTCATTGGCTTCTGTGGGATCGGTATTGTAAATAAGGGCTGCTTCAGCCTTTAAGAAGTAAACTTCTGAAGCGGTCATTACATAAAGTTTGCTGTCTTGAGAAGAAAGCGCTAGTCCCATATCAGATTTACTTGCCAGATCGGATTTGCCGAAAGCTTCATCATTTAGCCCGTTGGTTTGTCCGGTATAATTACCGTTAGCATCTTGGGCAACAAAAATCGAAAGTCTGGGGTCTGACGTATTTTTTAGTTGATCGACTAACATGGTGGACATTTTAATTGACGGATAGCCAATGCGTCTATTATACCATGCGTTGCCATCTCCTTCGGTCTCAATCATAGAAGCATTATGACTATTGTCTTCCATTAAAGGAGCGGTTAAACATTGGCTTACCACTTGTCTGGATAAATTGTTGTCAACATATCTTAATCGCATCCCTAATCGGAGTTTTACCGAGTTTGCCAATCGTATCCATTTGGATAGATCGTTGCTAAAAATGGGATCTGACTTTGGATAGCCCATTGCAGGATTGGCATTTGTTAAAACATTAATGCTTGCCGTTAAACGTTGGATTAAATCGTTATAAATAAATTCCTGGGTATCGTATTTTGGTGTAAGAATATCACCTGTTTTTCCTTTGCCACCTTCAGTATAAGGAATCTCTCCAAAACCATCGGTTATACGTGCATACCCCATGACCCCAATAATATTGGCCATAGCATAACGAACAGGGTTTTCGGTTTCTGGCTGCGAGGTAATATATAATACTTCTTCAATATGTTTAATTACGCCACTGTACATACTGTTGTAAATACCGTTGTAAGCGCCATCAAAACCATCGGTATATTGATCCGGTAGTCTGGCGGTGCTTCCAGCAACATAATAATGGGCATGTTGCCCTGCAAATCGATACGACCCTTCATCTAGGGTGCCATTAAATAAACTTCTAACAGCAGTGGCAAATAAGGGGGCATCATCAATACTGGTCACATTGTTAGGGTCTTGTCTTACATCTTCTAAAATATTATCACACGAGGTTATTACCGTTCCAACTAGTAAAACAATCAATAATTTATAGGATATGGTTTGTATTCTTTTCATTGACTTAAGTTTTAAAAGTTGATGTTTACGTTTATGCCGTAGGTTCTGGTGGAGGGTAGGGAGGCATGTTCTAAAGCCGTTGCGGTTGGACTGCTACCATTACTGGCTTCGGGATCAATGTCTTCAGCGGCATTATAGATGAAAAACAAATTTCTGCCTGTGGCTGATATACTAACGCCTTGAATGCCTGAATTTCCCAGTGCTTTTTTGGGTATATTGTAGGTTAATGCAATTTCTTTCATTCTTACATTTGATGCATCAAAAATCAAATCGGTTCTAATGTTGCTAACAAAATTGTTTGTATAATTTTTTAATAGTGGATTAATAGCCACTGTGTTTTCAAAACCGGTGTGTTCGTTGATTCCGTCTTCAACTATACCATCTACACGACCAATTAATGAGGTGGCATCTGTACCAAACATTTGTCTGTAACCACGTCCCCAGGAAAAGAACTCACCACCTTTTTGATAACTTACCAGCGTTCTTAATGAGAAGTTTTTGTATTTAAAGTTATTACTGATTCCGCCATAATAGTCGGGATTAATAGAGCCTAACTTAATGCGTTCGCCTGGTTGGGCCAGTCCGGCATTTGTAATTAATTTTCTTCCAAAATTATCTCTTAAATAATCCAGTCCATAGATGGAACCAAATTCTTCCCCTGGTCTGGCTTCTACCGATACAGCCATTAGGGAGTTTAAGGTAATGGCTTCTACAGATTCATCAATGCTTTTTACAATGGAATTGCTTTTGGTAATTGAAACGCCCATGTCCCAACTAAAGTTTTCAGTTTCAATAGGAATGATGTTTAATTGCGCCTCATATCCCTTGTTTTTTATAGCTCCAGCGTTTGTTGTATAAGAACCGAATCCAGTAGTTCCAGAGATGGGAATTGACATGATTTGATCTTCGGTTAATGTTTCATAATACGTGAAGTCCAAGTGAATTCTGTTTTTAAAGAAACCCAACTCTGTACCTAGTTCCCAGGAATGAGAAACCTCTGGGCGTAAATTAGGATTTGGGATTGATCCGGGAATTGAGGCTACCGTATAATCCAAAGTTCTGGTTTGATCTATGCTGTAAGACGATTGTGTTCTGTATGGACTGGTGTCGTTACCTACCTTAGCATAGGATGCCCTTATTTTTCCTTTGTTAAACATATTGGAAGTTAAACCGAAGAATTTTGAAAAAAGGAAGCTTAAATTTTCTGAATGATACCAATAGGAATCATTGGCTGCCGGCAAAGCGGACGAGTTATCGTTACGTATTGTGGCATCCAGATATAAGTAGCCACCATAACTAATTTGTCCAAGGCCATAAAAGGAATACATGGTCTTTTCCCAAAAATAATCGGAGTCACTTACAACCGCGTAGTTGGAGATTCTATAAAAATTCGGAACTTTTTCATCCCTTCCTGACACGCCTATGGATTTACCTGAATCGGATCTGTAATTAGCTCCAACACTTGCTGTAGCATTAAACCCTAAAAAGTTGGTTGTATAGGTAGCTAGTATATCGGAGTTCCAAGAGCTGCTCTTACTGGTGTTGGTGCTGTAGCCTCCTAAACCATTATAATTTGCTTGTCCTCCTCTAGCGGCATGTTCGGTCCCTTCTGTTACGACATAATTTAAACCGGTTTTACCCGTAATATAGAAAGCGTCTGAAATATCCAGTTTTGCAGAAAATGCACTTTGAAAGCGATCCCGGTGGTCTTCATTGAAAACATTGTTTAATGCCCAATATGGATTGTTAAAGGTATTGTCTAGATTCCATTTAATTTCATTTCCATTAGCGTCTACAGTATTGTTTTTAGCATCGGAAAGGCGTACATCCCTTGGCATTAAAGAAAGTTGTAAGGCTGTATTGGAAGCGCCTTCCCCCAATTCAGGTCTGTTTTTTACATGGGACTTGATGTAGGTTACTTTACCATCAATCTTTAATTTTTCGGTTAGGTTTGATGATGCTCGAAAATTCACCGTATTTTTTTTAAGTGTATTATTAGGGATAATACCTTGTGTATTTTGGTTGGTAATGGAAAGCCTAAAAGCACTTTTGTCTGTAGTGCCTTCAAAAGAAACGCCATTGGTTAGGGAATATCCTTTTTGGTAAAATTCTTTATAAGGATTTCCCCTTGGGGAATAGGTGTCCGTTTGTCCCAGCCAATTGGTATAGGTCTGACCTTCCATTTTAGGGCCATAGCTCCATGAGCCTGGGTAGTCTAAATTTGGCCTTCCGTCGCTGCCAACTGGAGAGAAAGCATCAAAGGCACCCATACCGTATTCGTTTTGAAGCCTTGGCGTTAGCGCTATTTCGGTAATGTTAAATGAAGATGTTACCGTAACACCTATACCACGTTTGCTAACACCCGACTTAGTGGTAACAAGTATTACCCCGTGCATGCCTAAGGAACCATAGGCGGCGGCGGCACCGGCACCTTTTAAAACAGTTACGGAGGCCACATCATCTGGGTTAATATCAGAAAGGGCATCTCCACTATCTCTGCCTCCGTTAGGGTTTCCACTACTACTGGCATTGGAAACGGGTATACCGTCGATAACAATAAGCGGTCTGTTGTTTCCGTTTATCGTTGTAACGCCTCTTAATAAAATGCGAGACGAACCGTCTACTCCTGTGTTACCTTGTGTAATTTGTAGTCCTGATACCTTACCAGAGAGTGAGTTCATTATATTATTTTCCTGTGCTATAGCAAACTCAGCGGGCTGTAATTGATCTACAGAATATCCTAGTGATGCTTTATCTCTTTGTATGTCTAGTGCGGTAATCACCACCTCGTCGATGATTTCCGTTCCGGGTTCAAGATAAACGACGAGCTCATCTTGCTCATTTATGGTAATTTCGTAGGTTGTGTATCCTATATAGGAGAAAACCATGACCTCTCCTTTGTTAACATTTTGGAGTTTAAAACCACCGTCAAAATCGGATGAGGTTCCTTTGTTCGTTCCTTTTATGAGTACACTAACCCCTAAAAGAGGCTCGTTGGTGTCTTTTTCCAACACCTGACCAGTGATCGTTTTTTGAGCCGAGGCTGTAACCGATAAGGTGATTAAAGCCCATAGTGTTAAGAGTTTATTCATACGGTTGTACTTTTTAGTTTGGTTAATTATTAGTTTCTCTAGTGTTTTTATGATGCTTATTCCTAATTTTTAAGGGAAAGGATGTACTCTGCTACAGCTATTTTAGCTTCGTCGGATAAGTAATTCTGTGGGGGCATTTCTGGATAATCGTCTCTCAGATTTCTAGGGGCGTTTATATAGTCTACAATACCTTGGGGATTGTCTTTATATATTGCTTGAATGAGTTTTGTTGGAACGCCAATGAGACGTGTGTCAAAAGCATGGCAGCCAGCACAAACGCCATAATAAGTAAGCTCTCCTAATTCTTCTTTGGAAACAGATCTGGGGGCTACGGGCTTATCGAACATAAGTGTTGTGACGTCTTTTGTGTCTGTAATTTGGGCGGGGCCATAGTGCTCCAATCCAAATGTGCGATAACGGTTTTTATCCCGAATTGTACTGCCTACACCTCCTCCCATGGCGAGAATATCTGGGCCTTTGGTTTTAAGTTGAGAAAGCATTAAAGCCTTAATATCGCCAACAGGGTTATTGCCATTTTCGATCATAAAATTGTCTAAGATGACAACTCTATCTGGGTTGGGTTCAGAATTGGGGTCGTTAGCAGTAGGAGCACCAGTTGGAAGGTCTACTATAGTGATGCCTGCATTGTCGTTATTAGAAATAATATTGTCTTCAATAATAACGTCATCGGCAGCCATAACCAATATGCCTGTTCCTGGGGGGATACCAGAAACGATTGATCCTGGTGCGCCAAAGTTTTCGTGGTTGTTGCCGCTAATAAAGTTGTTTCTAATGATTACATCAAATACTGTTTTTATGGGAAGTCCGGGAGTAAGAAAGGCTAGGATGCCTCCTGTATTGTTATAAGCCAGATTGCTTTCAACCAGACAATGTCTGGAGTTCTCAATTTCAATGCCGGCAACATTACCATATACTTCATTGAATTTTACATCTACGTTGTCGCACATACCAACATAGATGGCAGCATCTTCAATTTCTGTTAAAATATTGTGGCTAATGAGGCCATTTTTACCATATTGAGGAAAAATGCCATACACACCGGTATCAACAATCCAATTGTTTCGAATAATAAAATTGTTTCCGGCCTGTCCCATGATACCATTCCCTTTGTACTCAATAATTTTTAAGTTTTCAACAGTAATACCGTTGCCTGAATATAAAATAGCATCATTCAAGGCTTTTTTGCCGTCTAATGTTGGCCAAACACCATCTATAATAACCCCTTGAATACTAATGTTGTCTTTGTCAATGTATACAGTTTCCGAATAGGTGCCGGGATATACTCGCAATAAATCCCCTGGATTTGCTTTTAAAACAGCTTCTTGAATGGATTCCCCATCTTTAATCTGAATAATGTTGCCACTAAAGGTGTTTTGGTCTGTAACAGTCAAGGAGTCATTTGTTGCACCCACGCTGCGATATTTCATAGTTGTAGGCATAGGTACTGTGTCTGCTGGTTGGGGCTTAAGGAGCGTTTTTCCAAATAGTACGCCAATGGCAAATAAAACGAGGTATCCAACGATTTTTAAAAGGCGAGATTTTGTTTTCATGTACGTTTTTTTTAGTGTTTATTAAAGAATAAGTATTATGAGTATGGTAGCTAGTTTAGTGAACCACCACTGTCTAATTTCATTTTATTGATTCTTGATTTTGGTTATTAATAAAAGCTGCTTGGTTTGATGGAAGTACTTTTGGAACTTTAGGCATAAAGGATTCGTCGGTTAGGGTTTTTAAAAAATCTACCAGCCTGTCCAGTTCGTAATCTGTTAGTTTAGGTTCCCAAATATGCCAATGGATCCTTAGAT
Source organism: Snuella sedimenti (assembly GCF_016428595.1). Taxonomy (GTDB): domain Bacteria; phylum Bacteroidota; class Bacteroidia; order Flavobacteriales; family Flavobacteriaceae; genus Snuella; species Snuella sedimenti. Next base: position 186,925 of record NZ_JAELVQ010000001.1, on the reverse strand, counting down.
TTTCATCTTTTGGAACCGCATGTCCACGTCCGTCGGTATAAAACTGAACGGTTTCTTTAAGTGTAGCAAAGTTTCCTGAGTGCATGTACGGTGCGGTTTTTTCTATGTTTCTTAGGCTAGGTACTTTAAACCCACCCCGTAAGGTGCTATCGTTAAATGGAATTTCGGCGCCTGGGTCTAATGCTAGGCCATTGGGTTCTGGAGTTCCTAAAACAGCTATTTGCTGATTGGTAAATAAAGGTGGGGTATGGCATTCTGCACAGCGGGCGACAAACGATCTAAAAATGTTCATGCCCTCTATTTCTTGTTTGTTTAGGGCTTGGTGGTAACCGTGGGCATACCGGTCATATTTACTGTTTAGAGATATTAGTGATGCCTCAAAGGCTGTTATTGCAGTATATATGTCATTTAAGCTAATTGGAGCTTCTTTTACTTTATTTGGAAAGGCTTCTGCGAAAAGATGTTTATAATTATTTAAACTGTTAATTGTTTTTAATAGTTTTTCCGGTGTGTTTCCCATTTCTTCTTTGGAAAACAAGGGGCCTTGCATTTGTTCTTCTAAAGAGTTTGCGCGTCCGTCCCAAAAGAATAATTTAAAATAAGCTACGTTCCAAAGAGATGGTGCAGAGCGTTTTAATTGATGCCCTTTAAATCCAATACTGGTTGCCAAGCCATCACTAAATCCTTTTTTCGGATCGTGACAAGAAGCGCAAGAAATTGTACCATCGCCAGATAGGATCGGATCAAAAAAGAGATAGCGCCCCAAGTCGATTTGTTGGGGAGAAAAGCCGTCACGAACTTTAGGAAGCGCAGTTTTTAATCCACCAACACCGGGGTCGTTATTGGTGCTATAGGCCATATATAAGTTTTGGGCGATGCACTCGTTTTTGTCATTTAGTTTAAATCCTGGGGGGCAATCACAGTTTAGTTGGGGTACGTATTGGGTATGTGGAACTTTAATGGCAGCAACAAGAATAATTAATAAAGTGCTCATTAAAATTACGGGAATAACCCATTTTAGAATCGTGCTTTTTTTGCTCATTAACTGTTTGGATTTATTAAAATGGTAGCTATTAAAAAGATTGACTACCTATTTGTTTGTATAAACAACTGTTGGGAAATTAATGAGCTTGTTATTTTTAACAAGGCTATTTTCAAGGGTTTGTGATGAAATTGCCCTTAATTGGTACTAATGGGTGTCCTTGTTTTTAAGGGCGTCTTCAAAAGCTTGTTTGTAAGAAGAGGAAATGGGGATAATTTCGTCAGGTACATGTTGAACTGTAAGAGCGTATCCTTTTCTTGTTTTTTTATATGAAACGAGGTGTTGTAAATTAACAAGATAAGATCTGTGTATGCGGATAATGGAATCATCATCTATCGTTTCCTCAAATCTTTTTACACTACCTCTAATTAGTTCTTTTGCCAATTTATCGCCTTTAAGGTAAAATAACTCTAGATAATTCCCTGCTGACTTAACATAGACCAAGTGCTTAGGTTTAATGGCAAGTAAAACTTTTCCATTTTCCTCGCTTATCGTTATGAGTTTGTTGGCGTTGACTTTTACGGTTTCTTCAATTTTTTTTAGACCGGAAATTTTTACCCTAAGTTGTATGTACCATAAAAATAGTAGATAAGGAACCATAATTACAAGACTGGTATATCTTAAAGTAAGAAAGTACTCTTGTAGCTTTTCATTGAAAGTGTTTAAAGGCGCATTTTCTAATAAAAAAAAGATCAGGGCTATTATGGAAACTTCAAAGATGCAGTATAGTAATACGCTATAAAGGTTGGTTCTATATGACTTAAATACAAAATGGAAGATAAATTGTGTTATTAGAAGGATGCCACAGCCAACTAAGGTGAAGTTCCAATAATACTCCTGTCCCCATTCGTTAATGTTAAAAGGCTCATAGATATTAATAAAAAAGAGCGCATATAAAAAAACAAAAGCCACTAGTAAAACCCTGTTCCTAAAAAAAAATAAAGGAGGAATGTCTTTTTTAAATGATTTTAATAGAGGCGTCATTTTTTGTTTTAAACTGATTTATTGGTTTTTAAGGGTGGATTTTGTTTTTACAAATTTTTGACAAAAAGATATGAATAAAAGTTTGAATTTTGGCCAACCGAGCATTACTTATGTGAATACTATCGGCAAAATAAGATTTTATACGAGGTGAAATACTGTAATTAAAAAAGCGTACTCTTTCGAATACGCTTTTAAGGACTCCAAAAATTTTAATTTTGGTGACTAACTCAAATAATTAAATTATAGTGGACTGCCCTAAATGTATGTTTGTAAAATTTAAATTTGTTTCGTCCGGGTTATTGATAAAGTCTTCAATAAAATCTCCAACTTTACTGGTACTAATATTATCGTACTTGGTGTTTAGATCTGGTGTTGTAATATGAAGCTTTAATGCTTTATCTACACCTTCTCTAACCAATGATGCTTCATCGTATAGGCCAAAGTGATCTAAAAGCATGGCGGCAGATAGAATAGCAGCAATCGGATTGGCAATTCCTTTATTGCGAGCCGTGGTATACGTGCCGTGAATGGGTTCGAACATAGCATGTGTGTCTCCTATTGAGGCCGATGCCAACAAGCCAATAGATCCCACAATAACACTAGCTTCTTCCGAAATGATATCACCAAACATGTTTTCGGTTAAGATAACATCAAATTGTTTAGGATTGGTAATAACTTGCATAGCAGCATTGTCAATAAACAAAAAGTCTAGAGTCACATCGGGATATTGAGATGCAAGTTCCTTAACTACTTTTCGCCAAAGCCTAGAACTTTCAAGTACGTTTGCTTTGTCTATTAAGGTTAGTTTTTGTTTTCTGGATTGAGCAGCTTTAAATGCCATATGGGCAATACGTTCTATTTCAAACCTAGAATATTCACATATATCCGATGCATTATTGCCATCTTCACTTACTTTTTTATCACCAAAATAAATACCTCCCGTTAACTCACGATAAATACAAATGTTAACATCTTTAATATACTTTCGCTTGAGAGGTGAATTGTTTAACAGGTCTTCATAAGCGATAACAGGTCTTATATTGGTAAATAAGTCGAGTTCTTTACGTAATTTTAAAAGACCTTGTTCTGGCCTTATTTTAGCATAAGGATCATTATCGTATTTTGGTTCTCCTATAGCACCAAACAATATGGCATCAGCTTTTTTGCAAAGTTCTAGTGAGGTATCAGGCAAAGGAATACCATCTTTGTCAATAGCACTGGCGCCAATAAGGCCGTAATCAAATGTAAATACATGATTAAATTCCATAGCAATAGCCTTTAAAACCTTAACGGCTTCGGCTGTTACTTCTGGTCCAATACCATCTCCTGGTAAAACGGCGATATTTAATTTCATGTATTTATTAACTGTTATCGTTAAGAGTTGATCTCTTTGTATATTTTACTGTTTTCTATAATTTGATGAATGTCGTTATCATCAATTTCCTTTTTCTTATCGGCAAATTCTAAAAAGCTTTGATAGATAACATCCAATTGTAGCTTTGTTAATTCATAACCAATATTTTTAGCTCTGTAGGCTAGAGCTGCCCTTCCGCTTCTGGCGGTTAATACTATAGCAGACTCTGTAACGCCAACATCTTTTGGGTCAATAATCTCGTAGGTTTCACGATTTTTTATAACACCATCTTGATGGATACCCGAGCTATGTGCAAAAGCATTAGCTCCAACAATTGCCTTGTTTGGTTGGGTGTAAATACCCATACTATCGGATACTAATTGACTAATGCCATAAAGCATTTCGGTTTTAATATTAGTGTCTAGATTCAAGTACGGATGCTGTTTCAAGATCATTACTACTTCCTCTAAAGCAGTGTTGCCGGCACGTTCACCAATACCATTAATAGTACACTCAATTTGTCTAGCGCCATTAATAACGCCTTCAATAGAGTTTGCAGTAGCTAACCCAAGGTCATTATGGCAGTGGCATGATAAAATTGCTTTATCAATACCTTTTACATTCTCTTTTAAGTATTTTATTTTTGCTCCGTATTCGCTTGGTAAACAATATCCAGTTGTGTCTGGAATATTAAGCACGGTAGCACCGGCCTTAATTACAGTTTCACATACACGTGCTAAATATTCATTGTCGGTTCTTCCGGCATCTTCGGCATAAAATTCAACATCTTCAACAAAGGATTTTGCGTATTTAACAGCGGCGTAGGCACGTTCAAGAACATCCTCCCGAGTGGATCTAAATTTATATTTTATATGAGAATCAGAAGTCCCTATTCCAGTGTGAATACGAGGTGTTTTAGCATGCTTTAACGCTTCAGCAGCTACTTTAATATCATTTTCAACCGATCGTGTAAGTCCACAAACTGTTGCATTTTTAACAATTTTAGAAATAGCTTCTACCGATTTAAAGTCACCAGGACTCGATACAGGAAAGCCTGCTTCAATAATATCAACACCTAAATTGTCAAGTTGCTCTGCTATGATTAATTTTTGTTCAGTGTTTAATTTGCAACCTGGAACCTGCTCACCATCACGAAGTGTTGTATCAAAAATTTGTACGTTAGTATCAGACATTTATTAAAATATATTTTCGTATTGTATTACGAATGTATATTTTGGTTTCCTAAAAGGATAATTCAATAGGTGCTTTTTACGATGTTTAACATATTTATTTGTATTCTAAAACACTGTGTATCAGGTTTTTAAATACAATTTTATAACTATGACAAAAGAACAAAAAGATAATTTGTTTGTGTTAGTAAAGTCGCTGTCTAAATCGGAAAAGCGACAATTTAAACTTTATGTGGGAAGACTGGGGGTTAATGAGGATTCCAAATTTCTAACACTTTTCAATATTTTAGATAAACTTTCTGTTTATGATGAGTCGGTGATCCTTAAAAGGGGTGTGGTAAAGAAACAGCAGCTATCTAATTTAAAGGCCCATTTGTACAAACAAATCTTAATCAGTTTAAGGCTGAACCCGTCTCACCAAAATGCAAGAATTCAAATTAGGGAACAATTAGATTTTGCCACGATTCTATATCATAAGGGCTTGTATAAGCAAAGTTTAAAAATTCTTGATAAGGCAAAGGCCTTGGCTATAGCAAACGAAGAAAAGAATATAGCTTATGAGATCGTAGAGTTGGAAAAGGTTATAGAATCTCAATATATTACTAGGAGTTTAAGCAACCGGGCAGATGAACTAACCGTTCAAGCTAAAGAGCTCAGTATGCAAAACGTAATGGCTAGTAAGCTGTCTAATTTATCGCTTCAACTATATGGCTTGTTTTTAAAAACGGGTTATATAAAAAATGACAAGGAGTTTAAAAGGGTTACCAAATATTTTAATGACAGATTACCAAAGTACGATATAAATAAGCTAGGGTTTAGGGAAAAACTATGGCTGTACAAAGCGTATTTGTGGTATAGTTTTTTAACCTCAGATTTTTTGTCATGTTATAAATATGCCTCTAAGTGGGTGGATTTGTTTTATGATAATAAAGACATGATTGTTTTAAACCCTGTCTTTTTTTTAAGAGGCAATCACTACTTATTGGAAGCTTTATTTTATCTACGTCATTATGGTAAGTTTAAAACAACGCTTTTGCGTTTGGAAAGCATAACTAATGAAAAATGGTTTCCGGTAGATGATAACTTAAAAGGTTTGGCGTTTCTATATATCTACAATAACAAGTTTAATTTACATTTTATTGAAGGAAGTTTTAAAGAAGGACTTTCTTTGGTGGAGGAAGTCTTGGAGCGCTTAAAACGTTATAATGACCGAATTGATGAGCATCATGTCATGGTGTTTTATTACAAAATAGCAAGTATGTATTTTGGAGCCGGTGAGAATAAGAAGTGTATTATGTATCTGGACAAAATAATTAGTAATAAATCGTTGCAGATGCGTGAAGATTTATTGTGTTTTTCCAGGATATTAAACCTTGTGGCGCATTATGAAGCTGGATTGGATTATAATTTGGATGTGCTTATTAAAAGCACGTATAAGTTTTTGATTAAAATGGAGGATCTGTACGAAGTACAGAAAGAGTTTATCAAATTCTTAAGGGGCTTAGGTGATATTTATCCTCATGAGGTTAAAGGAGAGTTTATTAAACTGCATAAAAAGTTGAAAGAATACGAGGAAGATCCATATCAAAGCCGAGCCTTTTTATACCTAGATATTATTTCTTGGCTAGAATCTAAAATTCAAAACAGACCTATAGATCTCATAATTAGAAATAAATTTCACGAAAATAGTGCTCGAAAGTAAAATTTTTACAAAAAAATTAGGTTTTTAACTTTTTCTAACTGAATATTTGCACTCACAAAGTTCAAGAACTTATTGAAATGTTATCAAGAAAGGTGGAGGGATTAGACCCTATGAAGCCTTAGCAACCCTTTAGATGTCCTGTTATCAATTTAGGATCTTAAAGAAGGTGCTAAATTCTACCCCGTCTTAAGCTTATTTTTAGGATTTTACGGATAGATAACCCATAAAACTACTTTCTGTAGTTTTAAGATTTCTTTTTAACATTTTTCTATTAAGTACGTTAGTAATAACGCATTTTGGCTTTTGGTTTAATTTATTAATTCAAAAAAGATTAGAAAAATGAGTATTCAAAGCATTGCCACAGAGGCATTACACGCAGGGCACGACGTAGCACAAACAGGAGGAACAAGAGCTGTTCCTATTTACCAAACAACATCGTATGTTTTTAACAACACCGATCATGCAGCAAATTTATTTTCATTAAAGGAGTTAGGGTTTATATACACACGACTCAATAACCCAACAAACCAAATTTTGCAAGAGCGTTTGGCTGCAATAGAAGGTGGTATTGGGGCAGTAGTATTTGCTTCGGGAACCTCGGCCATTTCAACAGGTTTGTTGACTTTATTAAAAGCGGGCGATCATATTGTTGCTTCAAGTAGCTTGTATGGTGGTACTTACAACTTGTTAAAAGTGACTTTGCCTCGATTGGGAATCACAACTACTTTTGTAGATGCTAATAATCCTGATAATTTTAAAGAAGCGATACAAGATAATACTAGAGCATTTTTTGTAGAGTCTTTAGGAAACCCTAAATTAGATGTGTTAGACTTAGAAGCTATTGCAGCACACTCAAAAGCAGCAGGTATACCTTTTATTGTAGATAATACGGTGGCAACTCCAGCCTTGCTAAACCCTATTAAACATGGTGCAAATATTGTGATCCATTCTTTAACAAAGTATATTGGCGGACAAGGAAATTCATTGGGAGGTGCTATTATCGATGCTGGAACGTTCGATTGGACAAACGGAAAGTTTCCTGAGTTTACAGAACCATCAGCTGGTTATCACGGTTTAGTATATAGTGAAGCCTTAGGAGCGGCGGCCTATACATTTAAATTAATACTGGAAGGATTACGGGATTTTGGAGGTGCATTGAGTCCGCATAATGCTTTCAATATCATTCAAGGTTTAGAAACATTGCCAATTAGAATAAAAAAGCACAGTGAAAATGCTTTAGAGTTGGCTAAATGGTTAGACGCACAAGATGAAGTGGCTTGGGTTAATTATCCGGGATTGGAATCAAGCGAATATAAAGACTTGGCAGATAAATATTTGCCAGAGGGTCAAAGTGGTATTGTTACTTTTGGAGCCAAAGGCGGTTTTGAAGCAGCAAAAACCATTGCCGATGAGACTCAAATCTTTTCGTTGTTGGCTAATATTGGCGATACAAAATCACTGATTATCCATCCAGCGAGTACTACACATCAGCAATTGACAGAAGCCGAACAAGAATCGGCAGGCGTTACTGGTGACTTAATCAGATTGTCTGTGGGACTTGAAAATATTGAAGATTTAAAGGCTGATTTAAAAGCAGCATTTAGTAAAATTTAAAAGAGAGTATTCTTGAAAAAGACATTGGAACATATCGTTATTAAAGACTATACTACTGTAAGCAATGTGCTCAATACCAAGATAAAGCTCAGCTATCAAATTTTTGGTAAGGCTTTGGGGGAGGCTCCTGTTGTTTTGGTAAATCATGCTTTAACTGGAAATAGTAACGTAGCTGGGAATGATGGTTGGTGGAATGATTTGGTAGGTGATGACAAAGTAATCGACACCAAATTATATACGGTTTTGGCATTTAATATTCCGGGTAACGGTTTTGATGGTTTTGTAATTGACAATTACAAGGATTTTGTTGCCCGAGACATTGCAAGATTGTTTTTAATTGGGCTTGAAACCTTAAAAATAGAAAAACTGTTTGCAGTTATAGGCGGCTCTTTAGGAGGTGGTATCGCTTGGGAAATGGCTGTTTTAAAACCAGATCTTACAGAGCACCTTATTCCAGTAGCAACCGACTGGAAGTCTACCGACTGGCTAATTGCCAACTGTCAGATTCAGGAACAGTTTTTATTAAATTCTAAAAATCCTGTGCATGATGCTAGAATGCATGCCATGCTATGTTACCGTACACCGGAATCATTCAAAGAGCGTTTTCAGCGTTCAAAAAATGAAGACTTGGAGATTTTTAATGTTGAAAGCTGGTTGCTCCATCACGGAAAAAAACTGCAAGAAAGGTTTCAACTATCGGCTTATAAGTTAATGAATCAATTGTTAAAAACGATTGATGTAACAAAAGGCAGGGCAGAAGATTTTAATGTTTTGGAAACCATTAAAGCCAATATACATATTGTTGGAGTAGATTCCGATTTGTTTTTTACAGCTGAAGAGAATAGGCAAACCCATAAACAGTTGGCATTAACGCATCCCAATGTGACGTATAATGAAATAAATTCGGTACATGGACATGATGCATTTTTAATGGAATACGAGCAAGTTGAAAAAATAATAGAAGGCATTTTTGTGCCGGATTCTAAAAAGAAAAGAATGAAAGTATTAAAGTTTGGAGGTAAATCTTTATCAAATGGTGATGGCTTGAATAAAGTTATTTCAATCATTGAAGATAAAGTGAATGAAGGAGAAAAAATTACTGTGGTGGTTTCTGCAAGGGGATCTGCAACAGATGATTTGGAGGCTATTTTGAACAAGGCAGTGAGAGGGGAGTCTTATCAAGAAGATTTTGAAGCTTTTAAGAATTATCAGAAAGCCCCATTACCAACGGTCGATTTTTCAAAAGAGTTTGATATTTTAGATAAACTATTTGAAGGCATTAGCTTATTACGTGATTGCAGCCAAAAGACCAAAGACGAAATTTTAGCACAGGGAGAGTTAATGTCTGTTAAAATGGTGTCTGGATTATTAAACGAAAGACAAGTAAAGGCTCGGGCTACAGATTCCAGACAGTTGATAAAAACCGATGGTGCTTTTGGTAATGCGCAGCCTATATTACAATTGTCCAAAGATAATGTCAAAGCCTATTTTAAACAGAATGGAGCCGATACGGTTCATATAGTTACTGGTTTTATTGCTTCTAACTTAAAAGACGAAACGACTACTTTGGGTAGAAACGGCAGTAATTATACAGCCGCTTTATTGGCTAATTACTTAGATGCCGAAGAGTTACAAAACTATACGCATGTAAATGGTATATATACCGCCAACCCAGATTTGGTAGCCGATGCGCAAAAAATAAGGGAGCTTTCGTTTAGCGAAGCCAACGAATTAGCAAATTTTGGTGCAACTGTATTGCATGCAAAGACCATCATTCCACTAGTTGAGAAAAATATCAATTTACGTATTTTAAATACTTTTAATTCGGATGATGAAGGTACTTTAATTACATCCAAACCAAGCTCTAAAGAAGTAACCTCTTTGTCGGTTTTAGACAATGTGGCATTACTTAATTTAGAAGGTCGCGGATTGTTAGGAAAGAGTGGTGTTGATGCCAGAATATTTGGTGCTTTAGGAAATCAGAATATAAGCGTTAGTATCATTTCGCAAGGATCATCAGAAAGAGGTATTGGTTTAATTGTGAATGCAGATGATGCCACACAGGCGGTTATTGCATTAGAGCGTGAATTTGAAAAAGATTTTTACTCGCAGGATGTTAATAAAATAGGGGTCATAGACGATGTATCTGTCATCTCTATTATTGGTATTGAATTGAGTTCATTCCATAAGCCATTCAATGCCCTTATTAAGAACCAGATTACACCATTATTATTTAACAATACAGTAACGGGGAGAAATGTAAGTTTGGTTGTTAAAAAAGAGCAGCTTCATAAAGCCTTAAATGTTATTCATGGCGAGATATTTGGTATTTCTAAAAAGATAAATATTGCCATTTTTGGTCATGGATTGGTAGGAGGTGCTTTGATCAACCAAATTTTAAAATCACGTAAAGATATAGAAGCGCGCAAAGGAATTAACCTTAATGTGTTTGCTATTGCGAACTCTAGAAAAATGCTGTTGGACAAAGATGGTGTAAATACAGACTGGAAAGATGCCATAGCGTCAAGTAATTTATCAAGTTCGGTACAGGATGTTATCGATTTTGCCGATACTCATCATTTAGAGAACCTAATTGCAGTGGACAATACAGCAAGTCCGAATTTCCATGAAAATTATATTCCTTTAGCCGAAGCAGGTTTCGATTTGGTATCATCAAACAAGATAGCTAATACAATTTCGCATACATTCTATACCGATTTGAGAGCGCAACTAAAGGTGAATAATAAGCAGTATTTATACGAAACGACAGTTGGGGCTGGTTTGCCTTTAATCGATACCATTAAATTATTACATGAATCGGGAGAAAACATCACTAGAATTCGAGGTGTTTTTTCAGGAACCTTAAGTTATTTGTTTAATAATTTCTCTGTACAAGACAAACCGTTTAGTGAGATTGTTCAAGAAACGATTGATAAAGGCTTTACCGAACCAGATCCAAGAGAAGATTTTTCGGGTAATGATGTGGCTAGAAAGTTATTGATTTTAGCAAGAGAGTTGGATTTACAAAATGAATTTGAAGATGTGTCTGTTTTGAATTTGATACCAGAAGCATATCAAAGTATTCCTGTAGAGTCGTTTTTGAAACAGTTAGATGTATTGGACGAAGAATTCCAAAAGATAAAAGAAGATCAGAAACCCGGTCATGTGCTGCGATATATAGGTGATCTTTCAGGAGATTTATCAGGAGATAAAGGTGATTTGGAGGTGAAGCTTGTATCTATACCAGAAGATAGTACTTTGGGGCATGTTAAGGGCTCTGATGCTATATTTGAAATATTTACAGAATCCTATGGCGAACAACCTATTGTCATTCAAGGTGCCGGTGCTGGAGCAGAAGTAACGGCGCGAGGTGTTTTTGGAGATATTTTAAGGTTGTCTAAACATATTAATTAGAGGGATTATGAGCGAAAAGAACAAACAGTTTGAAACAGAAGCCATTCGTACACAATTAGAGCGTACCGAATTTTTAGAACATACAAGTCCGTTATATTTAACGTCCAGTTTTGTTTTTGAAGATGCAGAAGATATGCGTGCTTCTTTTTCGGAAGAAAAGGAACGTAATATCTATAGCCGATTTACAAACCCAAATACATCTGAGTTTGTTGATAAAATTTGTAAAATGGAAGGCGCCGAAAGTGGTTATGCTTTTGCAACGGGAATGGCAGCTGTGTTTTCAACATTTGCGGCCTTGTTAAATAGTGGCGACCATATTGTGTCGTCACGCTCTGTATTTGGTTCAACACATACCCTGTTTACAAAATATTTACCTAAGTGGAATATTACCACAAGTTATTTTAAAGTAGATGAAGTCGATACCATTGAAAGCTTAATTACACCGCAAACAAAAATTTTGTACGCAGAATCACCAACAAACCCTGCGGTAGATATTATAGACCTCGAATTGTTAGGGAATATTGCCAAAAAGCATGGTTTGATTTTAGTAATCGATAACTGCTTTGCAACGCCGTATTTGCAACAGCCCATAAAATATGGAGCGCATTTGGTAATCCATTCCGCTACAAAATTAATTGACGGACAAGGACGTGTGTTAGGAGGCGTAACAGTAGGGAGCTCGGATTTGATAAGGGAAATTTACTTATTTTCCAGAAACACAGGGCCTGCATTATCACCATTTAATGCTTGGGTTTTGTCAAAAAGTTTAGAAACACTCTCCGTACGAGTTGATAAACATTGTGAGAATGCATTAAAGGTGGCCGAATTTTTGGAAGCACATCCGCAAGTGAATTGGGTGAAGTACCCATTCTTAAAATCACATCCGCAATACGAAGTAGCCAAAAAACAAATGAAGCTCGGAGGAAACATTGTTGCTTTTGAAGTTAAAGGCGGTATAGAGGCAGGGCGTAAATTCTTAAATGCTATTAAAATGTGTTCTTTATCTGCTAATTTGGGAGATACACGTAGTATCGTTACGCATCCTGCGTCAACAACCCACAGTAAGTTGTCTGAAGCAGATAGGTTGGAGGTAAGTATTACCGATGGCTTAGTAAGAGTGTCGGTAGGTTTGGAACATGTAGATGATGTTATTGCAGATTTAGAGCAAGCATTAAATAGATAATAAAGAGTATAAGTTTATTAATATATTTAAAAAGATGAAGACTAACAACAAAGTAATTGATTTATTTGGTAAGAAGAGAATCGTTCAAAATGAAGGTGTAAAATATTCTGAACTTTTAAACGATTTTATAAAACCTTTTGAGCATGACTTTGATGAAAATTATGATATCGATGATGTTCTGGAGTTTGCCGTTCAAGTTTGGAACTTTGGAAATTTAAAAAGTGTTGTGCCTCCAGAAGAGTTTGATGAAATTTTATCTCCATCAAAAAACTTGAACACCAAAGAAAAAGCGATTTTTGAAAAAATGTTGGAGGCAAAGGTCAATGCATTTGGTCAGTATGAACGCTTTATGATTGATTTTACTTTAAAGGAGGTAAGCAATGAATTAAGATTAGAGGTTATGGCTGGGGATTTTGAAGCTTTTCTTGAAAGTTTGGAAGATAGGTTTTCGTATGAACCAATTGAGGAGGATTTTGAACAGAATTACGTTAACCGTTATGCTGTTATATTAAAACCATTAGAACCTTTTTTTGAATGGATCAATAATATATATCCAGAAGAGACTATTACAAGGGTAGAAGAGGCAAATGTTTATCTCGTTGATAATGGTATACAGGACTTAGAGAAATGGTTGAAAAAGAAATACGATAAGTTTTTTGTTATGGAATTGGAAGACTGGCATGGAAATAAAAAAGAATGGCCCCAAAAAAGATCTTATAAAATGTTTAAGCAATGGTTTCAAGTTAGTATTTCCAAAATGGTTTATGATATGGAGCCTAGACCGGTTATTAAAGAAGTTTAATCTAAAGAATTCCTCGACGCTCTGCCTCGGGGTTGTTCATTTTTTTAAATTACCTATCTTAGCACCATGCTTTCTAAAAAAACAAAATACGGATTAAAGGCACTTACCTACATCGCGAGGGTAGAAGGCGATGCACCTGTGCAGGTAAGTGAAATAGCAGCTAGCGAAAAGATTCCGCAAAAATTTTTGGAAAGTATATTAACCAGTTTGAGAAAATCGGGGTTTTTAGGATCCAAGAAAGGAAAACATGGTGGTTACTACTTGAGAAAAGACCCTTCAGAGATTCTTATGACCGAAGTTATGCGCATTTTAGAAGGTCCCATTGCTATGGTGCCCTGCGTGAGTTTGAACTTTTATGAGAAGTGCGACGATTGCCCCGATGAAAACGAATGCAGTGTCCATAAACTTATGATTCAGGTTAGGGATAGTACGCTTAATGTATTCAGAAATACGACTTTAGCCGATTTGTCAGGTAGCTAAAGATTGAAAATTTAATAATAAAATAACTTCTTTTTATTCATTTTCTTCCATTTATCCTTAAAATATGCCATTATTCTAAAAAATAGTAGAATCTGTTTTTTATGTGGAAAAAAGTTATATTTTTGTAATTCCTATTAAACCGATAGGGTTAATATAAAACGAGTTTAAATGATAGGACAAGTGATATTAAAAGATAAACAAAAATCGACTTACAAAGCAGATAGCATCAACGATAAGCCAATACGAAGTGTTGCCAAAGCTCTAAGTTGGAGGATTGTAGGTACTTTAGATACGTTAGTGGTTTCTTTTATTTTGGCAAGAGATTTTAAAATAGCAGCTTCTATTGCATCCGTAGATTTTATTACAAAATTGATTTTGTACTTTTTTCATGAGAGAGTTTGGAATATCATAAAATGGGGAAGATAATTTAGAGAAATATGTTTACAGAAAATCAAATACAGGACTTAAATGAGGCTTTTAAAAATGCAAAGCCTTCAGAAATTATAAGAAAGGCTTTAGAGCTTAGCAGTAAAGCTGTTGTGACCACAAATTTTAGACCTTATGAAGCCGCTATTTTACACGCGGTAAACAAAGAAAAGTCTGAAATTGTTGTCGTTTGGTGTGATACAGGTTATAATACGCCGCAAACATACAGACATGCCAATCAAGTAATAGATGCTTTAAAATTAAATGTATCCTTATATGTGCCTAAACAAACAGCAGCATATAGAGATGTAGTCATGGGGATACCAAGTGTTGATGCACCAGAACATGCGCTATTTACAGAACAAGTTAAATTAGAGCCTTTTAGACGTGCGATGGAAGCACATAAGCCCGAAGTGTGGTTTACTAATTTACGACAAGGACAAACTGCATTTCGAGATAGTATCGGGATTTTTAGTTTAAGTAAAGATGGCGTCCTAAAAGTAAGTCCTTTTTACTATTGGTCCGATGCCGATTTAGACACCTATTTGGAAGAACACGATTTGCCAAATGAATTTAAATATTTTGATCCAACGAAAGCCTTAGAAAACAGGGAGTGTGGTTTGCACGCCTAAGATAATTGATAAAATGAACATAATGAATAAAGATACATCACATATAAATTCGCTAGAAAACGAAGCTATATACATTATTAGAGAAGTAGCAGCACAATTTGAAAGACCGGTACTGTTATTTTCTGGAGGAAAAGATTCAATCACCCTAGTGAGGTTGGCAGTAAAAGCATTTTATCCTGCTAAAATTCCGTTTCCTTTAATGCATATAGATACGGGACATAATTTTCCTGAAACCATAGAATTTAGAGATCGTTTGGTGAAAGAGTTGGGACTAGAATTAATCGTAAGACATGTTCAGGATTCTATAGACGAAGGAAAAGTAAAAGAAGAATCTGGTAAGTATTCTAGTAGAAATCAATTACAAACCACAACACTTTTAGATGCGATTGAAGAATTTAAATTTGATGCATGTATTGGCGGTGCACGTCGCGATGAAGAAAAAGCAAGAGCTAAAGAACGTATCTTTTCCGTAAGGGATGATTTTGGCCAATGGGATGAAAAAAACCAGCGCCCTGAATTATTCGATATGCTAAATGGTCAGATTGAATTGGGACAAAACGTACGTGTGTTCCCTATTTCAAACTGGACAGAGTTGGATGTGTGGTCGTATATCGAAAAAGAAAATATAGAAATACCATCTATCTATTTTGCGCATACCAGAGCCACATTCTTAAGAGATGGGTTAATATGGTCTGCCGAAGATGATGTGGTTTACCGCGAAGACGATGAAGAAGTTGTAGATCGTATGGTGCGTTTTAGAACAGTAGGAGATATGAGTTGTACGGCAGCAGTACTTTCCGATGCAACCGATATCAAAACAGTTGTTCGGGAAATTCGTGAGTCTTCCATTTCTGAACGTGGAGCTCGTATTGACGACAAACGTTCAGAAGCCGCCATGGAAAAACGTAAACAACAAGGGTATTTTTAAAAATAATTAGTTATTGGTTCCCGGTTTTTGGTTGTTGGAACTACAACTAACAACAAACAACCATCCACAAACAACAAAACAAAATGGAAGTATTAAAAATAGCAACAGCAGGAAGTGTAGATGATGGAAAAAGTACCTTAATAGGACGTATTCTATACGATACCAAATCATTAACAACCGATAAATTAGAGGCTATAGAAAGCAAAAGTAAACAACTTGGTTACGATTATTTGGATTTTTCTTTAGCTACTGATGGCTTGGTGGCAGAAAGAGAACAAGGTATAACCATAGATGTAGCGCATATTTATTTCTCAACAGCTAAAAAAAGTTACATAATAGCCGATACGCCAGGCCATGTAGAGTATACGCGAAATATGGTTACAGGAGCTTCAACGTCTCAAGCATCTATCATTTTAATAGATGCCAGAAAAGGTGTTATTGAGCAGACTAACCGTCACTTTTTTATCAATAATTTATTGCGTATTAAAGATATTGTGGTTGCCATTAATAAAATGGATTTAGTTGATTACTCCGAAGAGATATATAATGGCATCAAGGCAGATTTCGAGGAATTAATGAGTAAAAGAGATTACCAAGATCAAAAAATAACGTTTATTCCAGTAAGTGCATTAAAAGGAGATAACGTTGTACACAAATCAGAAAAGATGCCTTGGTACAAAGGTGAAGCATTATTAGAGCATTTAGAGCAATTAGATAAAGCCGATATTTTTAATGTAGGTACGCCGCGTTTTCCTGTACAATATGTTATTCGTCCAAAAACAGATGAGTTTCATGATTTTAGGGGCTATGCTGGTAAAGTGTACGGTGGCAATTTAAGTGTAGGTGACGATGTTATCGTGTTTCCGTCAAAAACAAGATCGAAGATAAAGGATATCTATTTCTATGACGAGAAATACGAAACAGCATCAAGGCGTTCGTCGGTAACGATAACCTTAGAAGATGATATTAATGTGAGCCGTGGCGATATGATTGTAAAAGAGGGTGACATACCAACTATAGATAAACAATTTACGGCAAATGTATGTTGGATGGATTCAAACCAACTAACACCAGGAGCAAAATATGTTGTACAACATGGTGTTAATAAAGTGTTAGCAAAAGTAGATCGTATAAATCATAAAATTCACCCGGATTATTCGGGAATAGAAAAAGATGTAACCGGATTAGGTGTTAATGACATTGCTTCGGTAACGTTTAAATTAAATAAACCAATTTTTTATGATCAATTTAAAAATCATAGAACAAATGGATCTTTTATTTTAATCGATACACAATCAAATAGTACTGTTGGAGCTGGCTTTATTCAGTAAAAGCTTGTTCATTCAAAAAAAATAAACACTAAAAAAAATCCTTCTTAAGAAGGTGGGTAAAATGCAAAGTTTTAGAACAGAAATAGAGAATCCTGTTGTTGAAAGAGATGTTATTGAATTAGCCAATAAAATTGAGTTATTTAACAAGGGTAAAATTGATGAGGAGAAATTTAGAAGTCTTCGTTTGGCGCGTGGTGTTTATGGTCAGCGTCAAGAAGGTGTGCAAATGATTCGTATTAAATTGCCTTACGGAAAGGTGTTAAGTAATCAATTACGTCGTATTTCAGATGTGTCCGATGAATATTCGCGTGGTCGTTTGCATATTACAACACGTCAGGACATACAAATTCATTATGTTGATTTAAACAGAACGCCAGAACTATGGGCGGAACTGGAAAAAGACGATGTCACATTAAGAGAGGCTTGTGGAAATACAGTACGTAATGTAACGGCTTCAGAAACTGCAGGAATTGATGTTAACGAACCTTTTGATGTGTCGCCTTATGCAGATGCATTGTTTCGTTTCTTCTTAAGAAACCCTATTTGTCAAGAGATGGGGCGTAAGTTTAAAGTCTCTTTTTCTGCTTCCGATGAAGATACAGGTTTGTCGTATATGCACGATCTTGGCTTTATAGCTAAAATCGAAAACGGCGTTCGTGGTTTTAAAGTAATGATAGGTGGTGGACTGGGATCGCAACCGCGTGAAGCCGATGAGCTCTATAGCTTTTTGCCTTCAGATAAGATTATTCCGTTAATGGAAGGCGTTTTAAGAATTTTTGATCGCCATGGTGAGCGTAAAAGTCGCTCTAAGGCGCGGATGAAATTCCTTATTAAGGATATTGGGCTAGAAGCATTTAAGGATTTGGTTGAAGCCGAGCAAAAAGCCATTGCACTTAAATCGGTACCTATTGATGCCGATGCGTATAAAGTGTCAAAACCAGTATCGGTTGAAGCACCTCAAGTAACAATTAAAGACCAAGAAGCATTCAATATCTGGAAATCGACCAATTTAATACCGCAAAAGCAGGCAGGTTACGTAGCCATTGGTATAAAAGTGCTTTTAGGTGATTTTTACACCGATAAGGCTCGACTATTAGCAGATTTGGTAGAAAAGTATGCAGCTGGGGAAATTCGTCTGTCGTTACGACAAAATATTGTTATTCCATTTGTTAAAGAAGAATTAGTTCCGTTTTTTTATACAGAATTAGAAAAGCTTGGGTTTGTAGAGGCTGGATATAACAAAGCAGTAGATATAACAGCTTGTCCGGGAACAGATACCTGTAATTTGGGAATAGCAAGTAGTACTGGTATTGCTGATGAATTAGAGCGCGTTATTAAGGCTGAGTACCCACAGTATTTAAGTAATGAAGACTTAGTTATTAAAATTAGTGGCTGTATGAATGCCTGTGGACAACACAATATGGCGAATATAGGATTTCAAGGTATGTCTGTTCGTACACCAGACAAATTGGTAGCTCCAGCATTGCAAGTATTGCTGGGAGGTGGTAATCTGGGAGATGGTAAAGGTGTTTTTGCCGATAAGGTTGTAAAAGTGCCAAGTAAAAGAGGACCAGAGGCTTTACGCAGAATTTTAAATGATTTTGAAGCAAATGCCAATGGAAAAACATTTTTGGAATACTATAAAGTAACCGGTGAAAAGTATTTTTACGATTTACTAACCGATTTATCGGATGTTACGAATCTAACTCAAGACGATTTTATTGATTGGGGAACGGAAGAAGCATATGTAAAAGAAATTGGTATTGGTGAATGTGCCGGTGTAGTAATAGATTTAATCGCAACCTTGTTCTTTGAAAGCGAAGAAAAAATAGATAATGCAAAGGAATCTTTGGATAATAAAGTCTATTCAAGTGCTGTTTACCATGCCTACAGTTCTATGGTAAATTCGGCAAAGGCATTATTGTTGTCAGAAAACAAGAAAACAAATACACACGCAGGTATTATTAGTCAGTTTGATGAAATTTTTGTTGAAAGCAATAAGATAGGCTTAACAGGAACATTTTCTGAATTAATTTATCAAATTAACAAAAATGCGCCAACAGAAGAATTTGCCATTGGATATATAGAAGATGCAACACGATTTTTAGAAAAGGTAAGAGCCTATCGCGATGCAGAAAATGAAGATAATAAGCTAGAAGTAAAAGCTGTTTAAAAAAATATAAATGAGTACTAAAACCCCTAAGTTAACAGTTGTAGGTGCCGGACCGGGAGACAAGGACTTGATAACGCTTAAAGCCATTAAAGCAATCGAGTCTGCCAATGTTATCCTGTACGATGCACTTATCAATGACGAACTGCTGGCTTATGCGTCAAAAGAAGCAGAGCTTATTTTTGTAGGTAAGCGTAAGGGGTGTTATGCTTTTCAACAAGTTCAAATAAATGAGCTTATTGTTGAAAAAGCGAAACAAAAGGGGCATGTTGTTAGATTAAAAGGTGGCGATCCCTTTATTTTTGGACGCGGTGCAGAAGAGATAGATTATGTAAGGCAGTTTGGCTTGGAAACGTATGTTGTTCCCGGAATAACTTCGGCTATTGCGGTGCCGGCATATCAAGGTATCCCGCTAACCAAACGTAATGTGTCCGAAAGCTTTTGGGTAATTACGGCAACAACAAAAAATCATCAGTTGTCAACCGATGTGCCTTTAGCAGCTAAGTCTACTGCTACAGTAGTCATTTTAATGGGAATGCATAAATTACATGAAATTGTAAAGGTGTTTACCAAAGAGAATAAGCAAGATACTCCAATGGCGATCATTCAAAACGGAACACGGGATGATGAAAAGGTTGCAATTGGAACAGTAAGTACTATTGAGGTGCTTGTTGCACAAAAAGAATTAGCCGCTCCAGCCATTATTGTTATTGGTGATGTGGTAAAAGAACGTGCTATTTTGGATACGGTTTATAAAGCGTTGGCTGTAAAGGAGTAGAATGGAGGAACGTAATAATTTATATCCAATCTTTTTAAAGGCAAAACAGCTTAAAGTACTTATAGTAGGAGGTGGCTTTGTGGCTGAAGAGAAATTGGGCTTTTTGTTAAAGTCAAGTCCAGATGCTCACGTAACTATCGTGTCCCCTATGTTTAGGGAAGGCACTGTTGAGCTGGCAAAACAGGGCGATGTGACGTTAGTGGAAGCTGAATATAATAAAAAGTACTTAAAAGGCCACCATATAGTTGTAGCGACAACTAATAAACAAGAAGTAAATGCTAAAGTGTATAAGCATTGTAGAAAAAGAAGTATTTTGGTTAATGTAGCAGATAATCCGCCGTATTGCGATTTTTATATGGGTGGTATCGTTACAAAAGGAAATGTGAAAGTGGCGATTTCAACAAACGGAAAATCACCAACAACAGCCAAGAGGTTAAGGCAGTTTTTTGAAGATGTACTTCCAGAGAATGTAG
This sequence comes from Snuella sedimenti, assembly GCF_016428595.1. Taxonomy (GTDB): domain Bacteria; phylum Bacteroidota; class Bacteroidia; order Flavobacteriales; family Flavobacteriaceae; genus Snuella; species Snuella sedimenti. The sequence goes on along the minus strand of NZ_JAELVQ010000001.1, from coordinate 166,422 downwards.
ACGAATTGGTAATAAATTTAAATAAATATAGAAAAACAATAAAAGGTGATTTCGAGCAAAAAGTAGAAAAACTAAACGAATTTACTAAAGGATTAATTGAAAAAAAAGAAGCATAAAATGATCAAAACAGATATACTTATAATAGGAGCGGGACCAACTGGATTGTTTACGGTTTTTGAGGCTGGATTGTTGAAGTTAAAATGTCATTTAATTGATGCGTTACCACAGCCTGGAGGACAATGTTCAGAAATTTATCCTAAAAAACCTATTTACGATATTCCTGGTTTCCCTGAAATATTAGCAGGTGATTTGACTAAAAATCTATTGGAACAAGGAAAGCAATTTGAACCAGGATTTACATTAGGAGAACGTGCCGAAACTATTGAAAAGCAAGAAGACGGTTCTTTTATTGTTACAACAAACAAAGGTACCAAGCACCAAGCACCTGTAGTTGCCATTGCAGGAGGATTAGGGTCTTTTGAGCCTAGAAAGCCATCAATTGAAGGTCTTTTGGACTATGAGGACAAAGGCGTTGAGTACATTATTAAAGATCCAGAAATTTACAGAGATAAAAGAGTCGTTATTTCAGGAGGGGGCGATTCAGCTTTAGATTGGAGTATTTTCCTTTCCGATGTTGCTTCCGAAGTTACACTAATTCACAGAAGAAATGAATTTAGAGGCGCTTTAGATTCAGTAGAAAAAGTAAGAGAGTTAACACTTTTAAATAAAATAAACTTAATTACGCCAGCAGAAGTAACAGGTTTACATGGCGATGGGAAAATAGAAGCAGTTACTGTAACCAAAGATGGTGAGGAAACTATATTGGAAACAGATCATTTCATTCCGTTATTTGGATTGTCTCCTAAACTAGGGCCTATTGGCAGCTGGGGGTTAGAGATAGAAAAAAATGCCATTAAGGTAGATAATTCACTAAATTATCAAACAAATATTCCTGGTATTTTTGCTATTGGAGATGTAAATACCTATCCTGAAAAATTAAAATTAATCCTTTGTGGTTTCCACGAGGCAACATTAATGTGTCAGGCAGCATACAGAATTATCAATCCAGGAAAAAAATATGTCTTAAAATATACAACAGTAAGTGGTATTGATGGATTCGATGGTTCACGTAAAGAAGCACCAAAAGCTGTTGTGCAATCTATTTCATAAAATATTTATGTAAATTTCGCATATATTTTACGACAGGTAATAGATGAAAAATTATAATGTACGCTTAAGAGAAGTAATGGAAACCTTTACAAAGCGGTTGTTTTATAACCTCTTTGATAAGCAAGAATCTGAAGCATTGTTTTTAAAACAAACGTTTTTGGAGGTAGCCGAAAAGCTTTCCATTAATAACCCTACTGATATTTGGGAAGCCTTTGAAAACCAATTTCCTACTATTAGAGAAAAGTTAGATTTAGACGCCTTGTCATTTTTAAAAAATGATCCGGCGTCTACATGTATAGAAGAAGTTTATCTGGCCTACCCTGGGTTTTTGGCAATTTCGGTGTATCGTCTTAGCCATGAACTATACGTTTTAAAAGTGCCGATCATTCCTAGAATGATGAGTGAATACGTACACGGTATTACAGGGATAGATATTCATCCGGGAGCAACTATTGGAGACTCTTTCTTTTTGGACCATGGCACGGGAATCGTAATAGGGGAAACATCAATAATAGGGAAACATGTAAAAATATACCAAGGAGTAACGCTAGGAGGTATTTCTGTAGCAAAAAAATTGGCTTCAACCAAGCGACACCCTACCATTGAAGATAACGTTTGTATTTATGCCAATGCTACCATTTTGGGTGGTGATATCGTTATAGGTGCCAATAGTACCATAGGAGCTAACGTTTGGATTACCCAATCGGTGCCAGAAAACTCATTAGTTACCTATCAAACAGAAATTAAGATAAGACCCAAAAAGAATGGCATACGGTAAAAGTATTTTGAGCCTTATAGGTAATACCCCATTAGTAGAGGCAAGTCAGCTTATTCCCAATAAAAAAGTAAAGCTTCTTTTAAAGTTAGAAGGTAATAATCCCGCTGGTAGTGTTAAAGATAGACCTGCTTTTAATATGATTAATGAAGCTTTAAAAAGAGGCGATATTAAAAAAGGAGGGTATTTGGTTGAAGCAACTAGTGGAAACACAGGAATTGCTCTAGCCTTTATTGCACGACTTTTAGGGCTTAATATGGTCTTAGTTATGCCAGAGAATTCTACAGAAGAGCGCGTAAAAACGATGCGAGCCTATGGCGCCGAAGTTATTTTAACATCAGCTGATGCAGGTATTGAAGGCTCTAGGGATGTCGCATTTCAACTGAGGGATGAAAAAGGTTATACCTTGCTTAATCAGTTTGAGAATGATGATAATTGGATGGCACATTATAAAACTACCGGACCTGAGATTTGGAAAGATACGCATGGTGAGATTACCCACTTTGTATCGGCTATGGGAACTACTGGAACCATCATGGGCGTATCTACCTACTTAAAGGAACAAAATGCAGCTGTTCAAATTATTGGAGCCCAGCCAACCGATGGCTCAAGAATTCCAGGTATTAGAAAATGGTCCCCCGAGTATGTCCCTAAATTTTTTGACCGTTCTAAAGTAGATCAGGTAATTGAAGTTACCGAATCGGAAGCTAAAGCGATGACCCAGCGTTTGGCTAAAGATGAAGGTGTTTTTGCAGGTATGAGTAGTGGTGGAGCTGTGTTTACGGCCTTAAAATTAGCGGAAACATTAGAAGAAGGTGTTATAGTCGCCATTATTTGCGATAGAGGCGATCGTTACCTGTCATCAACATTATTTGAGTAAACCACCTCGGCGCAAGCTTATGAGGTGTTTATTCGATAAATATTTTGATTTTGAGACAAGCCTCCAAGCGTATCAGTATCAGTTCTTTTATAATACTTACGTAAGCCTCCCAAGAAAATGAAATACATCATATGTCTATTACTTTTATTTACTGCTTGTAAAAACAAAAAAAGCAATGTTCCAGAATATATTAATGTTGGTATTATTGCCGATTGTCAGTATTGTGATTGTGCAAGTACCAACACTAGATTTTATAAGGGAGCAAAGAAAAAACTTCAGGAAGCTGTACGTGTGTTGAATTCCAAAGAATTGGATTATGTAATTCATTTAGGGGATTTTATTGATAGGGATTATGCCAGTTTTGATTCTGTTTTTCCTGTTTGGGAAAAGTTGAAATCGGATACAAAGCATGTTTTAGGCAATCATGATTTTAGTGTTTCAGATTCTTTAAAAGCTTTAGTCCCAAAAAGAATGGGTTTGTCTAAACGCTATTATAGTTTTAAAACTAATAATTGGCGTTTTATTGTTTTAGATGGAAACGACCTAAGTTATTATGCGGCAGATTCTGAAAGAAAACAACAAGAGACCGATTCTCTGTTTAACCTATTGAAGAAAGACAGTTTGCCAAATTTACAAAAATGGAATGGAGGATTGAGCAATGAACAACTGAAGTGGGTAAAAGACGAGTTAGAAACAGCTGTACTTAATAAAGAAAAGGTTGGTTTTTATTGTCATTTCCCTGTTGCCAAAGAAGAAGAAGTCCATAACCTTTGGAACTTTAAACAGTTTTTAAAACTAATAGAAGACTATAACAATGTTAAGTTTTATTTTAATGGGCACAATCATCATGGTGATTACATTGAAAAAAATGGCGTGCATTTCCTTACGTTTAAAGGGATGGTAGATAGCGAGGACAAAACGGCTTTTTCGGTGGCAAGAATTGTGAAGGATTCCATCATTATAAAAGGCTATGGAAGAGAGGTCTCGAGAAATTTAAAAATAAAAGAGCCTTAAACAGTCTCTTACTATCTATACTTTAGATAATGATTAATCAAAAATAAAGTGTTAATTTTGCACACGAGTTCATTAACGTATTAATAGTGTTATCAAGAAAGGCAGAGGGAATAGACCCAGTGAAGCCTTGGCAACCCTTTATCTTGTAAAGAAGGTGCTACGTTCTACTAACAGTCAGCGATAAACGATTGTTGGAAAGATAACGGAAAATGTTCCATTACTTTTCCTGATAACATAGTATTAAATCAATTTGTCGATTTTAATTAAAAACGATGAATGGTTACGCACTGGACTGTGTTTGCTATAATACAGCAAGATTGTGTGTTACGTTTGGTAGATAATAAAAAAATATCGAAAAGATGTCAAATATACAAGAGGTTTTACAAGAACGCATTCTCGTTTTAGATGGCGCTATGGGGACGATGCTTCAAGCATATAAATTCACTGAAGATGATTTTAGGGGAGAGCGTTTTAAAGATTACCCTATTCCTTTACAAGGGAATAACGATCTGCTTTCCATTACCCAGCCAAAAGCCATAAAGGAAATTCATGCTAAATACTTTGAAGCAGGAGCCGATATTGTAGAAACAAACACGTTTTCTGGCACAACTATAGCTATGGCCGATTATCAAATGGAAAACTTGGTGTATGAATTAAATTATCAATCGGCTAAAATAGCAAAGGAAGTTGCTAACGAATTCACAGCTAAAGAACCTCATAAACCTAGGTTTGTTGCTGGTTCTATAGGGCCAACAAACCGTACGGCGAGTATGTCGCCCGATGTTAATGACCCAGGCTATAGAGCAGTTACTTTTGATGAATTACGAATAGCTTATAAGCAACAGATTGAAGCTTTAATTGATGGCGGTGTAGATTTATTATTGGTCGAGACCGTATTTGATACCTTAAATGCAAAAGCAGCATTGTTTGCTATCGAGGAAGTAAAAGAAGAACGTAATATTGATATGCCGATTATGTTAAGTGGAACCATTACAGATGCTAGCGGACGCACTTTATCGGGGCAAACTGCCGAAGCATTTTTAATTTCGGTGTCCCATGTCCCATTGTTATCTGTTGGGTTTAATTGTGCGCTTGGAGCCAATTTGTTGCAGCCCCATTTAGAGGCTATTGCCAATAAAACCAATTTTGCCATTTCTGCCCATCCTAATGCGGGATTACCAAACGCCTTTGGTGAATATGATGAAACACCGGAAGAGATGGGAGCACAAATTGAGGAATATTTGAAAAAGAATCTGATCAATATTATTGGTGGTTGTTGTGGAACGACTCCTGAACACATTAGGGTTATTGCAGACATAGCTGCAAAATATAAACCACGGGAAAGGTTATTGGTTAATAGTTATTGAGTTGTCAGGTTGGTAGAAACAGATAAAATAATATTAAAGAAAACCAAGCTTGAAGATATTGAAAGGATATTGACTTTTGAAGCGGATAATAATCAATTTGTTCAATAATATAATTTTAGTGAGCATAAAGAAATATTAGAAGCTGGGAGTCATTTATCTGTTTTTGAAAGAAAAAGTAATATGCTCATTGGATTTGTGATTTTAGCCGGGATTTTGAGTTCGGATAAGATTATTGAATTCAGAAGAATTGTAATATCTAAAAAAGGATTTGGATATGGGAAAGATACAGTCTAATTGGTTAAGAAGATTTGTTTTGAAGGTTATAAAGCAAGTAGGATTTGGTTGGACGTGTATGCAGACAATGAAAGAGCAATAAAATTATACAAATTAATGGGGGTTATAGAAGAAGGTGTTGAAGCCATTGATGAAAATAGAAAATTATTGATAATGTCAATTACTAACAACCAATAGCTAAAAACTAATAACCAGAGATGATTTTAGAAGTAGCCATTTTAAATATAAAAAAAGGACTTTCGGCAGATTTTGAAAACAATTTTCAAAAAGCCCAACATATCATTTCATCCATGAAGGGGTATATATCCCATGAATTGAAAAAGTGTTTAGAGCGAGATGATAAATACATATTGTTAGTCAATTGGGAGTCTGTCGAAGACCATGAAATTGGATTTAGAAAATCTAGTGAATATCAGGAATGGAAAAAGTTGTTGCATCATTTTTATGAGCCATTTCCTGTTGTAGAACATTATATTTAGTTATTAGTTATCAGTTTCTAGTTATTGGTTATTTGAAACGTATTAGAGGATGAAATCATATACAGAATTAGATGTTTGGATTGAAGGAAGAAAACTCGTGAGTTTAATATACTCTATGACTAAAACCTTTCCTAATGAAGAACTATATGGAATGACTAATCAAATAAGAAGATGTTCTGTGTCTATTCCTTCAAATATAGCAGAAGGTTGTGGAAGACAAACTCCAAAAGAGACAATTCATTATTTATATATTTCAAGGGGCTCTTTGTATGAACTGGAAACTCAATTATATCTGGCCGCGGATCTAAGTTATATTGGTGTTGATGATTTAGAAAATGTATTGAGTCAGATTGAAACCACCAAAAAAACTGTTAAATGGTTTCATAAATTATTATAAAAAATTATGATTGATAAAACCAATAACCAACAACTGTCAACCAATAACCAAAGAAAGTTTATGAAGCTTTCTGGTCTGGAACCACTGGTCCTGAATGAGAACAGTAATTTTATTAATGTTGGTGAACGTACCAATGTGGCTGGGTCGCGAAAATTCTTAAGGCTTATTAAAGAAGAAAAATTTGATGAAGCTCTAGATATAGCAAGACACCAAGTAGATGGCGGTGCGCAAATTATTGACATTAACATGGACGACGGTCTTATAGACGGTAAGGAATCGATGGTACGGTTTTTAAACTTAATAGCTGCCGAACCCGATATTTGCCGCGTGCCAATCATGATAGATAGTTCCAAATGGGAAATTATTGAAGCGGGACTAAAAGTAGTGCAGGGCAAATGTGTTGTAAACTCTATTTCCCTAAAAGAAGGCGAAGACAAATTTATATGGGAAGCAAAACAAATAAAGCGATATGGTGCTGCGGTAATTGTGATGGCCTTTGATGAGGTTGGACAGGCAGATACTTATGAACGTAGAATAGAAATATGTGAACGTTCTTACCGTATTCTAGTAGATAAAGTTGGTTTCCCTTCAGAAGATATAATCTTCGATTTAAATATTTTTCCAGTGGCAACAGGGATGGAAGAGCATCGGAGAAATGCCATCGATTTTATTGAAGCTACCCGTTGGGTACGTGAAAACTTGCCTAATGTTAGTGTGAGCGGAGGAGTGAGTAATGTGTCGTTTTCGTTTAGAGGAAACGATGGTGTTCGAGAAGCAATGCACTCGGTGTTTTTGTATTATGCTATTCAGGCAGGCATGAATATGGGAATCGTAAACCCCGCTCTTTTAGAAGTGTATGATGATATCCCGAAGGATTTGTTAGAGCATGTAGAAGATGTTATTTTGGACAGAAGAGACGATGCTACCGAACGCTTATTGGATTTTGCCGAAACGGTAAAAGGCTCCAAAACAGAAAAAAAACTGGATTTATCCTGGCGCGAAAACTCAGTCCAAGAACGCATTACCCACGCTTTGGTAAAGGGAATAGATGCTTTTATTATTGAAGATGTTGAGCAAGCACGGTTGGAGGCAGAAAAGCCAATTGATGTTATTGAAGGCCATTTAATGATCGGTATGAATGTAGTCGGTGATTTATTTGGAGCGGGAAAGATGTTCTTGCCACAAGTGGTAAAATCAGCGCGTGTAATGAAAAAAGCAGTTGCTTATTTAAATCCGTTTATTGAGGCAGAAAAAACAGATAAGCAAGAGCCTGTAGGTAAAATATTAATGGCTACCGTAAAAGGCGACGTGCACGATATTGGGAAAAATATTGTAAGTGTGGTTTTGGCCTGTAATAATTATGAAATAGTCGATTTAGGGGTTATGGTACCTCCTGAAAAAATTATTGAAACAGCTATTAAAGAACGTGTAGACGCTATTGGTTTATCAGGACTCATTACGCCTTCACTCGATGAAATGGTGTATTTGGCAAAAGAAATGCAACGTCAAAATTTTGAGCTGCCATTGCTAATTGGAGGAGCAACCACATCGAAAGCCCATACGGCTGTTAAAATAGATACACAATATGAAAATGCCGTGGTACACGTTAACGATGCATCCAGAGCAGTAACCGTAGTAGGCGATTTGTTGAATAAAAAAACGGCACATGAATATACAGCTAAGCTAAAAAGGGATTATGATGAATTTCGTGAAAAGTTTTTAAAACGAGGAAAAGAAAAGTCGTATGTTTCTATTAGTGAAGCAAGAAATAAAAAGTATAAAATTGACTGGGAAACATCACCGATAGTAAAACCAAAAGAGTTAGGCGTACAAGTTTTAAAACAACTAAGTTTAAAAGAATTGTTACCTTACATCGATTGGAAGCCTTTCTTTATTTCGTGGGATTTACATGGTAAGTTTCCTGATATTTTAACCGATGATGTTGTAGGGGAGCAGGCTACGCAGTTATATGAAGATGCGCAGAAGGTAGTTAAAGAAGTGGTTGCAAAACAACTGTTAAAGCCAAAAGCGGTTTTCGGTTTATTTGAGGCCAATACGGTAAACGATGATGATATTTCCATTCAAAAGAAAGGAAAAGAAATAGCTGTTTTTAGGACCCTGCGTCAGCAGTTAAAAAAGCGTGATGGCGTGCCTAATATTGCATTAGCCGATTTTATAGCGCCTCAAGAAACGGGTAAAACGGATTATATGGGAGCCTTTTGTGTAGCTATATTTGGAGCACAAGAGCTAGCTGATTCATATAAAGCGAAGGAAGATGATTATAATGCTATTATGGTTCAGGCTATAGCAGACAGATTTGCCGAAGCTTTTGCCGAGTACTTACATATGCAAGTGAGGACCAAGCATTGGGGCTATGCAGCCAATGAGAATTTATCGAATGAGGAGCTGATTAAAGAAAGTTATAAAGGAATTCGTCCAGCACCAGGATACCCAGCATGTCCCGATCACCTTGAAAAAGAAACCATTTGGGAATTGTTGGAAGTAGAAAAACTTATAGGCGTTACCTTAACAGAAAGTTTAGCTATGTGGCCAGCAGCAGCCGTATCGGGGTATTATTTTGGGAATCCTGAAGCCAAGTATATGGGCTTAGGGAAAATTACCGACGATCAATTAACCGACTATGCTACGCGTAAAGGTATTACTAAAGATAAAGCCAGAAAATGGTTGCACCCTAATTTGGCAGAACAATAGAAGAGCGGTTGTATATGTTCTCAATTAATAATAAAATATTAAATCTTTGAAGTTTATAGAGTTAACTTTAGGAAGCTATATTATATCACATGGATATGATAATAAAAATAAAGAGACATTAGAACATGTGCGCTCGGACACGTTTTCCAAGAAGGTAATTGCTGTTTCTAGAATAAAATCGGTTAGTGAAAAATATATTTTAACAGATTATGTTGATGGCCGATGGATATATTGGGAGTACGCCGAGGATTTTGAAGATGTAAAAAAAATATTGATGTAAAGCGCTCTATCAATAGCATTGAGAGCTTTTTTAGGACGAGTAAAACACAATACAAAGAGCGCAAAAAGGTAAAGCCAAAAATAAAATAATTGATGAGATTCCCTTATTGGGGAACACCAAAATAGAAGTAATGAAAGTAACAGAACACATAAAAAGAGCTAACGGAAAAACATTGTTTTCTTTTGAAGTAGTACCGCCTCAAAAAGGAAAGAACATTCAGGATTTGTATAACAATATAGATCCGTTAATGGAATTTAATCCGCCATTTATAGATGTTACAACATCTAGGGAAGAGTATGTTTATGTTGATAAAGGTAACGGCCTTTTTGATAAACGCATCACGCGTATGCGCCCTGGAACTGTTGGTATATGTGCTTCTATTATGCATAAGTATAATGTAGATGCCATTCCGCATTTGTTATGCGGTGGTTTTACAAAGGAGGAAACCGAATATGTTTTGGTGGACTGTCATTATTTAGGAATTGACAATGTAGTCGCTTTACGTGGCGATTCTAGAAAAGATGAGCCCTATTTTGTGCCTACCAAAGGCGGCAATGCTTATGCGAGTGATTTGGTAGAGCAAATAGCCAATTTGAATAAAGGAAAATATTTACATGATACTGTTGAGGTAGAGCATAATTACGATTTTTGTGTTGGGGTTGCTGGTTATCCAGAGAAGCACATGGAAGCTCCATCTCTTACAACCGATTTAAAACGCTTAAAAGCTAAGGTTGATGCTGGAGCCGATTATGTGGTTACGCAAATGTTTTTTGATAACAACAAGTATTTTGAATTTGTAGATAAAGTCAGGGCAATTGGAATAGATGTGCCTATTATCCCGGGAATTAAGCCACTTGCAATAAAACGTCATTTGCAAGTGCTACCGCAGGTTTTCAAAATAGATTTACCTCAGGATTTAATCGATGCTGTTGAAGCTTGTAAAGACAATAAAGCAGTACGACAAGTTGGTATTGAGTTTGCTATCCAGCAATCTAAAGAATTGAAAGCGGCAGGCGTACCCTTTTTGCATTACTACTCTATGGGGAAAAGTGATAATATTAAAGCAATAGCGTCTGAGTTATTCTAATAATTCTATTACATTTGCCTTATAACTAAACCTACATGAGGCTTCTATTTTTCTCTGTGTTCTGTGCCCTGTGTTGTAAGTCTTTTTCTCAAGACAACCAGCATGCCACTTATATAGATGTTAATTATTTTAAAGGTAATATAGCACTTCACAATAATGACATCCTTCATTTAATAAAGGGGCACCCCGAAGGGGTTATTGTTGGTTGGAACCAAAAAACATTTGGTTTTAACGAATGGGAACAGCGTTATAATTATCCCGATTATGGTGTGTCCTTCGCTTATCAGAACCTTAAAAATAGAGTGTTGGGTAATGTGGTTTCGGCTTATGCACATTATAATTTTTACTTTTTAAAACGGCATCTTATGTTTCGTATTGGCCAAGGTTTGGCTTATACCAATAATCCGTACGATAAGGAAAATAATTATCGAAATAATGCTTTTGGTACGCATGTCATGAGCAGTACCTATGTGATGTTGAATTATAAAAAAGAACGTGTTTTTAACAGATTGGGATTACAGGGCGGACTGTCCTTAATACATTATTCAAACGCAAATGTAAAAGCACCAAATACCAGTATCAATTCCATAACGTTTAATGTAGGAATTACTTATAACTTAGATGATGCTATTTTGGAATACCAATATACACTTGATAAAAACGATAATATATTTAAGGAACCCGTAAAGTATAATCTGGCTTTTAGAACAGGAATCAATGAAAGCGATGTTGTAGGCAGTGGGCAATTTCCATTTTACGTTGTTTCAGCATATGCAGATAAGCGTATTAACAGAAAAAGTGCAATACAACTAGGAACAGATGTTTTCTTTTCCAATTTTTTAAAAGAATATATTTATTATAAAAGTGTTGCTTTTCCCGAAGATAATGTTTCAGGGAATGAGGACTATAAACGCGTAGGCGTATTTGCAGGTCATGAGTTATTTGTAAATAGAACCTCGTTGGTAACGCAATTAGGATATTATGTATATTATCCTTTTGATTTTGAAGGGTGCGCTTATTTAAGGATTGGATTAAAACGCTATTTTAGTAAAAAATGGTTTGGGTCATTAACCTTAAAATCACATGGAGCCAAAGCTGAGGCTGTGGAATTAGGGATTGGAGTACGATTATAAGATTATGAACAGATTAATTTACTTATTGATTTTAGTTTTTGTGTTTTCTTGTGACAATGAAAATGCCAATGATTGTTTACAAAAAGCAGGAGTCATCATTCAGCAAGAGTTTGTGGTGTCCGATTTTGATAAGATTTTAGTGAATAGGGATATCGAACTTATTGTAAAAGAAGGTGCCGAACAAAAAGTTGTTGTTGAGACAGGAGAAAACCTGATCAATGATGTTGAAGTAGTGGTGGTAGATGGGAAATTGACATTAACCGATAATAATACCTGTAACTATGTTAGGGAATACGGCGTAACTAAAGTATATCTTACAGCTCCTAATATTACCGAGATACGAAGTTCTACACAGTACGATATAAGTTCTGATGGTGTATTGACTTATCCAAGTTTAACCATCCTGTCCGAGGATTTTGGTGCTCCCGATACGTTTACCAATGCCAATGTTAGATTACAGATAGATAATGGGACGTTTAGAGTTGTTTTTAACAATCTTTCCAATTGTTTTATTTCTGGAAAAACCGATAATTTGCACATTACGTTTGCGGCAGGAACCTCGCGTTTTGAAGGAAAAGATCTTATTGCCGAAAACATAAATTTATGGAATAGAGGCTCTAATGATATGATAGTAAATCCGCAGCAATCCATAAAAGGGAAAATATCCGGTACGGGTAATGTTATATCAGTTAATGAACCGCCAATAGTTGAAGTGGAAGTACTCTACAAAGGGCGTTTAATTTTTAAATAGCCCTCTCTTCTTTCACCTTGTAAAACTTGATAGAGAGCTCTCGATTTCACTCGACCCGAGATAAAACACGATAAAAGGCTTGAAATTAGCAAATCTATGTGTTCTGATACAAACCCATAGCCTGTTTGGCTATTTCCAATTCTTCGTTGGTAGGTATGACCAAAATCTCAACCTTGGTGTTGTCTTTACTAATAGAACGTATGGTTTTAGATTTTTCTTCATTTTTTGTAGCGTCAATTTCAATCCCTAAAAAGTCTAATTCTTTACAAATTAAATGACGCATTCGTTGCGAATTTTCACCAATCCCGGCAGTGAAAACAATAGCGTCCAATCCATTCAATATTGCTGCATAACCGCCTATGTGTTTTTTTATGCGATAGGTATTCATCTCTAAGGCCAACTGACACGATTTATTGCCTTTGGCTGCTTCGTTTTCAATGTCTCTTAAATCACTAAATCCGGTCAACCCTAGCATGCCACTTTCTTTTTGTAGTAGTGTGTTAATTTCATCCAATGTGAAATTTAGCTTTTTGGCTAGATAGAAAATGATAGAAGTATCTATGTCTCCCGATCGTGTCCCCATAATGAGACCTGTATTTGGTGAAAAGCCTAAAGAATGGTCGATGCTTTTTCCATTTTTTACAGCCGTCATACTACAACCGTTGCCTAAATGAATGGTGATAATTTTGGAATCCTTTTTGCCTAGATACTCAATAGCTTTTTCGGAGACATATTTATGACTCGTTCCATGAAAACCGTATAAACGAATGTTGTAATCTTCAGAAAATTTATTCGGAATGGCATATTTATAAGCGTATTCCGGGATAGATTGGTGGAAAGCCGTATCGAATACAGCTACTTGTTTGGCGTTAGGAAAAATGGCTTCGGCTACTTCAATACCCTGTAAGTTAGCTGGGTTGTGTAAGGGTGCCAGAGAAGATAAATCCCTGATTTTTTCTTTTACGGCTTCTGTTATTTCTGTGGTTTCACTAAAGTGTTTGCCTCCGTGCACGACTCTATGACCAACAACACTAATGTCGTTGGGCGACTTTATAATGCCCGTTTCTTTATTTAAAAGGTGCTGGGCTAAAAGTTGTAGCCCTTCTTTATGGTTTAAAATAGGAACTTCAAGCGCTATCGTTTTATGTTCTGTTCTAAAGTTGAATATAGCATCTTTAAAGCCAATACGTTCTATGAGGCCCGAGCACAAAATATTAGCCTTGGGCATTGAGAATAATTGAAATTTTATAGAAGAACTTCCAGAGTTTAATACGAGTACTTGCATAATTTAAAATTCTTGTGCCTGAATGGCGGTAATAATAACAGTACTATAAATGTCGTCGGCAGTACAACCACGGCTTAGATCGTTAACAGGTTTATTAAGCCCTTGTAAAATAGGACCTATGGCCAATGCGCCGGTTTCTCGTTGTACAGCTTTATAAGTGTTATTGCCAGTGTTTAGATCGGGGAAAATTAGCACGCTGGCATGACCTGCAACATCAGAGTCGGGAAGCTTGCTTTTTCCAATACGCATATCTACGGCAGCATCGTATTGAATAGGGCCTTCAATTTTTAAATTAGGAGATTGTATTTTAACCATATCTGTAGCTTCTCTTACTTTTTCGACATCAGCACCCTTACCCGATGCTCCCGATGAATAGGATAGCATAGCAACTTTTGGCTCAATGCCGAAATCTTTTGCCGTTTGGGCCGATGATATTGCAATTTCTGCCAATTGCTTAGCATTAGGGTTGGGGTTGATAGCACAGTCACCAAATATAGAGATGCGTTCCCCTAAACACATAAAGAATATAGATGATACAATATTAACCCCAGGTTTAGTTTTTATAAATTGCAACGCAGGACGTAACGTATGTTGTGTTGTATGTACTGCTCCAGATACCATACCGTCTGCATGGCCTTTATAGATCATCATGGTTCCAAAATAGGATACATCGGCCATCATATCCCTCGCCATTTGTAAGGTTACATTTTTATGTTTCCTTAGTTCGTATAAGGTGTTAACATAGTCTTCGAAATGGACTGACTTGGTTGGGGAAACAATATTTATAGCTTGGATGTCTAATGAAATGTCAAACTTTTCGATACGCTCTTGTATTTTGTCTTTTTCACCAATGAGTGTTAGGTCAACAACTTGGGCATCTACCAAGCGTGCTGTGGCGCGTAAGATGCGTTCGTCATAACCTTCTGGCAATACAATATGTTTTTTGTCTTTTAAAGCGCGTTGCAACAGGTTATATTGGAACATTCTTGGCGTAAAGATGTCCGATTCGAATGTAATTAAGTCATTTGCTAATTTGTCAGTATTAACATGCTTTTCGAATGTAGAAATAGAGGTTGTAATTTTTTCGGTGTTTTCAGCATAAATTCTAGATTTAATGCTTCCAATTGTGTTAGTGACCAAAAAAGTGCCTCCATAAACACTAATGATGGGAACGACACTTGAGAGTCCTTCGATTAGTTTTAAAATAGGTTGTTCGGGAATAAGACCGCCGGTAAGTATGATTCCCGATATTTTAGGGTAATTTTTTGAAATATTGGCTTGTAGCGCACCTAAGATAATATCGGCCCTATCACCAGGGGTGATAACTAGTGCATTGTCTTTTAAGTGTGTTAAATAATTACGTAGTTGCATAGCACCAACACTAAAATTTTCTACTTGATTGTTAAGAAGGTCTTTTCCAAAAAGAATCTTGCCATCTAATGACTTTACAATTTCTTTGATTGTAGGATTTAACAAGCTTTGTATTTTTGGAATAACACTTATGTCGGTGTTGTTGCTAATGCGGTTTTTTAACGATTTTTTTAAAGTGTCTACTTCTTCAGGGGCAATTTTGTTGGCCATGATGGAGAGTACGTCGACTTCTTCTTTAAATGTATCGTAGGCTAGTTGTATGCTATCTACGATCTCTTTTGAATTTTTTCCATCACCCTGAGATACAATTATAGCCGGAATGCCTAAGTTTTTGGATATTAAGATATTTATGTCCAACTCTAAACTGGAGTTTTCGTGGGAGAAATCGGTGCCTTCTACAAGAACAAAATCGAAACGTTCTTCAAGGTATTTGTATTTTTTAATTATTTCATCAATTACATCTCCAGATTTTCCTTGGTTATATAAATCAAGCACTTGGCTTCTGGTGAAAGCAAATGTTTTTTTGTAATTAAGATCAATTTCGAAATGTGAAATCACAGTGTTAATGTGGTTATCCATTTCGTCGGTTTCAATGTCTTCAATTATTGGTCTAAAATATCCTACCGTGGCGGTTTTACCTAGAAGCATTCTCATTAGACCAAGCACAACAACAGATTTACCGCTATTGGGCTCAATTGTAGCTACGTAAATTCCTTTGCTCATTTTAGTGTTTTGTAATGTTATAAAGATAGCTTGTTACGTTTAGAGACTGTTTAAATTCTACCTTTTGGTTTTGTTATGCCCCTTTTTCACCACTTTTCGTTATGAAAATCCTCATTTAGCGCTGCTAAACTCCGGTTTTAAGGCCTTAATTGGCAAAAAAATAACCTATAACAAATTTCAAAAACGAATTTTAAACAGTCTCTTACTTTCAGTAATAAGCTGAGATTTCAATTATTTCGCACATATTAACATAATATGATATGGCAAAATTAGTACCTTAATAGCTTGGTAAAGATGATATTTGTCATACTTCTACTTAAAATCACGCTCAATGATTTTATAGGTGAATTACCTTTGGACATTTAAATCGCGATTATCCAGTAAATTTAAGAAGAAATAATATGTTTAGTTCGAAGTTAAATCTCTAAACAATGTTTCTAAACTGGTGTTTTTTTGATTGAGCTGTAAAATTTTTAACTCGTTATCGTGAGCAAAGTCAAATACATGAGAACGCATATCTTGGGATGTCTTAAACGTAATCTCATAAACAAAACCATGCGTATTAATGACACTTTTTGCTTTTGGTAGTTTTAGTAAAAAGGCATCTTCTATGCGATAATCAAATTCTACAACAACAATTTGAGTGTCGCCTTCCTGTATTTCATGTAGTTTTTTATCGGCAACGATTTCTCCTTTGTTTATAATGATTACCCTATCGCACATGGCTTCAACTTCTTGCATAATATGGGTAGAGAGAAATACGGTTTTTGTTTTTCCTATTGTTTTTATTAATGAGCGAATATCTACTAATTGGTTTGGATCTAGGCCTGTAGTAGGTTCATCTAGAATTAAAACATCGGGGTCATGTAGTAATGCATTGGCTAGACCTACCCGCTGTCTATAGCCTTTAGATAATTGACCTATCTTTTTATGAACTTCGGGGGTCAATCCAGTAAGTTCAATAACCGCATTAATGCGTTGTTTGTTTACCTTGTATATGTTAGCATTAAAAGCTAAATATTCTTTTACATACATGTCTAGATACAAGGGGTTGTGTTCTGGTAAATAGCCAACACTTTGTTGTACTTCGCGTGCTTCACCATTTATAGTATGTCCGTTTATTTTTGCTGTACCTTCACTCGTGTTAATGTAAGTGGTTAATATTTTCATCATTGTTGATTTTCCTGCGCCGTTGGGACCCAAAAAGCCAACTATTTCTGGTTTTTCAATTGTAAAAGAAACATTGTTTAATGCTTTTTGATTTCCGTAAAGCTTTGAAATACCTTTTGATTCAATAGACATATTTGAATTTATTTGTTCAAAAATAATGATTATATAATGTAAAGTTGGTTTTGTTGGTTAATCTTTAAAATTTTTAATAAATATGTAAAAAAGGTTTTATACTATTTTGATTTCTAAAAATATTAATTACTTTAGCTGCGTAATTATGACGACAACAGTATATTATACATATTTTAACAACTGGTTTTATTTCTTTTTTAGCAAAGGAACCGAGGCGTTGTATGTATAATTTATAACAATAAATTTTAATATGAGTCTCGATGAAAATCGAGACTTTTTTTTGTAATATGATTAAAACGGTAGCTATACAAGGTGTAAAGGGGTCTTTTCATCATATTGTATCACAGCAATTTTTTGATAAACCAGTCGATGTTGTTGAATGCTTAACATTCGATAGGGTAGTCGACTCTTTGATAACAAAAGAATGTGATGCAGCTATTATGGCTTTAGAGAACTCTATAGCAGGATCGATTATTCCAAATTATGCGTTGATCGATAAATATAATTTGCATGTTGTAGGAGAGCACTACCTTGATATCCAACACAACTTAATGGTTTTGCCCAACCAAAGTGTTGAAGATATTAAAGAGGTTTATTCGCACCCGATGGCACTATTGCAATGTAAAGAATTCTTTAAGCTTTATCCGCATATTAAATTAGTTGAGGATAAAGATACTGCCGAAGTTGCACAACGTATCCATGAGCAACAGCTTGTGGGAGTAGGAGCAATAGCAAGTGATATGGCTGCTAGTATATTTGGATTGGATATACTGGCGCATAGTATTCAAACCATTAGGCATAACGAAACACGCTTTGCTATTGTAAAGCGTGTAAACTCTGAGGTGCCTGAAAATGAAATTAATAAAGCTTCGGTGAAATTTGAAACCGAACATAAAAGGGGGAGTTTGGCTGCGATACTTAACGTAATGAGTGACTGCAAGTTGAATTTAACAAAAATACAGTCGTTGCCTATTGTTGAAACACCTTGGAAATATGCCTTTTTTGTAGATGTTACTTTTGAGTCATATGATGATTTTAAAAAGGCAAAATCGATTATAGGTATTATGGGACAAGGGTTTAAAATTTTGGGCGAATATAAAAATGCAAAATTATGATTGAGGCTGCAAAAAGATTGCATACCGTTGAAGAATATTACTTTTCTAAGAAGTTAAGAGAAGTTAATTTGCTTATAGCGAGTGGAAAACCAGTTATCAATTTAGGTATTGGTAGCCCCGATATGCAGCCACCACAAAAGGTTGTGGATGCATTGACCAAAGGACTACTTGATCCTAACGCACATAAATATCAAAGTTACCAAGGACTTCCCGAACTAAGGGAAGCAATTGCTAGCTTTTATAAAGAACAGTTTTCCGTGAGTTTAAGTCCTTTGGTAGAAGTGTTACCACTTATGGGGAGTAAGGAAGGGATCATGCATATTTCTATGGCATATCTTAATGAAGGTGATGCCGTATTAATTCCTAATCCAGGATATCCTACATACCAGTCGGTAACAAGGTTGGTTGGAGCCGAGCCTGTTTTTTATGAATTGGACGCGGACAATAACTGGTTGCCAGATTTAAATGCTTTAGAGAAGCAAGATTTAAGTAAGGTGAAGTTAATGTGGTTAAACTACCCACATATGCCTACTGGAGCACAACCTACAGAAACGTTGTTTAAGGATTTGGTAGCCTTTGCTAAGCGCCATCACATTTTAATCGTGAATGATAATCCGTATAGCTTTGTGTTAAATAATAACCCTAAAAGCATATTAAGTGTAGAAGGGGCAAAGACAGTTTGCTTAGAGCTTAATTCGTTGAGTAAAACCTTTAATATGGCAGGGTGGCGTGTAGGAATGGTTGTTGGTGATAGTAAACATATCAATAATGTCCTAAAAGTGAAGAGTAATATGGACTCAGGTATGTTTTATGGCATCCAAAAAGGAGCGATAGAAGCCTTAAAATGTTCAAAAATGTGGTATAGTACACTTAATAGTGTATACCAAAAAAGGCGTGATTTGGTATGGCAACTTGCTGATGCATTGCAATGTAAATACGATAAAAAAGCGACTGGTCTATTTGTTTGGGCTAAGTTGCCAGTAGGGCTAAAGGCAGAAACGTTTATAGATAAGGTGCTTAAAGAGCAACATATTTTCATTACACCGGGAACCATTTTTGGAAGTCAGGGAGAAGGTTATATTCGTTTTTCTTTATGTGCATCAGAAGAAAATTTGGAAGAGGCCATAACAAGAGTGAAAGGTGGTCAATAATAGAATAGAACGATAGGAAATTTACTTTTTGCAGATGTTTTAAGAAGCAAAAACTATGAAAAATATATACATAATAGGAATTGGTTTAATAGGAGGTAGTCTGGCTATAGATATTAAAAGGAATGACCCAGAGACGGTAATCTATGGTATTAGTAGAAAAGATGCTACTTTAGAGGAGGCTTTGTCGCTTAAATTAATAGATAAGAAAGCAACTCTAGATGATATTTCCAATGCAGATTTGGTTATATTGGCTATTCCTGTTGATGCTACGGTAAAGTTACTGCCAACGGTTTTGGATAAGATATCCGATTCCGCATTGGTTATAGATGCTGGATCTACCAAATTAGATATTTGTAAAGCAGTTGAAAACCATCCCAAGCGTAGAAATTTTTTAGCAATGCATCCTATAGCAGGAACCGAATATTCGGGGCCTTCTGCTGCTATTAGCAATTTATTTGTGGGGAAAACAAATATTATTTGCGAGGTTGAAAAAACAACATTTAAGCTTCAAGAAAAAGCGTTGGAACTGTTTAAGTCTATTGGTATGCGTATTCGGTATATGAATCCAGAGGCACATGATAAACATATTGCCTATGTATCGCATTTGTCCCATATAAGTTCATTTATGTTAGGCAAAACCGTTATAGAAAAAGAAAAGAACGAACGGGATATTTTTGATATGGCCGGCAGTGGATTTGCATCAACAGTACGATTAGCAAAAAGTTCACCAGAAATGTGGACTCCAATCTTTAGGCAAAATAAGACCAACGTTATAGAAACTTTAGAGGAGTACATTAATAATCTCGCTCATTTTAAAAAGCTTATGGAAAGCGACGATTTTGAGGCAGTTTTTGATGAGATGAAAAACACCAATCATATAAAAGACATTTTAGAAGGAATCAGTTAAGTATTAAAATTATGGAAAACAAAAAAGAAATGAGAACCTGGTTAGATGATTTAAATTTAGATCATCCATTAGTAATAGCAGGTCCCTGTAGTGCAGAAACAGAAGAGCAAGTGCTAAAAATAGCACATGAACTTAAAGATACAGATGTTAACTACTTTAGAGCAGGTATATGGAAGCCAAGAACGCGTCCAGGTATGTTTGAAGGCGTTGGAGCATTAGGGTTAAAATGGTTGCAAAAGGTAAAAGAAGAAACCGGTATGAAAGTTTGTACCGAGGTTGCCAATGCAGCTCATGTAAAGTTGGCGTTAGAACACGATGTCGATTTACTATGGATTGGTGCACGCTCTACTGTAAGCCCATTTATCATGCAAGAGATAGCCGATGCTTTGGAAGGTACAGATAAGCCTGTGTTAATAAAGAATCCAGTTAACCCAGATTTGGCCTTATGGTTAGGAGGAATTGAAAGAATATACAATTCGGGGGTTAAAAATATTGGAGCAATTCATAGAGGTTTCTCTACGTATCAAAAAACGAAATACCGTAACATTCCAGAATGGCAATTGGCAATTGAATTTCAAAACAGGTTCCCAGATATCCCATTAATTAATGACCCATCGCATATTACGGGTAAAAGAGATATGATCTTTGAGGTGTCGCAAGAAGCCTTGGATTTGAATTTTGATGGTTTAATGATTGAAACACATTACGATCCCGATAATGCATGGAGTGATGCTGCCCAGCAGGTAACGCCAACAACTTTGGTTCAAATCATGAAAGATTTAAAGATTAGAAAAGAAACCGATTCTGAAGCAGAATACAATAAGTCGCTAGATAATTTAAGGGCTCAGATCGATGTGGTAGACAATCAGATTATAGAGTTACTTGGTAAGCGTATGGAAGCTGCCGATGGTATTGGAGAGCTTAAAAAACAAAAGAATGTCGCCGTTCTTCAGTCTAAACGATGGAACGAGATTTTGGGTAAAATGGTTTTAGAGGGTGAACAACACGGGTTAAGTGAAGAGTTTATATTAAAAATGTTTAAGGCAATTCACCAAGAATCAATTAACCATCAAGAAAAGATAATTAATAGTTAAATGTTATTGAATTAATAACTACTAAGCCCCGCAAATGCGGGGCTTTTGTTTTTGTTAATGGTAATGATCTGACAGTTTCATAGCTGAGTTGTACGAATTTTTTAGGCAGGTTGAACTTTAGTGTGTTATTGAAGTTGAAGTACGAAAAAAACTTATATATTTGAAAAATAAATCTGACATTGTTTTGTAAGACTAAAAGTAAATGCATATAAGAACTTTTTATCTGTTTATTTTTTTATTGTTGGCCGCTAATGTAAACGCTCAAACAGGTTCTAACGAATATCTTCCCGAAGATTTTGATGCTATAAAGAATTATTTAAAAGCGATCAATTTAAAGCATGTTCAAAAAATAGATGGTAAATTTTCATCTAAAATAAAGAAGGTTTATAAAGATAGAGATGAAAAGATAGTTAAATCGATTGAAGATAGTGCTTACTTCTTTAATTCGTCAATACAGAAGAGTTTAGATGGTGTATTGCAAGAGATATATGATTCTAATCCAGAAATTAATTCAGAAGATTACTGTTTTTTCATAAATAATTCGTTGGTTCCAAATGCGGCTTGTTATGGAGATGGCATGTTTGAGATTAATTTAGGATTGTTTACAAGATTGGAATCCGATGATGAGTTGGCTTTCATTATTTGTCATGAAATAGCGCACAAAAGATTAGAGCACTCCTTAAAAAATGTATCCAGGAGAGTAGCTTTGGTAAATTCTAAGGACACGAAGAAAAAGATTAACGATGTGAAAAGCCGTAAATATGGAAAAACTAGGGCAGCACTTTCTGTAATTGATGAATTAAATATAGATATATTGGATTATTCAAGGGAGGCAGAAGCAGAGGCAGATTCACTGGGTTTCGTGTTTTTTTCTAAAACAAAATATTTAAAACCGTGTGCCTTGTGGTCTTTAGAAAAATTAAAAAAGGTCAATGAAATGGTTTTTCATTATGATGTTAAGTTAGATAGTGTATTTAATTTTGAAGATTACCCCTTTCAATCCTATTGGTTAAAGGAAACGACCTCTCTTTTTGATACAACTGAGAAAATAAACGAGTTTGCCATTGTTTCAGATACTTTAAAAACGCATCCTGAGATTGAATTTAGAATTGATAAGTTGATAGGAGATTTCAATATTGAAAAAGGAAAGGGTGATTTAGGGCTTGTTAAAGAGCACTTACCCAAAATGAAAAAAGTATCTCACATTCAGAGCATCCAGTTTACTTATGATTTGAAGATGTTGGATTTAACCTTATATCAATTAATCGAGAAATTCAATAATAAAAAAATCGAACCAGAATACTATTTTTTGAAAATGGCTGAAACTTTGCAACAAGTATACTTAACAAAGAAGAATCATGAATTGGGGAAATATGTCCCACAAAAAAGTAGCTTGTCTGATGAAAAACAGTTAAACGTAATTAGGCTCTTTCTTCATAATCTAGAACTAAAAGAAGTAAAAAAGATAGCATTGGCATTTTGTGATTTACATCATCCCAAAGTAACCAATAAAGAATCATTTCATACAATCCATAATTTTTTTAAAACATTAAATAATTAACCTTCAACAAAAAATGAGAAAATTTTTAACCTTAGTCAGTTTTTGTTTGCTCTGCTTTATTTTAAATGCACAACAAAAAACCTTTACAGACATTACAACCCTTAAAATGCAACATGTCGGTCCGATGATGGATAAGAATAACGATGTAGACGGGTATTATCTATACTATCAACTTGATAAGCTAAAAAAGGGAATGCGGGAATATGCTATCCATATGCTGGATAATAACTTAAATGACATAGCATTAAAGTCGTATGTCGATTCTAAAAATACTGTTTTAGCAGATAGTAAATTTAATAACCACGCCTTGATGTTTGCAATGATTAACCTCAAAGAAGAGCAATATAAACTTGTAACTTTTGATAGAAAGGGGGGACAGGGAGAAGATGTTATAATACCAGTTAATAAAAAGGAAATGAGATGGCTTTCTTACGCTATTAAAGCCGGAAACTTTAATTTGCTATACCCGGTCGATAACAAGGGCTTTTTGTTTAATTATGTTAGGGATAATAAAAAAATAGGATATGGCTTAAAATATGTGGCTACTGATGGAGGCACTTCTTGGGATTACAATTCACCTGATGATATTAAAGAGATTATGTCCGTAAATCCAATTGAGGTTAATGACGAAGTAGTTGTGGCTTTGGAGAGTTCCAAGAAGTCGGCCCTTAGTCAAACCGTAAATTTTAAAGTAATTGTTTTAGATATAAATACGGGCAAATTGTTGTTTGAGAAGCGTTTTGATAGGGAAAATAACCCACGATTGATAACCAATGCCTTTTTAACCGAAGATAAGGAATTAGTCTTGTTGGGCGAATATTTTGAAAAAGATGACAATGTTGCTAAGGAAAAGAGTCTGGGCGTTTTTGCTCAAATAAATTCCCTGGAAGGAAAGGTTATCTCTGATAATAAAGTGAGCTGGGAAGAAAAAATCGATAAAATGATGCCTGTAGAATCTGATGGGAAAAACCCAAAAAGAGGCTATGTGTATTTTCATGATATAGTTAGGACGCAAAAAGGAACCTACTACTGTATTGGTGAAAGGTATAGAAAGACAGTAAGTTTGGCTGGAGTAATGGGAGTTGCAGTAAATCCCAGAGGAGGAAGCTCGATGACTCAGTTAACCATTACTGATGCTGTGGTTTTTGAATTTGATAATAAATTTAACCTTTTAAATATTGAGGTTTTTGAAAAAGGAAAATCGAGAGCACCTAGCCTTATTGATGTTGGAAGTCCGCAACTTAATGCTCATGCATTAAAAGCTTATGGTGCTTTCGATTATCAATTCACTCAATTGGATACCGATAGAGACAGATTTTATGCTTCTTTTATAGATTATGAAAGATTAAAAGGAGAAGAAAATAAATATGCATTTAAATCTATAATGTACAATGATGGTAAATTATCTGAGGACAAAATTTATTTAAATAAATCAAAAGGAAAAATTAGATTTAGGGTCATGCCTGCAAAATT
The DNA here is from genome assembly GCF_016428595.1 of Snuella sedimenti. Taxonomy (GTDB): domain Bacteria; phylum Bacteroidota; class Bacteroidia; order Flavobacteriales; family Flavobacteriaceae; genus Snuella; species Snuella sedimenti. Next base: position 142,101 of record NZ_JAELVQ010000001.1, on the reverse strand, counting down.
GGGGCATGTCATGTTACTGGAGTACAATAAAAAGGAGAAGACATTAGATATTCATTTAGAAAAATTGAACATCTAGTAAAAGATTAAAAGTAAAAGAAGAGCTATCTTGAAAGGTAGCTCTTTTTTTGTTGTATTAGAGCCTAATTATTTACATCTTTGTTGTAATGACAGGACGCGTATATAAATCTACAGGCAGTTGGTATACTGTGAAAACAGAATTTGGGGACACTTACGAATGCCGTATAAAAGGAAAGTTTCGTATTAAAGGTATTAAAAGTACAAACCCAATAGCTGTTGGTGATGTGGTGGATTTTGAATTGGAATCTGATAATAACCAAGAGTCTGGTATCATCTATAATATTCATGATAGAGCTAATTATATCGTAAGAAAATCGGTTAACCTATCTAAGCAAACCCATATTATTGCAGCAAATTTAGATCAGGTTTTTTTAATGATCACGATTAACAATCCACCAACCTTAACCAGTTTCATTGACCGGTTTTTGGTTACAGCTGAAGCTTATTCTGTTAAAACTATTTTACTCTTCAATAAAATAGATGTATACGATGAAGATACGTTAAACGAGGTTCGGTATTTAGCACATGTTTATAGAAAAATAGGCTACGAGTGTATAGGGGTCTCAGCTAAAACAGGCAAAAATGTTGATAAAGTAAAAGCATTAATGCACGATAAGGTAAGCATGTTTTCTGGTCATTCTGGAGTTGGTAAATCTACTTTGGTAAATGCTATAGAGCCAGATTTGAATTTGAAGACAAAGGAGATATCCTCATTGCACATGCAAGGCCAACATACCACGACATTTGCAGAAATGTTTGATTTAAGTTTTAGTGCAAGAATAATCGATACGCCGGGTATAAAAGGTTTTGGTATTGTAGACATGGACAAAGAAGAGATAGGCGATTATTTTCCTGAGTTTTTTGCGCTAAAACAAGATTGTAAGTTTAATAATTGTTTGCATGTTAACGAACCAAAATGTGCTGTAAAAAAGGCCTTGGATGATGGTGCCGTAGAATATACGAGATATCGAAGTTATTTACAGATAATTGAAGGCGATGAAGAGCATTACCGCACCGATAACTGGGAGCAATAGCCTTTTAAGAAGCTGTTAGCTGTACTTAAACGTTAGTTTTAGATGAATAATAGCGTATTGTTTATTTCGATTTTGTTACTGGGAATCATTTATTTGAAACATGTTCCTAAAGGGGGAGATGATCGGATGAAAGGTAAAGTGGTTCAGTTTCAGAAATCTAATGTTTTATTTGTGCCTTGGGAAGAAGGGTATGCTTGTTTTAGAATTCCATCGGTTGTAACAACCAATAGAGGAGCCGTTTTAGCTTTTTGTGAAGCCAGAAAACTTGGCTGTTCGGATACAGGGGATATTGACCTTGTTATGAAAAAATCTGTCGATAATGGTCTTACATGGAGTCCGCTTAGAGTTATTTGGAATGATAATGATAATGTTTGTGGAAATCCGGCACCTGTTGTAGATGCAGAGACAGGAAATGTACATTTACTGGCAACATGGAATAATGGAGAAGATCATGAATCTGAGATCATCAATGGGACAAGTATTGACAGTAGAACGGTATTTCAGTTAACTTCTAGCGATGAAGGAGAGACTTGGACTCAACCAAAAGATATCACAGCGAATGTTAAACAAGATAACTGGTCTTGGTATGCAACAGGGCCCGTTCATGGCATTCAACTGAAAAAGGGAGTTAATAAAGGACGATTGGTAATTCCGTGTGACCATATAGAAAAAGATTCAAAGCATTATTATTCTCATGTTATTTACTCTGACGATCATGGAGCTACTTGGAAGCTTGGTGGAACAACACCTGGTCATCAAGTTAATGAATGTACCGTGGCCGAATTGTCGAATGGCGATTTAATACTTAATATGCGTAACTATAAAAGGGATACCACCAAAACGCGACAAATTGCCTTTAGCAAAGATGGAGGTATTACATGGGAAAACCAACGATTTGATAAGCAGTTACCTGAACCAAGATGTCAAGGTGCCTTACTAACCGTTAAAAAAGGAGATAGAAATATATTGTTATTTACGAATCCCGCAGATACTAATTCCAGAGTAAATATGACACTTTCCATAAGTTATGATGATGGCTTAAGTTGGAATAAGAAGATAGTAATCCATGAATCACATGCTGCCTATTCTGATTTAACAGCGTTGCAGAACGGTGATATTCTTATTTTTTACGAGGCTGGTAACGAAAATCCTTATGAAGCAATTCGTTATAAAATAATACCTAAAAGTGATTTGTAGTTTTGAGAGTGATTTTAAAGAAGAGAGAGATTAAGAAATGAAAGTAGTATTACAACGTGTTTTAAAATCTAGTGTAACTATTGAAGGAGAAATAGTCGCATCTATTGATAATGGAATAATGGTTCTTTTAGGGATTGTTGATGATGATAAACAAGAGGATGTAAAATGGTTATCTAATAAAATTGCGAACATGCGTATTTTTAATGATGATAACGGTGTGATGAATAAATCTTTGTTGGATGTTGATGGCGAAGTAATTGTTGTTAGTCAATTTACATTGCATGCTTCAACAAAAAAAGGTAACAGACCCAGTTATATTAAGGCGGCAAAACCTGATGTTGCCATTCCTTTATACGAAAGTTTTGTAAAGCAATTAGAAGTCGACTTGGGGAAGCAGGTGCAAACAGGCGTTTTTGGAGCCAATATGCAATTAGCTCTGGTAAATGATGGACCAGTTACCATTATAATCGATTCTAAAAATAAAGAATAAGTGGCTTCCGTTTTTGGGCACAGTATTGTAGGGTATACCTTAACAAAAGTTATCGATAATCAAAATACAAAATGGTTATTGGTAGTAGCTATTATTTCTACTATACTGCCAGATTTGGATGTTATCGGATTTAAACGGGGCATACCGTATATGCATCCGTTCGGACATCGAGGTTTTTCCCATTCTGTTGTATTTGCTTTGCTATGGGCATTGCTTTTAATGTTTACATTAGGTAAGAAGCATAAACTTATTTGGTTTTTAGTGATTTTCCTAGCGACACTATCGCATGGGGCTTTGGATGCTATGACCACTGGGGGTAAAGGCGTAGGGTTTTTAATCCCATTTAATAATAATCGCTTTTTCTTTCCCGTTAGAATAATAAAGGTGTCGCCTTTAGGAATAAAACATTTTTTTTCAGAATGGGGACTTAAGGTTATTTTTAGCGAATTTAAGTACGTAGTTGTGCCGTGTTTTATTATATTTGGTATAAGATTTTTAACACGTCTCAGAAAGAGTGAGGAGTTTGAATCTTAGAGACTTTTACAATTCGTTATAGGTCATTTTTTGCTAGTTAAGGCTTTAAAACTGAAGTTTAGTAGTGCTAAATGAGGTTTTTCATAACGAAAAGCGGTGAAAAAAGATATAATAAAACCGAAAGGTGAAATTTAAGCAGTCTCTTATTTAATTAAATCTTTTACGAATGCAAATACATTAGTTTTTGCATCTAACCAAACAGTTTATGAGTATTAAAAATAGTATTAGAGTTGTTTTGTTCTTAGCAACTCTAGTGGTTTCTTCTCAAGAAAAAGTATACAATAGCTTCTCGATTCCTAATCATTTAAAACAATATGCCAATGCTGTTGTTAGGTCTTGTGAAACAAATATTTTATTAAAATCATCTGATGAAATGGTTGTTACAGAGAAACGCATTGTAACAGTGCTAAATAAGGAGGGAGACGATGCTGTTGATACATATGTACATTACGATAATAATGTAAAGATTAAAACATTAGAAGTTTTGGTGTTTAATAACCTAGGCAATCAAATAAAAAAAATTAAAAAGGGCGAATTTAAGGACGTTAGTGCAGTTGATGGCGGTACTTTGTATTCAGATTCCAGAGTTAAATATTTAGATTACACGCCTATTAGTTACCCGTATACCATAGAGTTTACCTACGAGATGAACACTAATAATACAGCATTTATAAGACCGTTTATGCCATTAAACGACTATTTTGTTAGTGTAGAAAGCAGTTCTTATTCCCTTGTTTATCCTGAAGGTTTAACCATTAGAAAGAAGGAAAAAAATTTTGAAGGAATTAATATAGAAAAAGAAGAATTAGAAGGTAAGGTTTCCTATAAGGTAAAACATATTGAAGCTACCAAACCAGAGGATTATAGTCCGTTGTTTAGCGATATTATGCCAAAAGTATTGTTTGCTTCCCAACAGTTTGCTTTGGAAGGAGTGCAAACTAAAGTAGAGGATTGGAACGATTTTGGAAAATGGATGTATCATGATTTAATAAAAGATACGCACGATTTGCCTGAAAGCACTATCAATATGGTTAAGGATTTGGTTAAAGATGAAACAACAGCTATTGATAAAGCTAAGAAGATTTACAAATACGTTCAAGATAAAACACGGTATATAAGTGTTCAGGTTGGAATAGGAGGCTGGAAACCTTTTAATACATCAGAAGTTGATAAGTTAGGTTATGGCGATTGTAAAGGATTAACTAATTATACCATGTCTTTGTTAAGGGCTGTTGGCCTTACATCTAATTATACAGTTGTATATGCTGGAAGCGGCCAAAGAAACATTGAAAATGACTTTGCTTCAGTGCAAGGGAATCACGTCATTCTTAATATTCCAATAGAGAATCAGGAGGATATTTGGTTAGAATGTACAAGTCAAAAATTACCATTCGGTTTTATTGGGGATTTTACAGATGATAGGGATGTGCTGGTAATTACGCCTGAAGGAGGAAAGATTGCCCATACTAAAAAGTATACGACCGCGGAAAGCACACAAGTGCTAAATGGAACCTATAGTATTTCTAATGAAGGCGGTATGGAAGCTACTGCAAATATTAGATCCAAAGGCATACAATATGACGATAAACTTCGGTTAGAAACCGAAACAGAGAGAGATTTAGATGTACACTATAAAAAGCGGTGGAAGTATATAAATAGTTTAACCATTGATAAGATGGACATTGAGAATGACAAAAACAATATTGAGTTTATTGAAACGATTGCTTTTAAGGCATCTAATTATTCAAAGTTAGTAGGAGATAGAATGCTTGTTACTATAAATGCGTTAAACCGAAATATGCACATTCCAGATCGTTACAGGGAAAGAAAATGGCCAGTTAAAATTCGTAGGGGGTTTAAAGATGTTGATAAAGTGGAAATTAAATTGCCTCAAGATTATAAGGTAGAATCCTTACCAAAGAATAAAGTAATTGAGACTAAGTTTGGAAGTTATAAGGCGGAAATAGAGGTTGTAGGTGGTAAGACATTGTTGTACAAAAGACAGTTTATTGTAAACGACGGAGCGTTTCCTAAAGAAGACTACGATAGTTTTAGAACCTTTTATAAAGAAGTTGCAAAACAGGACAATTCAAAAATAGCATTAATTAAAACTAAAAATAAATAAAGCATCCATGACTAGTGTTTTGCATGTCACGAAATGTTTATAAAGGATGTTAGAGACCGTTGAAATAAAACAATAAACATAAACCATGAAACGAGCATTAAGAAATTTTAAAAATTACTTCACAAAAGGAAATGTTTAAAATTTTTAATGTGAGAACGTAGGGATTGCATACGTTCTCAATTTTATAATTAATATAAAATCAAATGAATTATCAAAATTTAAACGTATGAAATGCCCATTAACAATAAGTTGCAAACCCAACCAATATGATAATTTGGGCATCGCATCTGACCACTAAAAAACAATAAAATTTAAACAGATGAAACAGATAGTCTTTTTAACTGTTTTGCTCTTTAGCTTAACAACGGTTGCACAGAATTACGATTTTGGAAAAGTATCCAAAGAAGAATTAGAAGAAAAACTCCATCCCTTGGATTCGTCAGCCAATGCTGCTTATTTGTATAAAAACAGGAAAACGTTCTTTGAATACACCGAGAGTGAAGGGTTTCAATTGATAACCGAAGTTCAGGAGCGTATTAAAATATATACGCAAGAAGGATTTCAATATGCTACAAAATCAATAGGTTTATATAAAAATAATTCGAATATAGAAAAAGTAACTGGCATTAAAGCATATACTTATAATTTAGTTGATGGTGATATAGAAGAAACGAAACTTAATAAAGATGGGATTTTTAAAGAAGAACGTTCAAAGTATTGGGACGAGACTAAATTTACTATGCCCAATATTAAGGAGGGAACAGTTATAGAATACAAATATCGAATCACATCTCCTTTTTATTCAAATGTAGATGAATTTGTGTTTCAGCATGATATACCGGTGAAGAAAATAGAAGCTAAATTTGAAGCCCCTGAGTATTTCAATTTTAAAGCTAATGCTAAGGGATATTTAGCAGTTAGACCAAATAATGAAACCAAGAGAGATAAGATAACATTTAAAAACAAAACTAGGACAGGAGGAAATGGCATATACGATGGACCGGCAAGAACAAGTTATCAAACATCAGATTTAGAGTACACAAAGCATATTTCTTCTTATAATTTGGAAAATGTTCCTGCATTAAAGGAAGAACCCTATGTAAATAATATTAATAATTACAGATCTTCGGTAAAGTATGAATTATCGTATACTAAATTTCCCAATAGCCCTATAAAATATTATTCTACTACATGGGAGGATGTAGTAAAGACTATTTATGAAAGTCCGAATTTTGGAACAGAACTAAATAAATCGGGATATTATAAGGATGATATTGATGCATTAATAGGTGATGTGTCCGATCCAATGAAGCGAACAGCGCTTATTTATAATTTTGTAAAGTCAAGGGTTAAGTGGAATGGCTATTACAGTAAATATTGTAATGAAGGAGTAAGGAAAGCTTATAAAGAACAAATAGGGAATGTAGCAGAAATTAATTTAATGCTAACCTCCATGTTGCGCCATGCAGGACTTAATGCAAACCCCGTTTTAGTAAGTACCAGAAAAAATGGTGTGCCGCTGTTTCCAACGAGAGAAGGGTATAATTATGTAATTTCTTGTGTTGAAATTTTAAATGGGGTAATTTTGTTAGATGCGACTAGTGAGTATGGAACACCAAATATTTTGCCGTACAGAACGCTTAATTGGGAGGGTAGGATTATTAGAAAACAAGGTAGCTCGGCTTTAATTAGTTTGTATCCAAAGGATATTTCCAAGCAAACCATTTCAATGTTGGCTAATTTAGATGAAAATGGAACTATTGAAGGTGCATGTAGAAGTGTGAAAACTAGCCATAATGCATTGTCTTATAGAGAAAAATACAATAAAGTGAATGAGGAAGATTTTTTAGAGAAATTAGAAAATAAGTATAATGGTTTGGAAGTTTCAGATTTTAAGGTAGCCAATGCAGTAGATTTAGGGAAGCCTGTTATGGAATCGTATAAATTTACAAAAGAAAGCCAAGCAGATATTGTAGGAGATAAAATCTATTTTTCACCTTTATTCTTTTTAAGAACAAAGGAGAACCCTTTTAAATTAGAAAAGCGAGAATTTCCAATTGATTTTGGTTATCCTTCTGGATCTAAATATATGGTAAATATAAAATTACCAGAGGGGTATAAAGTGGAATCAGTTCCTGAATCAGGTGCATTAGCTTTGCCAGATGACTTGGGGTCGTTTAAGTATGTGATATCAACAACGGAGTCTAATGTGCAATTAATAATAGAAACAGCAATAAATCAATCGATTATTCCTTCAATGTATTATGAAACTTTAAAAGAATATTTCAAGCAGCTTATAGAAAAAGAAAACGAACAAATAGTTTTAACAAAAGTATAGATGGATATAAAAAATGCACAAAAAGTAGTAGATGACTGGATTAAAAATCATGGCGTTAGGTATTTTAATGAGCTAACCAATATGGCACAGCTTACCGAAGAAGTAGGCGAGGTAGCACGAATTATTGCCCGACGTTATGGTGAGCAGAGTGAAAAAGAAAGTGATAAAGATAAAGATCTGGGAGAAGAACTAGCCGATGTATTGTTCGTCGTTTTATGTTTGGCAAATCAAACAGGAGTCGATTTACAAAAGGCTTTCGATAAAAGAATGGATAAGAAAGCAAAACGAGATCACGATAGGCACCATAATAACGAAAAATTAAAGTAAATTTGCAGCTTCTTTAATTAGGAATCTATACGAGCATGCAAACTATAACACTTCAAAAATCACAAACAGACAAACAGACAGCCGTTCAAATAACAGGATCTAAAAGTGAATCGAATCGATTACTATTGTTAAAAGCACTTTATCCAGAGCTTGAGCTTGATAATATTTCAAACTCCGATGACAGTAACTTAATGACCAAGGCTTTGGTATCAACCTCAGATGTAATAGACATACATCATGCAGGTACGGCCATGCGGTTTTTAACAGCTTTCTTTGCTGTTCAAGATGGTAGAGAAGTAGTACTTACCGGTTCCAAGCGAATGAAAGAGCGCCCTATTAAGATCTTGGTTGAAGCACTTCAACATTTGGGAGCAGATATTCAATATGTCGAAAATGATGGTTTTCCGCCCATAAAAATAAAAGGAAAGAAGTTGTCGAAACACGAAGTATCTTTAAAAGCGAATGTAAGCAGTCAATACATTTCAGCACTATTGTTAATTGCTTCAAAATTGGAAAACGGATTGGAACTAACGCTAGAAGGCGATATTACTTCTGTACCCTATGTAAAAATGACTTTAGGGTTGTTGGAAGAAATTGGCGTGAGTACAAAGTTTGAAGGTAATGTGATTTCTGTTAAACCGAATGCACGGGCATTAACGCCTCAAAAGCTTGTTGTAGAATCCGATTGGTCTTCTGCGTCTTATTACTTTAGTATTGTTGCTATAAGTGATCTGGGTACTCAGGTAACCTTGTCTTCGTATAAATTGGACTCTTTACAAGGCGATTCGGCTTTAGTTGAAATATATAAACATTTTGGTGTAGAAACAACTTTTGGAGATAACACCATAACATTAAAGAAAGTTAGCGATAACAAAACAACTAAAACATTTAATTTGGTTAATGCGCCAGATATTGCCCAAACCATAGCAGTAACTTGTTTTGCCTTGGGTATAGCGTGCGATTTAACTGGACTACACACCTTAAAGATTAAAGAAACCGATAGGTTGGTAGCTTTAAAAACCGAGATAGAAAAGCTTGGCGGAAAGGTAACCATAACAGATAAGTCATTGCACTTGGAAGCTTCAAAGGAAATAAATGAGCTAGTTTCTATAGCAACCTATAACGATCATAGAATGGCTATGGCTTTTGCGCCTTTGGCTCTTAAAGTGCCTATAGTTATTGAAGATGCCCAAGTTGTTTCTAAGTCCTACCCTACCTTTTGGGATGATTTAGAGGCTATTGGTTTTAAAATTGCGCAATAATAATCATCCAAATACTTGACAAGGCCTAGTCGCAGATTGTATATTTGCGCTTTCTTATAAAAAAGTAAACTAGTTAAAATTTTTAATATGAGAACGAGTACAACGAGTGCTTGTATGTGTTCTTAATTTTATAATTAGTTTAATGTCAGGAAATTATTAAAAATAAAACGAATGAAATTATCAAACTTTGGCTTCAATTTACCGGACGAATTACTAGCAGAATATCCGTCAGAACATAGAGACGAATCTCGTTTAATGGTTCTAGATAGAAAGAAGCAAACTATCGAACACAAATTATTTAAAGATATTATTGAGTATTTTGACGAAGATGATGTAATGATACTTAATAATACCAAGGTGTTTCCTGCTAGATTATATGGAAATAAAGAAAAGACAGGAGCCAGAATTGAGGTGTTTTTGTTAAGAGAATTAAATGAAGAGCAACGTCTTTGGGACGTTTTGGTAGATCCTGCCCGAAAAATAAGAATAGGTAATAAATTGTACTTTGGTGATGACGATACGTTGGTGGCAGAGGTTATAGACAATACAACCTCAAGAGGTCGTACCCTACGTTTTCTATATGATGGCTCTTATACTGAGTTTAGAAAGAAATTGAAAGATTTGGGCGAAACACCACTTCCAAAATACATTAAAAGAGAAGTTGAACCGGAAGATGAAGAACGTTACCAAACGATTTTTGCTAAAAATGAAGGCGCTGTAGCTGCCCCTACTGCAGGCTTACACTTTTCTAAGCACCTATTAAAGCGTTTGGAAATAAAGGGCGTTAATTTTGCTGAGGTTACGTTGCATGTTGGACTTGGAACTTTTAACCCTGTTGAGGTGGAAGATTTGTCTAAGCACAAAATGGATAGTGAAGAACTTAAAATTGGCCCAAAGGCAGTAGAAATTGTTAATACGGGAATTCAAAATAAAAAGCGTGTTTGTGCCGTAGGTACCACAGCTATGAGAGCAATTGAAAGTTCGGTATCATCAAATGGCATGTTAAATGAGGTTGAAGGATGGACCAATAAATTCATCTTCCCCCCTTACGATTTTAGTATCGCAAATTGTATGATTACCAATTTCCATACACCAAAATCAACTTTACTAATGATGGTGTCTGCTTTTGCAGGTCATGATTTTATTAAAAAGGCCTATGAAGAGGCTGTAAAAGAAAAGTACAAGTTTTACAGTTATGGAGATGCTATGTTAATCCTTTAATTAGTGTTAACAGACCCTAGATCATAACAATATAATTCAAGCCTCTGTTTAGAGGCTTTTTTCTTTTAGTATCTGGGTTAACTGACTTAACTAATGTTTTGTAAAGTGTAAAACATCAATCAATTATTCATTCATCAAATAATATATTTCGAAAAACCTTTCACTATTTTTGCAATACTTATGACGACAGAAAAAAAGGATATACGTGCATTAACCAAAGAGCAGTTACGGGATTTTTTTGTAAAGCAAGGCGATAAGGCTTTTAGAGGAAACCAAGTGTATGAATGGCTTTGGCAAAAATCGGCGCATACGTTCGAAGATATGACGAACTTGTCTAAAGAAACACGCCGTATGTTACAAGAACATTTTGTTATCAACCATATAAAGGTCGATAATATGCAACGTAGTAACGACGGTACCGTAAAAAATGCCGTACGTTTACATGATGGATTAATTGTTGAGTCGGTACTAATCCCAACACCAACCCGCACAACAGCCTGTGTGTCAAGTCAGGTAGGATGCAGTTTGGATTGCAGGTTCTGTGCTACTGCGCGATTAAAACGTATGCGTAATTTAAATCCGGACGAAATTTACGATCAAGTAGTTGCTATCGATAAGGAAAGTAGACTTTATTACAACAGACCATTGAGTAATATTGTGTTTATGGGAATGGGCGAACCGCTTATGAACTATAATAATGTAATGAAGGCAATTGATAAAATAACATCACCCGAAGGTTTGGGGATGTCGCCTAAGCGTATTACAGTATCTACATCTGGAGTGCCAAAGATGATAAAAAAAATGGCTGATGATGAGGTTAAATTCAATTTGGCTGTTTCATTACATTCGGCTATCGATAAAGTACGTACAGCAATAATGCCTTTTAATGAAACCTTCCCTTTAAGCGATTTGCGCGACGCTTTAGAATATTGGTATACCAAAACAAAACGTAAAATTAGTTACGAGTATGTTGTATGGAAAGGTGTAAATGATACGCAAGAGGATATCGATGCTTTTGTTCAGTTTTGTAAATATGTACCATGCAAGGTAAACATTATCGAATATAACCCGATAGGTGATGGGGAGTTTCAGCAAGCATCCAATGAAGCTCTAGAGCAATATATTAACAGTTTGGAACGTAACCGAATTGTTGTTAATGTTAGAAGAAGTCGAGGTAAGGATATTGATGCAGCTTGTGGGCAATTGGCTAATAAATCGTAAACGACCTTGCGGTAAGTATACGAGGCATTTATGGAGAAAAGCATTTTATTTCGAGGCAAGACTCAACGTATTTAAATCTCGATTATCGCGTAAAAATTAGTTTCTAAAACTTATATTTGGAACGTCTTAAATTTAATTTGTGAAAATAGTAGAGCGTATAAAACAACCTATAGCTTTCGAAATGGAACTTTTTGAGCAAAAGTTTCAATTATCAATGTCTAGTAAGGTAGCCCTACTTAACCGAATAACCCATTATATTGTAAACCGAAAAGGGAAGCAAATGCGTCCAATGTTCGTGTTTTTAGTCTCTAAAATGGTTTCCAATGGAGAAGTTAGCGAACGTACATATCGGGGCGCTTCGGTTATAGAATTAATCCATACGGCAACATTAGTTCATGATGATGTGGTAGATGACAGTAACCGACGTCGCGGTTTCTTTTCGGTAAATGCACTTTGGAAGAATAAAATAGCAGTTTTAATAGGAGATTATCTATTATCTAAAGGATTGTTACTGTCTATTGATAATAATGATTTCGATCTCCTTAAGATTATTTCAATAGCTGTGCGCGAAATGAGTGAGGGCGAACTACTTCAAATAGAAAAAGCACGAAAATTAGATATAACAGAAGCCATTTATTACGAAATTATCCGACAAAAAACAGCAACCCTTATAGCGGCTTGTTGTAGTCTTGGGGCTGCTTCAGTAAAACCAGAGTCCAATCATGTAGAAACCATGCGAAAGTTTGGTGAACTTATTGGAATGGCATTCCAAATTAAAGATGATTTGTTCGATTATGGGGAAACCCAAATAGGAAAGCCAACAGGTATCGATATCAAAGAGCAAAAAATGACCTTACCTTTAATTTATGTATTGAACAATGCATCCAAAAAGGATAAGCGATGGTTGATAAATTCTATTAAAAACCATAATAAGGATACAAAACGAGTAAAGGAAGTCATCGCCTTTGTAAAAGACAATGGTGGATTGGATTATGCCATTAAAAAGATGAAACAATTTCAAAAAGATGCCTTACAGTTGCTTCAGGCTTATCCAGAATCAGATTACAAGAGTTCATTAGAACTTATGGTTAACTATGTAATTGATCGAAAAAAATAAAATCTTACAAAAAAAATAGGCCTAGGCAACCTTTTACTCAAGAACAGCGTCTTTATAAATATAAGACAAGATGAAGCCTCTTTTGAAAGTTATTCAATTGCATAAAAACGAATCCGTACTTATTAAACGAGCGATTAAAAATAATCGGGAAGCGCAGCATGAACTATTTACGTTGCATGCGCCCAAGATGCTAAGTGTTTGCAGGTTTTATATAAGCGATTTGCAAGATGCAGAGGAAGTAATGCTCAATGGGTTTTTCAAGGTCTTTACAAATTTAAAGCAGTTTAGAAATAATGGCAGTTTTGAGGGGTGGATACGCCGTATTATGATAAGAGAGTCTATTTCGTTTTTAAGAAAGCAAAAAAATATCGAATTCTCTTTAGAGATTGCAGAAAATGAAACCGAACCGTTTAATGCTATAGAAACAAATATTGAAGTAGACGAAATACAACAGTTAATAGACGAATTGCCCGAAGGCTATAAAATGGTCTTTGTTATGTACGCTATTGAAGGATATAAGCATCAGGAAATTGCAGGGATGTTAGATATTACGGTAGGAACGTCGAAGTCGCAATTGTTTAAAGCAAGGAAACTGTTACAGGAAAAAGTTAATAATATTAATAAAACAAGTTATGGATCCTATAAAGTTTGATGAACATCTTAAGGGAAAACTTGAAAACAGACGGGTAAAGCCTTCCACTGAGTCATGGAGTAAGCTGTCAAGTCGTTTAGAAGCTAAAGAAGCAAAACCAAATGCAGGGAGGTCTTGGTTGTTTATGGCAGCGAGCATTATTGCTGTTTTGTTGGTTGCAACGCAGTTTTTTAATAATAACACTGAAACTATTAAAGTATTGCCTTCAATAGAGCCAACAAAGGCTGTGATTGTAGAACAAGCTAATGAAGAAGTAAAAACATTGAATAAAGATGTTAATGATGTCGAGGTTGATCAGTTAGTAAAGGACACACCAGTAATTGAACAGGGTATTGATGAAGTTAATACTATAGTTGCATTAGAAGATAAGATTGTTGCTAAAGAAGAGCAAAAGATTGAAGCTGTCTCTAAGGTTGCTGTTGTAGAGAATTTAACTTTTGAAGCGCAAAAGATTCAAGACTTAGTAGTTCAGATCCATACCATGAAAAACGAAAACAAGGAAGTTTCCGATGATGAAATTGAAGCTTTGTTACAGCAGGCAGAAAAGGAGATTAAATTAAAACGATTACAAGATAAAAGTTTTCAAAAGGTTGATGCCATAGCATTATTGGAAGATGTTGAAGCAGAGCTCGACCAGTCTTTTAGAACCAAGGTATTTGAAGCCATAAAAGCAAGTTACAATTCGGTAAAAACAGCTGTGGCTCAAAGAAATAATTAAAAATCTTTCATCAAAATCAATTAATAATTACCGTAAGGGATTAAAACGAACAGTTATGCAAACAATTACTAAGTATTTAGTGCTTTTGGCACTGGGTTTAAGTGTGCAGTTAATCCAGGCACAAGACACAATTCCTGCTATTAAAAATAGAAAGAATATTGAAATGCTCGAAGAAGTCAAGTTTACTATCGAGAAGGAAGAGCGAGATTATTTAAAGAAAGAAGTAGAAGCAATAAATAAGCGATTAGGAGCAGGGGAGATTACTAATGAAGAGGCTGAAAAATTAAAAATGGAAGTTGCAAAAGTTGCAGCTTTGAATATTGAAAACAGAATTGCTATTGTTGATAACAAAATAGCCCTTTTAAAGAGGAATGATTATGGGTTAAGTCGGACAGGAGCAGATTATAAATTTGGAGTAGTAATCAATAATAAACCGTATGCTATTACTGAAGACAAAAAGGAAAAAGAGAATGATAAAAGAATTACAAGTGAGTTTTTGTTAGCCATTGGTTTAAATAATGCTATTATTGAAGGTGTAAAATTAGATGATTCTCCATATAAATTTGGCGGTTCTCGTTTTTTTGAAATAGGTTGGGTATGGAAAAAACGCGTGTTTAAGAATACCAATTGGCTAAGGTTGAAATATGGGCCTTCACTTCAAATAAACGGTTTAAAACCGATAGAAAACAAATATTTTATTAATCAAGAAGATCAAGTTGTGCTGGCAGAGTCTCCAGAAAATTTAAAAAAATCCAAATTATCAGTTACTAATTTGGTTTTCCCAATGCACCTAGAGTTTGGTCCGTCAAAGAAAATAGATAAAGGAACATATTATAGGTATTCAACACAAAATAAATTTAAAATTGGTATTGGCGGTTATGGAGGGTTTAATATTGGAACTCGACAAAAATTAAAATATAGCTTGGATGGCGAGCGCGTAAAGGATAAACAAAAAAGAGGGTTTAATACTTCTAACTTGGTTTACGGGGTAAGCGGCTATTTGGCATTCGATAATACTGCGTTGTACGTTAAATACGATTTATCCCCTCTATTTAAAGACCAAATCGTAGAACAACACAACATTTCGTTAGGTTTACGTTTTGATATAGATTAATGTTTTTAATTTATAGTGCTTAGGCAATATGTCATTCTATAAAACCATAAAAGCAGGTTTTTCCAATTGAGGTATTGCCTGCTTTTATGTTGCTAAAACAAATTAATTATAATCAAATTATTCAAAGAGCGGAATATATTTCTTTTTATTACTTAGTACCAAAGCTATATTTAAGAAAGCTACTATAAGGGCAGGCCAAATTTTACTGATATCGTTATTAGAAAGATTAAAAATCAAGAATGCTATAGTGAGGGGAAATAAAACAATAATGATAAAAGCTGTCCATTTATTAATAAGCAATAGTATCCCTATTAAGATTTCAAACATGTACAGGTAGGGTAAGTAAGGTGCAACAGCATCTATAAAGTCTCTTGTGTTTTCTGGCATTGTTCCATACGATGTTGGTAAAAAATGCAAAAATTGATTTAAGGCATATACAATTAAGAATAAACCCAATATAATCCTAAACCATACTAAAAAAAGATTTTGCGACTTCATGAATTTAAAGGATTTGTTGTTAGTAATTTCAATACAGTTATTAAAAGTAGTAGAAAAACTTTGTTTAAAACATGATCATTGTCATCTGTTTAAATTTTATTGTTTTTTAGTGGTCAGATGCGATGCCTAAATTATCATATACTCACGTGTTATTCTTTTGAAAATAGGAGCTCGTGAATCTTCGATTTCGGTTGGGTTTGCAACTTTTTGTTAGTAGGCATTTCATAATATTAAATCCAAGAAGCTAATGCGTTTCTAAAATCAATAAGATTATAGTACTTTTACATTGTTATTTCTGCAAAGTCAGGAACCTACTTTTAAAAATTAAGTTTTAATAAAAAAGATTCCCGTTTTTAATGGGTTAATGTAGTCATTTGATATCACAATCATCCATAGATTTAGTATTTGAGACCGCTCGTGTAGAAGAGGTTATTGGCGATTTTGTTCAGCTTAAAAAAGCAGGGAGCAACTTTAAAGGGTTGAGTCCTTTTAGTGATGAACGTTCCCCAAGTTTTATGGTGTCTCCGGTTAAGCAAATCTGGAAGGATTTTTCCAGTGGCAAAGGTGGGAATGTTGTTGCATTTTTAATGGAACACGAACATTTTACCTACCCAGAAGCAATAAAGTATTTAGCAAAACGATACAACATTGAAATAGAAGAAACCGAACAGTCTAACGAACAAAAAGAACAGGCCAATACACGTGAGAGTTTGTATTTGGTTAGTGAATTTGCGAATGCTTATTTTCAACGAATACTTCATAAAACCGATCAGGGACAAGCGATTGGTTTGAGTTACTTTAAAGAACGGGGGTTTACCAATGAAACTATAAAGACTTTCGACTTGGGGTATTCGCTTGATGAGTGGCAAGCTTTTACGGATGAAGCTCTAAAGCAGGGGTATAGTATAGAGTATTTAGAAAAAACAGGACTTACTATTGTTAAGGAAACAAAGCGTTTCGATAGGTTTAAAGGACGTGTTATGTTTCCTATTAAAAGTATGAGCGGTCGAGTGTTGGGCTTTGGAGGGCGTATTTTGATTAATGATAAAAAAGCAGCTAAATACTTAAATTCTCCAGAAAGCGATATTTACCATAAAAGTAAAGTTTTGTATGGTATTTATCATGCCAAGCAAAGTATTTCTAAAGAAGATAACTGTTATCTGGTTGAAGGATATACCGATGTTATTCAGTTTTATCAAACTGGGATAAAAAATGTGGTGTCTTCTTCGGGAACGGCTTTAACCTCAGACCAAATTAGGCTCATAAACAGATTGACAAAGAATATAACTGTTTTGTTTGATGGCGATGCAGCGGGTATGCGTGCTTCACTTCGTGGAGTGGATCTTATTCTAGAGCAAGGGATGGATGTTAAGGTGTGTTCTTTTCCAGAAGGTGAAGACCCCGATAGTTTTGCAAGAAAAAATACGCTTGAAGAACTTAAATTATATTTAGAAACAAATGCTAAGGATTTTATTCAGTTTAAAGCATCTGTTTTGTTTGAAGATTCTAAGAACGATCCCATTAAAAAAGCAGATACAGTCAGGGATATTGTAAATAGTATTTCTAAAATACCCGATCGTATTAAAAAAGAAATTTATATCCAGGAGTGTGCAAGGATAATGGATATAAGTGAAGAGGTTTTATTTAGTACGTTGGCTCAGATCGATAAAAAAGAAGTTCAGAAAGAAAGCAAACAGGGCCAGCAGAGTAAGAAAGCTTTTGAAGTGATCAAGCACCAACAACCTGTTAAAAAGGTAGATGTGCAATATATTTTAGAACGTAAGATTATAGAGGTTTTGTTGTTGTATGGTAATGAAGTTGAAGATTTTGAGGATCTGGTGTTAAAAGAGAACGATAAGGGAGAATTGGTTTTAGAACCTGTGGTTCATCAATCTAAAGTTTTTGAAAAAGTGTTTTTGGATTTGCAGGAAGACGAAATGGAATTTTCTAACCCTCGATTTAAAACGATCTATTATAAAGTAATAGAGGCATTAAATCAAAACCCTAATTTTGAGCTAAAGACATTTATCAATTCAGTTGATGCCGATATATCAAGTGAAATCACATCCATTTTAATGGATGACGAACGTTATACGCTTGATGATTGGAATCGAATGCAGATTTATCCCAAACAGAAAAAAGACACAATAGGACAATTGGTGAGCGAAACTATTTTAAGCCTGCGTTGCTTTTTTATTGATCAAAAGGTCAAAGAGTTCCAGCAAGAAACCCTAAAGAGTATACAGGATACCAATAGAAATATTCTTGAAGAAGTTAAAGACTACTCAGGCTTAAAAATGCTTTTATCTAGAAAACTGAACCGTGTTTTATGATTCAGCTTCTACAGCAAGTTTCGCTTGCGTAACCAAATCTACTAAATTGGTTACCTTTAATTTTTTCATTAAACGAGCCTTGTAAGTACTTACAGTTTTCTCGTTAATATCCAATTCTTTTGAGATTTCTTTGTTTTTTCTTCCTATGGTTAGGAGTTTTAAAACCTCTGCCTCACGAGTGGATAACTTTTTGTAAAAAGCACCCGATTTATTGGATCTACTACCCAATGCTAATTGTTTGGTTAGCTCATTACTTAAATAAATACCCCCTTCATGAACTTTTAAAACGGCTTCGTTAATCGTTATGATATTAACGGATTTAGATAAGTAACCGGCCGCACCTGCTTTAATGGCATTGATGGCATAAACTTCTTCCGGTTGACCACTAAAAATAATGGTCTTTACGTCTGGATAGTCATTTTTTAAATAACGTAAAACCGTTAAACCATTAAGTTTTGGTAAATCGGCTTCGGTTAAGATAATGTCTACCGGATTGTTCTTTACAAATTCTAGTAAGGCCTCGCCATTATCAACATTTCCAACAATTTTAACGTTAGAAGACGCTGAAAAAAGAATTTCTAACCCTTTTCTTACAATAGGGTGGTTGTCTGCTATTAATAATTTAATCATAATTGAAAGCTTTAATATTATAATTTGGTTGAGAGATAATTATAATTGAGAGATTAAGCCATAAAACAAAGGTAGTAATTTTTTTACTACCCTGCAAGACTTAAATCAAGTTTGTGGGAATTTTACAAATAGGTATTGGTAACATTTTGTGTTTGTTAGCGGTGTTAAAGCGTTTGTAAATTTTAAAAACTTCTTGTTTCCTTCCAGAAAAATCTTCCGCTTTTTTACCATTATTGTCCATTTTCATAGCCCATTCCAATTCAGGGTAAGAGGCGCCAATTTGATCTTCATCAGTTCTGTCGTCTCCCCAAAGGCCATCGGTAGGGGCTGCATCAATAATTTCCTGTATAATTCCTAAATGTTCGGCTATTTCATAAACTTGGGTTTTTAATAAATCGGCAATGGGACTTAAATCAACGCCGCCATCACCATATTTTGTGTAAAAGCCAACACCAAAATCCTCTACTTTATTACCCGTTCCAGCTACTAAATAGTTGTTTAGTGCAGCAAAGTAGTAAAGTGAAGTCATTCGTAATCGAGCTCTGGTATTTGCTAAAGACATAAATCGATCTTCTTCATTTTTCACAGGAGGTAGGGCGGCTACCAGATTGTCAAAAACGGGTGTTAGGTTTACTTGAGTCATGGTTATGTTAGTAAAATTGGTTTTTAGCCAATCAATATGGTTTAAAGCTCTATTTACTTGATAAGTTGCTTGGTGTATAGGCATTTCTAAACAGAGAAGGGGTAAATTCGTTTTTGCACACAAAGTTGAGGTTACTGCCGAATCGATGCCTCCCGAAATGCCAATAACAAAACCTTTAACGCCTGCATTAGAAGCATAATCTTTCAGCCAATTAACAATATGGTCTACAACTTTTTCTGTCTGCATATTAAATGGATTTAAATCTAAGAATATTACCTTTGCAGACAAAAATAAAGTAAAGCCTTCAATATATAAAAAATTATAGCGTTTAAGTTTTAAATATGAAACATTTATTGCCTCTTATCGGTTTTATTGCTGTTGTATTTTCGTGCAAGACTGAAAATCAGATTGAAAAAACTATTGCAGCTATTAATATTGATGTGGATGTTGAACGTTATGATAAGTTATTTTCAGAAATAACCGTTCAGGGTTTGCCTAAGTTAAAACGGGCATATCCGTTTATGTTTGCCGAAAAATATAGTGATTCGTTTTGGATAGCTAAAAAGCAAGATACATTACAAATGCAATTGGCATCTGAAGTTGCTAAAGCCTTTCCAAATTTTAAAAATGAAGAAGCTAAAATCGAATCCCTCTTTAATCATTTAAGGTATTATTTCCCAAATTTTAATCCGCCACGTATTATCACTACGACATCGGACGTAGACTATAGAAATAAAGTGATTGTTACCGATACAATAGCACTTATTTCTTTAGATACGTATCTTGGAAGTGACCACGAGTTTTATAGTGGGATACAGAAGTATACAGTTCAAAACTTGCGTAAGGAACAGATTGTTGTGGATTTAGCAAATGAATACGCAAAAAGGTATACGTTTCAACAGCACAGAAAAACGTTGTTGGACGAGATGATATACTTTGGAAAGTTACTTTATTTTAAAGATGTGGTTATTCCTTTTGTAGACGAAAAAGAGCGTATAGGGTATTCGCAAGAACAATTGGACTGGGCTATTGCTAACGAAAGTTATATTTGGCGTTATTTTGTAGAACGCGAATTGTTGTTTAGTACAGATTCTAAGCTTCCAGGACGATTTATTAACCCAGCACCTTTTTCTAAGTTTTATCTGGAAGAAATAGACAAGGAATCGCCAGGCCGGTTGGGGCAATACCTAGGTTGGCAAATTGTAAGGGCATACATGGAAAAAAATAACGTTCCTCTAAAGGACATGCTTATAATGAGTGCAGAAGATATTTTTAATAATTCAAAGTTTAAACCAAGAAAATAATGTCTAAGAATAGAACATCAACAATAGAGCTTAATATAGAACTTGATGATAATCGCATACCTGAAAAATTAAAGTGGTCAGCGCAAGATGGCGGTATAAGTAATGAGGAGGCTAAAGCTATGATGCTATCGGTATGGGATGCTAATGCTAAAGAAACATTACGTATCGATTTGTGGACCAAGGACATGCCGGTAGATGACATGAAAGTGTTTTTTCATCAAACCCTAGTTGCAATGAGTGATACATTTAACAGGGCAACGCAAGATGAAAAGATGACAGCTACCATGAAAGATTTTTGTGATTATTTTGCTGAAAAACTGGAGTTAAAAAAGTAGGGTTAAATTTTTGGTTGTTGTTAAGTCACAGCTATCCTAAAGTTTGACTTAAGACAGCTGCACTTTTAGTAAGAAATTTATTTGTTTTCGATAGCTCTACTGAGCGAAGTCGAAGTGCACCAAATCACAGATTTGGCACTTAAACTGACATAAATTCTTTATCCATTATTCCCCTTGTTTTAGGTTTTTGAGTTAAGCCCGTTCATCTTAGTCAACCTCCCCTAGTTTGTTTGGATATTTGTCACTGTAAACTGCGACTGCGTACAGGATGCTAAATAATCACCATTCGTTGATTCGGTTAGAATCCAGTTTTATAAAAATAAATAATAAAATGGTGAAGGCCCAAAGTCCAGAGCCTCCATAACTAAACATAGGTAATGGAATGCCAATAGTGGGTATTAAGCCCATAACCATACCAATGTTAATGAAAAAGTGCATAAAAATAATAGCTGCAACCGAATAGCCATAGACACGACTAAATTGTGATTTTTGAAGTTCGGCCAAGTGTAGGACTCTAAGAATGAGTAATACGAAAAGTATAACGACAAATGAACTCCCTAAAAAGCCCCATTCTTCACCTACGGTACTAAAAATGTAATCGGTGTGTTGTTCTGGTACAAATTTCCCTGTAGTCCTAGTGCCTTCTAAAAAACCTCGTCCTGTAAGCCCACCAGAGCTAATGGCTTTTTCAGACTCGTTTAGGTTGTAGGCAAACGTTTGTTTCATACGTTTAAGTTTAGCAGGGTCTTTTTCTAATCGTAACCATAGACTTATACGATCTTGCTGGTGTGGTTGCAGGACGTTTTGATAAAAGAACTTAACGCCAAAGGATACCAATACACAACATATTAAAGTAATAATGGATTGGATTATAGAGGTGTGTTTTTTATTTAAGAAATAAAAAGCCAATATGCCAATAAAAGCAATTATGGAGGTAGTTGTTACGCCAAATTTTAGTGATAAAACAGATAATAAAACAATTATTATACTAATGGTTAAATAGTATTTTGGAAGCCCTTCCCTATACAAAACAAAAATAAAAGCAGCATAAACGAGTGTGCTTCCCGTATCATTTTGTAATAAAACCAAAAAAGCAGGGATGAACAGTATTAATAAAACTTTTAATTGATCTTTAAAACGTTTTATGTCGGTATTTAAATCACTCACAAATTTGGCAACGGCAAGCGCCGTAGCTGCTTTTGCAAATTCACTAGGCTGTAAGGTCATACCTCCTATGCCATACCAAGAAGTGGCACCATTTACATTTTTGCCAAATATAAAGAGCCCTACAAGGGATAGTAGAGCGATAATGTATATAATACTGGAAAAACGCTCATAAAATTTTGCATCAATGGCAAGTAAAACTACTATTAGGGCGAAGGTAAAAAAGATAAATATTAGTTGTTTGCCATAAGGTTGTGAAAAATCAAAGTAATTAATTGTTTCCCCTGTGTGCGATGCCGATAAGATATTTAACCATCCAAAGCCAACTAAAAGTAAAAAGAGCACGATGGTAATCCAATCAAATTTAAAATATTTATTGGTTTCCCTAACCATCATTCATTTTATTTAGCTGTTCTATCAATTTATTATAGTCGGGGCCATCGAGTACCTGTAAAGAGGTTTGGCCATTAATTTTAAAAGGTTCACCAGAGTAGGGTTTAGCGTACTCATCTTCTAAACTGTGCGATAAAATCCAATGTTCTAAATCAGTTCTCGTAATATATCCTTTAATGTGTTTTTCAATCATTAAACTGGCAACCTTTCCGGCAAACCGACTCCCCCAGTAGCCATTTTCAACAAATACGGCGAGTGCTATTTTAGGGTCTTCTTTTGGGGCAAATGCAACAAAAATAGAATGGTCTGTAAGCTGGGTTGTTACACCGTCAATCTTCATGAAATTTTCAGCAGTACCTGTTTTTCCACAAATTTCAATACCAGGTACTTTTAAATAAGTAGCAGTCCCATCGTTGTATACGTCAAACATTCCTTGTATGACAGGCTCGAAATTTATTTTATCTATGGTGGTGTATTTCCGGGTTGTGAATTTTTTAGGAATGGTGTCATCTTCTATTGCCTTTATGATGTGGGGCGTGTAAAAATAACCGCGGTTACCAATGGCAGCAACCATATTGGCTAATTGGATAGGCGTGGCTTCAACTTCCCCTTGACCTATAGCATTAGAAATGTTATAGGTTGATGCCCATCGCCCTTTTCCGTACCATTTGTCATAAAAGTTTCCATCGGGAACGCGTCCTGGACTACCAATTTTTAAATCATAACCTAAATAGTTACCTAATCCAAAACTTTTTACATGGTTGCTCCAAACATTTAATCCCTCAGCCGCAGTATCATACTTTTCAACAATGCGTCTGTATACATTTGCAAAGTAAGCGTTGCAGGATTGTGCAATACCTTGATTCATGTTTACCGGACTAAAGTGGTCGTGGCAACCGGTTAGTTTTCTACTTCCAAGGTAGTATCCCATCCTACAGCTAAATTTATCATGGGTACTAACTATATTCTCTTGCAAACCAATGAGGGCATTCAAGACTTTAAATGGTGATCCTGGTGGGTACTGCGCTTTTAATGCTCTGTTGAATAAGGGTTTTGCAATAGTGTCATAATGCATTTTAGAGTAGTTAGCAGATCGATTCCTTCCAACTAATAAGTTAGGATTATAACTAGGCGCAGTAACCATGGTTAGTATTTCACCGCTACTGGGTTCGATAGCAATAATGCCACCTCGTTTATTTTGCATAAGTAATTCGCCATAAGCTTGCAATTCAGCATCAATGGTGATGGTAATGTCTTTTCCGGGTACGGGTATTGTGTCAAATTCTCCACCCTTATAAGGGGCAATGTCCCTGTTAAACCGGTCTTTTTGAATGAATTTAATACCTTTTACGCCTCGTAATACTTTTTCATAAGAGACTTCAACACCTTCTGTTCCAATAAGATCCCCCATTTTATAATAGGGGTCTTTTTCTATAATAGCATTGTTAACTTCGCTAATACTACCTAAAACATTAGCACCTATCGTTGTTTGATAATGGCGTAAAGAACGTTTTTGAATGTAAAAGCCTTCATATTTTCGCATCTTTTCCTGTAAAACAGCATAGTCTTCTTTCGATAAATGAGACACGAAAACCGATGGGAGCCTAGGGGAATAATGATATGCTTTTTTATAAGTGGTTATAAATTTTTCTTTGTCTATTTTAAGCAATGCGCAAAACTCAAGCGTGTCCAATGGTTTGACTTCACGAGGAATAACCATGACATCATAAGAGGGTTGGTTATCTACCAAAAGCCGTCCATTTCTATCGTACACAAAACCGCGCTTTGGGTAGTCGTAAACTTTTCGTATGGCATTATCATCAAATAAATTATGTTCATTTGATGTATAAACTTGCAGATAGAAAAGTCTGGATATAAATAAAAGACCAACAAGTATTACAGATGCAAAAAGTAAGAGTTGTCTCATTTGGTTTTTCTACTAAAAATAATTGTTATTAACACGCATAATAAAATAGTAAATATACTTGAGAATAACGTTTTTTGTAGCACTAACATTATCTTGGAGATGCTAAATATTTCTAAATAAAATAAAATAATATGATGCAGAACAGTAAGCACTGTGATATAGGTTAGTTTAGAGCCAAAGTCAACTGCATCAAATTTCATGGTAAGGTGTTCGTATTGTATGCCAAAAGAAAATTTTAGAACCACAGGTCGTACATAAGCTATAAAAACACAAGCAGCGGCATGCATACCCCCAGAGTCTAAAAAGATGTCGACTGATAGTCCTAAAAGAAAGCTTATAAAAATAAAAAGAACACGATTGTTTTTAACTGGAAACAATATAATGAACAAGATATAGATATACGGATTGATGTAGCCTAAAAAATTAATATGGCTACATATTAGAACTTGTACTAAAACAAGTGTGAAAAAACGTAGAATATTTGCAGAGACAATATTATTCATTTTTGTTTTCGTTTAACAAATTGGTGATCTCTACTATATCAATGTTCTCAATTGTGTAAACATGCTCTATATTGGACATGTCGTTAAACAGCTTAACCTGTATCACATAAAAATTTTCGGCATCATCTAACTCAAAATCTGTTATTGTCCCAATAGGAATGCCTTTTGGAAATATTGAAGACCTTCCGGAGGTAACAATCGTATCTCCTTTTTTTACCGGTGCAATTTTTCCAAGATCTAATAGTTGTACAAAAGCAGGGCTTATGCCATCCCAAGTTAAAGAGCCAAAGTGGTTTGATTTTTTTAGTTGGGCACTTATTTGGCTGTTAGTATTTAAAATTGAAATAACGGTGGCAAAATTTTTACTTGTCTTATTGACTACTCCTAAAATGCCTTTACTTGTTATGACACCAAAATCTTGTTTTATGCTGTCGTTAGAACCTTTGTCAATTAATAAAATGTTATCGGTGGATGAATAACTGTTTTTAATAACCTTCGCTGTGCCAAATATAAATTGTTTATCGAAAGATAGACTATCTCTAAAGAGGGTGCCGTCCGCGGGTTGTTTGGTGTTATATAAAAGGGATTTTAGATAATTGTTTTCTTCGACTAAAACTTCATTTTGGGTTTTTAGATCAAAGTAGCCAGTAATATTGTTGACAGAATTATAAACGCCGCCAGTAATAAAGTTAGCAGAATTGATAAACTTACTTTTGTGATAAGAATGCGATTGGATTGTAAAAAGAATAGAGATAGTAAACAGCAACAAGAACAACAAAAAGGTTTTGTTTCTTATTATAAAATTGATAATTTGTTGCATGGTCTATTAGACTATTTTATCAATACGCTTTTGTATTTAGATAAGTTTTTAAGTGTAATGCCAGTGCCACGTACTACGGCTCTTAAAGGGTCTTCTGCTATATAAACTGGAAGATCTGTTTTTTGGGATAAACGCTTGTCTAAACCTCTAAGCATCGATCCTCCTCCAGCTAAGTAAATACCAGTGTTGTATATGTCGGCAGCTAGCTCAGGTGGTGTTTGTGACAGGGTTTCCATAACCGCATCTTCAATCCTTAAAATAGATTTATCAAGCGCTTTGGCAATTTCTCTATAAGAAATCTGCACTTGTTTGGGTTTTCCCGTTAATAAATCACGTCCTTGAACACTCATGTCTTCAGGAGGAAGTTCTAAGTCTTCAGTAGCTGCACCTATTTGGATTTTTATTTTTTCTGCAGTACGCTCCCCTACATACAAGTTGTGCTGTGTACGCATGTAGTATACGATGTCGTTTGTAAAGACATCACCCGCAATTTTTACCGATTTGTCGCATACAATTCCTCCAAGCGCAATAACAGCAATCTCGGTAGTTCCTCCACCAATATCGACAACCATATTGCCTTTAGGTTGCATAATGTCTACTCCAATACCTATTGCTGCAGCCATAGGTTCGTGTATTAAATAAACTTCTTTACCATTAACACGCTCAGCACTTTCTTTTACCGCACGCATTTCAACCTCCGTAATGCCAGACGGAATACAAATAACCATCCTTAAAGCAGGAGAGAAAAACTTTTTCTTTAAAGCAGGTATGTTTTTTATAAACATACTTATCATTTGCTCTGAAGCATCGAAATCTGCAATAACACCATCTTTTAGAGGTCTTATGGTTTTTATATTCTCATGGGTTTTACCTTGCATTAAGCTGGCCTCTTGACCAACAGCTATTATTTTACTGGTAATACGGTCTCTAGCGACTATCGACGGCGCATCAACAACTACCTTGTCATTATGTATAATAAGCGTGTTTGCAGTTCCTAGATCTATTGCAATATCTTCGGTTAAGAAGTCGAAAAAGCCCATGTGTTATATGTGATTTTTTTGAGGTTTAAAAACTAATCTTGTAAATGTAATAAAACTTGACAAATATGCGAGCTATAATTCTTATCTATATTTAATCAAAAACCATTAAAATGTTATACGTGTAAAATGGGTTTAATGGACGCTTAACTAAATTATAAATTTAATATTAGTGTTTAAAATGGCGAGTTCCAGTCATTACCATCGCAACGTTATTATCATTACAATAATCAATACTTAGCTGATCTTTTATAGAACCTCCAGGCTGAATGACAGCACTTATACCTGCATTTTTAGCAATTTCTACACAATCTGGAAACGGGAAGAACGCATCACTGGCCATAACGGCACCATTTAAATCGAAGTTAAATGACCCTGCTTTATGAATGGCTTGGTTTAAGGCGTCAACGCGACTTGTTTGGCCGGTTCCGCTAGCACAAAGTTGTTTGTTCTTAGCTAATACAATAGTATTTGATTTTGTGTGTTTACAAATTTTTGAAGCAAAAATCAAATCCTCTAGTTCGTTGGCTGTAGGTTTAGTGTGTGTGGCATTGGTTAAACCTTCTTTAGAATCGGTAATGTTGTCTTTATCCTGAACTAAAATTCCATTTAAGCAAGTGCGAACATTTGTTTGTGGTAAGTCAATGTTCTTAAGTATTAAAAGGATACGATTCTTTTTGCCTTTAAGAATCTCTAGAGCTTCTTCTGAAAATGAAGGCGCAATAACAACTTCACAGAATAAGTTATGGATTTCTTCGGCAGTGGCTTTGTCAATTTCAGTATTACTAATTAAAATACCTCCAAAAGCAGAAACAGGATCCCCTGCAAGCGCATCAATATAAGCTTTATGTATGGTGTCGCGTTGGGCTAGGCCACAAGCATTATTGTGTTTTAATATGGCGAATGTAGGCGCATCGTTTTTAAACTCATTCATTAAGTTAACGGCTGCATCAACATCTAACAAATTGTTATAGCTTAATTCTTTTCCGTGAAGTTTAGTGAAGATGTCATCAAAGTTTCCGAAGAAAAAACCTTTTTGATGTGGGTTTTCACCATAGCGCAAAACTTTGCCGTTGGTTTCACTAATCTTCAATACAGTTTCTTCATTGTTATTGTTAAAGTAATTAAAGATAGCTGTATCGTAATGAGAGGATACGTTAAACGCTTTTGTAGCAAAACGCTTTCTGTCCTCTAAAGAAAGTGCACCGTTTTGAGTTGTGATAAGTTCTAAAAACGCACTGTAATCGTTAACAGAAGCAACACATACAACATCTGCAAAGTTTTTTGCAGCTGCACGAATTAACGAGATGCCTCCAATATCAATTTTTTCAATAATATCTTGTTCGCTGGCACCCGATGCTACTGTTTTTTCAAAAGGATATAAATCAACAATAACAGCATCTATCTGTGGAATTTCGAATTCAGCTAATTCAGCAACATCTGTTTCGTTGTTTTGACGATTTAAAATCCCCCCAAACACTTTAGGATGTAAGGTCTTTACACGACCACCAAGAATGGAAGGGTAAGAGGTGATATCTTCAACAGGGACAACATCAATACCTAAATCGTTTATAAATGCTTGTGTGCCACCAGTAGAGTAAATCGTAACGCCTTGTTCGTTTAGTGTTTTTACAATGGGTTCTAAGCCATCTTTGCTGAATACCGAAATTAAGGCAGATTTGATAGTTTTTTCGTTGCTCATTATTGTTGTGTTATGTTTGAAGGTTTCCCTGGTAAAAGGAAATAAAATTTTGTGATTATTAAGCGTTTATGGTGCTTTGTTGTTTATGAGTGCAAAAGTAATTATTTCAACTAAAATATAGGCTTAATCCAATTAAAAAACAACGTGTTTTTTTTAGTTGAATCTATATTGTGTATTAGAACTTTGTCATGAGATTGTAAAACACAATAAAAACAAGTGTTTTCTTGATTTCAGTGTTTAAATTTAACTCGATATAAGAAAATCATTTGATTTCAACACAAAGTCCCTTCGGAATTCTATGTAATCTGATATGATTTTCATTCAAAAACTGTCAATCTGAGTGATTTTTCGAAGAAAAATAGTATCGAAAATAAGTTTTTGAATATTGGTTGGTTTTAACATAGAAACTCACGTTAAATTTAAGAACACAACATATGTGAAGTAATTTGAAATAGCAACAAATTTTTTTAACACATATATTGGGGTTAAATGAATTGAGAGGGTGGAACTATAAAATTTTGGACACTTCATTGCAAACAAACTCTAAAAAATGTTCGTCTTTTTCACTAAATGGATCGGGTGTGTTCGAATCGATATCTATTTGACCAATGTTTTTTCCGTTTACAAAGATTGGGATTACGATTTCGGCTTTTACTGTAATACTGCAGGCAATATAGTTGTCTTGGGCTGAAACATCGGGAACCACAAAGTTTTTATTGCTCACAGCAACCTGCCCGCAAATGCCTTTTCCAAAAGGGATAATCGTGTGTTCTGTAGGTTCGCCAACATAGGGGCCTAAAATAAGCTCTTCTTTATCGCCGTTTCTAAAATAAAAACCAACCCAGTTGTAATAAACTATTTGGTTCTCCAATAATTTACAAATGGCAAATAGGCGCTCGTTGGTTGCTTTTTTTGTATTAGTAGTAATGGATATTATTTGTGGTTTTAATGTTTCAAACACCATAATTTCAAAAGTTTTAGTAAAAGTATTTAAAAAGCTGTAAATTCGATATTACGTTTGGTATAAATTTAATCCAGTAATCTATTAAAGTTTTTTTGAGAGCACTCCTAATTCAATATAAAACCGTAATTAAGTTTATACTTACTTTTTTGATTGTATATATCGTTTTATCGTTGTTGTACAAAGCCTATTTGCAGTATGCAATCAATACTAAATATTATCCGGATTATGTGACAAATTTAGTAGCCAAACAGGTTGGAGTTTTGTTGAATGATATTGGGTATGAAACACAAGTATTGGAACATTCGGATGAGCCTTCAATAAAACTTATTGTTAACGGTAAATATTTAGCACGAATTATTGAAGGGTGTAATTCGTTAAGCGTTATTATTTTATTTTTAGCATTTGTTGTTGCTTTTGCAGGAAGATTAAAGACGACTATTTTGTATGTAATTTGTGGTGCTGTATTAATTTATATAGTAAATTTAGTCCGCATCGTTTTTTTTGCAGTTGCCTTGTACCATTATCCGTGGCGAAGCGAAGTATTACATAGTGTCGTGTTTCCGGGGATAATTTATGGCATAGTATGTTTACTGTGGGTATTATGGGTAAATCGTTTTTCAAATTTGAGTAGAGGGAATGAATAAATTCACCAGATATACGTTGCTTTTCTTGCTGTTTGGAGCATTGGTGTTGATCCGGTGGTTTGAAAATGAATTGTTTTACGATCCGTATCTTATTTTTTTTAAGAACGATTACCTTTATCTGGACAACCCCAGGCGGGAAGTGTTTAAACTTACAATGTTTACAGGCTTGCGTTATACTTTAAACAGTATTATATCTTTAGGGATATTGTATGTTATTTTTAAAGAAAAAAGCATGGTCAAGTTTTCAGCTTTTATATATGTGGTTGCTTTTGTGGTATTGATTCTTATTTATTTGTATTTTGTAATCAACCCAAGACAGCAGGACTATTATATGTTTTTTAACGTACGTCGTTTTTTGATTCAGCCTGTTATTTTACTTTTACTTTTACCCGCATTTTATTACTATAAATTGAAACGCAGGTTGTTAAATAATTTGTAAAAAAGACATGGGTATTTGATTTTTTGTACTTTTGTTTCATTATGAGATCGGTTTTTACTAAAATAGTATCCTTTTCAATGGCCTTTGTAGTATTGTTTTCTACAATGTCTTTTACCATTGATATGCATTATTGTGGTGATACTTTGGTAGACACGGCCATTTTTTATAAAGTAGAAACTTGTGGCATGGAAATGCAACAAGCATCGACAACTTCAGATTGTTCGGTAACTAAAGAGGGGTGTTGTAACGATAAGCAGTTAGTAGTTGATGGTCAGGATGAGTTACAGCTAAACCTGCATAAATTATCGTTAGATAAACAATTATTTGTTACCTCGTTTATATACACTTATCTTAATCTTTTTGAAGATACAAGTAAAGAGGTTACGCCTTATAAGGCGTATAAACCGCCATGCGTCATAAAGCAAATCTTCAAGATTGACGAAAGCTATTTAATTTGATTTTTAAACTTTAGAGCGATACACCTCAGGATTATTTCTGCCAGGTGCTATACCGTATACCGTGTTTTACACACTTATATTGTCTAATAGTTTAAAAGTAAGATGAAATGCTAAATAAAAGCATAAAATTTTTAATAGAGAATAAACTGGTGGCCGTCCTGTTGTTGGTGCTCTTTGTAGGATGGGGAACAGTTAATGCACCTTTTAATTGGGATACTGGCTTTTTACCAAGCAATCCAGTAGCTGTAGATGCTATTCCCGATATAGGTGAAAACCAACAGATCGTTTTTACAAAGTGGGAAGGACGATCGCCCCAGGATATCGAAGATCAGATCACCTACCCGTTAACAACCTCGTTGTTGGGAATTCCTGGTGTAAAGACCATACGAAGCTCTTCTATGTTTGGGTTCTCTAGCATCTATATCATTTTTGAAGAAGATATCGAGTTTTACTGGAGTCGTAGTAGAATATTGGAAAAGCTTAATTCATTACCAAGTGGTTTGCTGCCCGAAGGTGTAAGCCCGGCCTTAGGGCCAGATGCTACGGGATTAGGACAAATATTTTGGTATACCTTGGAAGGGCGTGATAAGGAAGGCAATGTAACCGGTGGTTGGGATTTGCAGGAGCTGAG
Organism: Snuella sedimenti; assembly: GCF_016428595.1. Lineage (GTDB taxonomy): Bacteria > Bacteroidota > Bacteroidia > Flavobacteriales > Flavobacteriaceae > Snuella > Snuella sedimenti. The sequence continues at coordinate 110,248 of NZ_JAELVQ010000001.1, read as the reverse complement.
AAGCATTCAGGATTATTATGTTAAGTATGCCTTGTCTTCTGCTAGTGGTGTCTCAGAGGTAGCCTCTATTGGTGGCTATGTGCAAGAATATCAAATAGATGTTGATCCCGAATTGATGCGGCAGTACAATATTGGATTAAATCAGATTGTAAAAGCAGTTAAAGAAAGCAATACAGATATAGGAGCACAAACCATAGAAATAAATCAGGTTGAGTATTTGGTTCGTGGATTGGGGTATGTGAAGTCTATCGCGGATATCGAAAATGCGGTAGTAACTTCCGAAGAATATACGGCAATTAGGATTAAGGACGTAGCTAAAGTAGTATTAGGCCCTGCAGCACGAAGAGGGATATTAGATAAAGAAGGCGCCGAAGTTGTTGGAGGCGTTGTTGTGGCTAGGTATGGAGCCAATCCTTTAGAAGTTATTAATAACGTAAAAGGAAAGATAAAAGAATTAAGCGCAGGTTTACCTTCCAAAGTATTATCCGATGGAACCACTTCCCAGGTTACCATAGTGCCTTTTTACGATCGAACTGAACTTATTCAAGAAACACTTGGGACACTTAATGAGGCTTTAACCCTGGAAATATTAATTACTATTTTAGTAATTATTGTCATGGTATTTAATTTAAGAGCTTCCGTTTTAATATCCGGATTGTTGCCTGTGGCGGTTCTTATGGTCTTTATTGCCATGAAGCTTTTTGGAGTAGATGCTAACATAGTTGCTCTTTCGGGAATAGCCATTGCTATTGGTACGATGGTAGATGTAGGGGTCATTCTCTCAGAGAATATTATTAGGCATCTAGATGAAGATAAAAAACAATCCTCCATAAATACAGTAGTTTATAAAGCTACAGCCGAAGTGTCTGGAGCTATTGTTACTGCGGTTATGACGACCATTATAAGTTTCATTCCTGTGTTTACAATGATTGGTGCCGAAGGAAAGCTATTCAGGCCCTTAGCATTTACAAAGACCTTTGCCTTAACAGCCTCTATAATTGTGGCCTTGTTTTTAATTCCCCCTTTTGCAGCATTTTTGTTTAGAAAAAAACGAGTTAAAAAGGTTTTCGGTTATGCTTTAAATGGGGTCTTGATACTATTTGGAGTTGTTATGGTTTTATATGGCCATGGCTTAGGTGGTATATTGCTGGCGTATGGTGTGGTGTCGATCGCCAGTTTATATTATAATAAAACAGCATTTCGTTTCTCATTTCTCACTTTTAATTTTTCGGTTTCAAAAAATAGTATCAATATTTTTATATCGGCGCTGGCCATTGTGTTTCTTTTAGCTGAGTATTGGCGACCTTTAGGAGTCGATAAAAGCATTTTTTGGAATCTTATTTTTGTAGGCCTTGTTTGTTTTGGTCTGTTGGCTGTATTTACGCTTTTTAGGAGGTATTATACACGTATTTTACAATGGGCATTGGCACATAAGTTACTCTTTTTGTCCATTCCAATGTTTCTTGTTGTTTGTGGTTTTCTTATCATGAAAAATACAGGTAAGGAATTTATGCCAGCTTTAAATGAAGGTTCCTTTTTACTGATGCCCACATCCATGCCACATTCGGGAGTGGAAGAAAACAAACGTGTATTGCAACAGTTGGATATGGCTGTGGCCAATATTCCCGAGATAGAAACGGTTGTTGGGAAGGCTGGTAGGGTGGAATCGGCTTTAGATCCAGCGCCCTTATCCATGTATGAGAATGTTATTCAGTACAAGCCAGAATATATGCTCAATGAGGCAGGTGAACGCCAACGCTATAAAGTCAATGACGATGGCTTGTTTGCGTTGAAGGATGGGCGCTTTGTTGAAAACCCTAACAGGACTGTAAGTTCGAACGCAGCAGAGAACCAGAGCATTAACAAAGCGACAACACACGATATAACATCGAAAATGCTCATTCCTGACGATGACGGTGAATTTTTCCGCAACTGGCGTCCCGAAATACAAACGCCAAATGATATCTGGAACGAGATCGTAAAAGTTACAAAACTTCCTGGGGTTACTTCAGCACCTAAATTACAGCCCATCGAAACCCGATTGGTTATGTTGCAAACCGGTATGCGTGCCCCCATGGGGATTAAGGTGAAAGGGCAAGATTTAAAACAAATTGAGGCTTTTGGAATCCAGTTAGAAGCCATTTTAAAACAAGCAGAAGGCGTTAAGGCCGAAGCTGTTTTTGCTGATCGCATCGTAGGAAAGCCTTATATGTTAATAGATATAAACAGGGAAAAGATCGCACGTTATGGTATTTCAATAGAGGCAGTTCAGGATGTGCTAAAAGTTGCTGTTGGTGGCATGGTATTAACCCAAACTGTAGAAGGGAGAGAACGCTATGGTGTTAGGGTGCGCTATCCACGGGAATTACGAGCAAACCCTAATGATCTTAAACAGATTTATGTACCCGTTTCCAAAGGAACTCCAGTGCCTTTAAGCGAATTGGCAAGCGTTCGTTATGAGCAGGGACCGCAGGTTATAAAAAGTGAGGATACATTCCTCGTGGGGTATGTGTTATTTGATAAGTTGGACGGCTATGCCGAAGTAGATGTTGTTGAGCGTGCTCAGGCTTTGATTCATACGAAGATCGCTTCGGGAGAATTGGTAGTTCCGAAAGGGATTAGTTACCAATTTACAGGTACTTACGAAAACCAGCTACGAGCAGAAAAGACCTTGTCGGTAGTCGTTCCGTTGGCATTGCTTATTATTTTCTTGATTCTCTATTTTCAATTCCGTTCGATAGCTACATCCTTAATGGTGTTTACTGGCATAGCCGTTGCTTTTGCAGGTGGTTTTGTTATGATTTGGTTATACGGGCAGGACTGGTTTTTAAACTTTAGTGTTTTTGGGGAGAACCTTCGCGATCTGTTCCAAATGCATCCTATTAATCTTAGTGTAGCCGTTTGGGTCGGGTTTATTGCATTGTTTGGAATAGCAACAGACGACGGAGTGGTTATGGCCACTTACTTAAAACAAACGTTTAGCAAGAACGCACCTAAGACAAAGCTGGCCATACAAGCCTCTGTAATAGAAGCCGGTGAAAAGCGAATCAGACCTTGTTTAATGACTACCGCTACAACTATTTTGGCTTTGTTGCCTGTATTGACATCAACGGGTAGAGGTAGTGATATTATGATACCAATGGCCATCCCTAGTTTTGGAGGGATGCTTATAGCGCTTATCACATTATTTGTCGTTCCGGTATTGTTTAGCTGGAAACAAGAGTTACAATTGAAATCAATAGGTAGAATTAAAAACTAAAAACGAAAAGTTAAAAATGGACAAAAATATATTGAGAAACAAAAGTTATGACTTTGCAATTATGATTGTGAGAATCTCTCAGTTTTTAGTTTCCGATAAGAAAGAATTTGTGTTGAGTAAGCAATTGTTAAGAAGTGGAACGGCTGTTGGCGCGCTTATCCGTGAAGCTGAATTTGCTCAAAGCAAAAAAGATTTTATAAACAAGATGAGTATTGCACTTAAAGAAGCAAATGAATCTTTGTATTGGTTAGATTTATTAAAAGATACCAATTACATAGAAATAGAAAACTATAAAACGCATTATAGTTTAAATAAAGAATTGGTAGCCATGTTAGTGAGCTCTATTAAAACATCTAAATCAAATAACTTATGATAAACTTGTTTAGATATTTAAAGGAAGTATTGTTTGAAGGTAGTTCAAGGGCTTTGAATTTGAGAAGTATTTCACTTTCCACTGTTCGCTTGTCGTTTTTCGTTTTCTGTTTTTCACTTCTAGCGGTACAGCTTTCAAATGCCCAACAGTTGGAAAGCCTGTTAGATGAAGCCTTGAATAACAATCCTGAAATTCAGAAATACGAACTGCAATACCGTATTGCTTCCGAAAAGGTGAATGAAGTCAATGCCGTTCCCAATACCGAATTTGGGATAGGCTATTTTGTGAGCGAACCCGAAACCCGGACAGGAGCACAGCGGTTTAAATTATCTGCCAGGCAAATGGTGCCATGGTTTGGAGGTATTACGGCACGTGAACAATACGTCAGTTCGCTGGCCGATGCCAAGTATGAGGATATTGTAATAGCCAAGCGCAAGTTGATGGCTTCGGTATCGCAATCCTATTATAAGCTCTATGCCAATAAAAGAAAGCAAGCTGTTTTGGATGAAAATATTGTCTTGTTAGAAACTTACGAAACCCTGGCGCTTACTTCTGTTGAGGTAGGAAAAGCATCAGCAGTCGATGTTTTACGTTTGCAAATGCGCCAAAATGAATTGGAGCAGCTCAAGCAGGTTTTAGAGCAGCAGTATCTGACCGAGCAAACACGTTTTAATAAACTCTTGAATCGGGATAAAGGTATTGAAGTGAATGTTGTGGGCGCACTAGACATCCCGATGGACGATCTCGATATCCGTTCGGAAAAACTGGTGTTGCACCCCGAATTATTAAAGTACGACAAACTCTATGAATCTGTGGAGCAATCGGAATTACTCAATCAAAAGGAAAGCAGTCCGATGATCGGTTTCGGTTTGGATTATATCAATGTAGAGAAACGTCCCGATATGGATTTTAAAGATAACGGAAAGGATATTTTAATGCCTATGCTATCGGTTTCTATTCCTATATTCAATAAAAAATATAAGTCACAGACCAAACAGAATGCATTGCGACAACAAGAGATCCAATCGCAAAAGCAAGAGCGCTTAAATATATTGGAGACATTGCTGGACGATGCCGTTAATAACAGAACCTCTGCAAGAATTCGCCATGAGACCCAAACCAATAATTTAAAGCAGGCCAAAGACGCCGAGGCCATACTTATTAAAAGCTATGAAGCGGGAACCATTGATTTTAATGATGTTTTGGATATTCAGGAGCTGCAATTAAAGTTTCAGATAAATCAAATAGAGTCTGTAACGGACTTTTATGTGCAATCAACGATCATTAATTATCTAACACAATAATTATGGTAAACAGACACGCCGCATTAAAGATACGGAAGACCCATCGTTATTTAGGATTGTTCTTAGTGGTTCAGTTCTTGTTTTGGACACTTAGCGGTCTGTATTTTAGTTGGACTAACATTGATGACATTCATGGCGACCAGTTTAAAAATTTAAACTATAAGCCAAAGCATTTTTCAAATTTAATCAGTCCGGCACAACTGCATGTGGAGCATGGCATATCATCCCTTGAAATACGGGATATTAATAATACGCCTTACTATTGGGTGAACAGATCGCAGTTGTTCAATGCGGTTAATGGTTCCGAAAAGCAGGAGATATCTAAGGAAGAAGCCCTGTATATTGCAAAGCATCGAATGAAAGACGGTTTGGAGGTAGCCTCCATAGACCAGATAGATGCCACAGGGAAACATCACGAATACAGAGGGCGTTTGTTACCCGCTTATGTGGTTTCTTATGTAGACGATGCACATATTAAAGCCTATGTGTCTAAATCAGACGGCAGGTTTCAAACCGTTAGACATCGCGGTTGGCGTTGGTTCGATTTTTTGTGGATGACCCACACGATGGATTACGAAGGTAGAGATAACTTTAATACCACGGTATTAAGGGCCTTTTCACTTTTAGGGTTAATGACCGTATTGAGTGGGTTTTTACTGTGGTATACCTCGTCCCCTTCAGTTAGAAAACTATTAAAACGAAAAAAATAATAATAATGAGGAAATATATAATTTATATAGGCATATTAACCATTGGAATACTACTGGGGTGGTTTTTCTTTGGAGGTTCTTCTAATAGGACAGAAGAACACGATCATGGCAGCGAAGTAGAAACAAAGACCATGTGGACCTGTTCCATGCATCCACAGATATTACAACCGGAGCCCGGCGACTGTCCAATATGTGGTATGGATTTAATCCCTGCCGAAGCTGGTGCAGATGGATTGTCCAAAGATCAATTTAAACTGACAGAAAATGCCATGGCACTTGCCAATGTGCAGACCTCTGTAATAGAGAAAGCAGATGTGGATGCATCAATTGTAAGGCTTTCAGGAAAGATTACCGAGAATAAAGATAAAGCCGCAACGCAACCAGTACATTTTAGCGGTCGTATTGATAAGCTGTACGTGAAATCCTTAGGCGAATACGTTAAACGCGGACAAGCCATTGCAGAAATATATTCGGCAGAACTTATTGCAGCGCAGCAGGAACTGTTAATAGCCTATAAAAATAAGGCGTCTCAGCCTGAGTTGTATGAAGCCGTAAAGAAAAAATTTAGGAACTGGATGATTCAAGATGCCCAGGTTTCGGAAATAGAACGTTCGGGTAACATTCAAACACAATTTACTATTTATTCAAACATTTCGGGAGTTGTAACAGAAATAGCGCTTAGTGAAGGTGCCCATATTATGGAAGGTAACCCGCTATTTAAAATTGCTAACTTAAATACTGTCTGGGCTAATTTTGATGTATATGAAAGCCAAATCGACTTGTTTAAATTAGGTCAAGAAATAGAAGTAGTTACTAATGCCTATCCCGATAAGACATTCAAAGCGACGGTAGACTTTATTGATCCCCTTTTAAATACCAATACCCGAACAGTAACCTTACGAGCTGTTTTAAATAACAAGGAAGGAATTTTTAAGCCCGGGATGTTTGTGGAAGGACAGGTTAATGCCTTGCAGGATGACGGTCTTTTGCTAGTGCCTTCAAGTGCGGTTTTATGGACTGGCAAGCGTTCGGTGGTCTATATAAAAGTAAAAACCGATACGCCTGTTTTTGAAATGCGTGAAGTAACGTTAGGGAAAAAAATGGGAGCAGCTTATGAAGTTTTAGATGGCTTGGAACGAGGTGATGAAATTGTAACAAACGGAACGTTTACCATTGACGCTGCAGCACAATTACAAGGCAAAAAATCCATGATGAACAAAAGCGGTGGTAAGGTAATGACCGGCCACGAGGGGCATATGGGGATGGATACAGCCAATCCTACCGAAATCTCACGGTTTGAGGTTGCAACCGATTTCCATAAGCAGTTGCAACAGGTGTTTGATGGGTACATTCAAATAAAAGATGCCCTGGTAAAGGACAATGCAAAGGAAGCGCAGGAAGCCGCCAAGCAGGTAGGTAACCGTTTGAATAAGGTAGATATGACCTTGCTAACCGACAGTAAAGCCCATGCACACTGGATGGTATTGGAAAAAGGATTGCAAACTACATCTGCTGGTATCGCAGAAACCTTGGAGATACAAGAACAACGTAAGCATTTCAGGGACTTGTCCCTGCATTTAATTGATGCCATACAACGTTTCGGTATCGATAAAAAGGTCTATGAGCAGTTTTGCCCAATGGCCGATAATAACAAAGGGGCTTATTGGTTAAGTAATGAAGAAACAATATTGAATCCTTATTTTGGAGATGCCATGCTTAACTGTGGAGAAGTGAAATTAATTATAGAATAACAATTATAATCATTAAATTTAATATCATGAAGAGAATCATTTTAAGTGTCGCCGTTATTGCGGCAATCGGATTAACAAGTTGCAAAAATGAAGCGAAAAAGGAAACCACAACTGAGGTTGCGGTCCAAAAAGCTGGAACAGACCTAAGTTTTGGTGTTCGCGGGAATTGTAAAATGTGTAAAAAGACCATTGAGAAAGCCGCTAAAGGGGTAGAGGGTGTTGCAAGCGCCAACTGGGATGTCGATAAAAAGAAGATCGATGTTACTTTCGACGCGTCGAAAACAGATGCCATGGCCATTCATAAAGCCATTGCTGCATCGGGCTATGATACCGAAAAGATAGCTGGAAGTGAAGATGCTTATAACAACCTGCCGGGATGCTGTCAGTACGATCATGAAATGGCTATGAATCAGTAGTCTATTTTTTTTAAGTATTAACATGTAAAAGCTGAATTAGGAGTACATGCCAATCAAAAAAGCTGGCTTCTAATTCAGCTTGAATGCCTTAGGAATAGGTTTAGTTTTTAGCAATCAATAACACGGATCTTTCATTATGAAGGAGGCTTATACTGAAATAGCGGTAAAGAACATGGTGTGTAACCGCTGTATTAAAGTGGTTAGGGAAGAGCTGACCAAAAACCACTTTGACTTCAACCATGTAGCCCTGGGAACGATTTATTTTGACCACGGGATCTCTGAAAAAGAGAAAGCACAACTTAAGACCATTCTTGAAGCAGAAGGGTTTGAACTTGTAGAAGATAAAGAAGCCGTTATTGTAAAAAACATAAAAACACTAATAATTCAACTAATCCATCACGGAAAAGAAAAGCCAGAGCATCAAACCTTTTCGGGGTTTATTGCATCAGAAATCGGGATGGAATACACGCAGTTGAGTAAACTGTTTTCTGAAATAGCAGGACACACCATAGAACATTATATTATAGAACAGCGTATTGAACGTGCTAAGGAATTGCTGATCTATAATGAACTAACATTAAGCCAGATTTCTTATGAGCTTAATTACAGCAGTCCGCAGCATCTGTCAAGGCAATTTAAACAAATAACAGGGCTTACGCCATCTGCTTTTAAAAAGATAAGGATCCGCAAAAAGTTAGATACAATTTAATCAAAATTGTATACAATCGGGTACTGGATAAAGCTGATCTTTGTTTAAGAAGTCAATCGGATTTATTAATTATTAAAACTTAAACATGTGAAGCATACATATTCAATTTCGGGAATGACCTGTAATGGGTGCCGTTCTCACGTAGAGAAAACCCTCAACACTGTAGAAGGTGTTGAAGAAGCGCATGTGCATCTTGAAAGGGGAGAGGCTGTTATAAGCATGGTCTCGCATATCCCATTGGAAACATTTACTAAAGCTTTGGAAGCAAACAGTGGTGGGCGTTATAGTATTGCCATGCCGGGTATGGCAAAGCCAAAACAAGTCACTCCTAAAAAAGTAAGCGGTACGGGAACCGGTGTGTTCTATTGTCCGATGCATTGTGAGGGTGATAAGACCTATGACGTAGCTGGTGACTGCCCAGTGTGTGGTATGGATCTGGTAGAAGAGGTGTCTTTAGTTGCTGGGGCTTCTGTTCAGTATACTTGCCCCATGCATCCCGAAGTAATAGAAAATGGACCCGGAGCTTGTTCCATCTGTGGTATGGACCTGGTACCTCTGGAACCGGAGCTATCGACCGAAGCGATCCATTACAAAAAACTGTTGTCTAAGTTTTGGTGGAGTGTGGCCTTTACGCTGCCCATCTTTCTGATAGCAATGTCCGAGATGCTTCCCGGAAGCCCCTTATATAAGCTATTGCCACAAAATAATTGGAACTGGATCCAGCTGGCCTTATCGCTACCCGTGGTATTTTATACTACTTGGATGTTCTTTGAAAGGGCATATAGGTCGATCGTGACCTGGCATTTAAATATGTTTACTTTGATAGGCATAGGTGCCGGAGTTGCCTGGATCTTCAGCGTCTTTGGCTTACTGTTTCCAGAGGTTTTTCCTGCCCAGTTTAAAACCGAATACGGCACCGTACATGTGTATTTTGAAGCCGCTACCGTTATTCTAACCCTGGTACTTATGGGGCAAGTGTTAGAAGCGCGGGCACATACAAAGACCAATAGTGCGGTTAAGGAATTACTAAAACTGGCACCCAACAAGGCCGTTCGCATTACTAATGGCAAAGAGGAACTCGTGGCTATTGATGTTATTAAAGTTGGCGATCTGTTACGGGTTAAACCGGGTGACCGGATTCCAGTGGATGGCGTGGTTCATGATGGCGAAAGTTCGGTAGATGAATCGATGATTACGGGCGAACCCATTCCTGTACACAAATTACCGGGCGACAAAGTGCGTTCGGGAACTATTAACGGCAAACAGTCGTTTGTTATGAAAGCCGAGCGGGTAGGGGCCGATACCTTATTGTCGCAAATCATCGATATGGTTAATAAAGCCAGTCGCAGCCAGGCGCCCATTCAGAAGTTGGCCGATACCATTTCTGGGTATTTTGTGCCTATCGTGGTGCTCATTTCGGTCATTACCTTTGTGCTTTGGGCGGTTTTCGGACCCGAACCCAGATATGTGTACGCGCTTATAAATGCCATTGCGGTACTTATTATAGCTTGTCCCTGTGCACTGGGACTGGCAACACCCATGTCTGTTATGGTTGGTGTGGGTAAAGGCGCTAAATCGGGCGTGCTTATAAAAAATGCAGAAGCTTTGGAAACCTTAAACGCGGTGGACGTCCTTATAGTTGATAAGACTGGTACGATCACCGAAGGCAAACCTTCAGTGGAAAAGGTAGTAGCCGTAAGTAATGATTTTAATGAGGATTTAGTATTACGGTATATGATGTCCTTGAATATCCATAGCGAGCATCCCTTGGCAGAAGCAACTACACAGTATGCTAAAGCTCAGGATGTAGCGTCTCTTAAAGTGCATGCCTTTAGCTCGGTAACTGGAAAAGGGGTGATGGGGCAGATAGATAATAAGCCAGTAGCTTTTGGAAATGTTAAAATGATGGAAGCAGCACAAGCAGACCTGTCGGTAACCATTCAAAACACTGTTTCGAAATACCAGTCGCAGGGCAAGACCATTTCGTTTCTATCGGTGGATAAAACAGTAGTGGGGTATGTGGTTATTTCGGATAAAATTAAAGCAAGTAGCAAACAGGCTATTGCGAGCTTACAGCAAAAAGGTGTTAGCGTTGTGATGCTTACGGGCGATAGTGAACCTACGGCGCGGGCTGTTGCGACAGCGTTGAATCTTAGTGATTTTAAGGCCGATATGTTGCCACAAGATAAGTTAAAGGAAGTTGAACGCTATCAGAAAGTTGGCAAAAAAGTAGCCGTTGCTGGCGATGGCATTAACGATGCACCGGCATTGGCTAAAAGTAATGTGGGTATTGCTATGGGCACGGGAACGGATGTAGCCATAGAGAGTGCCGCCATTACCCTGGTAAAGGGCGATCTTCAGGGCATTGTAAAGGCTTATAATTTAAGTGTCAAAGTAATGCGTAACATCAAACAGAACTTGTTCTTTGCGCTGGTGTATAACAGTGTGGGCGTGCCGGTAGCGGCAGGGGTGTTGTTCCCTGTTTTTGGGATATTGTTGTCGCCTATGTTGGCGGCCCTGGCGATGAGCTTTAGTTCGGTGTCGGTCATCACGAATGCGCTACGGTTACGACGGGTGCGTATTGATTGAAAAACATAGGTTATTGTTTTTATTCATTTCTTTTGCTTGTCCAAAAGAAACCCTTCGGCCGAGCCTGTATCGAGCTTGTCGAGATGCTAAGGATAAACTTAAATGGTAGTTCACCAAATCAGAGAGGTGGTCTGTGGGCTGTTGGAAATTTTCAATCCGTATTCGGGTAAAAACAAAATCATTAGGGTAGATTTGCTAAAAAACTTATTTTCGTGTCTATTAGCGAAATTTTGACAAACCTTTTGAAGTGTACTCTATGAACCGATTGATCTTCTTCTTCATTTTAGCCATTACATTAAATAGTTGTAAACCTGAAGTACAACCGACATGGGCTCTGGTGCCTTATCCGAATGCGATAGAAGCCACCGATGGTGTTTTTAGTTTTGAAAAGGGTATTGCCATTACCTTTTCTGATCCTTCGTTGCAGGGGCTTTCAGAATTCTATGCGAAGCGGTTTTCAGAGTTGGGGATTGGGGTTGAAGCCAAAGCCCGCCAGACCATCGACCTGCAACTTACCAAAGGGGACACTTTAAAGCCCCAAGCATATCGCTTGGAGATCGGTAAAAAGAAGATCAGCGTTACCGCATCGCATCCGCAAGGGCTTTTTTATGGACTCATGACCTTGTGGCAACAGCTAAACCTATCGGGTAAGCAGGTGATTGCCTGTGGAGAGATTACGGATACCCCGCGTTTTGACTACCGTGGCTTTATGCTAGATGAGTCCCGACACTTTTTTGGTAAGGCAAAGGTGAAACAGTATATCGACTTGATGGCCGGCTTTAAACTGAATACGTTTCACTGGCATTTAACAGACCAGACGGGTTGGCGTATCGAGATCAAGGGCTTTCCGAAGTTGACCACGGTGGGCGGACAGGGTAATTATTCGGATCGGGAGGCACCTGCTGCTTATTATACGCAGGAGGATATTAAAGAGGTTGTGGCTTATGCGGCCGAGCGTTTTATAACGGTGATTCCTGAAATAGACATGCCGGGGCATGCCACGGCGGCCAATATGGCTTACCCGGAGTTTTCGGGTGGGGGTAGCGAGAAGCATCCCGATTTTACCTTCGATCCGGGTAACGAAGCTACTTATGGCTATTTAACAAGCATCCTTAGGGAAGTGGCCGGTTTGTTTCCTTCGGACTATATCCATTTGGGAGGGGATGAGGTGCATTTTGGAAACGACCAATGGCACCATAATGCAGGTATAAAAGCCTTGATGACCCGTGAGAATTTAGAGAACCTGGTGGAGGTCGAGTATTATTTTATGCGCCGTATGACGGATAGCCTTAAAGCGATAGGGAAGCACCTGGCCGGATGGGATGAGATCGTGGCTTCGGGTGTGGATAAGCAAACGAGCATGATCTACTGGTGGCGCCACGATAAGGTGGATAAGCTGGAAGCGGCGCTTAAAGCAGGCTATAAGACGGTACTTTGTCCGCGTAGACCGCTCTACTTCGATTTTGTACAGCACGATTCCCTGAAGAACGGTCGTCGCTGGGAAGGTTTTAACCCCTTAAAGGATGTGTACCAGTATCCGGATAGTACGCATCAGTTTACTAAAGACGATCTGAAGTTGATAGCGGGGCTTCAGGCCAATTTATGGACGGAGCGCCTGGCTACTGAGGACTGGATCGATTTTATGACCTTTCCGCGGTTGATTGCTATGGCGGAAGCAGCCTGGACCGATCAAGCGCATAAGGATTGGTCGCGGTTTGATGCTACCTTGCCGAAGCTATTTGCGTTTCTTGATAGTAAGGGCATCTACTATTTTAACGAGACCGATACGGTACATCAAAAGGAACCGGCGCTTTAAGAGATTTCTGTTGTTTTTGTTGGAAATGGATGCCACGAAATCCGGCTTATGAGTGACCTTTGTAGTTGTCATTCCTGTGACTGGTGCTGATTTTATTTCAGTAAGGCAGGAACCTCAATAAAAGGCACTGAAAGCTGTTATTATGGTGTGGTTGATAAGCCTGTTTCTCTAAGGAGGTTTCTGCTGTTTTTGTTGATTTCTGTTGTTTTTGCCACTTTCTGCTGTTTTTATTAGCATGTGTTGTTTTTGGTGCTTTCTGTAGACATGCGTTTTCCTTACTTAATGTGTACTGTTTGCATGCTATAAGCACGCTATAACCACGCTATAACTATACGGTTGACCGGTTTTTGACGTGTTGTTGTTTTAAATTGAAATAATATATTACCTATTTGTAGGTTTTTGTATATATTTAAGACCTGTAAGTTGTGCTGGGGAACAAAAGTTCTTTTATCCGGAATTAGAAACCGATAAACAGTATAATATATAAAGATATAACGAGTTAGGCACAAGCTAAAAAAACACGAAAAGAAATGACACCGAAACAGCAATTAGAATCAATCCTCTCAAATCAATACGAATCGGAAGACGGAGATTTATATAAGGTTGAATTGTTGAACGAAATGACAGACAGCGAAATAGAAAACCTAAAAAGTAAACTTCCAAATAATACTTTACCGATCGAAATCGAAGAATTACTACGACTCAGTAAAGGCTTTGAATTCTATGGACTTGAAGAAGTCCGATTTGATGCATTCGGTCATTTTGGATTTGAAGAGATGTTTCCAAATTCCATCCAACTTGCAGGAGACGGATTTGGGAATTTTTGGATTTTAGATATTGACTCAAAAGGAAATTGGAATTCAGTTTATTATGTGTGCCACGACCCAGCCGTAATTGTAAAACACTCTGAGAATTTAGCTGAGTTCATAAAACACGTTGACGAGTTCGGACAAAAAGGAAATCAATCCACCTTAGACATTATTCACGAAAAGACCGTAATGGAAATTTGGAGAGAAAAAGTCGGAATAATGGAAAAAAATGAAAAGGACTATGACTTTGAAAACGGACAAGTTGAATTGCCAGAAATGTTTTTAGTAGCAGACTTGACTGATAAACCAATAAAAACAGGATTTCCATGGGGAAAATCAGGACCAAATACAAAAATTATAAGACCGAAAGACGAACCGATTTGGATAGTTGAGAAACGAGTAAAACAAAGTTTTCTATCGAGACTTTTTGGTGGAAAGAAATGAAAAAAGCCAGTGCCTAACAGCGTATATAACTTATGGCGGAGAAAGTGGTAAATTCAAGCTTAGTGCTTTTAATTAAGTTTGTTGCAAGCCGACAGGAAAGTGCTTCGAAAGCCGCCACAAGTCATATACGCAAACCGTTGTGTGTAATTATGACCAACCGACAAAATGAAAATAGGAAGAAACGAAAAATGTTATTGCGGAAGTGGTTTAAAATATAAAAAGTGTTGCAAATCTAAAACTTCACAAACAGAAAAACCTGTAGAAATAAAACTTACAGATATAATTAAGACCATAAAACTTGGTTTAGAAAATTTAGACAAACTGAATGGCTCTAAACAAAAAATCAGAGTCAAGGATATAAACTTAATGAATGAAGATTCACTCGTATGTGAATTTTATCCGCATAAAGAGAACTCAACAGATATAAAAATAGAGATTGCAACTATAATGGGATTCTTTAATGGATTTTTCAGAGATGACCCGTACGAAGGAATTAGATTTAGATATTATGCTGCGAGAGCTTACGACAAAGATGATGTTGAATTATTATATGCTCTATCCTCAAAAGAAAGTGCTGAACAGATTGGAACAGGAAATTCTATCGATTGGATGAAATCAACAATCTTTCAGGAAAACACAAATGATTATCGCCTTGGAATTGCTAAAAAAATAATTTCAGAAATTGAAATAACATTTCGGGAAGTTATTAAGGATGTTCTTTCTAAAAAATATGGTACTGATTGGTGGAACTTAACACTTGACAATAAGCTTGGTAAAAGTATTAAAGACACTTACAAAAATCAATTTGGGTTTGAAATAACAGATGGAAATGTGCTAATAGAATATACATATATTCTGCAACTAAAAAAAATAATCACAACTTATTGGCCAAATTTCAAAACTCTATTTGATAAAAAACCTGATTTTGAAAATTTGATTGACAATCTTAATCTAATAAGAAGAGAAGAAGCACACAATAGAGTAATTACACAATCTCATTTAGACCAACTAAATGATATTTACATTAAGCTATTATCTAAAATTTCAAGAAAATATCCCGACATTTTACCAACACACTTAATTGATAGTTGGAAGTCAAAAATCAAACTGATTATGACAAATGGATATAAACCATTATATGATAGTTCTGAACTTATTAACGAACCAGATTCAAAAATCAAACTTTGGAAATCAATAAATAGCACAAAACATCTAATCGAATATATCAATCAAACTATTATTAGGCTTCAATCTCTAGTTGTTCCAATTCAAAAAAATACAATTCATAATGAATTAGTAAATCATTTTGTTCATTATAAAGATTTATCGGAAAAGAAACTGAAAAATATTGCAGATGGAGAGTTACAAATTCTACTGGAAACCTTGAAAGAAATTGAAAATTACGAAATAACAATGAACGAATTCACAGGAAAGTTTTTACTGTCCGAAGCGTGAAATAACTACACACAATAACTAAGTGTTCATGTGGTCTGTAAGACCAAACAAGAACACCGTGTTGACTGAACCGGTTTTGGTTGATTAGCCTACTATTGGAAGGTTACTGTTGGTACGACAAAGGAATGTGATCCCTTACTTTTTGCCATTGCTGCAACCTTTCGACTGAGCTCAGGACGAATAAGCAAAAAAAGTCTAGGCTTACGCTAAAAATCTAAGAAAATACTACGGTATCCCCACCCATGGATGAAAATACCTCCCCCTCGTTGCTTCGGGGTCAAACAAGATTTTCATCCTCATTCCTTCCTGCTACCTTGATTTTTAAGATTTTTATGGGTAGGCCGGGAGGATAGAAATGCAATAAATTATTAAGGGGGTATTAAGGTGTAAAAGTACAGCCTGCTCTCCAGGCATCCAAATACATGACACATATTGACACACATTGACACATAGGAACAAATACTCTAGGAACTTTATCTGGTATGTTAGGAAAATCGATTAGTGATTTTTATACAACCTATTCCAATCAAAGATTAATTAATATTAATAGTGAATTTTATGAGGTGTCAAGGAGTTAAACCTGATATTGAGTTAAAGGTTTTTAGAAAGGAAAACATTCTTAATAGTCATAAAAACACTATTGCTGATTTAATAAAAATTATAGAAGAAAATTAAAACAGCCGCTATAGATGGCTGGACAGGGTTCGGAAACAATTTCCTTGCCTGTTTTATCACTGGTATGTTGGATATTCAAATTAAGTGTATAGATTTGTATAAAAGAGCCGTATGATGGGAGACTATCACGTACGGTCCTGTGAGAGGCTTGGGGTGAAACTCCCCTTGTCTACTCGACGCCGAACCGTTGTGCTTCATGCTGGGAGACCGCGTAACAAAATAATAAGTTAATGACAATACAAATAATTTTTGTTCTAATATTCACCTTGATAATTCATTTGATAAGTACATTATCATATTCTGTTCGGATTGTCGGGATTAGGACAAGAAAGATTGCGATATCCTTTGCCTTATTTAATATTATGGTGTTAATTTCAAGGACTTCAAATTCTTTTCAAGCACCACTATTAGCCAAATGGATTGAGAATAACATAAATGATGGAATTAACCCAGGAACATTAGAGATTAGATTAATAATAATTGCAACAACAATAGCCACGATTATTGGTGGATTATTGATACCTACATTTCAGAGAGTATTATCAAACTCGGTTGAGAATTTTAGTTTGCACAAATCTGTTCCAAGACTGATTTTGCATGGATTTACAAAGACAGGAATAAGTCAATTTAAGAAAGAGTTGAAACTTCCTGATAAAAATAACTTTTCGATTGATAAATCATTATGGACAGGTTTTCCGGTTAAGATATTCATTTATAATATCCTTGCTGTTGCAATCTTGACTGTTGGAGTACTTTCATCTTTATATGCAGGATTTATTGAGCCTGATTTAAGAACGACTTCAAGTACATTATCCGCAGTTGTTAATGGATTGGCAACGATTTTAATGTTCGTATTTATCGACCCTTATTTATCTGGATTGACTGATGATGTAATTGAAGGTAAATTCTCCGAGATTGGATTTAGAAAAATAATCCGACTTATGATTTTTAGTAGGTTGATTGGAACAATAATGGCTCAATTATTATTAGTTCCTTTTTCAAAATTTATAGCATGGATTGCGACTATAATATGATGACTAACAAAAAGCACGAAAGCACAACAATGTGTATAGTGCATAAGGGTTTCAAAGGTTTTCGAGCGGTATCACCCGCATCAGTTTTGGGTGGTAACTTGATAGGTTTGAAGCCCGCAATCCCTTACGACACCATACACTAACCGTTGTGCATAATACGAACCGAGCTTAAATGAAAATCAAATCTTTCTCGACTTTATTTGGAATACTTTTCTCAACAATCGGAATTATTGTTGGAATTTGGATTTCTAACACAGCTATAAGTAATGATTATAAATATTTCTATATCTACTCTGGAATTTCGGGATTTATAGCAGGAAAACTATTTGCAAAATATATAATTGAAAAGAAAAACAGATTTAACCACCAGAATTATATTCTTGTTGGAATTTTAACTGGATTACTTTCGCATTGGCTATGTTGGTATTTAATAACATTGGAATTGAACTTTAGATATTGGATTTTGAACGAGCACTTTTTTTCTCGCCCTATTGACCCTTTACTCGGAATTTTTGGAGTCTTCGTATTTTGTCTTTGGAGTTGGTTATTTGTTGGTTGGGCAACTGTCATAGGCGGAATTGCAAGTATTTATGGAACTAAATGGATTTATGAAAAAAATAAAAGTACTATGCACAATAACTAAGGAGTGTTCATGTGGTCTGTAAGACCAAACAAGAACACCGTGCCTGTCCTGAGCATCTCGACAAGCTCGATACAGGATCGATCGAAGGGTTGACAGAACCGGTTTTGGTTGATTAGCCTACTATGGGGATTGCCTTGTTTATTAGATTAAAAATCTTGTGTTCAAGTGGATACCTGCCACAGTTTATCTTGGGCATCTCGACAAGCTCGATACAGGCTCAGACGAAAGGCAGATATGACAAAGGAATGTAATGTCTTACTTTTTTCCATCGCCGAAAAAAGTAAGCAAAAAAGTCTAGGCTTACGATAAAAATCTAAGAAAATACTACGGTATCCCTACCCACGGATGAAAATACCTCCCCCTCATTGCTTCGGGGTCAAACAAGATTTTCATCCTTATGCCCGCCCTGCTACCTTGATTTTTAAGATTTTTATCGGTAGGCCGGGAGGATAGAAATGCAATAAATTATTAAGGGGGTATTAAGGTTTAAAAGTAAAGCCTGCTCTCCAGGCATCCAAATACATGACACACATTGACACATATTGATAGTTATTGATAGCTATTGACACATCGGGCTGAAAAAGCAGGGGTTTTGTTCGAGATTCGTTCAGTTACGCTTCGGGTGTATTTTTTTTAGAAGGTCCTTTTACAAAGCGATACCCGAAGTAAACAGTTATTGCAATAGGCAAGGGGTGGCTAATATGGTGCTGATATTGTAGCCTTCCCTCCAGCTATACTGAAAAATAGGGGTTGACCCGACCTAAATGTGTTGTTGTTTTAAATTGAAATAATATATTACCTATTTGTAGGTTTTTGTGTATGTATCTGATTGCGTATAAGTAATTAATTAGAGGTGTAAATAGTATAATAGTCCGTTTATAAATATCGATGGTGGCTATTTCACAAAAAAACACGTTAAACCAAAAAACTTGAACAATAAATTATGAATAAAAGTATTCTATCATTATTAATTTTTGGATTGTCAATTGTTTCATTTGGACAAAATACAGATACTGATTTAAAAATAACCTCCATACATCAATTGGATGAATATGACATTCAAAATATTTTTGGTTTCCAAGGGATTAAATACCAAAAGCTAAAGTTTATCGGAAATGATTTTAAAAATAAAACTTATAAAATAACCGCAAAAGAATTTTTAGATGGTAATATTGTAACTGATACTTTGGTATTTGATAGTGCAGAAATGTATTATGATGAGTTAAAAAAAGTAAAAGATACAATTCTAGAAATCACTGTTCTTGCTAAACAAATAGACAATACTACTTTAAAAATGGAATTTATATTTCCAAGGTTTTCTTTACCAAGAGAATATAAAGTATTGGACTTGAAAAATAAGTATAGTTTGAGAAATATTGCCTCAGAAAGTAAATTGGATATAAGATATAACGAAAAGTTTTATTTACTAGCTTATATTCAACCATACGACAGAAAGGATGGTACTTTATCATACTGTGATGTTGGATTAAGTGGTATGGATATAGAGAATTGGGTAAAAAAGTTTGATATTAAACATTATTGGACTTTTGAAATGGAATTCAAATAAAAATTGTTGCTTATAATTAAGTGTTCGTGTGGTCGGTAGGACCAGACATGGATGTTACGAAGAAAGATTTATTAAAAATGGAGAGTCCTCTGGATATAGCCTTGAAATCTATGATGGCTAATGATAATCTTAACTCAAATAAAACACCATGAATATCTGATAATTACTAAACATGCTATACTTGTAAGAATTAGTATATTTAAAAAATGGTTTTTACGTATATTTGGTTAAACACTTTATATAAACTGAAAAGATCAAATTAAATAAAATTTAATATACTTAATAACTATTTGGTTTATCCGGAATTAGAAACCGATAAACAGTATAATATATAAAGATATAACGAGTTATGCACAAGCATGACCAAACTCAAACCACATATTACTGCATTAAACAATTAACACCTTAAATTTTATACATGGAAAATTATAATTTTAAAAACAATATAATGAAAAGAATTATACTAATTTGGATATTTTTTGTGTCTATATGTTCTTCTCAAGCCCAGAAATTTGATGTTGATTACTCAAATCCTAACATTACAATCGAAGACATGAATGCTGTATTAAAATCTTTAAAAATCAACGTTTTAAAATTTGGCCTTTATCCACCGGATAGCTTAAAATACAAAGTTTGTCTATTTCTAGAAGAGTACGCTGACAAAGAATTGATGAATGAAAAAGTAATTTGGTGTACATCATCCCCATATCACTCAATAAAAAATGGAGAAAGAATATTTAAGCCATTCGACGGGGCTAGATTTATAATTACAGAAAATGACAATGATTTTTTATTAAATATTAGAATGGGAGATTTTGGCATTGACGACTATAAGCTGGAAATTGATTCCATTTACTCAAATAAACATGCATCAATACCGTTCAAAATAGAAAACACAACTTTACAAGAAGGAAAGAACCCTTTGTTTTTGATAGGTTCATTTTGGGAATCCCCTTCAAAAAATGGAGATGTTCTGTTAAGATTCTGCATGGAAAAGGAATTAGCCACTGATTATTCTAATCAAGCTTTCGATATGATGCCACATTATTTTATAATTGGGTTAAACGTAACCAAACAAATAGAAAAGGAGGATTAAAATAATTAAAGCCAGTGCATAACAACGGCTATAATTCAGCGTGGCGACAGTGCGAAAACTGAAAGTAAAAACATTAAATTAGCTTGATTTCTATGCGGAATAGTCCTGCGGACGATTCCACGCCGAAATCATAGCCAAACCGTTGTGCAACATTTGAATGAACAATGAAATTAAAAACTAAATGCACTATTGGACTTTTGCTTTTTGTGATTAGTGCTTGGCTTTTCACTAAAGGATCTGAATTTGCCTATTCACAGAAACCAATCGATTATGCACATTGGCTGAATTTAATTGGAGCAGTATTACTGATTTTTTTCAATTTTATATTCCCAAAAAATAAAATCGGAATAATTGCATCTTTTCTAACAACTCTAGGTGTAATTGGACATATTGGTTTGAATACAATTGATTTTATTTCATGGAGTTTCGGAAATGATGTTGAAGGCAGGGGTAATTTTTTTAATCAATTGGCAAGTACACCTTCGATAGCATTTCCATTTGTCTACGTTGGCCCATCTTTATTGTTTCTAGGTCTTTCAATTCATGCGCTTAATTTTTTTAAATCCAATATGATTGGTAGTATTTTAACAATAAGTGGAGCAGTTTTTACCGGACTTGGACATTTTTTGTGGGATGAAAGAATTTACGCAGCTAAGGGATGTACCCTTTTTGCTCTAGGTTTAATACTGATTTTGAATAAATTGGATAAAAAAACTAATAAAACGTTGCACAACAATGGTAGCCGTTGCACAAGCCCTTAATTTTCTACAAGCAAGATACAAATAAGCCCTTTTAAGGGCTTTTATTTTGCCGTGTAAATTGCTTGCACCCTAAAATTATGAGGCTTAAAAAGACGTAAAATGTATTGTAGGGTAGCTTTATAAGCAAAACGAACATTGGACAGGCTTGTCGCCCCACTTTTGGTGTGCTTTTCTATAAATTTCAGGTACTTCTTTATATTATAGGCTATGGCCGATAGCTGCATGCACTTATTGGCCTGTTTAATACCAATAGTATTGACTTTTCTTAAGCCCATAAACTGTGTTAAGGGGCCAATAACGGGTTCTACCGTGCTTTGCCGTTTGGCTTTCATATAGCGTCCCTGTGGACTGTTTACCCGGGCGATGTTACGCTCGTACTAGGTCCGGTAATACGTTACGGTAAACTTCTTTTCTTGTGCGCTCTTGCCCAGGCACTCACTGCGTATCGGGCAGTCAATACAAACTTTCTTGGAAGCTCTATATTCCTTCTTTTTTGTATGGTTCTTGGTTTCGTAAAAAACCTTTTTAAACGACGATAGAAATTGTGTTCTGGGACACGAGACCGTTAGACTGCGCAAAAACCTATTTTGAATATTAGAATATTCGGAGGGGGATCTGAGAAAAAAATCAAATACGGGATTCTCAGGGGGGGAATTTAGTTATTGCGCAGACTCCTGTAGGGCAACATTAGGAAAAGCGAGCAATTTTTCGGATATTTAGAACTTAAATTTAAGTAAAAATGGCAACAATAGATAATATACGAAACGGATTGATTGACAAAATACTATCCATTAAGAATAAAGATTTTTTGGTCGCTCTTGACAAACTAATCTCATCGAGTTCTTCCGAATCAGAAATCATTGAACTGTCCAAAGAGCAGAAAATAATGTTGGAGATGAGCGAACTGGATATCAAAAGCGGAAAACTGATTTCTCAAGAGGCTATGGACAAAAGAAATCTGGAATGGCTAAACGCGATGTAATTTGGACTAGAACTGCCGACATCCAATTTGTGGGAATTTTTAGAATATTGGGTAAAAAGAAATAAATCAAATACCTATTCAAAAAAACTTGTGAAACTGGTTTCGGAAAGGACAAAACAAATTGCCAATAAACCATTGATTTACAAAGCAACCGACTTTAAAGATACGCGAGTTGCTTCATTGAGAAACTTTAGCATCTATTATAAAGTTACAGACAAAGAAGTTATCATTACAGCTTTTTGGGATAATCGACAAGACCCTAAAAAGCTTTTGAAAATATTGGAAAATAAAAAATAACGTTGTCCAACCAGTAGCCGTTGCACAAGCCTATAATTTTTAAAAAACATAACATAAAGACGCCCGTTTTAAGGGCGTTTGTTATTTTTCAATAGTTGTTACAATGTAAATTCAAACTGATTATTAGGGCTTACACCTTGATTTTTAAGATTTTTATGGGTAGGCCACGGTGTTTAGAAAGTTATTAGATATGCAAAACAAAAAGCACTATATTTGAGAGAAACCATGTGTTGCTAATTGTGTTTTCTAGTTAGTTTTCAAACATTTGTGTAAAATACACATAGAAATAATGGCATGAAACGAGCATTAAGAAATTTTAAAAATTACTTCACAAAAGGAAATGTTTAAAATTTTTAATGAAAGAACGAGTGTAGGGAGTGGTTGCACACGTTCTTAATTTTATAATTACAATAAAATCAATTAATTACTAAAATTTAAACGTGTGAATAAAATTTTATTTCTATTCGTTTTAATATTAACTACCAGTTGTACTGAAAGAAAAAGTACGGAGGCAGAACACGTAGCAACATACTACAAGGGTTTTAAAAAAGGAGATTATAAGCAGATAAGCGCAGTTATATCCGATACCCTTACAATTATCGAAGGCGATTACACCATGGTATTCACGCCCGAAACCTTCTATCGGCAATTTAAATGGGATTCTGTCTTTAAGCCCGTTTATAAATTAGTTTCATTAGAAAATAGGGATGAACACATTGTTGCGGCGGTCTCGGTAAAATCTTTAAGGTTTGAATTTTTAAAAAATAATCCTTTAACCTGTGAGCATAGATTTCATTTTAAATCAGGGAAAATAACTAAGATTGAAAATTTAGATTGTATGGATGCCGATTGGCAAATATGGCAGAAAGAAAGGGACTCTCTAGTTGCTTGGATTAAGTTTAATCATCCCGAATTGGATGGGTTTGTTCATGATTTAAGCGCTAAAGGTGCTATGGATTACTTAAATGCAATTGAGTTGTATAAAAACAGGCAATTTAAGCGAGAGAAATAAATGCTGGTTGCCAAAAAAGAACCGTTGCTTCTTGCTAATTTTAGGAATGCAATGTAATAATGTTTAAATACATGAGAATACTTCTAACCGGTGCTACAGGGTATATAGGTAAGCGGATGCTCCCTTTGTTGGTGAGTAAGGGGCATCATGTGGTATGCTGTGTTAGGGATAGCTCAAGGTTCAATCCACCCCAGTCACTTCAAAAAAACATTACGGTTATTGAGGTGGATATGCTGGATGCCCCTTCTTTGACGAAGATTCCAGACGATATTGATGTTGCTTATTACTTGATTCATTCCATGGCGTCGTCGAACGATTATAGGTCATTGGAGCATATGTCTGCTGTCAATTTTCGAAATAGATTGTCGCAAACAGCAGTTAAGCAGGTTGTTTATTTGAGTGGCATTGTTAACGAATCAAATTTATCCAAGCATTTGCTGTCCAGAAAAACTGTTGAAGAGGAACTTGAAAAAGGGGCTTATAGCTTGACCTGTCTGCGGGCTGGGATCATTATTGGTTCCGGAAGTGCCTCTTTTGAAATCATGAGGGATCTGGTGGAAAAGTTGCCGGTTATGGTCGCTCCTAAGTGGTTGCAAACAAAGTGCCAACCCATTGGAGTAGCCGATGTGCTGCGATTTTTAATAGCTGTTATTAAAAATGAAAAGACCTATGATAAAAATTTTGATATTGGCTGTAATGATGTGCTTTCATATAAGGATATGCTGCTCGAGCTGGCAGCAGTGAGGCATTTAAAGCGTAAAATATGGATCGTACCGGTCATGACACCCAGATTGTCGTCTTATTGGCTCTATTTTGTAACCTCGACTTCGTATAAACTGGCCAGGTCGCTCGTGGATAGTATGAAGGTAGAAGTGGTATGTCGTAATGATGATATTAATAAAATACTCGGCATAAATCCGATATCGTATCGCCAGGCTCTGCTTAATGCTTTCGATAAAATTGAGAATAATGAGATCGCCTCCAGTTGGAAAGATTCGTATGCCAGTAGT
Source organism: Snuella sedimenti (assembly GCF_016428595.1). Classification (GTDB taxonomy): domain Bacteria; phylum Bacteroidota; class Bacteroidia; order Flavobacteriales; family Flavobacteriaceae; genus Snuella; species Snuella sedimenti. Next base: position 85,536 of record NZ_JAELVQ010000001.1, on the reverse strand, counting down.
GGGTTGCAAATAAATATTTCCGAGTTTATTAAGGTGCCCTCTTTTGGTTGTTTTAAGGATCAACGAACAAAGACTTTTGATGATCGCGAATCAACTATTGAAAAAATATGGGCTCTGGGAGGAGATACCGGTTGGTATTATGGAAATGCACTCTGGCGGTGTAGAGGCTTTTTGGATAAGTTGTTTGGAGGTGTGGGACTCCGGAGAGGGCGTACCAACCAACACGCAATTTCGGTAGGTGATGCATTGGATTTTTGGCGGGTTATCTATGCCGATAAGCAAGAGGGAAGGCTGTTGTTGTTTGCGGAAATGAAATTGCCGGGCGAGGCTTGGTTAGAATTTAGGGTAGAGCATAACGAATTAATTCAGACAGCTACCTTCAGACCTTTGGGCTTGGCGGGAAGATTATACTGGTATGCTGTATATCCTTTCCACGGTTTGATATTTCGGGGTCTGATAAATAAACTGACTAGAGACATATAACAAAGGACAATGAGCTAAATAGGAAGTTTTATTAGGTATTTTAATGCAATATGAAACGAACATTAAGAAATTTTAAAAATTATTTCACAAAAGGAAATGTTTAAAATTTTTAATGAGAGAACGAGTGTAGGGAGTGGTTGCACACGTTCTTAATTTTATAATTACAATAAAATCAATTAATTACTAAAATTTAAACGTGTGAAAATAAAGATAAGTTTTTGGGCTATGCTTTTGAGGTCCAAGATGGTATTTATGAAGCAAACAAAGCTTGTGTACGGTATACAGCCAGACAAGGACAAGATTTTAGTCTTGATGTAAGTGAATGGTATTATATAAAGAACCATCAAATTGAAGCAATTGTTTCCTATTATCATATAGGTGACATACGGGAGGAACGTAAGCTTAAAGGCTCTCAAAACAATGAAAATGTATAAAGAAGTATGCTTTCTTTCTGTTCTTTAATTGTTTGTTTTCAGTTTCTTAAGTGTATTTTATAGACTTGAGTATGTTAGTGAAAATTTTTCTTCTTCGAATGTAGAGCACCAAAGGGAATGCTCAATTGTTAATTGTACAGTTTATATTTGAATTATTTTTTATGAATCTTCTTGTTTTTATGTCAGATAAACTCTCTAAATTGTTATCTTGGTTTCCTGATCCGAAAAACAGTAATTGACCTTTCGTGAAGTAAAACCATTTGTTAATAACTAAAGAATATTAAACAAGTATAAACTAAAACAAGAATAAAAATGGCAAAACAAAGAGTAGTAGTAGAATTTGATACAGGAAACTTGACTCAAGAGCAACTAGATGGAATGAAAAATGACTTGCTCAAAAGTGTACTAGAGGATGCGATCAGTCCAGGAGACTTAACCAGTTGGCATATTAAAGCCTCACATGATAAAACAAGTCATATAAAAGGAAAAATAGATGTCGATGGCCATATCAGTCCTGGAGACATGTCAATTCCAATTACTAACGGAGGAGGAGGGTCGCCGCTTCCAGGTTTTGATCCAAGAGTTAAGTTGGAGGATATCAATCTTGATAGATTAAATAATCTAGAAGAATTGAAAAACTCAATTGACTCAATAGAATAATATTGGATTTAATTATATATAAAATAGCCCAACGCTGCAATATAGATTGTACGTATTGTTACGTTTATAATATGGGCGACTCTTCTTGGAAAAGCCGCCCTAAATATGCGTCTATCGAGGTATCAAGTAAACTTGGTTCAAAAATTAAAAGTTATGGTATTAAAAATGCAATGAAAAGTATAACTATTGAATTGCATGGAGGAGAACCGCTTTTAATGAATAAAAAAAAGTTTTGTAAAATTTTAGATACACTAATTCAAAATTCCTTTCCGGTTAAATTAGATTTTATTATTCAAACAAATGGACTTTTGTTGGACTCGGAATGGTTAAGCATTTTTGATAAATATAGAATACCTTTTTCTGTTAGTTTGGATGGCCCGCCAAAGTATGCAGACGAGGTTAGGGTAGATTTTAAAGGTCAAGGTACTACCATGCAAGTCTTAAAAAAATTAACTCTTTTACAAAATGAAAATAAGCAGGTTTTCGATACCTTGTTTTCAGGGATTCTATCGGTGATAAACTCTAAAACAAATGGAAAGGAAATAACGCAATGGTTCTTAAATCTAGGATTTAAAAACTTTGACTATTTACTGCCTGATGGTAATTATGTAAATCCGCCTTTTAAAAATGAAGAGCAAAAAATTGCAATTAGCAATTTTTTGAAAGACTCATTTTCTTATTGGGTTAATTTGGGCAACCCAGAAATTAGAATAAGATACTTTGAAGAGGTTATTAAAACGCGTGTAGGGAAAAAATCTGGATTGGATGCTATTGGAGGTGATTTGAGCAAGATGTGTGTGGTGGAGTCTGATGGCACTATTGGTTGTCATGATGTTTTAAGGATTTGTGAGTCTGATATTACCGGAGATCAACTGAATTTAAACAACTCTGAATTAGGGGAGCATTCAGAATATTATGGGCTAAAGGCTATTCAAAAACCTTGTGAGAAATGTTTGAATTGTGAATATTATGATTCTTGTGGAGGAGGGTATCTACCGCACAGGTTTGATGGGCGTTCTTTTGATAACCCTTCTGTTTATTGTGATATTTTATATGATTTTTTCGGATTTATCGATGCAGTTTTGAATGTGGAATTAAATAAAGCAAATGTACTCTAGTATTGAGTTTAAAATAGAGGGTTTTAAGAAATTAAAAATTTATAATAGCAGTGGTTTGTCATCCTATGTTTGTAGATGGTAGCCTAATTCTAAATGGAGTTTTTAATAATTGATATTAAGTACAGTAAAAATTGAACCCAGGGTAGTTTTTACCTGCCTTTCTACAGGCGGGCAAGAGAATTTATAGGTTATTTACATTATTCCATCATTGCTACTACTCTGGCTGGTGCGGCCGAGGCTCCTACTATTTTAAGAGGGAAGACGGCTATTTTAAAGCCAGTATAGGGGAGGGCATCCAAGTTAACAAGTTGTTCCATATGGCAGTATTCTTTGTTCTTGCCCACTAAGTGTGCTTCCCAAAATAATTCGGAATTGCCCGTTTCCTTGGCTTTTTTCATCATATAAGGGAGTGGAAGGTCCCAACCCCAAGCATCGATACCCATCACTTTAATGCCTTGGTCGATAAGCCATTCTGTGGCCTCTGCACTCATACCTGTGCCTATTTTGTGGAAGTCTTTGGTTCCGTTAAATGCATCCCTTCCGGTTTTAATGAGTACGATCATGCCAGGCTGTATACTTAGTTTGTTTGTTTCCAAAAATTGTGTGATGTCCGATACAGTAATCGGGTCGAAATCGGCTTTATGGGTCATATCTATCACGATACCGTCGCCAAAGCACCAGTCTAACGGAACTTCGTCAATGGTCTTGGCTTTTTTGCCGTTACAGGTTGGGGCATAGTGCCAGGGGGCGTCTATATGTGTGGTAGCATGAACGCCCATTTTTTGAATGGTGTCATCGGCCCAACCTACAAAACCTTTTGGGAATAGTTTAAAGGGTAAGCCCAAAACACGTATTAGCCACTTTGCTTTGCGGTGGGGTTTATGTTTTATTTTTACTTTCATAAACCAAGGGTCGGTTTTGTTGTATTGTATGGGTTTTGATAAATCGATGATCTTCATTGTTAGTATTAATGTAAGATTGAGAATATGCTTTTTAAGATAACGGTTTTAAAGAGGCCTTAATTTTGGTGCTTAAACTTATGGTAGTGTTCCTTAATTAAGTCTTTACCAAAATCGCCATTAAAATCCCGCCACACCGTGTGGATGTGGTTGGCGTTATTTTGTGTGTTATCGAATTCAATTAAAAAGGTCTTTCCTTGTATTCTATAATAGTGGGGTTTTTCAAGTGCTGTAGCTCCAGCCCAACCAAACGTAATGGCATTTGATTCTTCTTGCTTTAGAGCATGCATCCTTTTTGTGGCAAGTGCCGTTGGCATGCTTGCTATGTATTCGTTAATAAGTTGTAATAATAACAATTGTTGCGTATTGCTTAATTCGTGCATATTGATTCCCACGGCTTCTAATGGTGTAACTTCAGCAGCATTGGAAGTAACGATATCTGGAAGTGCTTCTTCACTGAAAATAGCTTTTTGTAACTGGTCACCAGACATGGAGTTAATGAGTTTCAAACCTAGGTCTTCTTCTTTATGTAGGGTGCGTTCTCCTTTTCTTTTACCTTTTTTTATGGTGGCAGGGTTGGCACCAAAGAACCGTGGTGTAAATGATATTTTGTTATTAAAACAGGTAAAGTTAAGGGACAGGTGATGGCCTTCAAAAGACCAGGCCCAAATAGTGTCCTTTAAGGGGTTGCCATAAAAGGCAGTATAATATTTTTTGGCGTCTCGAAAAGCGAAATTGCCACTTAATTCGGCCAGTACGTTTTCAAGGTCAATAATCTTCATGGTCTTTTTGTAGCCTATCTCACTTAAATAAGACCGTAATAAAATGAGTAACAATGCATTTTGTTCGGGTGTTAACTCACCAAGCGGAATGCCTTCTCTGGGCCACATGCTGGGCGGGAAAAAATGCCAAGATGTTTTTGTGGGAGCATTAAAGTCAAGGATGATTTTGTTTTGTTGTTCCTCGCTCAATGCATTTATAAAGTCTGCTGTAGGATTTGAATCGTTAGCTTGAAGGGCATAAAATGAAAAAGGAAGGGCAAGGACAAGGATAACAAGAAAAAATCTTTGCATTTTATTTAGTTTTAAATGGCATGTTATTTTACCATTTCCAACTTAATTTTTTTGTTTAAGCAAAAAAATGCTGTGTGTTGTTTAAATCAAAAATGGTGTAAATGTGCATTAAAGATAGCGTTATTTTTTGTCAATGTCCATAGTATTGAAAAAAAGAAACCCCGTCTGGAAAGCCTAACGGGGTTAAAAATATATTATAGTAGGATTATTATTCTCCTAAGAAAGGGTATCTGTAATCTGTTGGTGTTACAAATGTTTCTTTTATCATACGCGGTGACACCCAACGTAATAAGTTTTGAGCACTTCCAGCTTTATCGTTGGTTCCAGATGCTCTGGCACCTCCAAAAGGTTGTTGTCCTACAACAGCTCCGGTTGGTTTGTCGTTAATGTAAAAGTTACCGGCACAATTTTGTAAGGCTTGTGTGGCCTCGGTAATAGCATATCTGTCGGTAGATAAAATAGCACCTGTTAATGCATATTCACTAGTTTCGTCAACAAGCTTTAAGGTTTCAGAATAGGCATCATCTTCATATACATATATGGTAATAACCGGTCCAAATAACTCCGTACACATGGTTGTGTATTTTGGATTGCTTGTTAAGATAACGGTAGGCTCAATAAAATAGCCTTTGCTCTTATCGTATCCACCTCCAATAATAATTTCGGCATCTGCATCGGCTTTGGCTTGGTCAATATATTTAGCAAGTTTATCGAATGATCCTTCATGGATTACGGCTGTAAAGAAGTTGCTCATATCTTCTGGGGATCCCATTTTGATAGATTTTACATCTTCAATAACATAGTTTTTTACATCTTCCCATAAACTGGTTGGAATGTAAGCTCTGGATGCTGCGCTACATTTTTGACCTTGGAATTCGAAGGCACCACGAACAATAGCAGTGGCCACTTGTTTTGCATTGGCTGTTTTGTGGGCAACGATGAAATCTTTACCTCCTGTCTCACCTACAATTCTAGGGTAGGTTTTGTAATTATGGATGTTGTTTCCAATTTGTTTCCAAAGCTCTTTAAATACGAAAGTAGAACCTGTAAAATGTAATCCAGAGAAATCAGGACTGTTAAGAACGGTTTCAGAAATCATTACAGGATCACCAAAAACAACATTAATAACGCCAGCAGGAACGCCAGCCTCTTTAAATACATCCATAATCACTTTGGCAGAATAGACTTGACTGTCACTAGGTTTCCAAACAACTACGTTACCCATTAAAGCCATACATGCAGGTAAATTACCAGCAATAGCAGTAAAGTTAAAAGGTGTAACAGCATAGGTAAACCCTTCGAGTGGTCTATATTCTATACGGTTCCAGGCATCGCTCGTACTTTCTGGCTGCTCATGATAAATATCGGTCATAAACTGTACGTTAAAGCGTAGGAAGTCAATCAATTCGCAAGCAGCGTCAATTTCTGCTTGGTGGATTGTCTTAGACTGCGCGATCATGGTAGCTGCATTTATTTTTGCTCTGTAAGGACCTGCAACCAGCTCTGCGGCTTTTAAAAAGATAGCAGCACGTTGCTCCCAAGGCGTTTGTGCCCATTCTTTTCTTGCTTCCAGAGCAGTACTAATGGCAGTTTCAACGTGCGATTTGTCAGCTAAATGGTAGGTGCCTACAATATGTTTATGATCGTGAGGTGGTGACATAGTACGGGTGTTGCCCGTGGTTACATCTTCGCCATTAATGTACATAGGGACATCGACAGAGCTATTAAACATGGTTTTGTATGTTTCAAGAACCGCTTCGCGTTCAGGCGATCCAGGTGCATATCCTTTAACTGGTTCGTTAATAGCTACGGGTACATTAAAAAATCCTTTTCCCATTATTTTATATTTTTTATAGAGTTATTAGTAAATAGGCTGCAAATTTACGAATTTAAAAGGCATTCAACCTGTAATGTTTTCTTAAAAAATGGGGGAGGATTTAGGCAAAATAGCATGATGTTTCTTTATTTTTTGTAAGTTGGTGGTTTATTTTTGGACTACAAAATATATGTGTACAGTAACAATAATACCCAATGGTAGCAATGATTTTGTGTTAACATCCAATCGGGATGAGGCACCGGATAGAATATCAATTGCACCAGAAATTTACAGTATTGCTAATACAAAGGCATTATTCCCAAAAGATGTTATGTCTAATGGAACATGGATAGGTTTGAGTGAAAAGAACCGTTTGGTATGTGTGCTTAATGGGGGTTTTAAATACCACGAGCGAAAAACTAGTTATAGATTGAGTCGTGGTATTGTTGCTAAGGACTTAATGGTTGCAGGAGATTTAGAACAGGCAGTTGATACCTATGATTTAATGGGGGTAGAACCTTTTACTATGGTTATTGTTGATTGGGACAAGGTCTTGAAATTTTATGAATTGGTTTGGGATGGTGAGGTTAAGCACTTTAAAAGTTTGCCTCTAGAACCAGCCATTTGGTCTTCTTCTACGTTATATACGGCATCTATGAAAGCCGAACGCTTGCGTTGGTTTGAAGCGTTTAAACAAAGCAATAGCACGGATGCACCTTCGTTGTTGGCATTTCATAAAACTGCAGGAAAAGGTAATTTGGATTATGGTGTTGTGATGGATCGGGGCATTGTAAAGACTACGAGTATAACACAAGTAGTAAAATGTGGAGGGCGTATTGAAATGCATTATGAAGGTTTAGAAACTAATTTGGTGGTTACTAAAGAATTCAACCTTTCTGAAGTTGTAAATGACTAATACCGGAATAATTTTAACGTTGGCCTATCCCGAAACCATTGTGATGGTTTCGGAGGAATGGTTTTCGCCTTATCTGCGTTTTTTGGGTATTGGTAAGAAAGATTATGTACGTGCTGGTCACGCCGCGTTGGTATTGATAAACAAAGCTACAGGTCTTTTGGAGTACCACGATTTTGGTCGTTATATCACACCAGAACCCCATGGGCGTGTAAGGGGACGGGATACCGATAATGAATTGCAGTTTCCGTTAGTGGCCAATATTAAGGGAGATACAATTACTAATTTAGAGGAAATTTTGAAATTTTTGGCTACCCATCCTAAATTAACGCATGGTGAAGGAAAATTGGTGGCTTCGGTATGTACTGCAGTCGATTATAAAAAGGCGCGAGCACACATAAGTGAGATGCAAGGTAGGCATTTTATAAGATATGCGGCCTTTATTAAAGAGGCGTGTAATTGTGCGCGTTTTGTTACCGATGCCTTGATTGCATCCGTAACGAATGGAACTATTAAAAAGAAGTTGCTAAACTCAAAACTGTTTACGCCTAGTACAGTAGGTAATGTGTTACTTGCTAACACAGAGAATCAGGTTTTCGAAGTGTCTGAAAATGGTGTGGTTTCAGAATTTACAGGTTCTCAAAAAAGTGAAAATTTGCGTTGCTTTTTGGATAGGCTTAAGGATCATGAGCCTAATTTTGAAGGTACATTGCTACCGCGTTTGGTTGCCGGGTTACATGAAAAAGCGCAATGGCTTTCAGGAATAGCGGCAGGTGCTTGGTTTGAGTTGTATCCAACCCATGAAGATGCGGTGTATTACTTTAAGCGTATTTCACCTTACGGAAATATTGATGTGTACGATATGTATGTGGTAAATGATACACGTTTCGATTACCATCAAGCGTTTGAATTTATACATTATTCAAATTGTCAATTCTTTCATGTAAAACAACAGGAAACCATTTATAGGTTTTACAGAAAAACAGACAATTAGTTTAGTGCAAAGGGAGCGCTTAACTTGAATGTAGGGATGGTTACTTTAAACCTTTGGGTGGTGGTGAAATTCACCATGTTGTAGTGGCCGTGCATGGCTCCAAATGGAGAAGTAAGCAGGCATCCAGAAGTATAGGTGTGCGATTCTCCAGGTTTAATAACGGGTTTTTTGCCTACAACGCCTTCACCAGAAACAATTTCTTTATTGTTTAAGGCATCTAAAATATGCCATTTTCGGGTGTTGAGTTGTACGGAGTCCTTACTTTGGTTTTCAATGGTAATTTTATAGCCAAAAGCATAATGCATTTTATAATCTTTATAAAATGAGCCCTCAAAATTGGTTTCGACCGAAATTTTTATGCCTTTTGTTACTTGTTGAACCATGTTAACTATTGAAAAATCAATGTATTTCTTCTGCAAAAATAATAAATAAAGCGTTGCTAATTGTAAAATTTACTGTGTATGAACGAAAAAAGCAGTCGAATTGTATTTTATTGAAGCTATTTAAATAATGCGGCTGCTAATTAGAAATGTTTACCGAGCTGCCAGATCCCAGACCAATAATTTTATCGTAACGCGCCCCAAGGTCGCGGTAGTAAACAATAACTTTGTAGTCGTTCTCTGTTTGGTAAAAATTACCGCTTATAACGCCTTCGTCAATGGAACCATTTTCATTTACCACAACATACTTGTAATTGTAAAACCCTTGCTTTAAAAGCATTTGGTTTACAAAAATATCATTATCTGGATCGTAATAGAGTTTTGTGCTTTCTTCTATGGCATAGTTGTTAAAGTTACCGTAAACATGTATGGATTTGTTTAGGAGCGATTCGTTTGCTTCCAAGGCAAAATGCATCCAAACATAGTCGGCTTCAATATTGGGGTTTTCAGTTCCAATGCTTGTAACAACATAATTGCCATTAATGTCAGGGTTGTAAGTGTAAGGTTTATGGGCTCTAGGTGTGTTTATAAACAAGTAGTTGTGGTAAATGTCTTTTAAGTCGATAGATTGTATACCAGTATTAGCTGCGCGCACATCTTTGTTTTCAAAGAATAAATATTCGTTGCCACCCCAAAAACTAGATTCGGTATCGTACTTGTAAATCAGTTTGTTCCCAATAGTGTATTGGGGTTTTAAATTGGAAATAGCTGTATTTAGGTTGTTGTTTTGAACAACTAAAGTCTTTACTGTTTGCTTCGGGTTTTTGAAATGCATGGTGTTGGATGCAATCGTGATATCGACACGTTGTTTTTGTTCAATAAACTGTATGTCTCGTGTGCGCTTTATACTAACGCCTACCGAAGCTTTGTCTTCGTAAATCATAAACTTTCTTGAAAACATAAGCTCGTTGTCATTATTAAAAATAGAAAGTATGTAATTCCCCGAAACTTTTAAACGTTTGGTTTGGGCATTGGGTATAGTAAGTCGGTAGTGCGAGTAAACCTGGTAGGTGTTAAAGGAGTTTTCGTAATTTCTGATACGCTGATTGTCGAAACCGTCCATGAATTCGGGTTTAGCCAAAGCAGACGGTCTCCAGTCGAAATCGTAATGCTCAATTTTATAATAAAAGTCACTTTCGTCACCGTTTAGAACATCGAATTCCAAAACCAAATAATCACCAAGTTTTAATAAAGGTAATTGGCTTTCTCGTGTGTCGCCTCTAAAAGTTATGGTCTTAATGTATGCAGGAGGATTCACCTCTTTTACTTGGCAAAAAAACAGCATTGGAAAGAAAATGAAGGTTAAAAAGATAGAGGACTTGAATATCATGATTTGCTACAGGTATTTTTGTAAATATAAGCAAAATTAATACCCAACGTAAAAGTTCTTGTTAAGTACATAAAATTATGCATAATTTATTATGAAAACTGCATTATAAATTTGTACTTTTGCAGCGATTTTTAGACAACTAATTTCAATAAAAAAAATATGTCAAACGACATTCGCATTAAAAAAGGTCTAGACATTAAACTTAAAGGTGAAGCTGAACAAACCTTGGAAAAGGCAACAGTAAGTAACTTTTATACTTTAAGACCTGAAGATTTCCACGGCGTTATACCTAAATTAATTTCTAAAGTTGGAACTAAAGTAAAAGCAGGAGAACCTGTATTTTATGATAAATCCAATGAAGCTGTAAAGTTTGTGTCTCCTGTTTCGGGAGAGGTTTTAGAAATTACTCGTGGTGAAAAACGAAAAATATTAGCTATTAAAATTCAGGCTGATAAAGCACAAACGTATCAAGATAATGGGGTGTTTAATGTAGATAGTGAAACACCTGAAGCCATTAAGAACCACTTGTTAGCTTCGGGATGTTGGCCATTTATCAAACAACGTCCATATGATGTTATTGCTAATCCCGACAAGTCACCAAAAGCTATTTTTATCTCTGGTTATGCAAGTGCGCCATTGGCAGCCGATTACGATTTTACTTTAAAAGGTAAGGAGGCCGAATTGCAGGCAGCGGTTACAGCTTTAGGAAAACTTACCGATGGTAAGGTACATGTTTCTATAGGGAAAGCAAGTACTAATTCGCCATTAGCAGGTTTGTCTGGAATTACACTTCACAAGGTTTCGGGACCACATCCTTCTGGGAATGTAGGTACGCAGATTAATAAAATTGATCCTGTAAACAAAGGTGAAGCTGTTTGGACGGTTAATCCCCAAGATTTAGTAATAATAGGTGAGCTTTTGTTAACTGGAAAATTCAATGCCGAGCGCATTGTCGCTTTGGTAGGATCTTTAGTCGAAAAACCAAGGTATTTTGTAACAAAGCTTGGTAGTGAAGTCGCTACTATGATTTACGACAAAGGGTTAGCTGAAGGCGCTCATGCCAGAATTATCTCTGGGAATGTGTTGAGTGGAAAGCGCATTCGTCCTGATGGTTATTTAGACTATTACAGCAATGTTATTTCTATACTGCCAGAAGGAGATGATTACGAACTCTTTGGTTGGAATAAACCAATATTTAATAAGATATCAACGTCAAGAGCCCTAACTTTTTCTTGGTTAACACCAAATAAAAAGTACGATCTAAATACCAACACCAATGGGGAACATCGTGCTTTTGTAACAACAGGAACTTACGAAGAAGTATTCCCTCTAGATATTTATCCAATGCAAATATTAAAGGCATGTAAGTATAAAGATTTAGATGAAATGGAAGCTTTGGGAATGTATGAAGTAGCTCCTGAAGATTTTGCTTTAACAGAATTTGTTTGTGTGTCTAAACAACCACATCAAAAAATTATAAGAGAAGGTCTTGACTTAATGCTTAAAGAGATAGGATAATGAGTTTAAAAAGTAAATTACATATTTTAAAAAGAAAGTATAGAAGCTCCAAAATGGCTCCTGCCTTTAATGCGCTTCATACCTTTTTATATTTACCAAACGAGACTACCCACGGTGGTACGCATATTAAAGCGGCCGACGATTTAAAGCGTACTATGAATACGGTTATTATGGCTATGGTACCGTGTTTAATTTTTGGTATGTTTAATGCCGGTTACCAACACAATGTAGCCTTTGGTGAAATTCAAGCGGTAACTGCAGGATTGTTTAGCCCAGAATTTTGGACTTTAGATAACTTTTTAATTGGTTTTTGGAAAATATTACCATTGGTTATCGTGTCTTACGGTGTAGGTTTGGGTATTGAATTCTTGTTTGCGATTATAAAAAAGCACGAGGTTGAAGAAGGGTACTTGGTAACAGGTATGCTAGTGCCGCTTATTGTGCCTGTTGATATTCCATTGTGGATGTTAGCTGTAGCAGTAGCCTTTGGTGTTGTGATAGGAAAAGAAGTGTTTGGTGGTACAGGGATGAATATTTTAAATCCCGCCTTAACTATAAGAGCCTTTTTGTTTTTTGCTTATCCAACTTGGATGAGTGGTGATAAAGTATGGGTTGAAGGCGCAGTTAAAAGGACAGAAGAGATTGCTGCTGGGGCTAATTTAGACGCTATTTCTGGAGAAACCATTTTAGGAAGCTTGGCACAGGGCAAAGAAGCTGGTTACAGCGTCATGGATATGTTCTTCGGTTTTATTCCTGGTTCGGTAGGAGAAACGTCTACCTTATTAATTTTATTAGGAGGTTTGTTTTTAGTCTTTGCTAAAATTGGAAGTTGGAGAATCATGTTGTCGTCTGTGTTAGGAGCCATTGTAATGGGCCTAATATTTAATCAGGTTGTAGACAGCGGATGGATAACAGAATCAAGTAAGTTTTACGGTTTAATGAGTACAACTTGGTGGCATCATTTATTAATTGGGGGCTTTGCTTTTGGTACCGTATTTATGGCTACCGATCCAGTTACGGCTTCTCAAACCAATAAAGGAAAATGGATATATGGTTTCTTGGTAGGGTTTATTTCTATTATGATTCGCGTATTCAATCCAGCATATCCAGAAGGTGTGATGTTGGCGATTCTGCTAATGAACGTATTTGCGCCAACTATCGACCATTATGTGGTGCAAGGCAATGTCAAGAAAAGAAAGAAACGTTTAAAAGTTAAAAGTATATAAAGTACTTGAAGTTTAAAGTGCTTTTAAATACTCAAGGTTTATGTAAATGAAAAACATAATTTGAAAGTTAACTTTAGGCATTTTGAATACTTAAGACTTTAGACTCTCAATTATGACTAATAAAGAATTTGCTGAAAAATTAGAAAAGCGAACCATTAAGTTTGCCATTGAAATTATAAATTTGTCAGTAAGTTTACCAAACACAACTGAAGCTTTTGTTTTAAGAAATCAATTAACAAAATCTGGAACCAGTGTTGGAGCTAATTATAGAGAAGCTAATAGAAGTCGAAGCAAAAAAGATTTTAAAAATAAAATTAAAATTAGCTTAGGCGAAGCGAGTGAAGCAGATTATTGGCTTGAGATAATAGAGAAAATGAATTGGATAAATAATAATAAAATAAATGAGTTAAGGAAAGAAGCGAAAGAGCTTTTAGCAATTTTCACATCGATTGCTAGCAAACTTTAGACACTTTAAATACTTTATAATTTTATGAACTTAAAAAATGGAAAAGAAAACGGATAAAAATTCATATACAATTATATTCGCCATAGGAATGGTGCTTTTGGTAGGTGCATTATTAGCTTTTGCTGCCGAATCATTAAAGCCAAGAATTAACGAAAATAAGCGTTTAGAAAAGCAACAAAATATTTTGTATGCAATGGGTATTAACGAAAATGATGGAAGCAGTGCTACTTTCATTTCAACCGATAAAGCACCGGAAGCATTTTCAAAATACATCACAAAACAGTTGGTTATTGAAAACGGAAAGGTGACAGAAAATGACCAAGCCTATTTAATTGATGTTAAAAAAGAACAGGCCAATGCCAAAGCAGGTAAAATAAGACGGTTGCCTTTATTTATTGGTGAGAAAGATGGTGAAACCTATTACATCGCACCTATTAGAGGTAAAGGTCTTTGGGATGCTATCTGGGGTTATGTTGCTTTGGATGCCAACATGGTAGTTCAAGGCGCTTATTTTGACCATAAAGGAGAAACTCCTGGTTTGGGTGCAAATATTAAAGAGCGTTTCTTTATGGACGATTTTATTGGTGAGCACTTATTGGATGCCTCAGGTAATTTTAAGGGCATTACTGTAGCAAAAGGTAACGCCGACCCAAAGAACGACGATAAAACTGATAATGAAATAGATGCTATTGCCGGAGCGACTATTACAGGTGATGGTGTAACAGCAATGATTAAAAGTGATTTAAAGCTTTATAAGTCATATTTCGAAACTTTAAAAAACTAGCATTTTATGGGACTTTTATCAAAAAAAGACAGCAAGTTAATATTAGATCCGTTAGCAGATAATAACCCAATTACCATCCAGGTATTAGGTATTTGTTCGGCCTTGGCAATTACGGCTGAGTTAAAAGCATCGATCGTGATGTCCATTTCTGTATTATTTGTATTAGGATTGGGGAACGTAGTAATCTCATTAATGCGAAACATTATTCCTTCTAAGATTAGAATTATTGTACAGCTTGTAGTAGTTGCTACTTTAGTAATTATAGTAGATTTGGTACTTAAAGCGTTTTCGTATGAACTAAGTAAAACCTTGTCGGTATTCGTAGGTCTAATTATAACCAACTGTATTATCATGGGACGTTTTGAAGCCTTTGCTTTGGGGAATGGCCCCTGGCGATCGTTTCTTGATGGTGTTGGTAATGCTGCCGGGTACGGTATTATATTGGTGATGGTAGGTTTCTTTAGAGAGTTACTGGGATCGGGAACCTTATTAGGGTTTAAAGTGCTGGGTGACCCTATCGAAAAAACAGGCCTGTATGCTCTAGGTTATGAGAATAATGGATTTATGTTATTGTCACCAATGGCATTAATTGTGGTAGGTATTATTATTTGGGTACAACGAACTAAAAATAAAGCGTTAGTAGAAGATCATTAATAATTCAGAATTCTGAATTTATAATTAAAGAATAAATGGAACATATAGAATTATTTTTCAAATCAATATTTATAGATAACATGGTATTTGCCACGTTCCTTGGGATGTGTTCTTACCTTGCGGTATCTAAAAAAGTAAGTACAGCTGTTGGTCTTGGTGCAGCGGTTATTTTTGTGTTAGCTATTACCGTACCTTTAAACTGGTTGTTAGATCAGTATTTGTTACAGCCGGGCGCTTTAAAATGGTTAGGTGCTGAGTATATAGACTACGACTTAAGTTTCTTATCGTTTATTATGTTTATCGCTACCATTGCAACCATGGTACAATTGGTAGAGATTGTAGTGGAGAAGTTTTCACCATCTTTATACAACTCACTTGGTATTTTCTTACCGCTTATCGCCGTAAACTGTGCGATCTTAGGAGGGTCGTTGTTTATGCAGTCTCGTGAGATTCCAACTTTAGGTTTGGCAACTGTTTATGGTGTTGGTTCAGGTATCGGTTGGTTTTTAGCCATCTTGGCAATTGCAGCTATTCGTGAAAAAATCAGGTATTCAAATGTACCACCTGCATTAAGAGGTTTAGGGATTACTTTTATCATAACAGGTTTAATGGCTATTGGATTTATGAGTTTTGGAGGTATGTTGACAGGAGGTGATGAAGAAGCAAAGAGTGAAACAAAAACAGCTGTAGTAGTTGATGAAAAGGTAGAAGAAACAATAGTTTCTAATGCGTCAGAGACGACTGAAGCAAAAGAAGAGAAAGTGTTAGCTAACAACATAAAAGTAAATGAGTAATATGATTTTAGCCGCAAGTACATTAGGAACAATAATCGCAACAGTAATCGCTTTTTTAATCATTACGCTTTTATTGGTAGCATTACTATTGGTTGTTAAACAAAAATTATCACCATCGGGGCCTGTTAAAATAACCATTAACGGCGAGCGGGAAGTAGAAGTTGGATCGGGGGATAGTTTGTTATCTACTTTGGGAAGTCAAAAAATATTTTTACCATCAGCATGTGGTGGAGGTGGTACTTGTATTCAATGTGAATGTCATGTATTGTCTGGAGGTGGTGAAGCACTCCCAACAGAGACCCCACACTTTACACGTAAAGAATTACAGCACGGAGCGCGTTTAGCATGTCAGGTAAAAGTAAAACAAGACATGAATATTACCATTCCTGAAGAGGTATTTGGGATT
This sequence comes from Snuella sedimenti, assembly GCF_016428595.1. Classification (GTDB taxonomy): domain Bacteria; phylum Bacteroidota; class Bacteroidia; order Flavobacteriales; family Flavobacteriaceae; genus Snuella; species Snuella sedimenti. The sequence goes on along the minus strand of NZ_JAELVQ010000001.1, from coordinate 69,468 downwards.
AAAAAATGGGAAGCTACGGTGGTACGTAACTTTAATGTTGCTTCTTTTATTAAGGAATTTGTTGTTGAGATTCCTGAAGATATGAATTACAAGGCTGGTGGATATATTCAAATTGAAATTCCACAATGCGAAATAAAATATTCTGATATTGATATAACAGCACACCCAGAGGAACATGAAACACCAGATAAATTCCAAGCAGAATGGGATAAGTTTGGTCTTTGGCCTTTGGTGATGAAGAATGATGAAACTGTGGAGCGTGCCTATTCTATGGCTTCTTACCCAGCAGAAGGACGTGAGATCATGTTAAACGTGCGTATTGCTACACCACCATGGGATCGTGCCAAGAATGGTTGGATGGATGTAAATCCAGGGATTGCATCGTCTTACATTTTCTCTAGAAAACCAGGAGATAAAGTAGTGATTTCTGGTCCTTATGGCGAGTTCTTTATTAACGAATCGGAGTCTGAAATGTTGTATGTAGGTGGAGGGGCCGGTATGGCACCGATGCGTTCGCATTTATATCACTTGTTTAAAACATTAAAGACTGGACGTAAAGTTACCTATTGGTATGGTGGTCGATCTAAGCGCGAATTGTTCTATTTAGATCACTTCTACGAATTAGAAAAAGAGTTTCCTAACTTTAGATTCTTCTTGGCATTGTCTGAGCCTTTACCAGAAGATAACTGGAAAGTTAAGGAAGATATTGATGCACCGGGAGATGGGTTTGTAGGGTTTATTCACAATTGTGTGATTGATAATTACCTAAGCAAGCACGATGCACCAGAAGATATTGAATTGTATTTCTGTGGACCACCGTTAATGAACAAAGCAGTTCAGAAAATGGGAGAAGATTTTGGTATCCCAGATGAGCATATTAGATTTGACGACTTTGGAGGATAAATAGTATCCCAATACTAAGTAAAAGTAAAGCCCAACACCAAGTGTTGGGTTTTTTTATAGTTTTTAAATATCTTACATATAAATAAGGATTATAATTCTTTTGTTATGTAACGTTAAAAGATTGATGTAGTGTGTTTTGTCTTTTTACATGAGTTTCAAAAAGTTTGGTATAATCCATTACATTCGAGATACCGTCGAGTTCACACAGGTATGCAATAACTGCACACAGTCCCTTAAAAAGTAAATCTTTATCTTCGGGGTTGTTAGGTCGCGTACCTCGGTAGTGCAAGGGAATAGAATAACCACAATTTTTAAGGAAGATGGCTTCAATATGTAATAACTCTTGAGGTGTATAGCCATTAAATTTTCGGCCTAAGTTTTGGTTTACCATGCCCACATAGTTAAGTTTTAAGCTGCCATGTCTGTCCGATAGATGTTTCCAAGATTCGGTATTGTCTAGAATATTACCCACAGCACATTGTTTGCAACATTCCGGGTTTAATGCGTTGTTATGAAATGCTACATACAGTTTTTGTACAGCCTGTTCTAAACGAATTGAAGTTTTCATTACGATACGATTTATTTGATAATCGAGATTTTAAATGTTTAAATGCTTGTCTCCAAATCAAAATACTTTTCTATATAAATATCTATTGGTTTCATTTTGAGACGGTTTACTTAAAGATACGAAAAAAATTGGTAGATTTATAGTTGTAATGATGTTATAGGTTATATGCAGCTCATTAGTTACAAGTGTAAGGCCATAACGAATAGTTCAAGAGGCATTAAGGCGAAGTATTTTGATTTGGAGGCAGACATACATTTAAATATCTATTATAAAGTAAATTAATAAATAGATAGTGTTGTGGTAGACTGCAAAAATAGTATTAGGAAAGGTTAGATTTTCACAGGATTTAAGTTTACATAAATTATATATTGGAACTTTTTAACGAAGAAGTGATTTAAACTTTTACAAATTGGCTAAAAAATTGCCGGTTTGCACCCATATTTTGTCTTTTTATCGTCACGTTGCCCTGCTATGCGACTCAAAAAAGCCTTCATCTGGTCACAAACCCATCAATTTTCGCTTCAATCCAAAAAGTTTAAACCACTTCGAAGATTTAATGAGAAGGACATTTGATACGTCTTTTTTATTTGTAAAACATAACTTAATGTAAGTATATTATAAAGTTGTTGCTGTTAAGTAATTGTATTGGCCATAACGTAGTATACTGCAATATTGATTTTTATGAAGTATAAGTTAATAACAGTTATTATTTTCACGTTCATACTCTTTGGAGTTCTTTTTATTCCATTGTTAGGTGAAATTGAAAATACATTTTTTCTTTTTCTAGGACGCTTTCATCCTTTAATTCTGCATATTCCCATAGGGACTTTAATAGTGTTGTTCTTAATGGAAACAATAAGTATGCTTCGTCCAAAATTGAACCTGGATACTGCATGCGATATTTTGCTTTGGTTTACGGCTTTAAGTATTATTCCAACTGTTATTATTGGATTCCTATTGGCGTACAGTGGTAATTATAACGATGATGCCTTAGAAAAGCATCAATGGTTTGGTTGGTTTACGGCCTTAGTATGCGTTTGGTTGCTTGTGCTACGCCACAAAAGGTCATCAGTACAAAAAGATCAAGTAAGTAAGGTGTATAGAGTTGTTCTGTTGGTTAACGTTGTTTTACTGTCCTTAGCAGGACACTATGGTGGTTCGTTAACACATGGAGCCAATTATTTAACTAAATATATGCCATCTGGGCTTAAGACTGTTCTTGGGGTTGCTCCTGAAAATTATGGAGTTTATATGGCATTAAATAATCCAGGAGATTCTACTTCGGTTCAAGCGGTACATTATCAAACAAAGGTAAGGCCCGTCATGGAAAAATATTGTTTTGAATGTCATGGTGAAGATAAACAAAAAGGAGGCGTTCGTTTGGATGTTTTGCATTGGGACATGATTAATGGTCCTGATGCCGAAGGATGGCATTCTGCATTGGATATGATTAACTCGGGTGAGATGCCACCAGAGGAAGAACCCCAATTGCAAGATGATGAACGCCGGGCAGTAGTGGAATGGATGACCAAGAACTTAGAGCAAGCTGCTATTGCCAAGCAGGATGCCGATAAAGGGGTTATGCGTAGATTAACAAAAAAACAATACACGCACACATTGAATGAATTACTCGGTGTTTCGGTTAATTTCGGAGATGTTTTGCCTGACGACGGAAAATCTAAGATGGGCTTTAGTAATAATGGGAATATTTTACAGACATCATCATTACATATAGATTACTACCAGAAAATAGCCAGAGAAGCCCTGGATAAAGCCATTGTTTTAGGAGAAAAACCTGAGGTTAAAAAATATAAAGTGACTTTTGGAAAAGATATAGGAGACGGTAAAACAGGAACTGAATATTGGGGCTATCAAACAGCTGCAATTAAAAAGAAAGATTTGCATATAGAAATCTTAAATGGTCAGGACGTTCCTTTTGTAGCCGATACAACAAAACAGGAGGCCAATCCTATAACTGCACTTAAAAATAAAATAGGTGTTGGTATGAGGGGCTCCGCAAGTAACCGTTATGCTGTAGTAAATGAAGGCATTATTTTAAGTTCGGCATTACCAGCTAAGGAAGTAGCACCTAAGTCATGGCAAGGACCATCTCCTAATTTAAAAATGTTAGTTAAAGAAGATTTTCCAAGGACAGGAGATTTTGTTTTGAGGGTTGAAGCTTCCAGAGGCTATAGCTCCTGGTTAACAGAGGATGAACGCTTAATTGATTTAAGAAGAGATATTCCTGCACCACAGTCTTCCGAAGCTATATTCATAACGGCTAAAGATGTAACACCTGCTAAAAACTTAATATTAAAAAATAAGCTGTTAATGCCTGAAGATGTTGCTGCAATTTCCCAAGCTAATTTTGAATATAATGTGCCAAAGTCGGGCGTATACCAAGTGGACTTGGTACATCCTTATGCGTCAGATGATGCTATGCCTTCCTATAATATGAATCTTTTAGGAGGTAAAAAGAATGGGATGGTTAGTAAGCGCCTTTATATGAAGCAAGAACAAAAAGATGTCAATCAAATTACTACGCCCGTTACATTGATTTATTTATCGGAAGGAGCCCATAAAGGATCTATTGGAGGTAAATTTTTTGTTGGGTTTAGCCGTATTGTGTTAACACCATTATCTGAGGAAGCATTGGCTGAAGCAGCTTTCGAGAATGAAGCAGAAAAGAATGAATTAAAGTATAAATCGGTAAATCCATCCATTCAGGTATTTGCAGGATCCAGAACAGATGATGGGATGGATTATAAAACCTTTGGTGAAAGCAAAGAGGTAACAGCTCCTTTTGGTGAATCTCAAATGTTTGAGTTTGAAGGGAGATTGGAAAACTTACCAATTCCTTTGGAAAGCTCTCAAGTGAGTGGCGATTTGGCAAATATTTTGACTTTAGGGCTTTGGAATAACCATTTGGTCAAGGAAAGTCGATTTAACGGTCCGCCTTTACTAATTAAGTCCGTAGAATTTGAAGCACCTTATTACCCTGTATGGCCTCCAAAAAGTCATACAAATATTTTCTTCGATTCACCTAACAAAGCTAATGAAGCCCTTTATACAGAAGAAGTTTTAACGCATTTTATGGAGCGTGCTTTTCGACGAGAACTAAACCCAGGAGAGCTAGAGCGTTATATGAATTTTTGGAGAGATATTAAAGGGGATTTTGAACGTTATGAGGATGGTGTTAAAGAAGTTTTGGTTGCCGTGTTATGTTCTCCCAATTTTATTTACATATATGAACCCGAACAGCCGAAAAAAGAAAAGTCGGATGACCAATTTATTCTGGCTTCCAGATTGTCTTATTTCCTATGGAATTCGCCTCCAGACGAGACCTTAATGGCTTTAGCTAAAGAAGGTGATTTGTATGATGAATTGCCAGAGCAAGTGGAGCGTATGGTGCAAGATCCAAGAATAACCAGAATGGTACAGTCATTTACTTATGAGTGGTTGCGTTTAGACAGGCATAAAAGTATGGATACAGATGTTCATGAATATACAGACTACACCAGATTTGTAAAAGAAGACATGACAAAGGAAACTTATGAATTTATAAGTTATGTATTAAAGAATAATATGAGCATTCTGAATTTAATTGACTCAGATTTTGCCATGCTTAATCAAAACCTTGCCGAGTTTTATGGGGTAGAAGGGGTGCAAGGGAATGTATTTCGCCCTGTGGCTTTAACTGAAGACATGCATAGAGGTGGATTACTTTCACAAGGGGCTTTCCTAAATGGTCATTCCGATGGTGCTCAGGCGCACCCTATAAAACGAGCTGTTTGGTTAAAGGAAAAGATATTAGGGGATACCCCACCGCCACCGCCACCAAATGTACCCGAGCTAGACCCAGAAACTCCTGGCTTTGAGGATTTAACTTTAAAAGAGCAATTGTTCTTGCACAGAAATAAGACCTCATGTTTGGATTGCCACCGAAAGATTGATCCTTATGGCGTTGTTTTTGAAAATTATGATGCCGTTGGAAGATACCGTTTAGAAGCTTCAAATGGAAAACCAATTGATTCTAAATCGAAGTTACCAGATGGTACAGAAGTGGAAGGTATTCAGGGTATTAAAGATTATATTTTGAGGTTAAAAAAAGAGGATTTCACCAGATCGTTAATAGAACATCTTTACGCTTATGCGTTAGGCAGGGATGTTAGTTTTGCAGATCAGGAAACAATTGATGATATGGTAGAAGAAGTCATAGAAGATGACTATCGTTTTCAATCGGTCGTAACTCAAATTGTTTTGAGTCCGTCATTTTATAAAAAGGAACCTAATTGGTTTCAAAAAATAGTTGGATTATGAGTAAAAAACCTTGGCATTTAGATCGCAGAACCTTTTTAAAAGGCTTCGGGGTAGCATGTATGCTTCCTTATTTTGAAAGTATGGCTATGAGTAGTATTTCAAAATTTATTACTCCTACACAGCCAAAACGCTTGTGTTTTCTTTATTTTCCTAATGGTGTAGGTATACCACCGATAGAAAGCCATTATCATAAAGATTGGAGCTGGTTTCCACACGGCGAAGGAACCGATTATAAGTTAACTAAAACATTATCGCCTTTGGCTTCTTACCGTAAAGATATTTCAATTTTAGGAGGTTTGAGTCACCCGAACAGTCGACAATTGTTGGGGCACATCGCAGGAGATACCTGGCTAACAGGAGGGGATTTACGGGGTGAGTATCGAAATAATATTTCTGTCGATCAGGTCGCTGCTAAAAAGTTAGGGCAATATACACGCTTTCCTTCTTTGTCATTATCTACTGATGGCGGTGTAGGCTATAAGTCAAGAGTGTCAACTTTATCGTTTAATTCATCTGGACGACCTATTCCCTCGGAGCACAGGCAGCGTGAGATCTTTGAGCGGTATTTTTCTCCAAACGGGATGACATCTACCAACGAAAGACGGAAAAGTTTGCACCAAGGTAAAAAAGTTGTCGATTTGGTTTTAGAAGATAGTAAAAACCTACAACGACGTTTGGGAGCTAATGACAAAGCAAAGTTAGATGAATATTTAACATCCTTGAATCAAGTTGAAGAGCAGATAAAAAGAAATGAACGTTGGTTAGATGTTCCCATGAAAGATTTTGATGCTAGTTTAATTAACCTAGATGTCGATCCGGTATCGGCTCCGCAGGATTATGTAAGATCTATGCTGGATTTGATGGTGTTGGGCTTTCAAACAGATTCTACGAGGGTTATTACCTATATGATGGCAAGGGAAGATGGTATGGGCTTTGGTGATAATTTTCCAAAAATAGCGTTAGGGTTAAAAGGGCATCATGGAATTTCTCACGATAAAACCAGAGGGCACTGGGAAGAATGGGGGCGTTATGACCAATGGCTAACAAAACAGTTAGCTTACTTTATTGATAAAATGAAGAATACAACAGACGAACACGGTTCGCTATTGGATAATACACTTATTCTATATGGTAGTGCTTGTAGCTCTACACATAATGCTAGAAATTATCCGCTTGTCTTAGCAGGTGGTACTAACTTAGGTGTTAAACACGGTAGCTATACCAAATTTGAGGAAAAACACACAGTTATGTCTAACTTATTTGTGAGCATGCTTAATAAAGTTGATGTGCCTACTGAACAATTTGCAGATAGTACAGGAACGTTACCTTCAGTCCTATAATTTTAAATAAACCAAACCATATGACCAGTAAAACAAAGGCCGCAGTAGTAAATAGGGAGTTGTTATTTCCTTTTATAATAATAACATCGCTTTTTGCCTTATGGGGCATTGCAAACGACTTAACAAATCCAATGGTATCCGCTTTTAAGAAAGTAATGCCCGAACTGTCTAATATTCAAGCTTCACTAGTGCAGTTTGCTTTTTATTTTGGGTATTTTTTTATGGCCTTGCCGGCAGCACTGTTTATAAGACGTTTTAGTTACAAATCAGGGATTCTCTTAGGGCTGATACTCTATGCAACTGGTGCATTTTTGTTTTACCCTGCAGCCCTTTATGAAGAATATAATTACTTTTTAATTTCCTTATGGGTAATAACTTGCGGATTAGCATTTTTAGAAACAACGGCTAATCCTTTAATCTTAGCGCTTGGCGATAAAAGAACCGCTACACAGCGTTTAAATTTATCCCAAGCTTTTAATCCTGTGGGGTCGCTAACGGGCATGATTATAGCACAAGTGTTTGTACTAGCAGCATTGCGTTCGGACGATTATACCTCTGAGGCATACAATGCTTTATCTTCAAATGAACTGGCGGCCATTCGTGAAAACGACCTGGGGGTTATTAGTGTGCCTTATTTAAGTTTGGGTGTTTTGGTTTTAGTAATCATGGCTATCATTTTATTTACTAAAATTCCAAAAACGCCGGTTGAAGATAAGATGTCTCTTGCGCTTTCTTTTAAAAAGGTACTTGCTAATAAAAACTATTTAAACGGTGTTTTAGCGCAAGCTGCCTGTGTTGGATCGCAAATTATGTGTTGGACATACATCTTTCACTATGTCGATAATTTGAATGAAAGTACGGGGTGGAATTTAACAGCAACAAATTATAATATAGCCGCTATGATACTTTTTTTAAGTGGTCGTTGGATAGGTACTGGCTTGATGAAACGTCTCAATCCTTCAAAAGTTCTAATGCTTTTTGGTACAGGTGGTGCTATTGCTAGTATTGGAGCAATAATACTTCCCGGTATTGCAGGGTTGATTTCTTTAGTAGCTATTTCTGTATTCATGTCTATTATGTTTCCAACCATTTATGGTATAGCCTTAAAGGATATGGGTGATGAAGCAAAAATTGGTTCAGCAGGCTTGGTTATGGCTATTGTTGGAGGCGCTTTAATGCCCATAGTACAAGCTGCGATTTTAGATTGGGGAGGCGATGGCTTTGCCGACTTAAATTTATTGGGGTATATTCCAGAAGTAAACTTTTCTTTTATTTTACCGGCTCTGTGCTTGGCTTTTGTGGGATACTATGGTTATAGTACCATTAAGACAATGGAAATTAATTAGTTCTCACAATGTATTTAAGAAACAAGATCCTTGGTTTTTTGCATAGCAGAAACTTAATTTTTTTCATGGTACTTTGTTTTGTGTTGACTTCATGTAAGCAAGACATAAGTAGTAGTGTTATGGTGAAAAATAGCGATAACCAATGGCCCATGTCGGGAGGGCCTGATGGTAGTTGGAAAATAAAAACATCTTTAAAAGTCCCTACAAAATGGTCTGTCCGCACAGGAGAAAACATAAAATGGAAGAAGGCTTTGCCTGCTGGGGGTCAAAGTGGTATTGCTGTTTGGGGTAAAAAACTGTTTTTTACAATTAATCCTCCCTTAGATACCCCGCCTTTTTCTGAATTGCGAGCACAATATGAAGCAGCTAAGGAGGTATATGATACCTATTATAGTTTCTTATTAGATAGCTTGCAAAAAGAAAAGGAAGTAGTATTTCAAACAAAGTTGAATGCTAACAAGGCAGCCATGAAAAGATGGGAAGCTTTTTTAGCAAAGGATAAAAGCTATAAAGACGCACCGAATGAACGTAAAAAAGGAATACACAATAGATTGTCAAGAGAGAGTGAGTCAGGGAAAGCAGTTAAAGCAACATCTCAAGCTCTTACCGCTTATTTACATTCAAAATCTTATAAAATAAAGGCTTGCCACAATAAGGTAGAAGAAGCTTCGAAATCCCTTAAAACAAGAGCATATGGGACAGATGTTATACTTTATTGTTTAAACGCCGATAATGGTGAAACTTTATGGACTAAACGGGTTAAAGGACTATTGCCTAGTGAATATAATTATGGTTTTAGCGACTCGACGACACCCTGTCCTATAACAGATGGCAAATATGTTTGGGTAATTAATGCCAGTGGAGGAATGGCCTGTTTTTCTGTTGATGGTGATTTAGTTTGGGAAAGAACTTGGATGCCTACTGTTGGTAGACCATTCAATAAACAGTTTGATTCTGTACTGTACGAAGATTTAATCCTAAACGTAGAACCTCCTGTAGAAAATGATTCGTTGCGACATAAAGAATGGAACTATTTACATGCGTTCAACAAGAATACGGGAAAGCGTGTTTGGGTAACAAAAGAAGCCTTAACGCATTATAATACACCCATTATAGGTGAAACAGCTTCTGGGAAACCAGCAATACTCATAGGTCGAGGAGGTCCTCATGGTGTGCTAGAACGACCAGTGGGACTAAGTTTGATTAGTTTAGAAGCAGGCAAAGCAGGTACCGCTTTATGGCATTGGGAATCGGAAGTGCCAAACGAGATTTCGGGTTATGGAGCACTAAATACACAGCATTGGGATATGCATAAAATTTCTTGGACAAATAAAGGTCAGGATAATGTAGTTATTAATTCTAATACAGGAGAACTTATAGGGCAAAATCCGCTTAATATAGTTAACCAATATATCTATGACGAACAAAAGGAGCAATATGTTTTAGAGGAAAATGTAGAATTGAAAAATTTAGAAAATGAGTTTCACTGCAATATGTCGGTAAACGATTATACATTTTATCTGGTTATGCATCATCCTTTCGTTGCGCGTCATAATATCGTAACAGGAAAGAATGAACATTTGGAATTGCCACGTGAGATAAATCCCGATGGTAGTTTTGTTTGGAAAACACCACAAAACAATGACGGCCTAAATTCAAGAGGACAGCTTCATAGTACAGATTCCCGAATATTAGGAAACGGTTTTCAAAGATCTTTTTTAGGGTCACCAACAATGATTAACGATTATTTGTTTTTTACAAATGCCATAGGAATGGTTTATGTTATTGATACTACTACCGAAAAATTTGATAAAACCGCTTTAGTATCTGTCAACGATTTAGGAAAAAAAGGGGAAACATGGACGGTTAATTCATTGAGTTTTGCTAATGGGAACATATATCACCGAACCCTAAAGGAGATTATTTGCATTGGGGAATAATGCAATATACAAGTAGTTTTATTGTAACCTAAAATGGATATTTAGAAACTCGGAAAAGATTAATTTTTGCTATTATATGGAGTCTAAATTTTAAAGGAAAACATATTAATAGTAATTTTGTTCCATGAGCAAGCCACTTACAGAACAAGAACTTCACAATCTAGCCATGAATCATGTAGGAAAGGATCTAGAACAGCGTGGTTTTGAGTTTATTGCAGTGAACAGTCAGTTAAAAAGACATCCTCAGTTTGTCTGTATCGATAAAAATAACCAGTACTTTTTTGTTATTGTTAGAGCCGTTATTTTGCCTGATAACCCAAATAACTATGATGTGGTTTGGATGGAATCTTTTAAAAAGCATGCACGAGAAAAAAATGCCAAGGTATTGTACGCAGGTGTTGGCTTGGGTAATGCAACCGACAAAACGTTGCCTGTTTACTTAAATGAATCGTACTTGATCGAATACAGTGGTATTCAGATTTTGGATACCAATTTAAACTAAGTTCTTTATGATTATTAGATCGTTAGTAGGGGTTTTAATTTTTTTGCAGCTAGTTTCATGCGGTAAACCAGATACTACCAAGACATTTCTTGAAGGGGCTGTTTTCGGAACCACGTACCATATAACCTATTTTTCTAAACAGAACTTTCAGAAACAATTTGACAGTTTGTTTTACGTGATTAATAAATCGTTATCCACCTATCAAACGAATTCCGATATTTCTAAGTTAAACAGAAATGAGGCAGTTCAAGTAGATAACCATTTTGTTAATGTGTTTGACATTTCAAGAACTATTTATAAAGCAACAGAGGGCTTTTTTGATCCAACTATTGGGGCAGTGGTAAATGCCTGGGATTTTGGGCCAGAAGGGAAAATTGAACAGCTGGATAGTCTCAAAATTGATAGTTTGATGCATTCCGTTGGGTTTGATAAAGTAAAGAGAACAGACTATTCTATAACAAAATTACCTGAAACTTTTTTAGATTTTAATGCCATTGCCAAAGGTTATGGTGTCGATGTAATTGGACAGTTTTTAGAAAGCAAGAATGTAAATAATTATATTGTTGAAATTGGAGGAGAAATAAGGGCAAGAGGCATAAATAAAGAAAAACAACTACCATGGAAAGTAGGGGTGGAAACGCCAAAATTTAATGGTGAACAATCTATTTTAAAAGCAATTTCCTTAAAAGATGAGAGCATGGCAACCTCTGGCACTTACAGGAAGTTTAAAATAGATGCCAATGGTAATCGTTACGCACATATTATTGATCCTAAAACGGGATACCCAAGTAAAACAAATTTGTTAAGTGTTTCGGTAATTACTAAAGATTGTATGACAGCTGATGCTTATGCTACAGCTTTTAAGGCAATGGGAATAGCAAGAGTAAAGACCTTCTTAAAAACACATCCAGAGCTTAAAGTGTTTTTAATTTATGAGAATGATAATGGTGAATTTGAAACAGTATCTTTAAACGGTTTTCCGACAGATTAATTAAAGCAATTCATTAAAACAAAAAACTAAAATGAAACAAGTCTGGTTGATAATAGTTGTTATGTGTACGAGCTTCTCGTGTAAACAAAACAAGGAGACTGCACCTAGTTCCAATCCGATTTCAATAGCTGAAAAAATAGCAAATGCACATGGGTTTAACCAATGGGAACGCATAAGCAAAATGGAATTCACTTTTAATATTGATAGAGATAGCAGCCATTTTCAACGTGCATGGGTTTGGTATCCAAAAAAGGAAGATGTACAATTAATAACAGCAACAGATACCATTAGGTACAACCGAAAAGTAATGGATTCTATTAGTATACAGGCAGATAAAAGCTTTATAAATGATAAATTTTGGCTGTTGGTCCCTTTTCAATTGGTTTGGGATACTGGAACAAGTATTTCTACTCCCATTACAGAAGAAGCGCCCATAAGCAAGGTGCCAATGCATAAAATAACCCTAACATATTCTAATGAAGGTGGCTATACACCAGGTGATGCCTACGATCTGTATTTTAAGGATGATTATATTATCAAGGAATGGGTTTTTAGAAGAGGGAATAGTGAGACACCCTCACTCGTAAGTACTTTTGAAAATTATAAGGATTTTAATGGTATTAAATTGGCGTTAGAACATAAAAAAGCAGAAGGGAATTGGAATCTTAATTTTACCAATGTTAATATTACATTAGAGTAGTCTTACGCCAATGAGGTTTTAAATTTGCCAAAAAAAATGACTGGCACTATCCTTTAAAGTCGTGTTTTACATGGGTGCCATCACAATAAGGTTTGTTATCGGAGCCGCCACAACGGCAAAAAGCAGTCGTTTTATTTTTAATTTCTGTAGAGCCGTCCTTATGGGTTACCTTTAGTGTTCCATATACCAATAAAGGCCCATTTTCCAACACTTCTATTTTTGTTTCCATAGTTTCAGAGCGCTTGTCGTTTTCAGCATTCATATAATAGCTCAAAGCCCCTGAGGGACATTGTTTAACTTGATTTACTATATTTTCTGTTTCAGCACCGTCAATTTTTACCCAAGGCCTATTTAAGGGCTGAAAAACACGTGGTAATCCTTTGGAGCAAATACCGGAATGAATGCATTTTTCAGCTTCCCAGACAACCGTTACTTCACCGTTTGTATATTCTCTTTTTTTACCCATATTCACAAGTGTTACTCGATAACCGAGGTTAGATTAAAATATTCTCAAGTTTGCCTCGAAATCAAAATGTTTTTTCTAGCCAATACTTTGTAGGCTCTGTTTCGAGGTAGTTTACCATAAATATACAAAAAATAGTATTGAGAATTAAGAGGCTTTAAGCTGCCCATTTCTTAATCCAGAATCCTTATTTTTGTTAGAAACAGTTAAAAAAAATATTTTGTTAAGTTATAAATTGGGTTTGGAATATGCTAAAGAGCTAGATCAAAATGATGTATTGGCAACTTATAGGGAGCGGTTTTATATCCCTAAGAACAAACGAGGTGAAGAGTTAATATATATGACCGGTAATTCGCTTGGATTGCAGCCTAAAGTTACCAAAACGTATATAGATAAAGAATTAAGCGATTGGGCTATTTTAGGAGTTGAAGGGCATACACAAGGAGAAACGCCTTGGTTGCCATATCATGAATTTCTTGCCGAAAATATGGCTATGGTGGTGGGAGCTAAACCTATTGAAGTGGTTGTTATGAATACGCTCACTGCAAACCTGCATTTAATGATGGTATCTTTCTATCGGCCAACAAAATCACGATACAAAATCCTAATCGAAAGTGATGCGTTTCCATCCGATAAATATGCCGTCGAATCGCAATTGCGACATCATGGATTTGATGAAAAGGATGGCGTTGTGCTTTGGAAACCACGTCATGGAGAAACGTTGTTGCGTTATGAAGACTTAGAAACCATTATGGCATCGCAAGGCAATGAAATAGCCTTAATCATGATTGGAGGTGTTAACTATTACACCGGTCAGTATTTTGATTTAAAACGGATTACCGAACTAGGACATAAATATGGCTGTACTGTTGGTTTTGACTGTGCGCATGGCGCTGGTAATGTAAATTTGGATTTGCATGATTCTGGGGCTGATTTCGCAGTTTGGTGTACCTACAAATATCTAAATTCGGGACCAGGCAGTTTAGCTGGGTGTTTTGTGCATGAACGGCATGCCTACAATAAAGAACTTAACCGCTTTACAGGGTGGTGGAGCCATAACAAGCAGACGCGATTTAATATGCGAGACGATTTCGACCAGCTTCCAGGAGCCGAAGGCTGGCAGTTAAGTAACCCTCCAATTCTATCTATGGCCGCGATTAAAGCGTCTTTGGATATGTTTGGTGAGGTAGGAATGCTAGCGCTCACCGAAAAGTCGAAACAGTTAACGGGGTATTTCGAATTTTTATTACAGCAGTTGGGAGATCATACAATTAACATAATTACTCCTAAAAACCCAGAGGAGCGCGGTTGTCAATTATCCATTCAAGTTAAGAATGCCGATAAAACCTTGCATGAAAAATTAAATGAAGCAGGCGTGTTAAGTGATTGGCGTGAACCCGATGTTATGCGATGTGCCCCTGTGCCATTATACAATAGTTTCCAGGATGTTTATCTATTGGTAGAAAAGTTGAAAGTAATTTTAAATGACAAATAAGGGAAATATACAAATTATAGGAGCTGGACTTTGTGGTGCCCTCTTGGCATTACGGTTGGGGCAACGTGGATATAATGTTGAGGTTTTTGAAAAACGTCCTGATTTGAGAAAAGTGGCTGTTGATGCAGGACGTTCCATTAATTTGGCCTTTTCAAACCGAGGGATTAAAGCTATGAAATTGGTGGGAATCCAAGATAAGGTAGAACCACTTTGTATTCCCATGTATGGACGCATGTTACACGATGAGGAAGGGAAAACCATGTTGGCACCATACAGCGGACGGGCGCATGAATACATCAATTCGATTTCAAGAAACGCCTTGAATGCCCTATTGCTAGATGAGGCAGAAGCGCTGGATAACGTTACATTTCATTTTAACCATAAATGTACTTCGGTCGATTTTGAAAAAGGAATTTCTCGGTTTTATAAATACAAAGACGAAACAGAATTTACCAAAAAAGCTGATGTTATTTTTGGAACAGATGGTGCTGGTTCTGTTTTGCGGAAAAGTTATTTTCTGGCAAAGAAGTTTCTATTCAGTTTCTCTCAGGATTATTTAACACATGGTTATAAAGAGTTAAGTATTTTACCTACCAAGAAAGGCGACTATAAGACCTATAAAAATGCTTTGCATATTTGGGGGCGTGATGCGTTTATGCTTATTGCACTGCCCAATTTAGATGGGAGCTTTACGGTTACGTTGTTTTTAAGCTATGATGAAGGTGTTTACAATTTTAATAATTTAACCACCAAAGCACGTGTGCTGGAATTCTTTAGTACCTATTTTAAGGATGCTCTAGAGCTCATGCCAAACCTTGTTGATGAGTTCTTTGAAAACCCCACATCCCCATTGGGGACAGTTAAGTGTTCGCCGTGGCATTACAAGGGGAAAACACTGCTTATGGGTGATGCAGCCCATGCCATAGTGCCTTTTTACGGACAAGGGATGAATGCGTCCTTTGAAGATGTAGTAGCGTTTGATAAAGTTTTAGACGCAGGTTATGGTAATTGGGAAGACGTATTTACGGCTTTTGAAAAAGAGCGCAAAAAAGATACAGATGCTATTGCCGATTTGGCTATAGATAATTTTCATGAAATGAAAGGCCATGTTAATAAGGCTATTTTCAGAGAAAAGCGTAACTTAGAGATGGCGTTTGAAAAGCAGTTTCCTAATGAATATGCTTCAAAGTATGCCTTGGTGACCTTTAATGAGGATATTGGGTATCGTGAAGCCATGTTAAGAGGACGTGCACAAGATAAAGCGATCTTAAATTTGTTGGCAGACAAAAAAATTAACCTTAATGATGATTTAAGGAATATCTTGAAAAAAGTAAAGGAAGAAACAGAGACTATTTTGGAAGAGGATAGCGTTGCAAAAAAGATGCATCACTAAAAATAAAGGAATGAATAAAGATAATGTAGTAACACCAAGAGGCGCCTATCCGCATACTAAACGGGTAGGAGATTTTATTTTTGTTTCGGGGACTAGTTCACGACGATCAGACAACACTATTGCCGGTGTCGATACTATTGATAATATGGGGACTAAGCACTTGAACATAGAAGTGCAGACACATGAGGTCTTAAAAAATATTGAAAGGAATTTGGCAAATGAAGGAGCAACGTTAAACGATGTGGTCGATGTAACTTCTTTTTTGGTTAATATGAACGATTTTGCAGGTTATAATAAAGTCTATGCAGAGTTTTTTGATGTAGAAAATGGACCTGCGCGAACCACTGTTGCAGTGCATCAATTACCACACCCCGATTTGGTGGTGGAGATTAAAGTAGTCGCTTACAAGAAACCTGAGGATAGTTAAATGTTTCCTCGATGGTAGTCGAGAACTTAGCAATGAAAACAATACAAAACTATATAAACGGAAGTTATCACAATCCCCTTAACGATGATTGGTTGGATAATTATTGTCCGGCCGATGGTACAATATATGGGAAACTCCCAAATTCATCAGCTGAGGACGTTGAAAATGCTTATATAGCGGCCAAATCGGCTTTTCCTTCCTGGTCTCAAACACCGTTGGAAGAACGTAGTCATATCCTAATAAAAATATCGGAATTGTTAGAGGCTAATTTACAGCGTTTGGCTGAGGCAGAAAGTATGGATAACGGTAAGCCTATAGGCTTGGCTAAAACGGTCGATATCCCAAGGGCAGCGAGTAATTTTCGGTTTTTTGGTAATGCCATTACACAGTTTGCAAGCGAGAGCCATGAAAGTGTTGGTATGGACGCTATAAATTATACCTTGCGTCAGCCTATAGGGGTCGTGGGATGCATTTCGCCTTGGAACCTTCCACTTTATTTGTTTACTTGGAAAATAGCACCAGCCATTGCGGCGGGTAATTGTGTGGTGGCCAAACCTAGTGAAGTAACCCCAATGACCGCTTATCTGTTGGGTGATATTTGTGCCGAAGCAGGGTTGCCACGAGGCGTTTTAAATATTGTACATGGTTTGGGAACGACTACCGGACAGGCTATTGTTGAGCATCCCGATATTATGGCTATTTCATTTACTGGAGGAACAAAAACAGGAGCACAAATAGCTAAAATAGCAGCACCCATGTTTAAAAAATTGTCTTTAGAACTTGGAGGTAAGAATCCGAATATGATTTTTGCGGATTGTGATTATAGGAACATGCTTGAAACAACAATTCGTTCTTCTTTTGCAAACCAGGGACAAATTTGTCTTTGTGGTAGTCGGATTTTTGTTGAAGCGCCTATTTACAAAAAGTTTAAGACAGATTTTATTGCAAAAGTAGAGGCCTTAAAGATAGGGGATCCATCAAACAAGGATACAGATATAGGAGCTTTGGTATCTAAGGAGCACATGGAAAAGGTAATGGCATATATTAAGATTGCCAAAGAAGAGGGGCACACTGTGTTATGTGGTGGAAATAGGGTTAATATTAAGGGACTAGAAAAAGGGTGTTATTTAGAACCAACGGTGATTGAAGTAGAAAGTGATGCATGCCGTGTTAATCAAGAAGAAATATTTGGCCCCGTAGTAACGCTTATGCCTTTTAATAGGGAAGAGGAAGCCCTGCAAATGGCTAATAGTGTAAAATATGGTTTATCGGCAACGGTATGGACGAGCAATTTAAGCCGTGCCATGCGCTTAAGCAACCAATTGCAAACAGGTATTGTTTGGGTGAATACTTGGATGTTGCGTGATTTGCGAACACCTTTTGGAGGGATAAAAGCATCAGGAGTTGGACGTGAAGGTGGTTTTGAAGCTTTACGCTTTTTTACAGAACCCAAAAATGTGTGTATAAAATATTAATGTTGAACTTGATTCAGCATCTTATGATAAATTGAATTAACCCTTAAACAGATCCTGAAACAAGTTCAGGATAATTGTATGGATTTAAAATTAACAGGTAAATACGCTTTGGTATGTGGAAGTACCCAAGGCATAGGAAAAGCTACAGCAATGGTTTTGGCAGCCGAAGGGGCTAAAGTGACTTTGGTAGCCAGGGATAGGAGTAAGTTACAACAGGTTATTTCTGAATTACCTAATAGTGGTGACCATGATTGTATTGTTGGCGATTTTTTAGACCCAAGAGATCTGCAAGAGAAAGTGCTGAAGTATATTGATAAATATCATGGGTTTCATATTTTAATTAATAATACCGGAGGACCTCGTAGCGGAGATGTCCTAACAGCGACGCTCGAAGAGTTTGAAAAAGCATTTACGCAGCATTTAAAGTGCAATCATGTGCTGGCCCAATCTACTGTGCCTTTCATGAAATCGGAGGGCTTTGGTAGAATTGTTAATGTGATATCCACTTCGGTTAAAGAACCCATTCCCGGACTTGGAGTTAGCAACACCATTAGGGGAGCAGTAGGGAATTGGAGTAAAACACTTGCTACAGAACTAGGAGCTTATGGTATTACGGTAAACAATGTGTTACCGGGCTTTACAGATACCGAACGCCTTAACGAAATTATTAAAATTAAGGCAAATCAAAGTGGAACATCTATAGAGGCTATGGCAGAAATAATGAAAAATTATGCGCCGGCCAAACGCTTTGCCAAACCAGAAGAAACAGCAAATGTTATCACGTTTTTGGCTAGTGAAGCAGCTAGCTATGTAAATGGAATTAACGTTCCTGTTGATGGTGGACGCACAAAATCTTTGTAACTTTATATTTTAATTTGCGTGAAGGATTGCAACGACATCCTTTTTGTTTTTAACAAAAAGATACAGTGAAAAGCCTGACCTGAAGGGGCACGCCCAAAAGTATAGTTATGAGCAAATTAGTTTCGCCGTTAAATTTTAAAGATTGGATTGAGGAAAACAGGCACCTTTTAAAACCCCCAGTGGGAAATAAGGTGGTTTGGAAGGATACCGATTTTATTGTCATGGTGGTTGGTGGGCCAAACAGTAGAAAGGATTACCATTATAACGAAACGCCGGAGTTTTTTTATCAGATTGAAGGCGATATTGTTCTTAAGATAATAGACAAAGGGATACCTAAAGATATTCACATTAGAGAGGGCGATATTTATGTTTTGCCTCCCAAGGTGCCACATTCACCACAACGAGGTGCCAATACCGTTGGTTTGGTAATTGAATACAAACGCCCTGAAGGCATGCGTGATGCGTTGTTGTGGTTTTGCGAAAACTGTGTCACTAAATTGTATGAAGAAGATTTTACCCTCGAAAATATAGAGACCGATATGCCTAAGATTTTTGATAAATATTATAAAGACCTTAATAAGCGTACCTGTCCGAATTGTGGTGCAGTAATGCACGCGCCTCAAAAGGTTAAAATAGAATAATTAAGACGCCTGAAGCCATACAAAAATGAAAAAACTGCGTATCAACGGGCATTCACATCTGCTACCATATCCCGAGGAAATTCCGGAATTCATGAAAGAAAAAGGGATTTTTTGGGTGGATAAGGATCGTAAGTTTATGCTTCAAAAAGATTGGAGCCGCCCAGTAACCGACTCCAGTTTCTTTTTACATGAAAAGCTAGAGTGGATGGAACGCTATCAAATAGACCATGCGGTTGTTTTAAACCTGTCGCAATTGTATGGTAATGGTCTGCGTGTTGAAGAAATGAAACAGGCATTGCGGTTTCAAAATGATTTTAATGCACGTATTCAGCATGATCATCCTAGTAAATTTACCTGTGGGTTTGTAGTCCATCCTGGGTTTGTAAGAAGTGCTTGTTGGGAGATTGAACGTTGTGTGGAAGAGTTAGGGTTGCAACTACTTTGTTTGCCTACGCATTTTATGGATACTATAGGTACTTGGCGCTGTATTTTTGATGAAGAAAACGAGCCTATTTTTGAATTGGCGAGCAAGTATAATTTAGCAGTTGAAATTCATCCGTATGATGGGGAGAAATTTATAAAGCTGGAAAATACCTCCTGGCGATTCCATCTCATTTGGATGTTGGCACAGTGTGCTGATGCTTATCATTTTTTAACCTTAAACGGCTATCAGGAAAAATTCCCTAATATGCGTACTTGTTTTGCGCATGGCGGACAATTGGCCCAAATTAATTTGGGGCGTCGTATTCAGGGATTCGATGGACGACCAGATCTGTTTGAAGGCAAGCACCATCCTAGAAAGGCTGTAGGACATAAGAATATTTTCTTTGATACGCTCGTGCACGATACAGGGTCACTGGAGTTGCTTATAAAAAACCAAGGTGCTAGTCAGGTGTTAATGGGGCTGGACGATCCGTATCCCTTAGGTGAAATGGAAAGCATAAAACAGTCGTCTTACCCAGGAAAAATATTGGATCTGGCCATGGAACGTGATATTATTACCGAAACCGAACGTGATGCCATTTGGGAAGACAATGTTATACAATGGCTTTGTGGTGATGATGAAGCTGCAAAACAACGTTTAATTAATAGAATCTTATTATAATGCATTTTATACCCGAAGCTTTAGACAATTATGTAGTAAACCATTCTGAGAACGAACCGGAATTGTTACGACAACTTACAAGAGAGACCTACCAAAAGATTTTGCAACCCCGTATGTTGAGCGGGCACTATCAAGGGCGTTTATTGAGTATGATCTCTAAACTGGTTAATCCCAAAAATATTTTGGAAATAGGTACTTATACAGGGTATTCGGCGCTGTGTCTGGCAGAAGGTATGCAGGATTCAGGGGTGTTGCATACGATTGATATTAATGAGGAGCTGTTTGATTTTCAACGAAAGTATTTTGATAAATCGGATTATGGGAATCAAATTTTTCAACATTTGGGAGATGCTTTGCAGATTATACCAGAACTGGATGTTACATTCGATCTCGTCTTTATTGATGCTGATAAAGAGAATTATCCTAACTACTTTAATATAATCATAGATAAACTAAATGAGGGAGGGATTATATTATCAGATAATGTCCTTTGGAGCGGTAAGGTTATTGAAGCATTAAAACCCGACGATACATCCACCAAAGCTTTACTTGAGTACAATAGCTTATTAAAGGAAGATGCACGTGTAGAAACGGTTATACTACCCATTCGTGATGGATTGACCATTAGCAGAAAGTTGTAAAAAAAGACAAATTGATTAAAAACAAAAAATCCCGTAAACAGTAATGTTTCGGGATTTTTATGTGGTACCTCCAGGAATCGAACCAGGGACACAAGGATTTTCAGTCCTTTGCTCTACCAACTGAGCTAAGGTACCAGTTGCTAATTGCGGTTGCAAATATAAATTCATTTTTGCTATTCGCCAAAACAAAATTACAAAAAAATACGTTTTTAATAACGATTGTTTTGTAAGGTGCTAAAATGTAGGTTTTTAATGTTGTAAATTAAGTTTATTGCTAATAATTGTGACTAGGGAACACCAATTGTAAAGTGCTTTTTGTAAGTAATATCAAATAATAAATATTACAAGTGATACGTTTTGTAAATTTACAGCTTTTAAAACACTATGAATTTAGTAATTGATGTAGGGAATTCTTTTGTAAAGCTTGCTGTTTTTAATAATGACGATCTGGTAGAGAAGAGAATTATTGCTATTGAAGCTATTTTAGATCAAATAGCTACTTTAGGGGCGAAGTACGAAATTGACAAGACAATAATTTCATCTGTTGGGGAAATAGAAAAGAATGTACTTGATTATATTCACAGAAACTTTGATGTAATGGTGTTAAGTACAGTAACAAAATTACCCTTTTTAAATTTATACAAAACGCCTAGTACATTGGGAATTGACAGGATAGCATTGGTTAGTGCTGCTGTTAGCCAATTTCCTAACAAAAATGCTTTGATTATCGATGCTGGTACCTGTATAACCTACGATTTTATAACAGCAGATACAAAATATTTGGGAGGTGCCATTTCACCGGGCATTAGGATGCGTTATCGATCTTTAAATGATCTAACGGCCAATTTACCTTTGCTAGAAACCGAGGAGCCGGAAAATCTTATTGGTAATTCAACCAATAGCGCGATACATTCGGGCGTTGTTAATGGTATTTTAAGAGAAATAGATGGCCTTATAGAAGAATATCGTCTAAAATATCCAGATTTAACAGTTATTTTAACAGGGGGCGACGCTAATTTCTTGTCTAAACAATTAAAAAGTAGCATATTTGCCAACTCGAATTTCCTTTTACAAGGATTGAACTATATTTTAAAATTTAATTCAAACTAATGATAAAAAAACTTGTATTAGTTTTTATTGCAGCTTTTGCAATTCAAAGTTATGGTCAAGAGGGTACAGCCTCTCCTTATTCGTTTTATGGTATAGGAAGCCTTAAGTTTAAAGGTACTGTAGAGAACAGAAGTATGGGAGGATTAAGTATTTATACTGATAGTATTCATATAAATTTAAGAAATCCTGCGTCTTATGCTGGTGAGAATTTAATGCTTTTAAATAATGAAACCCGTCCGGTTAAGTTTTCTGTAGGTGGGAGTCATTCCAGTTTAAATTTAAAAAGTAATTCGGGAAGTGATAAAGCAAATGCTACGACTTTCGACTATTTGGCTCTGTCAATTCCAATGGGTAAGTTTGGTTTTGGTTTTGGTTTGTTGCCATATACCTCGGTAGGCTATAAGTTAGAGTCTGTAGATACCGATGGCACTGTTATAAATAGGTTTAGAGGACAAGGTGGTGTTAATAAAGCGTATTTAGGACTTGGTTATATGCTGGCTAAGGGACTTAGTATTGGAATAGATGTAAATTATAACTTTGGGAATATGCAAAACAGTACCATAGAATTTGCTTATGATTCTGATGGACAGTTAGTACAATACCAATCTAGGGAAAACAATAGATCTGATTTAAGCGGATTGAACTTAAATTTGGGAGTGTCTTATAAAACAATGCTAAATAAGAAGTTAGAGCTGGTAGCTGGAGCTACTTATACCCCAGAAAGCAATTTAACATCCTTGAACAAAAGATCGTTTTCAACTATTGTCATTAATTCCAATACCGGTCAGGAAATTCCGGTAAATACGATTGATGTTGATTTGGAAACCATGGGCTTGCAAGAAACCGAACTAATTATGCCGTCTAGGTTATCATTTGGTGCTGGAATTGGTCAGCCAAGAAAATGGTTTGTAGGTATAGAATCGGAATACCAAAAAACAAGTGATTTTTCAAACCCCTTGTACAGCAGTAGTACAACCCGATATGAAGATGCTTCAAAAATTTCTTTAGGAGGTTTTTATATTCCTCAATACAATGCATTTAATGGGTATTTTAAACGCGTCGTGTACAGAGCTGGATTGTATCATGAAAAAACGGGATTAAATATAGAAAATGAGTCAATTAATGAGTTTGGCATTACTTTTGGTGCAGGTTTACCAGTTGGTGGGTTTTTATCGAATGCTAATCTAGGTGTAGAAATAGGTAAAAGAGGGACGACAAACAGTAATTTAATACAGGAGAATTTTATAAACCTACACATAAGTTTATCTTTAAACGACAGATGGTTTCAAAAGCGAAAATATGAGTAACCAAGCATAAAACTAAAATTATGAATACGAAAATTACATTATTACTAACACTGCTATTTATAGGGGGGAATTTAGGTTTTGCGCAACAGGATGAGGAGTGCATGAGTAAACTGTCTATATTCCATGAGTATTGGAAAGCAAAAAATTATGAAGCTGCGTATCAGCCTTGGATGGATGTAAGGACTAAATGTCCAAGATTTAATATTGCTATTTATAGTGATGGCGAAGATATTTTAGAGCATAAAATAGAAAAGGCTACTGGAGCCGATAAAGTTGCTTACATAAACGACCTTTTAAAACTTTGGGAACAGCGCGCTGAAAACTTTGCAAGTAAAACGCCTAAAGGAGAATATGCGGCAAAAGGCTGCCAATTGATGTACGAGTATAGAAAAGAATTGAACAAATCGAAAGAAGAGTTATACACGTGTTTTGATACCGCTTACAACTTGGACAAAGGCACGTTTACAAACCCTAAAAGTTTGTATACTTACTTTTCTTTAATGGTAGATTTATACGATGCAGGGAAGAAACCAGCAAAAGATTTGTTTAACAAGTATGATGATGTAGTAGAAAAGGTAGAAGAAGAAGTGAAAAATTACTCTGGAAGCCTTAATAAAATTATTGAGAAGGAAGAAGCAGGTACCGAGTTAACCAAGAAAGAAGAGAAGTACAAAAAATACTATGAGAGTTACTTAAAGGCCTACGATCAAATCTCGGGGAGTATCGATAGCAAGTTGGGTAACCGTGCTAATTGTGAAAACTTAATTCCACTGTACCAAAAAGATTTTGAAGAGAATAAAACCAATGCGGTTTGGTTACAAAGAGCAGCAGGGAAAATGTCTGAAAAAGATTGTACAGACGATCCGTTATTCTTTAAGTTGGTAAATGCATACCACGAGTTAAGTCCTTCAGCTAATTCTGCTTATTATTTAGGGATCTTAAAGGATAAAGAAGGAAAACAAAATGAAGCGATTACATTTTATCAACAAGCGATTGACTTAGAGACCGATTCGTTCAAGAAGTCGAAGCTTTATAATAGAATAGCCTTAAAGCTTAAAGCAAAGGGGCAATATGCGAAGGCTAGAAATTATTTTAGACAAGCATTAAAGGCCAACCCATCTAACGGCCGTCCTTATTTGTCAATTGCAGCTATGTATGCAGCCAGTGCAAAAGATTGTGGGGACACGAATTTTAATAAAAGAGCTGTGTATTGGCTAGCGGCTTCCGAAGCAGCTAAAGCTGGTCGTGTAGATCCTACCCTTAAAAAGGCAGCGGCACAATCGCAAGCAAGTTACAAAGCTAAAGCGCCAAATAAGGCTGAGATATTCACCGCAGGAAATAGTGGGGAAACTATTAAAATTGGATGTTGGATAGGTGCTTCGGTTACAGTTCCTAAAATATAAATGAAGCTACATTATACACATAATATATTGAACATAGTCACAGTAATTACTGTGACTATGTTTTTTTCGTGTAATAATAATTTGAATGACGTTAGTGGGCTTGATATTTCACAAAATGAACCTATAGGGGTTTCTTACAACACAAATACCGTTTATACCGATTCGGGAAAAGTAAAAGCAGTTCTTATAAGTCCTAAAATATTGAACTATTCTAATCGAGACTTTCCTTTTTACGAATTTCCAGAAGGTATTGTTTTAGATCTGTTTGATGACGATAATAAAAAAAGTGTGGTAGTGGCCGATTATGCGATTAATTACCTTGAGGCAGATTTGATCGATTTGCAAGGGAATGTTGTTATAGCTACCCAAGACAATGATACCTTGTATGCCGAACAGTTGTATTACTATCAAAAGAAAGAGTGGTTGTTTACCAATAAACCTGTAACATTTAGAACAGGCTTAAATGTAATCAATGGTAATGGTTTTGATTCTAACTCAAAGTTAACTAATGCCGAAGTGTTGGAAATTAACGGGTTTGTTACACTGGACGAGTAGTTGAGTAATTTATTTTATATGCTATAAATTATTAAAAACATCTTTGTTAAAACCGAAAGGTGGATTTTAAACAGTCTCTTTAAATTTATGTATCTTTACATCGTAATAAAAATGGAGGATCTACTCCGTTTTCATTAAACGGTAAATTTATATAGATGAAGTATTCTAAGATTTTTCAGTATGCCTATCTTGCCTTTGCAGCATTGTTTCTTTATGATGGTTTTACAAAACTGAATGATGGTACGCATGGGGCGTATGTTTCCTTTGGATTGGCAGCTTTGGCTATTTTTATGTACTTTTTTAGAAGGAAATTCCATAAAAAATTTCAAAACAGGGATAAATCAGACTAAATGAGTTTGGATATAGTTATCATTATTGTATCCTTATTACTTTCCGCTTTTTTTTCTGGGATGGAGATCGCCTATGTGTCATCTAATAAAATCCATATAGAGATTGAGAAAAAGCAAGAAGGCATATTGGCCAGGGTATTGGCCAAACTAACGGCTAAGCCCTCAAAATTTATTACTACCATGCTTATAGGTAATAATATAGCTTTGGTAATTTATGGGTTTTTTATGGGAGACTTGTTAGTTAATTGGTTTCAGTCCATGTTGCCTACACAATCGGGATTTGTTAATTATATGTTTACCGATTTAAGTCTGCTTTCACAAACAGTCATTTCAACGGTAGTGATTTTAATTACAGCCGAATTTTCACCCAAGGTGTTTTTTCAAATCTATGCAAACACTTTAATTAAGGCTTTGGCTGTTCCTGCTTATGTGTTTTACGGTTTGTTCTCTTTTATCTCCGATTTCGTAATCTGGATTTCAGATAATTTACTTCGACTTTTTTTTAAAACAGAAGGTGACCAAATTCAAATGGCTTTTACAAAAGTAGAGTTGGGTAATTATATTAGCGAGCAAATGGAGTCTGCAGAGGGGCATGATGAGGTGGATAGTGAGATTCAGATTTTTCAAAATGCATTGGAATTTTCCGAGGTAAAGGCGCGTGAGGTCATGGTGCCCAGAACCGAAATCATTGCAGTAGATATAAAGGATTCCATAAAATCCCTAAATGTGTTGTTTACAGAGTCAGGGTGTTCCAAAATATTAGTGTATAAAGATACCATAGACGATATTCTGGGCTATGTGCATTCCTTTGAATTGTTTAAAAAGCCTAAGGCTATTAAAGATATCATGCTTCCTGTGGAGTTTGTACCCGAAACAGTGCTTATTAAAGATGTGCTTAGTGTGCTGACAAAGAAGCGTAAGAGTATTGCAGTCGTTTTAGACGAGTATGGAGGGACATCGGGTATTATGACTGTAGAAGACATAGTAGAAGAACTTTTTGGAGAAATTGAAGATGAGCATGATACTGTAGTACTGAAAGAAGAACGCACTGATGAGGGTACCTATATATTTTCGGCACGATTAGAGGTGGATTATATTAACGAAACCTATAAAATTAATTTGCCAGAAAGTGAGAATTATGAAACCCTAGGCGGATTGATCGTTAACCATACCGAAGAAATTCCTGAGCGAAACAAGGTGGTTAAAATAGGCGGTTTTCAATTTACAATTTCTGAAGTATCAAACACCAAGATTGATTTGGTAGAACTTAAGCTAGTTGAAGAAGACTAGTGTCAATAAGAATATTCTAATTATTGCGCCTTTCTGCTTTTATTATTAAATAGAAAATGGTATTTTCGCGCACGATATTTTTGTCGGTAATAGGTTTTTAAAGCAATAATTACGCTTTAATTTTAATAAAAAAATAATTTAACAAGCTAAATCCTATTAAGGGTTTTATAAAAAAATAAATAACAAATGGCAGTTTTAAATAAAATCAGACAACGTTCCTTATTTCTAATATTAATTATAGCGTTGGCCTTATTCTCTTTTGTATTAGCAGATTTATTTAAAAACAGTGATGCATTAAGTGCAAAGTCACAAAATATTGTTGGAACCGTAGCCGGTAAAGATATTACACGTGAAGATTTTTTACAGAAAGTAGAGGCTGCACAGCAACAAGCAGGGCCTTCGGCAACGAATACGCAGGTTATGAACCGCGTTTGGGAGCAAGAAGTAAGGCAAGCTATTATGCAATCGCAATTTGATGAGTTGGGGCTTTCTGTAGAAAAGGATCAAATGAAGGATTTGTTAAAAACAGCGTTAAGCACAAATCCTAATTTTCAGAATGAAGCAGGTTTGTTTGACGAAAACAAGATGAACGAACACATTGCTACTTTAAAAGAAACGTCGCCAGGAGTATACCAACAGTGGATTAGTTATGAAAATTCTTTGGCCTCGGGAGCTTTACAACAAAATTATTTTAATTTGGTTAAGGCCGGTTTAACTGGAACACTTGCAGAAGGTGAGCTAGAGCATAAACTAGAAGGTAATACAGTTGATATTAAATATGTGCAAGTACCTTATTCATCTATAGCTGATAGCACAATTACAGTATCAAAATCGGATATTTCAAACTACATTAATAAAAACAAGAAACAGTTTAAGGTAGAAGCCTCAAGAGATATTAAATATGTAGAGTTTAAGGAAGAGGCTACTGTTGCTGATGAGGAAGCCATTAAAGCAGAGCTTCAAAGTTTATTGAACAATAGGGAAGAGTACAATAAGACCACCAAAGCTACAGAAACAATAACAGGATTTTTAAATACAGAAGACAATGAAGCTTTTGTAAATTCAAATTCAGATATCAAGTTTGATAATCGTTTTGTGTTTAAGTCCAGTTTACCTAGTACTGTAGCCGATAGTATCTATAACTTGAAGGTAGGAGCGGTTTATGGCCCATATAAGGACAACGGTTATTTTAAGATATCTAAGATGGTAGCCGTTAAGCAAATTCCAGATTCAGCTAAAGTAAGACACATTTTAATTCCTTTTATAGGGGCACGTAGCGCAGCAGCAGATGTAACACAAACAGAAGCTCAAGCTAAAGCAACTGCCGATAGTCTTTTAACAGTACTTAAATCTAACCGTTCTAAGTTCCCGGAATTGGTAGAAGAGTTTTCTTCAGATCAAGGTAGTGTGGCAAACGGTGGACGATATGATTGGCATCCATACAATAGGATGGTTCAAGAGTTTAATGACTTTGAGTTTGAAGGTAAAGTTGGTGATTTGGGTGTTGTAAAAACAATTTTCGGGTTTCATATTATAGAAATTGAAGGTCAAAACGATAAAAAGAAAGCAGTACAAGTAGCAACTATTGCAAGAAAGATAGAACCTTCTGATGCAACCATCGATAAAGTATTTAGAGAAGCTTCTAGTTTTGAGGTTGCGGTAGCTGAAAAAGATTTTCAAGAAGTAGCTACAGAGAGTAAATATACGGTACGTCCGGTTAATGGTGTTAAAGCATTAGATGAAAATATTCCTGGTATTGGTAATCAAAGACCTATTGTGCGTTGGGCGTTTGAATCTGGTAAAGAAGTAGGGGCAGTAAAGCGTTTCAATATTAATGGAGGCTATGCTATAGTGCAATTGGTAGCCAAGCATGATGCCGGTTTAATGTCTGTAGAAGATGCTACGGCAACGGTATTACCAATCATCCGTAAAGAAAAGAAAGCAGCGCTTATTAAAGATCGCATATCTGCAACAACACTAGAAGATGTGGCTTCTACAGAAAATGTAAATGTAAGAACGGCATCTGCTATAAACATGAAAAATCCAACCATATCTGGAGCAGGAAGAGAACCATTTGTTGTTGGAACGGCTTTTGGATTAAATGAAGGAGAAACATCTGGATTGTTGGAAGGTGCCAATGGTGTGTACATGGTTCAGGTTACAAAAGTTACACCAGCGGTAGAACTTGATAACTACCAAGCTGCAGCAAATAGGGTTGAACAACAAAAAACAAATGTTGTGAATACTAAACTGTACAATGCGTTAAAAGAAGCTTCTGAAATTGAAGATAACAGAGCTAGGACACAAGTTCAGTAGAGTTTGTCTTGTAAAAAGAAAATATAAGCCTCTTAATTGAGGCTTTTTTTATGGTGTCAAGTCAAGAACCATATCGTTGTAGGGTAAGAGTGTTTCAAAGCCCTTATTTTTAAAATAGTCATGAGGAGGTGTGTTGGAAGTAACCAGAATGAAGTCACCACCCCAAGCACCAAGACTTTTTACGCTCCCTTTAAAATCCTTAAAGAAACGTTCTTTTATAGGAGGGATCTTTATAAGTTTGGAAATAATGGTCTCGTGTGCTGTTATAAGGTTTTCGAATTCTTCAAGTGAACGACATGAAATTAGTTGTGTGGTAATAGCATTGATCTCTGAAATGGCTGTACGGGCATTTCCTTTGTTTGCGTTGTAATGTCTAATCCCATCACGGCTGTTCTGTTTTTTATTTAAATACACAAAGTATAAATCGTTTTTAAACGGTGTATTAAAGTTAACCGTATTAATTAAAGGAACTTTGTTAGTTAGTTGATAGGTTATGGGAGTGTTGTTTTGAGCGCATGCAATGTCATAACCACTACCGCCAAAAGTACTTTCCAATAGTTTATAAGCATCGATTTTGGCCCATTGCGCCATATTGTTTATTAAGGTAGAGGAGGTGCCAAGCCCCCAATTTCTGGGGAAGTTCAATTTTGTTGTAACCACATATCCCGAATCGTGTTTTAAAAAATCAGGATTTAGAGTCTTTACCGTATTTAAAATCTGTATCAAGGTATTGCTAGTATCATTATGCTGTAGGAAGGAACTAAGTGGTTTGTATGTAAAAGTGTCTTCAAACCAAACCGTACCATCAGCATCAATACTTTTCCAAATAAGTTTGGGCTCGTTTATGGGAGTTATATCCAACCATTGCCCAAATTTGGTAGGGATGGCCAGTGATAAAGCCCCATCAAGAACAACATATTCACCTGTAAGCAGTAGTTTTCCGTTACTGTAATAATTGCTCATCCTTTATTTATTTGCTCTTAATACCTTTAGGGCTTCAACAACGGCACTATGTGATACAGTGTGGTTTTCAAAATGCTTCGTTAGATTAAGCTTTTCATCTTCACTAGCTTCAAACTGATTTAGAATGTTCATTAAGTGCATTTTCATATGACCTTGCTGAATACCTGTGGTTGTGAGCGAGCGTAATGCGGCGAAATTTTGAGCGAGTCCCGCTACTGCTACCACTTGCATGAGCTCTTTCGCCGATGGATGGTGTAATAATTCCAACGCCAATTTTACCAAGGGATGTAATCCCGTAAGACCACCAACAGTACCTAAAGCTAATGGGATTTCGATCCAGAAGGTGAATATGCCGTTTTCAATTTTTGCGTGGGTTAAGCTAGCGTATCTTCCTTTTCTTGATGCATAGGCGTGAACACAGGCCTCTATAGCTCTAAAATCATTTCCTGTAGCTAAAACAACAGCATCTATGCCGTTCATGATACCCTTGTTGTGGGTTACAGCACGATACGGTTCTATTTCGGCAATATTAACTGCCTGAACAAATTTTTGAGCAAATGCCTCACCCGAAACCTTACCTTCTTGTAAATCCTCTACCTTACAGCTTACTTCGGCACGTACTAGGCACTCCGGAACATAATTAGACAAAATACTCATTACTATTTGAATATTTTTTTCATCTTCCGAAAAGCTGTCAAAAAGTAGTGCTTCCCTTTTAAAAGTTTCTGCAAACTGTTCCAGACAGGAGTTGATAAAATTAGCACCCATAGCGTCTAGGGTTTCAAAGGAAGCATGTAGCTGGTAGTAGCCTGGAATCTCTTGGGTTTTATTACGCAATACGATGTCTATAATACCACCGCCCCGGGATTCCATATTCTTGGTAATGGCTTTTGTGTCTCCTATAAGCTTCGGTTTTACTTGCTTAAAGAAGGTTTGCAGCTTATTAGGGTCGCCGTGGAACATAAAATGTACTTGACCTATTTTGGTGGTAGATACTACGGTTGTTTTAAAGCCTCCTCTGTCTAGCCAAAACTTAGCAGCCTTACTAGCAGCAGCAACTACCGAGCTTTCTTCAATAACCATTGGGATCGTATATAGCTTGCCATTAATTGAGAAATTAGGTGCTACACCAAGCGGAAGATAATAATTGCTTATGGTGTTTTCTATAAACTCATCGTGTAGCTGCTGTATTTTTTCGTCGGTATTCCAATATTGTTTTAAAATACGCTTTGCAGCTTCCGAGTTGGAAAAATACGTGTTAACAATCCAATCGATTTTCTTTGATTTGGATAGTTTTGAAAAGCCAGAAATGGATTTGCTCATAGCATCTTTTTATTTTCAAAGCAAAGATACTATATCTTGAAATGAATATTTAATATTTCCTTTTGGGTATTTCGTTATTTAAGTGTTAATAATTAGGGTTTTTTATAGAATTTTTAGTAAACTTGACCCCGTTTTGAGAAATAAACATTTTTTAATTTGAAATATCAAGAAATCTAAATGAAACGTCAAAAGCTTTCACTTTTTGTTTGCCTCTTTTTTACTACATTTTTATTTACTCAAGAAAAAGAAATTACCCTTAAATTGATTTGGAATGGCACCTTTAGAACAGAAGGTATGGATGTTTTGCATTCCATGGCTGATGGTCGGCAATACTCTGTTCTTAATCTAGATAGAGTAACAAGGTCTACATCTATAGATATTTACAACTATAAAACTTTAAAGAAGCTAAAGACGTTGGTTAGTTCGAGCGACATAGACGAACTAAATTATTTTACGAACTATACATTTAGTAATGATGAAAGTAAAATTATTTTGGCAACTGACGAAGAGCCAATATACAGACGATCATCGCTTGCTAACTACTATGTTTATAACGTAAAAGATAGATCTGTAATAGCGGTTTCAGATAAAAAAATACAGGAGCCGACATTCTCACCAGATGGAACGAAAGTAGCTTATGGCCTAAATAACAATTTATTTGTTAAAGATTTACAATCGGGTAAAACCACACAAATAACGTTTGATGGTGAAAAAAACAAAATCATTAATGGTATAACCGATTGGGTTTATGAAGAAGAATTTGCCTTTGTAAGAGCCTTTGAATGGAATGTCGCTAGTAATAAATTGGCATTTCTACGTTTTGACGAGACCAATGTTCCCGAATTTTCAATGGATATTTACGGCGAAGGATTGTACCCAACACAGCAGGTTTTTAAATATCCTAAAGCAGGAGAGGAAAATGCTGTTGTATCACTTCACGTTTATGATTTAGCTACTAATAAATCAAAACAAGTAGAGGTTGGTAAGCAGTACAACGATTTTTATATACCACGTATTAAATGGTCTAATAAGCCAGATGTTTTGAGTGCTCAATTTATGAACAGGCATCAAGATACATTGGACTTATGGATGATAAATACAAAAACCAATACGACGCGTATTGCAATTGCCGAAAACGACCCAGCCTATGTTGACGTTACAGATAACCTCACATTTTTAAAAGATAATAGTTTTATTTGGACGAGTGAAAAAGACGGTTATAACCATATTTACCATTACTCCGAAGCCGGCGAACTAATAAACCAAGTCACCAAAGGCAATTGGGAAGTCACTAATTACTATGGTTATGATGAGGCAAACGACAAGGTGTTTTATCAATCCGTAGAGAATGGATCTATTAATCGCGATGTCTATGCAATTAAATTAAACGGACGGGATAAAACAAGGCTTACTAAAAACGAAGGCACCAATGATGCTGCCTTTAGTGCCGATTTTTCATATTTTATCAATACATTTTCCAGTGCAACAACGCCGACAGAATATACTTTAAACAGTGCGGCATCGGGTGATTTAACCAAGAGTATAAAGGATAATGACGTTCTGTCACAAAAACTTTCAGAATATAAAACCTCCAAAAAAGAGTTTAGTACAATTCATGTTAACGGAAATGATCTGAACATGTGGATGATCAAGCCTGCCAATTTTGATGCTACTAAGCAATATCCGCTACTAATGTATCAATATTCAGGACCCGGTTCACAATCAGTAGCTAACAGATGGAATGGTGCTAATGATTATTGGTACCAACATTTAGCACAACAAGGCTATGTTATTGTATGTGTAGATGGTAGGGGAACCGGTTATAAAGGTGCTGCATTTAAAAAGATGACACAGCTTCAATTAGGGAAGTATGAATTAGAAGATCAAATAGAAGCAGCCAAACAGTTAGGGGATTTACCCTATATTGATGCCAGTCGCATAGGTATTTGGGGATGGAGCTTTGGTGGTTTTATGAGTAGTAATGCCTTGTTTAAAGGAAACGACGTTTTTAAAATGGCCATTGCTGTAGCACCTGTAACCAGTTGGCGGTTTTATGATTCTATTTACACCGAACGTTATATGACGACACCACAGGAAAATGCAGAAGGCTATGACGATAATTCACCTTTAAGCCATGTAGACAAGTTAAGAGGTGATTTTTTATTGGTGCACGGATCTGCTGATGATAATGTACATTTGCAAAATACCATGTGCTTGGTAGAAGCCTTAATTCAGGCCGATAAACCATTTGAATGGGCAGTATACCCAGATGACAATCATGGGATATACGGGGGGAATACGCGTTTGCATTTGTATAAAAAAATGACACGTTTTATCCATGAGAACCTTGGGGATAAACGTCAAGTTGAAGGAAAGAAACAAGAAGAAGCAATAGAAATTAAAGGATAGAAAAAACTAACTAATTAAATAGATTTATGACAAATTCGGCTACAATTAAACAAAAAGAACTATTTGGACATCCTGTAGGGTTGTATGTTTTATTTTTTACTGAGATGTGGGAGCGTTTTTCTTATTACGGAATGCGGGCCATATTGGTATTGTATTTAGTGCAGACAACAAGCGATGTAAACCCAGGATTAGGTTGGACTAATGGAGAAGCTTTGGCTTTATATGGTTGGTATACCATGTTAGTGTATGTGGCGTCAATTCCTGGGGGTTGGATAGCCGATAAATTTTTAGGACAGAAAAAAGCTGTGCTTTATGGAGGTATTCTTTTGGTGGCTGGTCATAGTATTTTAGCTGTTGAGCAATTGTGGGCCTTTTATTCAGGTTTAGGTCTAATTATTTTAGGAGTAGGAATGCTTAAGCCGAATATCTCTACCATGGTTGGAGGTTTGTATAAGCAAGGTGATATTAGAAGAGATAAAGGATTTACTATTTTTTATATAGGAATTAATGTCGGTGCTTTTCTATCAAGTTTAATCGTTGGTTATGTAGGAGAAGTGCATGGTTGGCATTATGGTTTTGGTTTGGCAGGTATAGGAATGGCTTTAGGTTTGATCCAGTATTTAGTAGGTCAGAAACACTTAAAGCATGTTGGTAACTTTTTGGGAACTTCCGGAAGTGAAAAAGACAAAGAAGATATGAGTAGACCATTAACTAAGGTTGAAAAGGATCGAATTATTGTATTGTTTGTTTCTTTTTTATTGGTTATAGTATTTTGGGGTGCTTTTGAACAGGCAGGAGGACTTATGAATATTTATGCAAAGGATAATACTAATAGAATGTTGTTAGGCTGGGAAGTTCCAGCTTCATGGTTTCAATCCTTAAATGCAATGTTTATTATTTTCTTGGGTACATCAGTGGCCGCATATTGGGCAAATAGGAAATTAAAAGGGAAGTTGTCATCGTCATTGTTTAAAATGATTATTGGTTTAATAATCATGGGTACTGGTTTTTTCTTTATGTCAGCAGCTGCTGCAGAATTTAACAGTGCGGGAGCTTCGGCTATGTATTGGTTAGTGTTAGCTTATTTATTCCATACTGTAGGTGAACTATGTATTTCTCCAGTGGCTCTATCGTTTATAACAAAATTAGCACCAGTTAAATATGCCTCATTAATGATGGGGGTATATTTTGCCATGACAGGCTTTGGGAACAAACTAGCAGGTTTGTTGGGTGAATCGGCTGAAGGACTAGGAGAGTTTGCTGTATTTACAGGAATAGCTGTTTTTGCCATTGTATTTGGAGGATTGGTGATGGTTTTTCGTAAAAAACTGGAAGCTTTAACGCATGGTGCCGAGGATAAAGAGCGTGTTATGCATTCTGAAGAAGTAGAAGACTTTGAATTAGCAAGTAATTAATAATTTACCTTCTTTAATATGGAATCTTTTAATTATAACCATTAAAATTCTTTTATGAATACTGATATCGAAAATCTTTTTAAAGATAAAGTCATTGGTCATCCGGCAGGCTTATTTGTACTGTTCTTTACCGAAATGTGGGAGCGCTTTTCCTTTTATGGCATGCGTATATTGTTAGTGTTGTTTTTAACAGCACCGTTTGCAAGTGAAAACCCTGGTTGGGAATGGCCAAGGGAACATGCCCTAGCGTTAATTGGTACCTATGCATCTCTGTTATATTTAACGCCTATCGTAGGTGGTTGGATTGCAGATAAGATTACGGGGTACAGACTGGCAGTTGTAATTGGGTGTACTATTATGACACTGGGACATGCAGCTATGGCTTTGGAAACAACTGCAACATTTTATTTGGGATTGGCTTTATTGGTGATTGGAACTGGTTTTTTTAAACCGAATATAACATCTATAATATCAGAAATGTATAAGGGCAAGGAATCTAAAAAAGATGGGGCTTATACTATTTTTTATATGGGGGTAAATGCAGGAGCCTTTTTTGGGATGATGCTTTGTGGGTATTTGGCAGAAAACTACGGGTGGTCTTGGGGTTTTGGTTTGGCTGGGATTTTTATGTTCTTAGGGATGTTACAATTTTGGTTGGCTGGAAGTTTATTTGGATCCATAGGAGCTAAGCCAAATAAAGTATATGAAGTCGAATTACTTCAAAATATTAATGAGAAAAATACTGCTATAAATGAAGATAGAGATGTTGCTGAAAAGTTAAACCCATTTACATTATTTGATAAAATATTAATAGTGCTTTCGTCAGTTGGTGGGTTGCTTTATTTATTTAATGATCCTCTTGAGAAAATTGAAGGGACTAGTTTGGCGCCATTCAAAATTGGTAATTTAGATGGTTCTAGCGTAGTTGTTTTAACTGCTTTGTGTTTATTCTTAATTTTACTTGTGACAAGAATAGCAAGATATATTCCGGTAGTAAGGGATCGTATCATTGCAGTGTCTGTTTTTGGACTTTTTACAGTGTTCTTTTTTGCATTTTTTGAGCAATCATTGGGATCCATGACACTATTTGCAAGGGATTATACCAATAGAAGCTTAGTGGGTAATTCAGCTATGGTTTTTAAAGTAATTGATGCTTTATTAACTACGGTGCCTCTTATTATAATTACATGGGTACTTATTTTACTGTCAAAGAAGACTTTTTCTAAAATAGGCTTGTCTAATATTGTTTTGTCAATTGCCTTTATTGGGATTTGGTTTTTAGTGATTTTTAGATTGATTAACAAATTTTCTGAAGCAGGAAATGAAATTGAGGCAACTTGGTTTGGAATTTTAAATTCATTTTTCATTATTACGTTGGCACCATTGTTTTCAAAATGGTGGGAGAGTAAATATAATCCGAGTGCAGCTATGAAATATGGGTTAGGACTCATATTGTTAGGGGTAGGTTTTGCTGTGTTATCTTTTGGAGCTTCCGAGATTCCATCTGGAGCAAAGACAGCTTCTGTTAGCATGATTTTTTTAATATTGGCTTACTTATTCCATACTATGGGTGAGTTGTGTTTGTCACCTGTTGGTTTGTCCTATTTAAGTAAGTTGGTGCCTGCAAGAATGATTGGTTTTATGTTTGGAGTTTGGTACCTGGCTATTGCAGTAGGGCAAAAAGCTGCTGGAACAATGGGGGGTATGATCGATAAGATTTCCGAACAATACTCATTGGGGACCTTCTTTTTGATATTTACCTTAGTGCCTATAGGGGTTGGGACAATTTCAATACTTTTGAATCCTGTACTTAAAAAACTGATGCACGGAATACGTTAATCGATAAAATCGTTAAAATAAACTCAAAAAGCCCCTGTTTAGGGGCTTTTTTTGTAAGTTAGGAGCGAACTTTGCAACATAAGAGTTGGTTTGTTAGTTCAAAAAAAATAAACATGAAGAAAGTCTTACTTGCGCTATTGTTAATCGTTTTTGTGTCAACTACAAGTTTTTCCCAGGAATTGACTTGGCATACAGATATGAACAAGGCGTCTGAAATAGCTATGAAAGAGAAGAAACCAGTATTGATGTTCTTTACAGGATCCGACTGGTGTGGTTGGTGTAAAAAACTTCAAAAGGAAGTTTTTCAAACGCAGGATTTTGAAGTTTGGGCCAAGGATAATGTAGTTTTAATGGAATTGGATTTTCCAAGACGAACACCCCAGGAACAATCCGTTAAGGTTCAAAATTACCAATTACAGAAAATTTTTAAAGTAAGAGGTTACCCTACTGTCTTTTTTGTAAATCCAGAAAAGAAGCCCGATGGTAAAATGAATTTGAATAGCTTAGGGAAGACCGGATTTGTTCGCGGCGGTGCCCAACAATGGTTGTCAGTAGCAAATAATATTATAAAAAAATAGCATGATGAAACGAATAGGATTTACGCTTATATTGGCTTTGTTGACTTTGGTTACGTCCAAAGCACAGGAAATTAATTGGGTAACACTTCAAGAAGCTGTAGCGCTACAGAAGAAAAACCCAAAAAAGATAATGATAGACATGTACACCAATTGGTGCGGGCCTTGTAAAATGTTGGATAAAAATACGTTTCGCAATGAGGATGTAGCCAATTATGTAAACAAACATTATTACGCCGTAAAGTTTAATGCAGAAGGTAATGATGTAGTTGCTTTTAAGGATAGGACATTTAAAAATCCGGGTTATAAGCCTGAAAATGCCAATAGACGCAATTCGCCTCACGAGTTGTCCCGTTATTTTCAAATCACGGCTTACCCAACCATTGTGTTTTTAGATGAAAAAGGGGAATTGATTGCTCCAATAAAAGGCTATAAAAAACCACAAGATTTGGAGCTGTATTTAAAGCTATTTAAAGCAGATGCGCATAAAGACATGGATACACAGGAAAAATTCAATGCTTACTACAAAGCTTTTAAACCTGAGTTTCAAGGATAATATTTAGAGACTGTTTAAATTCCACCTTTTGGTTTTGTTATGCCCCTTTTTTCACCACTTTTCGTTATGAAAATCCTCATTTAGCGCTGCTAAAATCCGGTTTTAAAGCCTTAATTGGCAAAAAAATGACCTATAACAAATTTCAAAAACGAATTTTAAACAGTCTCTTAATAGTTTATAATAAAAGCTCCCTTTTTGCCAGTATTGTGAAAAGGGAGTTTTCGTTTCTTACATATGTGTTTCCAGTGCGCTGTATAGGATTTATAATTGCTGCCATCAGCAATAATGTATTTGGGATTTAAAGAGTCAATTAAACGGTTTAAATTTAATTGCGGCGACTGCCGTAACAATACATAATCAGGCTTAAATGATTTTATATTATAGACACTTAAGCTGTCAATAACTAGTAATATCTTGTTATTCAAAATATAAACAGATTGGAGGCTGTCGGTTTCCAATTCGTCAATATGACTTCCCGTTGTGTAGTCAGCAATGGGCTTTATGGAAGGAGAAGGTGTGTTCTTAATATCATGAGCGATAATGGTTTTGTTTTTTAGCGTATTCGCCAGTAAGGTTTGTCGACTTTTATGGAATATAACAAATTGGTGTTTCGGTATGTTATACGTAGTATAAATATAAGATAATTGAAAGCAAGCAATAGCAGTTAGGAGCCAAACAAAACGCTTATAAGTTCTTTTGCAAAAGCTGTTTATTAATGCAATTAGTAAAAAGTAGGCACAGATCAGGAATAGAAAATTAAATGAGATAGATGTAATTATAAAACGATCTTGTTGAGATAAGAATCTAACAAAACGGTTCATAAAATCTATCATGTTGGCAAATAAGGATGCATAAAAATCCGGAAGTATATTTAATAAAGCCATCACAATAAGCAGTATGCCCAAGCCTAGTATAATGCCTAAAAAAGGAACAATAACTAAGTTTGACACAAAGAATAATCCCGGAAACTGGTGAAAGTAAAATAGGCTAAGAGGTAAGATGCCTAACTGTGCCGATAGTGTTACGGTTAAGGTGTGCCATAATGTGTCAATTATTCGGTATCGAGGCTGCCAAAGCTTGTACAGCAACGGGTCAATGCTTACAATGGAAAATACTGCTAAATAACTTAGCTGGAAACCGACATCAAACAAAAACATGGGTTTTATAAGTAGTATAATGAACATACTTATCGCAAGTGTGTTAAATATGTTAGTAGGCCTTTTAAGGTTTATGGCGATAGCAACAATACTAAACATAGTTACAGCTCTTGTTACAGAAGCGGATAGTCCTGCAATGATGGCAAAACACCATAAGATACACACAAGAATGACAGTCTTTGCTAGTTTCCCATGCTTAAAAGTTTCCAATGGTTTTAATATAAAACTGAGAATTAGCAAAATAATGCCAACGTGTAAGCCGGAAACTGCTAAAATGTGTATCGCTCCTGCATTGACGTAATCGGAGTATATAGAGTCATCGATATCTTGGCGCTGACCCAAAAGCAAGGCATTGATAATAGCCAGTTCACCTGGTTTAAAAGTATATGCTTTAAGCTTTGTGTTGATATGTTCTCTAATACTGTTTGCTATTCCTAATAGTGTGTGTGGTTTGGATCTGACAGGTAAAAGCCATTTTTTATTGGTAAAGATTTGATGGTAGATGTATTTCTTTTTTAAATAAGATCTATAGTTAAATTGATAAGGGTTTAGTGGTTTAGGAATGGTTTTAAAGTTAGTTCTGGAAATAAGAATGTCATCCACTTTAAGTTTGTGGGATACAGAATCTTTTTCAATGTTCAAAAGGGACTTGCCCTTGACTCCGGTAGAATCTATTTTTAAAATCTCTACGATGTATTTTTCATGATAATTTGTAGGTTTAAGAACCTCTCGAACCTTAAAGGTGATGGTTTGAAGTGAATCTTCTTTAGTCCTAATGTATTTTGAGTAGTGGTCGGTATTAAATTGGGGATTGTTAAAGTTTATTGTAAGTATGCCTATAGCAATCATAAGCAAAAAGGTGACAGAGCCAAACCAAATGGTTCTGGTAAACCGATTTTTAATAATAAAATATATAATGATGAGTGCCCCCAACAGCGTAAGGGTAAGCATTAAGCTTATTGCAATTGAAAGGGACAACGCATAACCAATAAGGATACCTGTAATAAGGCAACATGTTAACTTAATTATTGTAAAGTTAAGTAGTTTCATAAGTTTGTAAGATAAAAAATATCTTACAAAATCCTGCGTGCTTCAACAAAAGATGTTTTCCAATAATTTTCAGTTAAGGACGAAACAATAACGCCTCTTTGGGTTGTTGCGTGAATGAACTTAATGTTTTTGTTGTTTGAGGTTATTACCAAACCTACATGATTAATGGTGTTTCTTCTGTTTTGGGTTTTAAAGAATAATAAATCGCCATTTTTAACCTTATTTAAAGGAACTTCATTGCCTTTTTTAGCCATATCACGCGAAATTCTTGGAAGTAGAATGTTGGAGGCTCTAAAAGATTCAAACACCAGTCCCGAGCAATCCATGCCGTTTTTTGTGGTGCCGCCCCATTTATACCGTACCCCTTCAAATTGCTTGGCATAAGTAATAATGGTTTCAGCTTTTGAAGCCGATGTATCTATTTTTAAGGAATCTATAGCCGCAGCTTTTTTGTGGCCGGTAAAAGGTCGGTCTATAGCAGAAGGTGCAATAATTATTTTAGAGGTCACTTTTTTTTCTTGTTTGCTAGACTTACAACTACCTGTAAGCAAAGTAATGAACGCTATGAAAATAAGCCTCTTCATTTGTTTAATCTGATGTGTTAAGCGTATTAAAAATTAATTCAGCAGTTTTTTTACTGGCACCTTTGCCTCCTAATATTTTTTCCAATTCGTAATAGTCTAAAAATATTTTAGAACGCACAGTTGGGTTTAAAATGCGATCCATTTCTTTCTTCAGTCTTTTTTTGTTAAAATCATTTTGGATAAGTTCGGTAACAACCTCTTTATCCATGATTAGATTAACCAATGATATGAACTTTAAAGTAATGATTCTTTTGGCAATATGATAAGAAAGCCAGCTGCCTTTGTAACAAACAACCTGAGGGACTTTAAATAAAGCGGTTTCTAATGTAGCTGTTCCCGAAGTAACTATTGCGGCATAAGAAATGCTTAAAAGGTCATAGGTTTTATTTGCAACAAAACCAATGTTGGACTTGTTAATAAAGGTTTTGTAAAATTCGAAATCTTGACTTGGTGCCCCAGCTATTACAAATTGGTAGTCTTTATAATTGTCTGCCAAGCTAAGCATGAGTGAGAGCGTCTTTGTTATTTCCTGTTTTCGGCTACCGGGCAAAAGTGCAATAATGGGCTTATCGTTGAGTAAGTGCTTTGTTCTAAATTCGAATTCATCAATTTGAACCCTATCAGAAATCGCATCAATTAAAGGGTGACCGACAAAATTAACATCGTATTGGAATTGTTCCTTATAAAATGCTTTTTCAAAAGGGAGTATAACATACATGGCATCGATATCCCTTTTTATAGCATGTACACGATTGGCTCTCGACGCCCAAACTTGAGGTGAAATATAATAGTTGGTTCTAAATCCTTTTGCTTTAGCCCATTTAGCAATGCGTAAGTTGAAACCCGAATTGTCAATAAATATAATAACGTTAGGATTAAAGGCTTCAATGTCGTGCTTACATAGAGAAATATCTTTAAAAATCTTAGATACGTTTTTAATGACTTCGGCAAACCCCATGAAAGACCGTTCTTTGTAATGTTTTACCAAAATGCCACCAACAGCCTGCATTAAGTCACCACCCCAAAAACGAAAATTAGCATTAACATCTTCTTTTGATAAGGCTTTCATTAAATTGGCGCCATGTAAATCGCCTGATGCTTCGCCGGCTATAATGTAGTACTTCATTAATAATACTTAAATAAGTTTAAAGACAAAGGTGAAAACAGCAATAAGTACCGTAATTAATAGAACCCCTCTAGCACGGTAATCCTGTTTCTTTTTTATAAAGATAAAAAAAGCAATCAGATTCAAAATAGCACCCAAGCTAATTAGTTTACCTAAGAAACCTTCAGTAGCTGCAGCTTTTATTACCGTTATAAAATCGTTGTCATTACCTAACAACGTTGCGGTTAATATGAGTCCAATGACATTGGCTATCAAGCCAACCATAAGTCCTATAAAGATATCTTTCTTTTTAAGCATTTAAATTCCAGTTGTTTAAATTTTGAATGTAATCATGGGCGGTTAAATCAAATTGTGTCGGAACCACAGAAACATAGCCGTTTTCTAAGGCCCATTCGTCTGTGTCTTCCCCATGATCTAAGTTGACAAACTTTCCAGTAAGCCAGTAATAGTCTTTGCCTTGTGGGTTTTTACGTTTGTCGAATTCTTCAACCCAATTG
The DNA here is from genome assembly GCF_016428595.1 of Snuella sedimenti. Lineage (GTDB taxonomy): Bacteria > Bacteroidota > Bacteroidia > Flavobacteriales > Flavobacteriaceae > Snuella > Snuella sedimenti. Next base: position 26,532 of record NZ_JAELVQ010000001.1, on the reverse strand, counting down.
GCTTTGGCTTGTCTGCATACCTTAATGCCTTTTATATCCTTACTAGGAATATTAGGAATGTTAACATTTAAAATAACACCGTCTGGTAAACCGTGTTCTAAAACCTGTTCTGTTATTTTTTTTACATAGGGCTTTGTGGCTTCAAAATTAGCATGCCATTTATAGTCGAGTAATGAAAAACCAATAGCGGGAATGCCTTCAATACCAGCCTCTATGGCGGCGCTCATAGTTCCTGAATAAATGACATTTATGGAAGAATTAGAGCCGTGGTTGATGCCCGAAACACATAAGTCAGGTTTACGATCTAGTATTTCGCGTATAGCCAATTTAACACAGTCGGCAGGCGTTCCGGAACAACTGTATTCCGGTTGCGAGTCATTGCCAAGTTTAACCTGTTGGACATATAGTGTAGAATCGAGTGTAATGGCGTGTCCCATACCGCTTTGTGGGCTGTCGGGAGCAACTACTACCACATCGCCAATGGTATTCATAATGTCTATAAGTGTTCGTATTCCTGGGGCATTAATGCCGTCGTCGTTAGTAATTAATATAAGCGGTCTTTTTGTCATATATATCCTTAAAATACAGCGTTGCTAAAATACATAATTTCCTTTGTAAACACCCTATTTCTTTGGTTTAACAAAAAATTAGGTGGACAAATCTTTATTGGCATGGATTTTTCTTTATTTTAGTGCAAAATAAATTGATGGTTTTAGGGAGATAAGTAATATTAAAGTTTTACGACCTAAATATGGTAAAGAAATAGTTAAGAGATGAAGAAAATTATGAAAAGGAATTATAAAGTATTATTGTTGGTTTTTATGTTGGCATTTGCCTCATGCAGTTTTACAGCCAAGACGTTTAGTGATCCAGATAAAGATAAGTTGTTAATGCAAGTAATTACGTTTGTTTTACAACAAGGACATTTCGATCCAATTGAAATTAATGATGATTTTTCTGCTGATTTCTTTGAGGACTATATTGGGATTACCGATCCGGCCAAACGTTATTTTTACCAGTCAGATATTGAAGAGTTCGAAAAGTTTAAGTTAGATATTGATGACCAGGTAAAGGTTGCGGATATTTCATTTTTTAATTTAGTGAATTCAAGGTTGCTGCAGCGTATAGAAGAAGTAAAGAAAATATATAAAGAAGTGCTGTCTAAGCCGTTCGATTATTCTATAGATGAAACATTCGATACAAATTATGAGAATAGCGATTTCGTAAAGAATAAAAAGGAAATGAAAGAACGCTGGAGAAAACAGCTTAAGTTTTCTACACTTTCTTATTATGACGATATATACAATCAAGAAACGCGCGCTAAGGAAAAAGACGCTTCCCATGTCATGAAAACTGAAATAGAGATAGAAAAAGAAGCTAGGGAAGCTACCTTAAAATCGATTGACATCTATTTTAATGACAATATTGATGATTTACAAAGAGAAGATTGGTTTGCCGTTTACGTAAATACCATTGTTGAAGAGTTCGATCCGCATACGTATTATTTGGCTCCAAGAGGCAAAGAAGATTTCGATCAACGCATGTCAGGAAAATTAGAAGGTATTGGAGCGAGGCTGCAAAAGCGAATGGATTATATAAAAGTTGTTGAGTTGATTTCAGGCGGGCCTGCTTGGAGGGGTAAAGAACTAGAGGTTGAAGATGTGATATTGAAAGTAAAGCAAGAAGATGAAGAGTTTCCTGTAAACATTGTAGGGATGCGAATTAATGATGCCATAAAGTATATTAAAGGCCCCAAAGGAACAAAAGTAACCTTAACAGTTAAAAAAGTAGATGGTACCATAAAAGATATCACCATTACTAGGGATGTTGTGGAGATTATGGAAACCTACGCAAAATCTTCGGTAGTTAAAAAGGATGAGAAAACATTTGGAGTAATTAATTTGCCAGCATTTTACGTAGACTTTCAAGATTACAAGAAATTAAATGCGGCCAAAGATGTAAAAGCAGAAATTGAGCGCCTAAAAGCTGAAGGTATGGAAGGCCTTGTGTTGGACTTACGCAATAATGGAGGTGGATCATTGCCTGCTGTTGTGGATATGGCAGGTTTGTTTATAAAAGAAGGACCTGTGGTGCAGGTTCGCAGTACCGGTAGAGCGAAAGAGGTTTTAAAAGATAGGGATAAATCGATAGCTTGGGACGGGCCTTTGGTTATTTTGGTTAATGAAATCTCGGCTTCAGCTTCAGAAATAATGGCTGCTGCTATGCAGGATTATAAGCGTGCTATTGTTATAGGTAGCAAGCAAACTTATGGAAAAGGAACTGTACAAAATGTTATTAATCTAAATAATATGCTTCAAAATAATACAAGTGGAGATTTAGGAGCTCTTGCTTTAACCACACAAAAGTATTACCGAATTAGTGGGGGGTCTGTGCAGCTAGAAGGTGTTAAAAGTGATGTTAAAGTGCCGGGGCGTTTTAGTTTTATAGAAGTAGGGGAAAAAGATAAAGACAACCCTTTGCCTTGGGATGAGATTGATGCTGCTGATTTTGTGCCATGGGAAAACTATTTCGACTACGAGAATACCATTAGTAAAAGTAAAGACCGAATGGGGCATAATGAACAATTAAGACTTATTGAAGAGAATGCTAAGTGGGTAAAAAATAAAATTGATGAAACGGTTTTTTCTTTAAACTATAAGAAGTATAAAGCCGATATGGAATTAAGTGAAGAAGAAGCGAAGCGTTTTGATGCTATTTCAGATTACAAGACGAACTTAACATTCGATTCTACGACGTATGAAAAATCCCTTTTTGAGCAAGATACTACCGATTTAAAAGAAAAAAGAGAGCGTTGGCATGAGAGCTTAAGTCGAGATGTTTATATAGAAGAAGCTTTAAATGTTTTGACAGATTTAAAAATGTCTTATGCAGTTAAAAAAGTAGCGACTATAAAAGAATAGGTTTCTAATGATTCAAAAATCCAATTCGCTAAAACATTTAGCGCTCCAAAAGTTTAAAAAGAACTTTTGGGGCGTTTTTAGTTTTTGTTTTATTGTATTGGTTGGTTTGGTTGCGGTATTCGCTTATACGATATCTCCGGATAATTCGAGGTATGCCAATCAAATGCATTTGGCTATTCACTCAAAGCCACCGGGTTTTAAAATTAACATGCTCGTGATGCCATCACAGTTAAATATAGAGCAAAGTGGCTTTAACAAGTTGTTTTTTGGTGATATTAATGCTGTTACTGAAATCCCGATTTCCGAGTTTAGTGTAAAGGGGGATACATTGACCTATACCGAGTATGCGTCTGATGGTTTGAAGGGGCAAGAGAAGGTTGTTGACCTGTCCGAATTTTACGATTACAATATAGCCGATTTTATTAAGGAGAGAACTTTTTATTTTGGGACAGATAAATATGGTCGAGATTTGCTAAGCCGTGTGCTTGTAGGGACACGTATTTCTTTTTTTATAGGCTTTGTTGCGGTTTTTATATCCCTCGTTATTGGAGTGTTTATGGGGAGTATTGCTGGTTATTTTGGAGGAAAGCTTGATGCACTTGTTATGTGGATTATAAATGTTACCTGGTCCATACCCACACTGTTGCTTGTTATAGCCATAACATTAGCCTTGGGAAAAGGGTTTTGGCAAGTCTTTATTGCTGTTGGTTTGACCATGTGGGTAGAAGTTGCTAGAGTGGTGCGCGGTCAAATAATAAGTGTTAAGGAGATGCAATATGTAACAGCCGCTAGGGCTTTAGGTTTTGGTGATTTTAGAATAATTACCAAGCATATTTTGCCAAACATTATGGCTCCTGTTATCGTTATATCGGCAGCTAATTTTGCGGCGGCTATCTTAATAGAAAGCGGGCTGAGTTTTTTGGGCATAGGAGCACAACCACCTATGGCAAGTTGGGGGGCGATGATAAAAGATCATTACAACTACATTATACTAGGAAAACCTTATTTGGCGCTTATACCGGGGTTTTGTATCATGGCTATCGTAATGGCTTTTATGATGGTTGGAAATGCTTTAAGAGATGCTTTTGATGTAAAAGGTTAATGAGGTGAGACTTTGAGTTAGTTTTCTGAAATTTCTAATAATTCAATCTCATAAATTAAAACCGAAAAGGGTTCTACTATTCCCATTTTGCTATTTCCGTAAGCTAGTTGATGTGGGATAAAAAATTTGTATTTAGAACCAACATTCATTAATTGTATGCCTTCTGTCCACCCTTTTATAAGATCTTTTATGTTTAGTTCTGTTGGTTTGCCACTTTTAATAGAGCTATCTATAATATCTCCTGAAATAGTGGTTCCATGATAATGTACTTTTACTCTAACATCAGCAGACTCAGGTTTTTTTCCTTCACCTTGTTTTAAAATAATATACTGTAGTCCTGAAACCGTGGTTTGCACACCTTTTTTTGTTTTGTTTTCTTTCAAGAAGTTTTCACCATTAATTTTATTGGTGTTGGATTTTATTTTTGAAAAAAAAGTCTTAGGGTTTTTTAAAAATTTTATAGCATTTTCATTTTTTGGGTTTAACTCTAAAGATTTTTTAAAAGCTTGTGTGGCTTCATCTATTCTATTTGCTTTTGCTAAGCATTCACCGTAGCTATCATATGTGTTCCATGCGTTAGGGTGAAATTCTATATTGAGTTTGAAAATTTTTAAAGCGTCTTCAGTATTTTTTTTATCTGTTAAGTAATAGTATCCTAGACGATTAATGGCGTCTTCTGATAAATAAAAATCCTTACCAATAGGGTTTTTCGATTTGCAATAGGCAATAATGTCATCTATAGTTTTATTATCTTTAATTAGTTTGAATAGTGCGTCAGTTTGATGAGTCACATAATTAAATTTGCCTCTTTTTTTATCGTTATCCCATGTGGACTTTATGCTTCCATCTTCAAAATAGGTTTTGTTTATTCCAATAGGTTTACCAGCCTTGTAATGTTCAATCCTATGTAGTTTGCCACTATCATAAAAAGATTTCACAATGCCTTCTTCATAGCCATCTACAATATTAGCTTCATAAATAATAACTCCAGCAGCATTTGCTCTTTTAATATAACCATTGCCTTTTTTTAGCTTGCTAATTTTTATTTTATTGCCATTAATATCTACCTGTTCTAATAGTTCCATGGCTTTGCCATTTTCATAGGTTATATTAATATGTCTTTTTCCGTTTGATTTGAAATAATAAGCACGCTCTCCGTTAAGTTTGCCATCTGCATTTAGATATTCCCAATGGTTTAAATTTCCGTTCTCATAATAATATTTTTGAGGTCCTTGTTTTTTGCCTTTTACATAATTTTCCTCAGATAATTTAGTGCCATTTTCGTAATAACTTGTTTTTACCCCTTCAAGATAACTTGCTATCTTAGTATCATAACTAGGCGTATTATTATAAGTGTATGTAGAACTTACTTTTCCATTAGTATAATAATTAATCCACTTTCCTTTTTTCTTATCATTTTCAAAATTCCCTTCGGTAGATAATATTCCTCTAAAAAAGTACTTATAGTGACCATTTTTTTTACCATTAACATAAATGTAAATCATGTAGAGCTCTCCTGTTGTTGTATTATAATGTTTTTGTTCTTTTGTTTTTTTTCCGTATTGATCATAATAATTTGTTTGATGTAATTTCCCTTTAGCATCAAACCATTCATAAAATCCGTTAACATATCCGTTTTTCTGTGTCCCCGATTGAATTAGCACTCCTTTTTTGTTATAGCGTTTAATAAACCCCTCTTTTTTACCATTTTTATACTCTTGCACCCATTCTTTTTCTCCAGAATCGTAATACGATGTCTTTACGCCACTTCTACCTGTTATGTCTTTAAAGTTACCATATTTGTCAATTTTATCGCTTACTTCTATATCTACAATTATAGATGATATTTCATCTATTCTGCTATCATTAGGTTCTGCTTCCTCTAAAAACTGATTAAGTAATTTTTTTGCTTTGTTAACATTAATATCACTATTGTAATGCGCTTTGGCTTCTAAATAGATAATTTGGGCATTGGTGTCGCCACCCAACTGTTCTTTAGCTTTGTCCAGTAATGTAAATACTTGTGTGTAATTTTTTTTGCTGTATTCTTGCTGGGCTTTTTTAAAAAAAGCTTTTGCAAGCGTTAGGTTTTGTGCGCTGGCAGAAGTGCTAATTGTAATAGCTGCGATAAAGAGTATCGTTTTAAAATTCATTTTAATTATCTGTTTTAGTCCAAGGGTCTTTTTTGGTTTTGGTTGAGTCAGTTTTTTTAGTAGTATTACCCCAATAATCTATTTTCTTTTTGGGTTTTGATTCTTCAGATTTAAAATAGTCTACCTTAGATTTTTTAGTAGTTTCTTTTGTGTTAAAATAATCAATTTTTTTTGTCTCTTTTCGTTCAGCTACTTCGCCAGTCCAATAATCTGTATGGTTTGAATCTACAATTTTGTCATTTAAAAAGATAATGTTGTTATTGTTTGATGGTATTGCAGACGAAAATTTATGATTATATACAACATTGCTCATATGTTGTGTTAAACTATTTACCATTTTATCTACTGTGGTTTCAGCGTTTAAAAACGTAATTTCATATTTAGATTGGTCAAGTGTAATATGGTTGTTTATTATGTTTTGTTTTATATCTTCAAAATAGGGGTAAGTGCCATTTGAAAAAGGAAAAACTGCCATTACTGGCGAAAAATAAACCGTGGCCTGTTCCATATTAAGTTTAATATCCATTTCAGGGTATTTGGCATAGTCGTAATAGCGGTCATAGCCTTTTTTTGTATAGGCATAAATAATATATATAGGTTCAAAGGATGAGCCATCTAAGTTGTAGGTGCTTTTGTTTTGTTTTTTAATGAAGAATTCTTTTCGTTTGTTAACAATATCTTGCACTTCTTTTATGTAGCGGTCTGCTTGCCTGTAAAAGTCTTGTTCGCGTTTTTTTTCATTTTCAATTCTTTGCTCTCTTAAAGCTATAGCACGTTCTCTGGCTTCACGCTGTTTTTGCTTTCTGTCTATCATTGTGCTAAATAATGATTTGAGTTGGTCTGCTGCTTGATCAATTTGAGAAAAACTTTGCTGGTAAAGCGCATTATTTCGAGACATAATATTAGATACGTTATATGAGGCCGAAGGTGAGTAGTTGTATGATGTTTTAGCTTTAGAGTTTGAGGTTACAGCCGATACTTTAGATGTGCTTTTTTTGGTGCTAGTGCTTGTTAATACAATGCCTTTGGAGCTAGATTGATTTTCTTTTTTAATTTTATCTTCTGCTTCTTTTTCTTTTTTAGATATTTTTTCTTTTAAATTTTTTATAGAGATTTCAGTAATTGTTTTTTCTCTTGTATTAGGGGCAAGTTTTAATGCTTTTTTTAGAATTTGTAGTTTGTCTTCAAGATTTTCAGTGTTTCCAGCATTAAACATTAAGTTGGTGTATTTTTTTGCATCTAGTTTCTTTTTTTCAAAAGCTTCTATTTTTGATGATAAAAGCATACTCATGCCATATTCAGCATTTTTGAAAGACACAGAAAACTTATCCAAATTTTTGTTGTATTCAGTATTTTTTGAAGCAATTGTAACAGTTTCCCCAAAACAGCCTAAATCATATTTGTCTAAAACATAAGAGAGTACTTTGGAGGTAACAGGCGCATAGTTAAATCGAAAATCGGCATCTACTCTTGTAAGAGACATTTTATATTTGTTAAAGTCTGAGATGCCTAAATCGTTCGGAGTATACGTTTTTCCATTGTATTTTACCTTTGTTATATTCAAGTCTTTATAACCAAAAGCCATTATAGCGTCGCCATAACAGTTTCCAAAGGCATATACCATAGTTACGGTTCCTAAAAAACCATTTTTACTTTCAGGGTTGAGGTTTACAACTTGAGTATAGGTTTCTGTTCGATTCGCTTGGGAGAAACTAATGTTTGCATATAAGATACAAGATAAGAGAAGGTGTTTTATTTTCATCGAACACGGTTTAATAGATTTAAGCGCAACATAAATATACAAAAAGAATATAAGTTCTGTTTTTAAAACAGTCTCTAATTCTAGTTTTGGCTTAATTCCATATTCTCATTCAATTCATCAATATATTTCAATACTTCGTCTTTCCCTATGTTTTTTGATGAGGATGTAACAAAATGATTAGGCATTTCTTCCCAAGTCTCTAAAAGGATGTTTTTGTACACTTCTATATGGTTTTCAATTGCATTGGGTTTTAGTTTGTCGGCTTTAGTGAATATGATGCTAAAAGGAATGCCGTTTTCGCCAAGCCATTGCATGAATTCAAGATCAATGGGTTGAGGTGTATGTCTAATGTCAACTAATACAAAAGCTGTAACCAGTTGCTGCCGAAAACTAAAATATTGCGTAATAAATTTTTGAAAGGTTTTTTTGGAGCTTTTGGAAACCCGGGCGTAACCATAACCAGGCAGGTCTACCAAGTACCAGTTCTTATTAATTAAAAAATGATTGATAAGTTGTGTTTTTCCTGGTCTACCCGATGTTTTTGCTAAGCTCTTTTTGTTGGTTAACATGTTAATGAGTGATGATTTGCCAACATTACTACGGCCAATAAAGGCGTATTCCGGTAGGGGGGCTTTAGGGCATTTGGCCACATCGGAATTGCTCATTACAAATTCGGCAGATTTAATATGCATGTATTGGAACTTTTGTTGAAATTATAATCTTTTTTCTTTTAACCACGCATCCATAAGCGCGTTGAATGTTTCAGGGTGTTCCATCATGGCTGCATGCCCGCATTTATCAATCCAGTATAAATCCGAATTGGGTAATAGACTGTTAAATTCTTCAGCGACTTCTGGCGGTGTTACGGTGTCATTTTTTCCCCATATAATGCATGTTGGTAAATGCATGTTGGGTAAGTCCTTGGCCATATTATGTCGTATAGCGCTTTTTGCTATAGCAAGGGTTTTTATAAGCTTGTTTCTATCATTAACAGTTGTGTAAACTTCGTCAACAATTTCCTTGGTAGCTATTGCTGGATCGTAGAATACTTCTTGAGCCTTTTTTTTGATAACATCATAATCACTGCGCTTGGTGTAACCGCCTCCCATAGCACTTTCATAAAGACCAGAGCTGCCAGTTATAATCAAGGCTTTTACTTTTTCAGGAAAAAGTTTGGTGTGGTATAAACCTATATGTCCTCCTAGTGAATTGCCTAGTAAAATAACATCTTTGTAACCTTTAAATTCAATAAAATCGTATAAATATTTTGCGAAACTTTTTACATTGGTTTTAAGCAGTGACATAGAGTAGATAGGTAACTCTGGAATGATGATTTTATACCCTTTAGCGCTGAAAAAATTTAAAACAGAATCAAAATTACTCAATCCACCCATAAGACCATGTAGTACTATAATTGGTGTGCCTTCTCCAGCTTCTACATAACTATAATTTCCTTCTTTTTTTAGTCTGTCTGTCATTAATAAGTTGATCATTGCATTAAAAACAAATATAGTTATTTCATTGATATTTCAAGTACTTTAATTAGATCTGTAAAAATAATTGCTAAAAAAATAATGTTAATAAGTCCTTCCTTTTAAAGTGTCGTGTTTAACCTATTGATAATTAGAGGGTGTAGTGTTTGTAAGGGGTAGAAAACGAGGTGAATGGGTATTTAGTCGAAAAATTATCAACAAAGTGGTATAAAGTGGTAAAATGTGGTAAAATTTTCAATATATTTGAAAAACTAACGCAATAGCTTTAACCAATCGCATTGGATTCATTAATAGGAACATACGAGTGTAAGGTAGACGCAAAAGGCAGACTTATGATGCCCGTTGCGCTTAAAAAGCAATTGTCCCCAGTGTTGGAGGAGGGTTTTGTGTTGCGCCGTTCGGTCTTTCAAAAGTGTTTGGAGTTGTATCCTATGGCGGAATGGCAGGTGCTAATGCAAAAAATAAACAAGTTAAATAAGTTTAAGAAAAAGAATAACGATTTTATCCGTCGTTTTACAGCAGGAGTTAAAATGGTTGAGGTTGATGTTAATGGACGTTTGTTGATACCTAAAGATTTAACTGTCTTCGCAAATATTTCTAAAAACATAGTGGTTGCTTCGGCAATTAACATTGTTGAGATATGGGATAAGGACTTATATGAACAAGCTATTGATGATGCGGCTGATGACTTTGCGGAATTGGCAGAAGAAGTAATGGGACAAGATGATGAAGATTATGGAATATCATAACCCGGTATTATTAAAGGAAACTGTAGATGGTTTGGCAGTAAAGCCAAATGGGACGTACGTGGATGTGACTTTTGGGGGTGGCGGACATAGTAGGGAGATATTGAGTCGCTTGGGGGAAGAAGGGCGGTTGTTTGCTTTTGATCAAGATCAAGATGCTTTAAAAAATGCCATTGATGATAGTCGGTTTGTGCTGATTAATGAGAATTTCAGATATATAAAGCGTTTTTTGAAGTTTTATGGGGTGAGGGAAGTTGATGGGATTTTAGCTGATTTTGGTGTGTCGTCGCATCAATTTGATGTGGCAGAACGTGGCTTTTCAACACGGTTTGAGGCGAACTTGGATATGCGGATGAACCAGCAAAATGAGTTGTCGGCTTTTCATGTGGTGAATGAGTATGAGGAAGAAAGGTTAAAGCAGGTGTTTTTGCAATATGGAGAGTTAAGGGCTGCGTCGGCAATGGCTAGGGTAATTGTCGCGCATCGTGAGCAAGAACCGATTGTGACCAGTGAGCAATTAAAAACGGTGTTGAAGAAGTTTTTGCCGCCTCGACATGAAAATAAAGTATTGGCGCAAATTTACCAAGCAATTCGTATTGAGGTGAATCAGGAAATTCAAGTTTTGAAGGAGTTTTTGGAGCAAACACCAGAAGTGTTAAAAGTAGGTGGACGACTAAGTGTTATTTCGTACCACTCGCTCGAAGATAGGTTGGTGAAGCGCTTTATTAGGAATGGCATGTTTGAAGGTGAGCCGGAACGTGACGTCTTTGGGAATTTTGAGGTGCCACTAAAAAAGGTGAATGGTTTAATTGTGCCGTCTAAAGAAGAAATAGCGATTAATGGCCGAGCTAGAAGTGCTAAACTTAGGGTGGCTGAAAAGATATAATTGATAATATGGCGATAAAAAGAAATATATATAACATATTAAAAGGTACTTTTTTGGTTAGTGATGATGCGTTTAAAAATTGGCGTTTCATCATTTTTATTTCTGTTTTGGCATTGGTTATGATCGCCAGTTCGCATAGTGTTGATAAAAAAGTATATGAGATAGCGCGACTCAATAATGAGGTGAAGGAAATGCGATCGGCTTTTGTGGATGGACGCTCAAAATTTATGCGTCTTAAGATGGAGTCTAATATTATTGTAGAGATGAAAGATAAGGGATTGGAGCCTTCGGTAGTTCCGCCAAAAAAAATAATGGTTAAATCACAAAATTAAGAACTTGGCAGTACACGAGAAAGGCATATTGAATAGATCGTATTTCGTAGCAGGATGCATGTTTGTCTTTGGTGTTGCTGTTGTGTTTAAGTTGTTGAGTATTCAATTAGTGCAAGGTGACAAGTACAGGGCGTTAGCAGAAAAACGGGCTGTTAAAAATGTGGTTATTCCAGCGAATAGAGGTAATGTGTATGCCGATGATGGTAGTTTGTTGGCAACCTCAGTACCTAAATACAATATTGCCATTGATGCGGTGACCTCTTCAACTAAGATTTTTGAGGCAAACATTAAGTCTTTGTGTGATTCACTTGCTAATTACTTGGGGAAGCCCTCTGCATATTATCAAAAAGCAATACGAAAAGCGCGCGCAAATGGAAACCAATACTATTTGTTGGTTAGGGATATAAATTACACCGATTATTTGCGTTTTCGAAGTTTTCCGTTACTAAAATTGGGAGCTAATAAAGGAGGTTTAATTGTTAATCAGCAAACAAAAAGAGAGTTTCCTATGGGGGAAATAGCTCAGCGTTCTATTGGTTATGAACGCTTTGATGAAGATGGACATGTAACAAGAGCTGGTATTGATGGGGCTTTTGGGGTTAAATATTTAAGGGGGACAGACGGTAGGCGTTGGAAGCAAAAAATAGGAAAAGGGGAGTGGAAGCCAATCACTGATTTTAATCAAGTGGAGCCTAAGGATGGCTATGATGTTTATACTACTATTAATGTTAATATCCAGGATATTGCACATCACTCTTTACTTGGCCAATTGCAGTTTTATGAAGCTGAACATGGTTGTGTTGTTGTGATGGATGTAAAAACAGGAGAGGTTAAGGCAATATCTAATTTGGCTAAAACAAGTCAGGGTAATTATTATGAAAAACGAAATTATGCAGTATGGGAATCTCATGAGCCAGGGTCTACATTTAAGGTAATGGCACTTATGGCTGCTTTGGAAGATAAGGTTGTAGATACTGCTGCTGTTGTTGATACCAAAAAAGGGGTGAAACGCTTTTATGGAAGAAATATTTTCGATTCTCATCATGGAGGATATGGTAAGATCTCAGTAGCCAGAGCTTTAGAAGTATCATCAAACATTGGATTGGCAACTATAATTGATGAAAATTATTCTAAAGAACCGGAAAAATTTATAAAACGTATAAAAAGTTGGAATCTGCATAAGTCCTTGGGAGTTTCAATTATGGGAGAGGGAGAGCCAGATGTTCCAGAGCCTGGGGATAAAAAGTGGAGTAAAAATGCATTGCCATCCATGGCCTATGGTTATAATTTGAGTTTAACACCGTTGCAGACACTTACTTTTTATAATGCGATCGCTAATAATGGAGAGATGGTTAAGCCTAGGTTTATAAAAGCAGTAAAGGAGTTTGATAAAGAAATAGAGGTTTTTGATAAGGAAATTATTAATGGGAAGATCTGTTCTGATAAAACGCTAAGCGAAATAAAAGAGATACTTAAGAACGTAGTGGAAAGGGGGACGGGTTCGAGATTGTATTCTCCGGACTTTTCAATGGCAGGAAAGACAGGAACGGCTCAAACAGAGTACTGGATGGAGGATTGGAAGGAAAACAAAAGATATGTGTCGTCCTTTGCGGGGTATTTCCCAGCTGAAGACCCTAAGTATTCTTGTATTGTAGTTATTCATAAGCCAAGTATTAAAAAAGGATATTACGGAGCAGATGTTTCTGGGCCTGTGTTTAAAAGAATTGCGCAAAAAATATTTACAGATACACCTATAATAGATGAGGTGCAGTCGCTAGAGGTTAAAAATGCCTTAACAGAAAAAGAGCATGATAATTTTTATCAGACGGCTAATATGTATAAAACTATTATGCCCAATGTTGTAGGTATGCCTGCTATGGATGCATTAGCACTTTTAGAAAACATGGATGTTAAGGTTAAAGTAAAGTTAGATGGGGCTGGTGTGGTTAAGAAGCAATCAATAGATAAGGATACAAAGTTAAAGTTTAATCAGTTAGTCGTATTAAAGGCATCATGATGGTGTTAAAAGACATATTATATAGAGTCCCTATAAATGTGGTGGTAGGTAGCACGGGAGTTGAAATTGATACAATTGATTTTGATTCTCGTAATATCACTGCCAATAGTATGTTTGTTGCCATTCGTGGGTATGTGGCCGATGGACATGATTTTATAGAATCGGCGATTAACCAAGGGGCTAGTGTTGTAATTTGTGAAGTTATACCAGAGAAAATGATTGAAGGTGTAACATATGTTGAGGTTGAGGATACAAATAAAGCTTTGGCAATTATAGCTTCTAATTTTTATGGAACACCATCTGAAAACTTAAAACTTGTGGGAGTAACTGGAACCAATGGAAAAACAACCATTGCCAGTTTGTTGTATCAGTTATTTAAAGAAGCGGGTTTTAAAGTAGGTTTGTTGTCTACGGTTAAAATAATGGTGAATGATACGGCGTATAAAGCAACACATACAACGCCCGATTCATTAACGATTAATAAGTACTTAAAGGAGATGAACGATGCCGGGGTTGAATTTTGTTTTATGGAGGTGAGTTCCCATGGGATACATCAAAGCAGGACAGAAGGCTTATGTTTTGAAGGAGGTATATTTACCAATTTGTCCCATGATCACTTAGATTACCATAACACTTTTGCGGAATATAGGGATGTGAAAAAATCGTTTTTTGATGCGTTGCCAAAAAAAGCGTTTGCATTGGTTAATGTAGACGATAAAAACGGTTTGGTGATGCTTCAAAATACCAAGGCCAAGAAATTTACCTATGCATTAAAGAACTATGCCGATTTTAGGGCGCAAATACTAGAAAATCAATTTAGCGGGCTGTTGTTAAAAATCAATGATAGCGAAGTTTGGACTAGACTTATCGGGAGTTTCAATGCCTACAATGTATTAGCTATTTATGCAACAGCAGAACTGTTGGGGCTTGAAAAGGAAGAAATACTTCGTCTGTTGAGCTTGCTGGAAAGTGTAAGTGGCCGTTTTCAATATTTTATTTCAGATGAAAAGATAACGGCTATTGTGGATTATGCGCACACACCCGATGCGCTTAAAAATGTATTGGAGACCATTAATAGTATACGTACCAAAAATGAGGATTTAATAACCGTTGTTGGTTGTGGTGGTGATAGGGATAAGACAAAAAGACCAAAAATGGGACATATAGCTTCGGCATTAAGCACCAAAGTTGTGTTTACAAGCGATAACCCTAGAAGCGAAGAGCCTGAAGTTATTTTAAAAGAGGTTGAGGCTGGCGTTGAGCCCCAAAATTTTAAAAAGATTTTAACTGTTGCAGATAGGAGGCAAGCGATTAAGGTGGCCTGTCAAATGGCACAGCCAAACGACATCATCCTTATAGCGGGTAAAGGGCATGAGACCTATCAGGAGATAAAAGGAGAACGCGTTGATTTTGATGATTACAAGATCGTTCAGGAATTTTTAAAACAATTAGAAAAGTAGTTTAAAGCCAATGTTGTATTACTTGTTCGAGTATTTAGAAAAACAATTTCAGTTACCAGGGGCTTCCCTTTTCGGTTTTTTAACCTTTAGGGCAGCTTTTGCAATGATTTTATCTTTGCTTATTTCAACCATTTACGGAAAACGCATCATTCGTTTTTTACAAAAACAACAGGTAGGTGAGACTATTAGGGATCTTGGATTAAAAGGTCAGGTAGAAAAAGCTGGTACACCTACTATGGGTGGGATTATCATTATCCTTGCTACTTTAATTCCAGTGCTTTTGTTAGCTAAGTTGGAGAATGTATACATTATACTTTTAATAGTTACAACCCTTTGGATGGGGACGATAGGGTTTATTGATGATTATATTAAGAAGTTTAAAAACGATAAAGAAGGTCTAAAAGGACGCTTTAAAATACTTGGGCAAGTAGGCTTGGGAGTTATTGTTGGTGCGACCTTGTTTTTTCATTCAGACGTAACTATAAAGGAAAAATTGCCATTAGTAGAGCAGCAACAAATATTAAAGGCCGATGCAAACGCTGCGCCTTCAAAGTTGTTTGGCTCCGAAATACATTCCACAAAAACAACCATCCCTTTTGTAAAAGGAAATGAATTTGATTACTCCGATATTATTACATGGATACACCCTAGTTTAGGTAAGTATGCTTGGATCATCTTTATTTTGGTTACTATTCTTATTGTGACAGCCGTTTCCAATGGCGCTAATCTTACTGATGGTATTGATGGTTTGGCTGCTGGAACCTCGGCTATTATTGTGCTTACACTTGGGATTTTTGCATGGGTTTCCAGTAATATTATTTTTTCAGATTACTTGAATATTATGTATATCCCGCGGGTAGAGGAAATCACTATTTACATTGCGGCTTTTGCAGGAGCCCTTATAGGGTTCTTATGGTACAATACATTTCCAGCACAAGTGTTTATGGGTGATACTGGGAGTTTGACTATAGGAGGTATTATTGCGGTTATTGCCATAGCGGTTAGAAAGGAATGGTTAATACCTGTATTGTGTGGCATTTTTGTGGCAGAAAATCTATCGGTGGTAATGCAGGTAAGTTGGTTTAAATATACCAAGAGAAAATATGGTGAAGGGCGTCGCATTTTTAAGATGGCTCCGCTGCATCATCATTTCCAGAAATCAGGATATCATGAAAGTAAGATAACGACCCGTTTTTGGATTGTTGGAATCTTGTTGGCAATTATATCAATTGTCACATTGAAGATCAGATAATATGAGTTTTGATATACGATGTTAGAGTTACGAATTAATAAATGAAGGAAGCTTTAAAAAATAGAACTGAAAAATTTGCAACAGATTACTGGAATCTGTGTACTAAGTTTCCAGTGTCAAGAGAATTTAATGCTTTTTGTAATCAATTAATTAGAAGTTCTAGTTCGGTAGGAGCGAAATCTGAAGCAGATTTTATAAATAAGTTAAAAATTGTTGAAGAGGAGGCTGATGAAAGTATGTACTTCCTTGAGTTGCTTTTAGAAGTTGACAATAAGGAGCATTTTGAGATAAAAAGGTTACATGGAGAAGCAAATGAGTTATTGTTTATCATTGTCTCCTCAATAAAAACAATGAGAAATCGTATATCGTGAATCGTAAATCTAAAATAGAACGACTTGTCGTATTAGGAGGAGGAGAAAGCGGTATTGGAACAGCGCTTCTGGGGAAGGCAAAAAACTATGACGTTTTTGTGTCCGATAAGGGAATGATTAAAGAAAAATATAAGAACGTTCTTATACATAATGAGATTGAGTGGGAGGAAGGTATGCATTCTGAAGTAAAGATTCTGAGTGCAGATATCGTTATGAAAAGCCCAGGGATTCCAGATAAAGTGCCTTTGTTAAAACAAATTAGAGAACAAGGTATTATGGTAGTGTCCGAAATAGAATTTGCTGCTAAATATACTGATGCAATAATTATTGGCATTACGGGGAGCAATGGTAAAACGACTACGGCTACGTTAACGCATCATATTTTAAAACAAGAGCTTGAAGTTGGATTAGCTGGTAACATAGGACATAGTTTTTCTAAGCAGGTTTTAGAAGATGATTTTCCAAATTATGTTTTGGAGATTAGTAGTTTTCAATTAGACGATATCGTTGATTTTAAACCAAGCATAGCGGTAATTACCAATATTACACCCGATCATTTAGATCGATACGATTACAAATTTGAAAATTACATCGCGTCAAAATTTAGAATTGCCGAAAATCAGACAAAAGATGATTTTTTAATCTATGATGCAGATGATGAAGTAATAGTTAATTGGTTAAAAAAACATCCAGTTCAATCAACATTAGTACCATTTTCGTTAACACAAATTGTAGAAAATGGTGTGTGTTTAGAAAAAGAAAATATTAAAATAACAATAGATAACAATTATATAATTATGCCAACAACAAACCTGACATTAGAAGGGAAACACAATGTTAAAAATGCTATGGCAGCCTCGGCTGTAGCGCACTTATTAAAGATAAGAAAACAAACCATTCGAGAAAGTTTGGAAAACTTCCAAGCAGTTGAGCATAGGTTAGAACATGTCTTGAAGATAAATAAAGTGCAATATATAAATGACTCTAAAGCAACCAATGTAAATGCCACATACTATGCTCTGGAGAGTATGGATGCGCCTACTGTTTGGATTGTAGGTGGAGAAGATAAAGGAAACAATTATGAAGAGTTATTCTCGTTTGTAAATGAAAAGGTAAAAGCAATTATCTGTTTAGGTGCGGATAACGAAAAGCTTATGCAAACTTTTGGTAATATGGTTGATGTTATTGTGGAGACCCAGTATATGTCAGAAGCCGTAAAGATTGCTTATAAAATAGCAGAGAGTGGTGATAATGTGTTGTTGTCGCCAGCATGCGCAAGTTTTGATTTGTTCGAAAACTATGAAGAACGCGGACGTCAGTTTAAGGAAGCAGTAAGGAACTTGTAAATAAAATAAAGTATACGTACATAATGATATATTGACAAAAAGTGCAAGCAGTATTTAAAAACATAAAAGGCGATCGGTTAATTTGGGCAATAGCAGCGTTATTGGCTATTTTTTCATTCTTACCTGTTTATAGTGCAGCTAGTGATTTGGCTTACGATACAGGTGATGGGAATACCTTTGTGTTTTTCGTTAAGCATTTCATGCATCTCTTTTTGGGGTTTGTAATTATGTATGGCGTTCATAAAATACCCTATCGTTACTTTAGGGGCTTGTCATTAATAATGATTCCCTTTGTTTTGGTACTGTTGGTAGTTACTATGTTGCAAGGTACGGTTATGGGTGGGGCTAGTGCCAGTAGGTGGATACGAATTCCGATTGTGGGCGTGTCTTTTCAGACGTCTACTTTTGCCTTTGTAGTGCTTATGGTATATGTCGCTCGGTATATGTCAAAAATTAAAGATAGGAAGATTACGTTTAATGAATCTGTGTTGCCTTTATGGGGACCGGTGTTTTTGGTATTGGCTCTAATTTTGCCATCTAATTTTTCTACAGCAGCTATTATGTTTTCTATGGTAGCAGTATTGGTGTTCTTGGGAGGGTACCCTGTGCGTTATCTTGGAATTATATTTGGTTTGGGTGTAGTTGCTTTGGTGTTTTTTATCATGGTAGCAAAACTCACTACAGGGCCTTTAAATGTAAAGGTGACTACTTGGGAGAATAGAATTAAGAATTATTCTAACGGAGAGGATACAGAAGCAGATTATCAAATAGAAAAGGCTAAAATAGCCATAGCATCAGGAGGGATTCAAGGAGTAGGGCCTGGTAAAAGTATTCAAAAGAACTTTTTGCCACAGTCATCGTCCGATTTTATTTTTGCCATTATTATTGAAGAGTACGGATTAATAGGCGGTTTTGTGTTGGTGATTTTGTATATGTGGTTGTTGTTTAGAATTGTTATTGTATCTCAAAAAGCTGATACGGTTTTTGGGAAGTTATTGGTGTTGGGTGTTGGTTTGCCCATTGTGTTTCAGGCATTTATTAATATGGCAGTGGCTGTTGAATTGTTTCCTGTAACGGGACAAACGTTGCCTTTAATTAGTAGCGGGGGAACCTCTATTTGGATGACCTGTTTGGCAATTGGAATTGTATTGAGCGTAAGTGTAAAACGGGAAGAGATTAAAGAACGGGAAAAAGAAAGTTTTGAAGATAATCCGTTAGAGATTTTAACGGAAACGATATAACGTGAGTGACTAATGATAAAACCTGCAAGGTTTTTTTAGCCTTGTGGGTTTTAGAAAAAAAATTAAAAGAAACTGTTTTTCTTATAGGGAAGAATTAAAGAAATGAAGAGTTATAAGATCATATTGTCTGGAGGTGGAACAGGGGGGCATATCTACCCAGCTATCGCCATAGCCAACGAATTAAAAAAACGATTCCCGGATGCGACGTTTTTGTTTGTTGGAGCTAAGGATCGTATGGAGATGGAGAAAGTACCCCAGGCAGGATATGCTATCAAGGGTTTGTGGATTTCAGGAATTCAGCGACGGTTAACGTTAAAAAATATGATGTTCCCGTTTAAATTAATAAGCAGTTTATGGAGTGCTCGAAAAATTATTAAAGATTTTAAGCCAGATGTGGTAATTGGGACTGGAGGTTTTGCCAGTGGTCCTGTGCTACAAGTGGCAGCATCCAATAATGTGCCGTGCTTAATACAGGAGCAAAATTCATTTCCTGGAATAACTAATAAATTATTGGCTAAGAAAGTGGACAAAATATGTGTGGCTTATGATGGTTTGGAGCGTTTTTTTCCTAAAGATAAAATTATAAAAACGGGTAATCCAGTAAGACAAGATCTGTTGGATATTGATACTAAGGCCGTAGAAGCCAAGAACTTTTTCAATTTAAAACATGGAAAATATACGTTGCTCGTATTGGGAGGTAGTTTGGGAGCTAGACGTGTTAATGAGCTTATAGAGAAAGAATTAGATTTTTTGGACACTAAAAATGTCCAAATAATATGGCAGTGTGGTAAGCTGTACTATCAGCAGTATAAAATTTACAACCATACCAAGGATGTCCAGGTGTATGCGTTTTTAAATAATATGGATTATGCCTATGCGGCAGCTGATATAATCATTTCACGAGCAGGGGCAAGTTCGGTGTCTGAGTTGTGTATTGTAGGTAAGCCAGTAATATTTATACCATCTCCTAATGTGGCCGAAGATCATCAAACAAAAAATGCAATGGCCATTGTAGAACAGGATGCGGCAATGTTAATTCAGGAAAAAGATTTGGAAGTTGATTTCGAACATCAATTTTCACAGCTTATAGCATCTTCCGAAATGCAAAAGCAAATGGGGGGCAATATAAAAAAAATGGCATTGATAAATGCTACGAATCAAATAGCAGACGAAGTGGAAAAGCTTCTGAATAAATAGTAAATGGATTTAAACAGTATACATAATATCTATTTTGTTGGTATAGGGGGCATTGGTATGAGTGCCTTGGCACGCTATTTTAAAGCTAATAACAAACAGGTTGCAGGTTACGATAAAACGCAAACAGATATTACAGATGCTTTGGAAAAGTTGGGTATTCCTGTGCATTTTCAAGATGCTGTTAAGAATATAGGAGATGCGTTTCTTGATAAAAAAACGACTTTAGTAGTGTATACACCGGCAGTTCCTAAAGACCATAAAGAATTTGAATATTTTAATAGTCAAGGATTTGTTGTTTTAAAACGCTCGCAGGTTTTGGGGATAATTACTCAAAATACATTTTGTTTGGCTATAGCAGGTACCCATGGTAAAACTACAACCACAAGTATATTGGGGCATTTAATGTATGAGAGTGATGTTGCATTAACGGCATTTTTAGGAGGCGTCAGTGAAAATTACAACTCAAATTTAATTAGTAACGGATCTGAGGTTTCTGTAGTTGAGGCTGATGAGTTCGATCGTTCGTTTTTAACGCTTTCACCCGATATTGCATGCATTACTTCTATGGATGCAGACCATTTGGATGTTTATGGTGAAGCCGATGCCTTGAACGACTCATTTGTTGCCTTCTCAAAAAGACTAAAACCTAAAGGTAAATTGTTTATTAAAAATGGACTGCCATTACAAGGTATTACCTATGGAATAGAAGATGACTCCGATTATTCGGTCCAAAATATAAAAATAAAGAATGGAGCTTATGTTTTTGATGTAAAAACACCAAAAACCATACTTAAAGATTTAGAATTTAACTTACCCGGTAGACATAATTTGTCAAATGCGTTAATAGCTTTGGCGATGGCTGTAGAATATGGTTGCCCTTACCAACGGCTCGCCAAGGCTTTAGCGTCTTATAGGGGTGTTAAAAGGCGTTTTAGCTATCATATAAAAACTGAAAACCTGGTGTTTATAGATGATTATGCGCACCATCCGGAAGAAATAAATGCAGTATATCAGGCTGTACGCGAAATGTACCCAGAAAAAAGAGTATTGGCAATTTTTCAACCACATTTGTATACCAGAACACGCGATTTTGTTGATGAATTTGCTAAAAGCTTGTCGCAGTTTGATGAGGTCATGCTCCTGGATATTTACCCAGCTAGGGAATTGCCTATTGAAGGAGTGACATCGGAGTGGTTGTTGGGTAAGATTGACAGTAATAACAAGCAATTGGTGGACAAACTGGAGTTGCTTGATAAAATTCGTGAAAGTAAAGCGCAAATTGTTCTAACCATTGGGGCCGGAGATATAGGAGAACAAGTTAAACATATAAAAAAAGAATTCAGTGTTGCGAAGTAAATGGACATACATAAAAATGATTTTGTTGCTATTTTTAGTAGTGTTTTTGTATGCTTTTGCTTCCGATAGAAATGCAGCAAGAAAAGTGTCTAAACCTGTTGTCACTTTTATTGGTGAAAACAATCTTTTTATAACGAATGAGACTGTTAGTAAATTGTTAATACAAAATCGAGGGGGGCTTAAAAATGTTGCCAAAGAAACTTTAGTTTTGAATAAGTTGGAGAATGCCCTGAATTCTAACCCAATGATTAAAACTGCCGAAGTGTATGTTACTGTTAATGGAACACTTAATGCTGATATTGAACAAAGAACCCCGATTGCTAGAGTAAGTACGAATGCATCTTACTATATCGATGATGAAGGTCTTTTTATGCCATTGTCAACAAATTATTCAGCAAGAGTGCCACTTGTAACAGGTTTTGTTGAAAAAAATAACTTAAAAAACGTTTATAAAATCGCAAGTAAAATTAGAAATGATGCCTTCTTAGAAAAGAATGTTTTTGAGATTCATCAGAGTACAGATAGGACTATTTATTTAAAACTTAGACAATGTAAGTTTTTAGTGCAATTAGGAGATGTAACGAATTTAGACAAAAAAATAAATAACCTAAAAGCGTTTTATCAAAAAAGTTTAAAAGAGAAAACGCTTGATGATTACAATAAAGTCAATTTGCAATTTGATAACCAAGTAGTGTGTACCAAAGCATGAATCTATGGAGCATAATATAGCAGTTGGATTAGATATAGGAACCACAAAAATTGTGGCAATGATCGGTCGTAAAAATGATTACGGCAAATTAGAAATTTTAGGTATTGGTAAATCCAAAAGTTTAGGAGTACACCGAGGTGTCGTAAATAATATTACACAAACCATTCAGTCTATCCAGCAAGCTGTTCAGGAGGCAGAAGTCGCTGCCGATATGAAAATAGAAGGAGTTACCGTTGGTATTGCAGGGCAGCATATTCGTAGTTTACAGCATAGTGATTACATTACTAGACCAAACTCTGAGCATGTTATAGATGATGATGATATAGACCGACTTATCAATCAGGTACACAAATTGGTGATGCTTCCCGGTGAAGAGATTATTCATGTGTTGCCTCAAGAGTATAAGGTTGATGGTCAGGCCGAGATTAAGGAGCCAATAGGGATGTATGGCGGCCGTTTGGAGGCAAATTTCCATGTAGTTGTAGGACAGGTATCGTCTATACGTAATATTGGCCGTTGCGTACAAAGTGCCGGACTGAATCTGGAAGGCATTACCTTAGAACCGTTGGCATCAGCTAATGCTGTTTTAAGTCAGGAAGAAAAAGAAGCAGGTGTAGCTCTCATCGATATAGGAGGAGGAACTACAGATCTGGCAATATTTAGAGACGGTATCATTCGTCATACGGCAGTGATTCCCTTTGGAGGTAATGTCATTACCGAAGATATAAAAGAAGGTTGCTCCATCATTGAGAAGCAAGCAGAATTGCTTAAAATTAAGTTTGGGTCTGCTTGGCCCGGAGAAAATAAGGATAACGAAATTGTGTCCATACCTGGGTTAAGAGGTAGAGAGCCAAAGGAGATAACCTTAAAAAACCTTTCAAAGATTATTCATGCACGTGTGGTTGAAATAGTTGAACAGGTATATGTCGAGATTAAAAATTACGGACACGAAGAACAAAAGAAAAAATTAATAGCCGGTATTGTTTTAACAGGTGGTGGGGCACAGCTAAAGCATTTAAAACAGTTGGTAGAATATATTACCGGTATGGATACCCGAATAGGATATCCTAACGAACATTTGGCAGGCGATAGCGATGCAGACATTACAAGTCCTCTGTATGCTACAGCTGTAGGCTTGGTTTTAGACGGATTAAAACGTCAAGAAAGAAAACGCGTAGAAACTGAAGCCGAGACAGCTAAAGCTAATGATAATGAAGTTCCAGAAGAGGAAATTATTGAGAAACCCGTTAAAGAGCGACGCTCTTTTTTAGATAAGTTAACCGAACGTGTCAAGGATTTTCTTGATAACGCTGAATAAAAAATCCATTGAAAAGAAAAGTAAAAATTAAAGTATTAATACCAGTAAAACAGAATTTATGAGCAGCAAAAAAGAATTCGAAAGCATAACATTTGATTTGCCCAAGAATCAATCAAATGTCATTAAGGTTATTGGTGTTGGTGGTGGTGGTAGTAATGCCATTAACCATATGTTCCAACAAGGTATAAAAGGAGTAGATTTTTATATTTGCAATACAGACGCACAAGCACTTCAAAATAGTGGTGTTCCTAATAAAATTCAATTAGGACTTAATCTTACTGAAGGGTTAGGAGCTGGTGCAAATCCAGATATAGGAGAGCAATCTGCTGTTGAAAGTTTTGAGGATATTTCCCAAATGCTAGATACTAATACAAAAATGGTGTTTATTACCGCAGGTATGGGAGGAGGTACTGGTACCGGTGCAGCGCCTATTATAGCTAAAATGGCTAAAGATTTAGATATCTTAACAGTAGGTATTGTAACCATGCCATTCCAGTTTGAAGGTAAGATGCGCTTAGAACAAGCTCAAAAAGGAATTGAAAACTTACGCAATGTTGTCGATTCTTTAATCGTAATAAATAACAATAAGCTTCGTGAAGTTTATGGTAACCTTGGCTTTAAGGCTGGGTTCTCAAAAGCAGATGAAGTGCTATCTACTGCTGCTCGTGGTATAGCCGAAGTTATTACCCATCACTATACACAAAACATCGATTTACGTGATGCTAAAACCGTATTAAGCAATAGTGGTACTGCTATTATGGGGTCTGCCTTGGCGTCTGGTCAAAATCGTGCGCAAGAGGCGATACGTAAGGCGTTAGACTCACCATTGCTGAACGATAACAAAATTACAGGAGCCAAAAACGTATTACTGCTTATTGTTTCTGGAGCTCAGGAAATAACCATTGATGAAATAGGTGAGATTAACGATCATATTCAAAATGAAGCAGGACACGGCGCTAATATTATTATGGGTGTTGGTGAAGACGAATCGCTTGAAGAGTCCATTGCTGTAACTATTATAGCTACTGGTTTTAATGTAGAACAACAAGATGAAATTTCTAACACAGAAACAAAGAAAGTAATCCATTCGCTTACTGAAGATAAAGAACTAAGTGCCGCCGAAAAGGATCCGGTTATTATTGCACCGGTTATAGAACTGGAGAAGAAAAAAGACCCTCCAATTGTTAGGCATACTTTAGATGTAGATTCGGAAGACTTAGAGTTTGGTACACCCGAAAATAATGTTTCGAATAAGCAATCTACTGTAAAAATACCTAAAGATGATAGCATAGTACCTACATCTGAAGTTATTAAAAATATCGATGTGGTTTATGATGAAGTTAAGGCTAATTATCAGGAAGATGAAGACTTTGTAATAAAGCCGGTAACAAGAATGTCGAATATAGAAAAAGTTGATGTTGAAGAAGAACAACAAATTACCTTAACTTTTGATATGCCAATAAGTCCGACTAAAGAAAATACCGAGAAAGAAGATGTTAGTGAATCAAAAGCTATTAACGATAGTATAAAGAAGATTCCCGTAAAAGATTATATAGAACTTATAACAGTTACAGAATCTAACGAACAAGGAGAGGTGCGTTATGCTTTAGATGACTATATTGAGTTGGAATCTACTACTACCAGAAAACAGATTAAAGCAAAGAAAACTTTGGAAGATCTGGAGTCTAGTGATATCGTATTTGAAAAGAAACAATTAGAGAAACCACAAGAGGTAGAGGAGGCACCAACAGACGAGGTGGATCCAATGAACAGTCCTATATCCGATATGCTTAAAGAGCGCGCTGCAGAGCGCAGAAGAAAGATGAAGGACTTCAATTATAAATTCAACAATGCGAAAATTGATGATATTGAAAAGATACCTGCCTATAAGCGACAAGGCGTTAATTTAGAGGATGCAAAACATTCCTCTGAAACTGATATCTCAAGGACGAGTATTGGTGTTGATGACAATGACGATATTCAATTAAGAAGCAATAATTCCTTTTTGCACGATAACGTCGATTAAAAAATACACTGACCTTACTTAGTTATGATTCCCGATAAGTTTCCCTCAGCTTATCGGGTTTTTTGTTAAATAAGGATTTTTTGCAATATTCTTTATGTAAGCAACAATCTATTTTTTATATTCGCAGCTACTTTACAACGTATAATTATGAGTTTACAACAAGACATAATGGGGGCGCTAAAAGCAGCCATGAAGGCTAAAGATCAAACAGCTTTAACGGCTTTAAGGGCTGTGAAATCGGCCATCTTACTTGCGCAAACAGAAAGTGGAGCTCAGGCAGAGTTAACGGAAGAACAAGAACTTAAAATACTTCAAAAGCAGGTAAAACAACGTAAGGATAGTGCTGCGGTTTATTTAGACCAAGGGCGCGAGGATTTAGCTGCTCCAGAATTGGCAGAGGCAGAAGTAATAAGTCAGTTCTTGCCTGAAGCTTTAGGCGAAGACGCTATTAAAGAAGTTGTTGTAAGAGTAATTGCTAATGTTGGTGCTCAAGGCATGAAAGATATGGGGAAGGTTATGGGGATTGTTAGCAAAGAATTAGCAGGAAAAGCGGATGGTAAGACTATTTCTAACATCGTAAAACAGCAATTGTCTTAAATATTATAAACATAATGGCTGCGTAGTTCAACTGGATAGAATATCAGATTTCGGCTCTGAGGGTTGGGGGTTCGAATCCCTCCGCGGTCACAGGGAAAATCCAATTAGTTAGTAATAACTAGTTGGATTTTATTTCATCTTATAAAACCACCTGCTTTGCTGGTGGTCATGTTCTGAAGGCTATGCCTATATTTGTACTATGAACAAATATAAGAAACTTAGTCATGTTATATATAAATGTGAATAT